>CAZMXG010000039.1:0-48801 GCA_964570175.1 uncultured Heliomicrobium sp. | reverse complement strand
CTTCGCCAATTCGCGCACGGCGTTCGCCAGCCTGGGCGGCAAGCCGTATCCGATTTATGCCATTCCGCTGAAAGCCGGTATGAGCATCGGCATGATGCTGATTTCCGTCGAATTGCTGATCATGCTCTGCATCCTGTTATTCATCCCGGGCGATTATGCCGGGCCTTGCTTCATCGGTTTCGCCATTGGCGAATCGTTGGGCGCGGCGGCATTGCGTATCGCAGGCGGCATTTTCACGAAGATCGCCGACATCGGTTCTGACCTGATGAAGATCGTCTTCAAGATCAAAGAAGACGATGCGCGCAACCCCGGCGTGATTGCCGACTGCACGGGTGACAACGCGGGCGATTCCGTTGGCCCATCGGCTGACGGATTTGAAACTTACGGAGTGACCGGCGTTGCGCTGATCACATTCATCCTGCTGGCAATCAATCCCAAGGTTGCGGGAATTGCTGAATTAGCCGCCAGACTCGGCGCCACAAATCTTCCATCGTTTATCGAATCGCTTCAGGTTCAATTGCTGGTTTGGATTTTCGTCATGCGCGTGATGATGGTCATCGCGTCCGCCGGGTCGTACTTCATTAACGAAGCGATTACCAAAGCGACCTATGCCAACGCCGACAAGATGAACTTCGAAAAGCCGTTGACCAATCTGGTCATCATCACTTCGGTTGTTTCGATCATTCTGACGTTCGTTGTTTCGTACCTGATGATCCCAACTTTGGCGGGTGACAGCACCCTGTGGTGGAAGCTGTCTGCAATTATTTCGTGCGGAACAGCGGCGGGCGCAATCATCCCTGAACTGGTCAAAGTCTTCACTTCGACCGAGTCGCGCCACGTCAGTGAAGTCGTTACTTCGTCCAAAGAAGGCGGCGCATCACTCAACATTCTGTCCGGTCTGGTTGCGGGCAACTTTTCCGCTTACTGGCTGGGCATCAGCATCGTCGCATTGATGGCGATTGCCTATGCTTTCGGTTTGCAAGGCCTGGGTTCGTTGATGGCTGCCCCGGCGGTTTTCGCCTTCGGATTGGTGGCGTTCGGATTTTTGGGAATGGGTCCCGTCACCATCGCGGTGGATTCTTATGGTCCGGTGACGGACAACGCACAATCGGTTTACGAACTTTCGCTGATCGAACAAATCCCGAACATCGAACGCGAGGTCAAAAACGATTTTGGCGTGACGGTCAATTTCGACCGCGCCAAACACCTGCTGGAAGAAAACGACGGCGCGGGCAACACCTTCAAAGCCACCGCCAAACCTGTGCTGATCGGCACGGCGGTGGTCGGCGCAACAACGATGATCTTTTCGATCATTATGTCGTTGACCGAAGGCTTGACTACCAACGTAGACAAGCTTGGTTTGCTTCACGCTCCTTTCGTGTTGGGGCTGATCACGGGCGGCGCGGTGATCTACTGGTTTACCGGCGCATCCACACAGGCTGTGACGACTGGCGCATATCGCGCGGTCGAATTCATTAAAGCCAATATCAAACTGGATGACACGGTAGTAAAAGCTTCGGTCGAAGACAGCAAGAAGGTTGTGCAAATCTGCACCCAGTATGCGCAAAAAGGCATGTTCAACATCTTCCTGACGGTCTTCTTTTCCAGTCTGGCGTTTGCCTTTGTCGAAGAGTACTTCTTCATTGGCTACCTGTTTTCGATTGCAATCTTCGGCTTGTACCAGGCGATCTTCATGGCCAACGCGGGCGGCGCGTGGGATAACGCCAAAAAGATTGTCGAAGTCGAGCTGAAAGCCAAAGGCACGCCGCTGCACGATGCCTGCGTCGTCGGCGACACCGTTGGCGATCCATTCAAAGACACTTCGTCCGTAGCGCTGAACCCGGTCATCAAATTCACGACCTTGTTCGGATTGCTGGCGGTGGAACTGGCTGTGTCGCTGCGCCATTCCAGCGAATCCAGCGCCACGCTGAGCCACGTGCTGGCCGTCGTTTTCTTCCTGGTTTCGGCCTTTTTCGTATACCGGTCGTTTTACGGAATGCGAATTGGATCGGACCATTAAACACAGCGTCAATGATGCGAAAAAACAAAGGCAGCGATTTTTACCAGTCGCTGCCTTTGTTTATTTCGAACACATCCACAACATTTTTGCCAAGCTTCTTGACTCAACACATCTTTGCTTTCCATTCGCTTCGCCATGGAATTTGTCGCCTGCCGAACCTATCCCTGATGACTCGGCAATGACCAGTCTGGGATCGGTGAAGCTTCCGCTCCTCCAGATCAGGTCATTCGCCGTTCAATTGATATTGAAAGTGCAAACCTCACCGTCAAAATCGTTACCAACGAAATCTGAATCAGTAATCGTGGAAAAGAAGATTCCAAGTGAGTGATAAACGAAGTCCAAAGACTGAAAACGTAAATGCCGGAATAAAAAGTGAGCGGCAGCAGGACGGCAAAGGGCAATAAAACTTCAGATTCATTCCCTCGCCAAAATAGCCAGACAATCGCGGCCAGAGTAATCAACCATATCGCTCCCCAGTGCCGCCAGTTTGCCAGTTCAATTAACACGGATTCGGCGATGATTGGTGCCCGCCACAAATTACTGCGCAGTGTGGCGAAACGGAGTGGGGAAAACTGGTTAATGCCCGGCAAGCTGATCAAACGTGCGAAGATTTGCCAGCCCACAATGATCAGCAAACCAGGAAAAGCCGCTTTGACCAATTGCTTCCAATCGCGCCGACCTGATTGAGCCAAGGTGAACCGAATTGCCGCCAGCGCTATCACGCAAAACCATAAAACTGCGCCTTCCTGCTTCAGCCAGCACCCGGCGGCGGCAATGGCTCCGGATAAGCACAAGGCTGAGGGATCATTACTGCGCCAAAATTCCGCCAGGTAAATCACTGAAGCCAGATAAAAAACTGCCAGCGGAAAATCGGCGTAACCCGACGATGCGCTGCCGTCTCCAATCAGCAAAGAAGGCACGGTGAAAACCAGCAGCAGCGGAATGAATTTTTGCCAGGATCGAAGAATAAATATCTGGTTGGCCACGCTGAACAAGCAAAGCGCCGATGCGAAAAAGAGGAGGAAGAGGAATTTGACCCAGTGTTGGTCGGCTCGGCCTAGCCAACCATACAGCCAGCTTTCTGTCAGCGGCAACAGTAATGGATAACTTTGCAATGTCCATGATCGCGAAGGATCGGAAAGTAATTCCAACGGCAAAACT
Source organism: uncultured Heliomicrobium sp. (assembly GCA_964570175.1). Taxonomy (GTDB): domain Bacteria; phylum Acidobacteriota; class Blastocatellia; order RBC074; family RBC074; genus RBC074. The sequence continues at coordinate 45,620 of CAZMXG010000039.1, read as the reverse complement.
CCGCCATTCAAGAAAGCCAGCCGCGCCTTGATTTCAAAATTAAACAACCCGTCCCAACCCAAGACACGCACGGAATTTAGCCAGGCAACGACCGCAACCTGCACGACAGCAAGCACTAGCAGCCATTTGTTTGAGCCATCGAAATTGCCGGACTGAAGCTTCAAGCCTCGCCGCCAGATTCCGATCAACCCGATTGCTACGCACAGCAACGCCACGCTCCCACGCAACCAGAGGCCGGAAACTAGAAAGCCAAGCAGGAACGACGACAATGAAATAATTGCCGAGCCCAACAGAAAGGAAAGCGCGAAGAGTTCAGCCGCACCAGTAGGACGTTTCGGCAACAGCAACAGGCTCAAACCCAAGCCAGCCAGCAAAAGCAGCAGCACGGCTATTGTGAGCAGTAAAAGGTCCATTCTTTGGTCTCTTGTAAAGGAACTAGCGTCAGGTGAGCGCCAAGCTCAATTGAGCCTGGCAAGGTGGACACATCGGCTGGAATTTGCCGCCGGTAAAAGAGCAGCCAGCGAACATGCTTGCCTTCGCGGGGCTTGAAAAGCAGGGTTAGCGGTTCGTCTTTTGCGCCGCAATACAACGCTCCGATCTGACGCGGCCAACTCAGATAAGCGATTGTTCGGTAAACCAGTTCCGTCTGCGGCTGAGCGTCAGGGCCGATAAAGATCATGGCGTCGTCTTCAGGCAACTGTTTGACGGCGGCCAGAACTTGCTCGGAGGGGTTGAGCAATTCCAGCGCAGAAAGATAGCTGTCTGTAGTTGCGAAATTTCCGCCCGCCGACCGAGCAAGCTGGTTTGGCGCAACCAACTTCACCAAACGGGAACTCAACACTGACAAGCCTCCATAAACCAATACGGCGACACCGCCAATCAGCAACAGATTCGCGCAGGCAGCTTTCAACAGTCTGGTTTTCTTTTTCGGCTCAGTCATGGGCGCGACGGAGTCTAGGCAATGGTGGGCGATGGGTCAAAAGCCGAAACGGTTGACGGCCAATCAGCCGACACAGTAAAAGTCCGCGTCGTCCACACAGAAAGCTCGCTTCGTTCTTGCGAAATATTCGGAATCAGGATCACGGCTGAATGCAGGCAAACAACCCAACAACAAAGGCAGAAAGTTTCGCAATGATAGCGGCGGCAATTTTAGTATTGCTGTTAATTGGTGTCGCCGTTTCGCGGCTCGTCTATCCTTTCGATGTTGGGCACTTTGAAGCTTGCATCTGGACTCCTGCGCTTGTCAGCGCGCAAGGGCAAAATCCTTATGGCATTGCCATGCGCGAACCCTTTGCAACTGCGCCTTATGGATATTTGTATTACCTGACAGTGGGTGGTGGCTTGCGATTGTTCGGCTGGCAATTCTGGTTCGGGCGGGCGTTGACGATTTTGGCGGCTGGCATTTGTGTTTACTGCCTGATGCGAACTGTTTGGAGGCTGACCGAAAACCGCCAGTCGTTGTTGATTTCGGCGCTGGCTTTTCTTTCCACAATCACGTTGCACCATTGGCTGGGAGTTCATCGCCCGGATTTGCCTGCGCTGGCGTTGGCATTCGCGGCTTTGATGCTGGTGTTCACTTCACGGGAAAAAACGGATCAAATCGGATTTCGCCTGCTGTCGGTTGTTGGGTTGTTGGCGTCGGGGTTCTTTTTCAAACAGACCATGCTGCTGCCGATTGGCGTTGCCGCCGCACGATACTGGCAGTTGGGCAAACACAAATCGGCTTGGAGCGTTTTAGCAGGCACGACGCTTGTAATCGCAATTGTTGCGTTGGCGTTAAACGCCACTTCTGACGGCGGATACTTCTGGCAACACTTTACATTGCTGCAACAAGTGCCGCACAGTTATGCGATGGCTGGTCATTGGCTGGCCAGTTTGTTCAAATCACCTATGACCTGGATGGCGCTAAGCTTATTTTCTGCGGCGCTAATCGGCGGCAAGCGATCCATCAGCCCCACGCCGGACAACTTGAAGCTTTGTCTTCGGTCACCAAATTATTTATGGGGTTGTTACTTCATTGTGGCTTCGGCATTTGCGTTTGTGACTTCGGCGCGGACTGGCGCTTACATCAATTATTACTTGGAACCATCGCTTGTCGCCGCAGTTTTGGTTGGACTGGCCTGGAAAAAACTCTCGACTGTAGATCGCTGGAAGCGAATTTACCCGGCGCTGACGCTGATCATTTTGCTGGCCGGAGTTTTCGAGTTTTCGCGCATGGCTCGCGCAGAAACTTATCGCTGGCGCAGCTTGCCTTATTATCGTGAGCTGGTGACGGCGCTGAAAAATAACACGCCACCCGACGGAATTTGCATCAGCGTGCATCCTGAACTGGTGGTTGCCGCCGGGCGCGAATTTCAGTTCGGCGACTGGATTCAATACCACGACGGCAGATCATCGGAATTGCGGCGTAAATTTGATGGAGCCATCGGCTCCGGGCGTTACGCCGCGATTGTCTGGCTGAAATCTGACGATCCGGCTTTGCCAGCATACAATGCCGTGACGCTGCAAACTCCACTGCCGGAAAAGTATTATCCGGTTTTCCTGTTACTGCCAGAGCACAAATCTCAAATCAATTTTCAGGGAAAATGAACAGCGCCTTGCTTGATGAAATGCAAAAAAGTTACCTCGAAAAGCAAAGCACAATTCGTGCGCGGCTGGGAGAGTTTGCGGAAATCAGCCGTAAGCCGGATGATGCGCGCTTGTTCGAAGAATTGTGTTATTGCATCTTCACCGCCGGCGCCAGCGCGCGCATGGGGCTGAATTCGATTGAACGCATTCGCCGCCATATGCTGAGCGGCGGACATCGAAGGCTGGAAAATCTTTTAGTCGGAGCGCATCGTTACCCGCGCGCGCGTTCAGGATATATCGTCCACACACGGAATTACCTGAAACGCGAATGTGATTTGCGGTTAAAGGAAAAGCTGGATTCGTTTGACGGTGACGCCGAAGCGCGGCGGGATTTTTTCGCTCGCAATCCAGGCATCAAGGGTATCGGTTACAAAGAAGCCAGCCACTACCTGCGCAATATCGGTTATTGTGGTTACGCAATCCTGGATAAACACATTTTACGAACGCTGCATGAACTGGGAGTGATTGATTCTCCCAGTCCACCGAGCACGAAAAAAAAATATCTGGCGGTTGAGGAGCAGATGAGAAAATTCGCCGCAGATATTAGAATCAATTTCGACGAACTTGATCTCCTGTTATGGTCGAACAAAACCGGCGAGATTTTGAAGTGATGAATTCTGAAGGATGAATGATCAATCGTCTGATTCAGGCGGCGCGACATTCATCACGCATAATTCGCCATTCATCCTTTCTTTGGGAGGTATTGTTATGAAATCCGCTCTCCGGATGTTGACGTTTATTCTGGCCGCTATGACCGTGGTCGCGGCGTTGAGTTTGCCAACTCTGGCCGAATCCCGTGGCAAGGCGCTCAAACGTGCTGAAAAAGAAGTGCGCGCAGCCAACTTTACCGAAGCTGAAAAAATTTACCGGCAACTGCTGGACAAGGATCAGGCTGACAAAGATGCTCGGCTGGGTCTGAGTTTTGCGCTGGTAAAACAGTTGAAGCTGCAGGACGCATACGAGCAGGCAGCGCAAGTGATCGCGGCTGATCCGCTCAATGCGCGCGCATTTGCGTTGCTGGGCACGTCGCTGCTGCGTTCAGGCGAATTCAGGAATTCGATTGAAGCACTTTACACGTCCGTGAAATTCGATCAAAAGCAGGCGCTGGCTATTGCTGGTTTATCGGAAATTGAATATTTCGAAAACCGGTCAAAAACGGCTTACGATGGTTTGAAACGGGCCATTTCGCTGGAACCGAACGAGCCTGATTATTATGTTTCGCTCGCTCGTGCCTGCTCCCGGCTGGAGCTTTACACAGAAGCTGCAGATGCCTATCAAAGATTCCTGGAAGTTTCTCCAAAGACGGACGCTGAACGTCGCGCGCGAATCAAAGGATTGATTGACTTTTATCGCTATCTGGGCACCACCAAAATCAACCGCGTCAGCGGCAAGGAAATCGTTTCGGTTCCTTTTGAACTGGTCAACAATCGCCCTTTCATCAAACTGATGATCAACGGCAAGGGGCCGTTTCGCTTTGTGATAGACACCGGTGCCAGCATGTCCGTGCTATCGGATAAAACCGCCGCAGCGTTAGGGGTCAAACCTGTTGCCAAAGGCGGCAGCGCTCGCGCCATTGGCGGCAGCGGAACGTTTCCGATCCTGTACGGGCTGCTGGATTCCATTCAGATGGGTGAAGCGAAAATTGATGTTGTGCCGATTTACATCCGCACGGTCCATTCCACCGAAGACACTCCGGAAGGCGAACGCTCCGATGGGTACATTGGCCTTTCAGTTTTGTCTCAGTACGCCGTGACCCTGGATTACAAAACACAGGAATTGTTGTTAAATCGCACGCCGCTGACCGATAGCGAATTGGCGGCCAAACCTGCCGATCCGCCTGCTACCACTGAAACGGTTGCGCCAAAAGTGGAAAACCTAGGTGCATTAACCGGAGTTGAAGTCCCAATTCGCAGCACCAGCGGCGGTCTGGCCAGCGCTGAAGCGCATTTGCCGACAATGGATCGTCCGTTGAATTTCATTGTTGATACGGGCGCAACGATTTCCGTGATTTCAAAAGCCGCCGTCAGGAAGTACGAACTGGAAGGGATGAAGCTGAAGGGCGAAACCTTCCGCGTGATCGGCGCTGCGGGCGTTGAAGACGGCGCTGAGGCACTGGGACTTTCGACGCTGACGGTCAACAATTTGCGAAAGAACAATTCACGCGCATTGATTCTTGACCTGGATGCGGTCAACGAAACCTCAGGATTTGAACAGCACGGAGTTTTGGGAGGCGATTATCTGCGCCATTTCCGTTTGGTGCTGGATTTGCGGCGAAATTATTTGGGATTGGTACCGCAAAGCCCGGCCATTGAAATCGCCGCGGAAAAGAAGTGAGCTTGAAAAGACGATGCCAACCATCTATCTGGAAACATCCGTCATTGGCGCGTACCTGGATAAAGGGGAATCTTTTCGACGTGATTTGACCATTCGATGGTGGGAGCATGAACTGAAAAACTATCAAGCGTATGTTTCCCCACTGGTGCAACGCGAACTGGAGCGGGCACGCGAACCGTATCGTAAAAGTTACCTGAAACTGATTCACCATCTGCCGCAGCTTGAAGTCTCCGAAGAGGCCGCTATTCTGGCCGACGGGTACATCGGGCGCGGCATTTTTCAACGAAAGTTTCTGGGCGACGCGCTACACGTGGCCCTGGCGTCGTTTCACAAAATTGATTATCTGGTGACGTGGAATTTCGGCCATCTGGCCAGTGTTCATCGCCAGGCGCGAATCAAGTTGTTTAACACTGCCGCAGGCTTTTTTGTCCCGGAAATTGTGACGCCGGAATTTTTGGTAAATGAGCTTTAGGTTGGTTGTCGGCGAGACTGAAACCGACCAACAACAACCGACAACTGTTATGTACCATCGCCCTCGTTTTCTGGAAGAATTGGAAGCTATACGCGAAGAGATGTCGCGCGAATGCGATTATGACATGGATCTGTTCGCGGAAATGGTCAGGAACGATCAGCTTCCGACGCGGGGACGCGCGCGAAATATTCGTGGAGTGCGGCAATATGCTCCTCCCAATCCGGCAGTGTTCGAAAAAAGTCCCCGCAGGAACAAAGACGATCAATAAAGCAGAAAACCGGGAATCCCGGTTTTCTGACGAACTTATGCCAGAGCCGTTTGACGCAATTGGGTTTCAAGTAAAAGATGACGCTTCTTACAAGGCGCTTGCCGAAGAAGCGCATCAGCTTGGCGCGCCCAGCAAAGCTCATCGTCCACAGGGGACTTTGCATGGTTGTTGCTGGAGCCTGGGTTCTGGCCTGGAAGTCTGGACGGTGTTGTATGAATCTTCCAAAGGAATGTTTTATGCAGATTGCCGCCCGGCGTTTCGAGGCAAACGCCAGATCGGATTTTACCCATGGGAAATTCTGGAATATGAAGAAGATGGCGAAGCGATCGTAAGAGGCGCGGTGATGGATTCGCCGCTGGAATTTATGTTCGCTTTGCAAAACATCACAGAAATCAACCCGCTGGATTTCCGTGAACGCCCGATTACAGCGTCAGTCGCTGGGCTGGCCTATCGCGCGCGCGTCAGCACCCGCAGTATCAAACCTGTGTTTGAAGCCTTAACCGACCGCAGCCGCCAGCGCAGAACAACCGAAACTGATTACACCATACGCGGCAAAATCCTTTCCTGGCGCGAAATGCACAACCCGCGAACGCAGGAAAACCTGCTTTGGGTGGACGTAGACGCGGAAAAGATCAAGATCGAAGTAGTGATTAACAAGGCCGATTTGAAAGGTGAGTTGAAAGTCGGTGCCTGGCTTTCCGCCGACACCTGGCTGCAAGGCCACATTTTGAACGACAAGGAGTTGATGGCGCGTTACGAAGGCGTTGATCGCGAAGCTTCACCAAGCGATTTGTGGATAAAGCTGCGGCGCGATCACTGAAGTTGTTGTGAAGCAAAAAGCAGGCTCACGGTAAAGTTGCCACCAGTCTTTGCTCAACCCTGGGAGCGAGCTGGATGATTTCAAAAGCCTCAGCAGAATAAAGATAATCCTCTCCGGATTCATCTATGATCCGAACATACCCTGATGGATCGTTGGATTCCGCTGGCAGCACAGGGTAAAGCTTACGCAATTCGAGGGAAACTTCATACCCTTCGTTATTTAGACACAATGCAAAAGCCATAATATCAATCCAAAAGGCGTTTGATTTTTACTTCTCTTTTTCCAACGCCATGCGCTTCGTACCAATGCAATTCAGCTTGGCGAATCTCGCCCGTGGTCAATTCAACCTGAGCCGTACCTTTAACTTTTCGCCAGCGGTGTCCACCATAAGTTCGGCGAAGCCGCTGAAGGTCTCTAATACCGCTCGAAACAGCAATGTTTTCGATGACAGTGATTGATGACAGGATACGTCGAAAGTGAATCATTGAAAACACGGTATAGAGTAATTTTTAGCCAAGCACGCTTAATCTCGAATGCGCCGAATTGGACTTCTCACGTCTGAATAAACCCGCACGTAATCCACCATCATCGTCTGGGGGAAAATTGTTGTTTGATCCGGATTGCCGGGCCAATTTCCACCAACTGCAACGTTCAGCAGCATATAAAACGGATGGTCAAAAACCCATTGCCGATTGCCCGTGAATTCCGGAGATTTGCGTGTGTGGTAATGCAGCCCATCCACATAAAAGCTGATGTCGCGCGGATTCCATTCAACTTCGAAGGTGTGAAAATCGTCAGTGAATTTTTTGCCTTCAAGCAAAGTAAACGAATTGGATAACCCATTGGCGCCGGAAAACCCTGGCCCGTGCAACGTTCCGTAAACTGTCGAAGGTTCGCGCCCAATAATTTCCATCACATCAATTTCTCCGCAAGCTGGCCAGCCGACGGAAGAAATGTTGCTTCCCAACATCCAAAACGCAGGCCATAACCCCTGACCGGAAGGAACTTTGATTCGCGCTTCGATGCGTCCGTACGTGGGTTCGAACTTGTCGCGCGTTACCAGCCGTGCCGATGTGTACCCTCGGGTTGCTCCATCTGCGCCTGTGAAGTTTTCTTTGATCGCCTTGATGATCAAATGCCCTTCGCCGTCCAGATAAGCATTCGAGGTTCGGTCGGTGTATGTCTGAAGCTCGTTGTTGCCCCAACCGTTTTGGCCCACGCCCAGATCAAACGCCCATTTCGCGGAATTCGGCGCGCTTCCGGCAGGGCCGTCAAATTCATCTGCCCAGGCCAGACCAGGTCTTTGAGTTTCGGTCGCCGCAGATGGCGCCATCAAGGAAGCTGCAATCACTACGCAAACAGAAATCAGTTTATTTCGCATGTCAGCCTCGCAATGTTGAGTCGGATTGATGAACGCTTACTGCTTTTTCAGTTTCGGCAGAAACTGTTTGCGAAACTTGATGACCTTGGGTTCGATCACCATTCGGCAGTAAGCTTGATCGGGATTCAACGCGTAATAGTTTTGGTGATATTCCTCTGCCTTGTAAAAAGCATCCAGCTTGTTTACTTCCGTGACAATCTTGTTTTTCCAAAGTTGGGCGGCGGTCAGGTCGGCAATCACTTTTTCAGCCGTCGCTTGCTGTTCCGGCGAATGATAAAAAATTGCCGAGCGGTATTGTGTGCCGACATCCGCGCCTTGCCGGTTCAGGCTGGTCGGGTCGTGGATCGTGAAGAAAACTTCCAGCAATTCCTTGTAGGTGATGACCTGCGGGTCAAATGTGATCTGTACGACCTCCGCATGTCCGGTCAGGCCGGAGGTGACTTCTTTATAGGTTGGCTTGGCAACGTGACCGCCGGAATAGCCGGAAACAACTTTATCCACGCCTTTCAGCTCAACGTAAACGGCTTCCAGGCACCAGAAACAGCCTCCCGCCAACGTCGCCAGTTCTTTCTTGGCAGCCGCCTTATTCGTTTTTTGAGCGTTTACCGAAGTTGAACCCGCCAAAATCAAAAACGCTGCCATCACTGTCATCAAAAAGGATTTCATATCTCACTCCATTGGTTAATCACAGTCCAAGTTTTTTCCACTTTGCATCTACCAGCCGTTTCACTTCTTCGCTGGTGTTATTTTCTTTCGGCCACAGGCGGTCGAAGCCTTCGTTTTTCCATTTCCGAGTCCCGTCAATTCCCATCTTCGACCCATAGCCTTGTTGCCGCGAAGAATGATCGAGCACGTCAATCGGCCCCATCGTGAACTGTATATCGCGTTCGGGGTCAATATTATTCAAAACTTTCCACGCGACCTCCGAAGGATCCTGGACCTTGACGTCTTCGTCCACAACCACGATGCATTTGGTGAACATCGCCTGTCCCATTCCCCAAATGGCATTCATGATTTTCCGCGCGTGGCCTGGATACTGTTTGCGAATTGAAACCAGCATCAAGTTATGAAAAACGCCCTCAAACGGTAAATTCATATCCACAATTTCCGGCATCTGGCGTTTCAGCACGGGAAGTGTCACGCGAATGATTGCTCTGCCAATCCAGCAATCTTCCATCGGCGGACGCCCGACGATCGTCGTTTGATAAATGGGATTTTTTCGATGTGTAACCGCCGTCACGTGAAAAACTGCATACGGTTCTTCCAAGGTGTAAAAGCCTGTGTGATCGCCAAACGGACCTTCGATACGGCGCTCTGCCGGGTCAACGTACCCTTCCAGCACAATTTCAGCGGTCGCCGGAACTTCCATATCAACCGAAACGCACTTGACCATCTCAACCGGTTTTTCGCGCAAAAAGCTGGCGAAGATCATTTCGTCCAGATCGTCCGGCAGCGGCAAGGTCGCGGCAAAATTGGTGACCGGTTCGGCTCCGATGGCGACGGCAACTTCCATCCGCTCAGCGCCACGTTTTTGCTGATCGCGATGATGTGCCGCGCCGTGTTTGTGCAGTTGCCAGTGCATACCGGTGGTCGTTTCGTCGTGCACTTGCATGCGATACATTCCGCAATTGCGTTTGCCGGTGCGCGGATTTTTGGTGAACACCATCGGAAAGGTGATAAACCGCCCGCCATCCAGTTCCCAGCATTTCAGAATCGGAAAGTCGAATAGCGAAAACTCGCCTTCGCGTTTGATGACTTCCTGGCAAGGGCCGGTTTTCACTTCACGTGGAAAGTACTTTCCCAGCTCGGCCAGTTTCGGCAGCATCTTTACCTTTTCCAGCAATCCTTCGGGCGATTTGAAATCCAGCCAGTCGGTCAAGCGTCCGGCAACGTCGTCAACGCTGTCGACTTCCATCGCCAAGGCCATTCGGCGCTCACTGCCAAGTGCGTTGATCAGAACGGGAATTTTGCCTCCGTCCACATTTTCAAACAGCAGCGCTTTGTTGTTGTCTTTGGATTTTGAAACCCGGTCTGTGATTTCGGTGATTTCCTGGTCGCTGGAAACTGGAATAGAAATACGTTTTAGCTCTTTGTGCTTTTCTAAAGCCTTGATGAATTCGCGCAGATCGGCGTAAGCCATGCGGTTCTCCAGATAAAAATTCGAGTTGAAAGGATGATGATTGAAGCCGGATGGTATCAACCGCTTCCCAAGGTGACAATCCGGATTGACAAAATTCCTGAAGCGCAAAAATGTCTGGACCGTACCGGAAACTCTTCTTGCCTATACAGACTGCTTACGGTAGGCTTCAGGCCTTGCGCGTTGACCGGTGACAAACTGATTACTGACTGACACTATCGAGTGCCGAAACCAACCGGCCCGCCCCATCACCCAACCCCAAAGCGCGCCTGAAAAATCCCAAAAGAGAGCGCCAACAGCGCAATGAAGATTTTAGTTGTTAGCCTGTACTACGAACCTGACCGTTGCCAATCAAACGGACCAATTATCCGCGCGCTGTGCGAAGATTGGGCCGAAGCAGGCCATGAAGTCACTGTGCTGACTTCGTTTCCGCATTACAACTGTGACGAAGTCTGGCCGGAATACCGCGGGCGATTGTTCATGCGCGACCGCGTTGGCCGCGTGAATGTGATTCGGTCGTACATTTTTGTCCCGCACAAACGCTCGGGCTGGCAGCGCGTTTTGAATTACCTGTCGTTCAACGTTTCCTCTACGCTGGCTGGGTTGTTTTCGGGCAAACAAGACGTGATTTTTGCAATGTCGCCGCCGCTGACCATTGGGCTGACGGCGTTTGTGCTTGGTTTGCTGAAACGAATTCCATATTGCTACAACCTGCAAGACATCTGGCCTGAAGTCGCCGTCAAGCTGGGGATGTTGCGCGGACGCCGGTTGATCGCTTTCTTCGAGCGGATGGAAAAATTCATCTATCACAACAGCCGCCGAATTTTTGCCATTTCCGATGAATTCAAATCGAATCTGATCGCCAAAGGTGTCGCCGCTGACAAAATTGAAGTCATTCCAAATTTCACGGACACCGAATTCATCCAGCCGATGGAAAAAGCCAATGCTTTTTCGCTGGCCAACGGCTTGGCAGACAAATTCACCGTACTGTACGCTGGCAATGTTGGGTTATCGCAAGGCCTGGAAGTAATTCTGGATGCGGCTGAACAACTGAAAGAGCATCGAGAAATTGTTTTTGCCATTGTTGGCGAAGGAAGCTGTCGCGAAGATTTGATCGCCGACGCAAACCGTCGGGGCTTGCAAAATGTGAAACTGCTGCCTTTCCAGCCTGAAAGTGACGTGCCGATGGTGTACGCGGCAGGTGATGTGGCGCTGATTCCGCTGCGCCACGGCATTACGGAAAATTCGGTTCCGTGCAAAACTTACAGCATTATGGCTGCGGCCAAACCTTACATTGCCGGCGTTGACGGTGGAAGCACAGTTTGGAAATTGACCGACCGAGTCGGCTGCGGCGTTTGCGTCGAACCTGAAAATGGACTCGCGCTGGCTGACGCAGTGTTGCAACTGCAACGCGACGAACAAAGCAGAAACACAATGGGCAAAAACGGCCGCCAATTTGTCGAGCGCAACTTTGCCCGCGAAACCATTACCGATCGTTACCGTCTGGGGCTGGAAAGTTTAGTCGAAAAACGCCAGTCGCCTTTGGCTGGGCAAACATCGCTGTCGAGCGAATGAATGAAGTCGTAAAACAACGCTCGGCTTTTGTGACCGGCGCAACTGGCTGCATTGGCAGCGCACTTGTTTCCAGGCTGTCTAGTGATGGCTGGCGGGTGGTTGCTTTGGTTCGAGATCGTCAACGAGCCCGTCATTTGCCAGAAACTGTTGAAATTGTTGAAGGTGATCTGGCCGATTGGGAACACATCGCGGAAAGAATGCGCGAATGCCAGGTGGTGTTTCATCTGGCGGCAAAAGTTCATGCATCGCCGAATGCGCCGCTAGAAAAATTCCAGCGTATTAACGTCGCTGGCGCGCGCAATGTTGTCGCTGCAGCGATTGAAAATCAGGTTGAACGGCTCATCTGTTTCAGTACCGTGGCTATTTATGGCGAAAACGATGAAGTCGTGGACGAAAGCAAATTTCCACGACCTACAACACCGTACGGCGCCACCAAGTTGGATGCGGAACGAATCGCACTTGCGGCAACGGAGTTGAAGCCAACGATATTGCGATTGCCTGTGGTTTACGGCCCGCGGGATCGAGGAAACGTCGCAAAGTTGATCGAAGCAATTCGCCGAAACCGTTACTTTATTGTTGGTGACGGGCAAAATTTGAAAAGCATGGTGGCCGTTGAAAATGTTGTTGACGCTGCCTTGCTGGTGGCCAGCGACGAACGAGCAATCGGGGAAGTTTTCAATGTCACGGATGAGCGGCCTTATTCGCAGGAAGAAATTGCTGTGACAATTGCGGAATTGCTGGGCAAAAAGCGCCCGGCAAAGCTGCCGCGCTGGCCGCTGCTGATGGCTGGCCGTGCAGGCGACCTGATTGAAAATCTGACAGGCATTGCATTGCCCATAACATCGGATCGTATTCGCAAACTGTCCTCCAACACGGTTTTCAGTTCGGCGAAAATTGAATACGAGCTTAATTTCAAACCGCGTGTCACTTTACGCGACGGGTTGGCCCAGGCAATCCAAAACAACCCCAAATCTCGGATATGAAATTTGGGGGATAAAAACGAGCGACAAAAACTTCACTTCGCTCCCGACCCCACACATTATGTTTCGATCAAGCATCTTTTTTCTGGCTGGTGTCATTTCCTACCTGGTAACCGGGTGGTTGGCGACAGCTCCGGCCTGGTTTCGGTCGCTGGATATGCCGAACGCGCGCAGTTCGCACACGCAACCAACACCGCGAATGGGCGGGCTGGGCATCGTGGCCGCGTTTGTCATTATTTTGCCTTTGCTGTGGGTAATGCTGATCGGCGCGTCAAGAAACTGGCTGCTGGCAATGAAATTCGGGTTTGCGTTGGTTAGTTACGTCATCATTGCCGCGGTCGGTCTGGTGGATGACATGCGCCGCATTGGGCCGCTGGCAAAATACCTGGGGCAACTGGTTGCCGCCCTGATCGCGTTGTGGAGCGGAGTGACGTTTTTATACCTGCACGTGCCATTTTCCGGCCTGTGGGAAGTCGGCGCAATTCTGGGAGCGATCATGACCATCCTCTGGATGACAGGTTTCAGCAACCTGTTCAACTTCATGGATGGAATTGACGGGCTTGCTGGCGGCGTAGGCGTCATTTACAGCTTGGCGCTGGCCGCAGTCAGCTTTGGAACCGGCCACCGATTAATTGGCGCAGGCTGTTTGATGCTGGCAGCGGCTTGCCTGGGTTTTGTGGCGCACAATTTCCCGCCCGCGAAAATTTTCATGGGAGACGTCGGCAGTCTTTTTATCGGGTACGTGCTGGCGGCGTTTGCGACGGTAACTGCCAACAGCGGCGAACGTCCAGTGCCCTTTATCGCTGTGCTGCTGATTCTAAGCACGTTCCTGTACGACACAATTTTTACGTTGATTCGCCGCGCTCGCCGAGGCGAAAAACTTTGGGAAGCTCATCGCACCCATCTTTACCAACGATTGGTCATTGCCGGGCAAAGCCATCGCCGTGTAACACTCACGTATTTCGGCTTGAGCATTTTGCTTGGGGCTGGCGGCGTGCTTTACACCTTTGCCGGAAATCTTGTTGACGGAGCGGCGGTTGATTGGGTGCGAATTTTGATTTTGGCTGCCAGTGCAGCGGTGTTGGCAGGATTCACGATTTACGTTTATTGGTTCGAAGCAGCGGCGCAACGCGCCAAGGAAATGTTTGTTTCCGAATCCCCGGCTGAAGCAATTGAAAGTTAAGCCATAGCGCAACATCCCCGACGCGCTTGAAATTCAGAAAGGAAGTTTACGACGGTGGGAGATCAAAAATTATACCTGGTTACAGGCGGTGCGGGGTTTATTGGTTCGCATATCGCCGAAGCATTGGTCAAACGTGGGGATCGCGTACGCGTGCTGGACAATTTTATGACCGGCAAACGCGAAAACCTGACACACTTGACCGGGAAGATTGAATTTATCGAAGCCGATATTCGGGATTACACCGCCATCCGGCAAGCCACCGAAGGCGTGCAGGTTGTTTATCACGAAGCGGCAATTCCGTCGGTTCCTCGGTCCGTGGCTGATCCACAACTCAGCCATGATGTTAACGTCAACGGCACGTTCAATGTGCTGATGGCCGCGCGCGATGCGGGTGTCAAACGCCTGGTGTTTGCCGCTTCCAGTTCGGCTTACGGCGATACGGAAGTATTGCCGAAAACGGAAACCATGATGCCGAATCCGCTTTCGCCTTACGCGGCGGCTAAATTGGTGGGCGAACTTTACTGCCAGACATTTACGAGAGTGTATGGCCTGGAAACCGTCGCGTTGCGTTATTTCAATGTCTTCGGTCCGCGCCAGGATCCAACGTCGCCTTACTCCGGAGTCATTTCCAAATTCGTCACCGCTTTATTGGCAAACCAGATCCCGACAATTTTTGGCGATGGAGAACAATCGCGCGATTTCACCTACATCGCCAACGTTGTTGACGCCAACCTCAGAGCTGCCGAAGCTCCGGAAGCCAATGGCCAGGTGATGAATATGGGCATCGGCGAACGCATCACCCTGAATCAATTGCTGGACGAATTGCAGAAAATCATTGGCACCAACCTCAAGCCGGAATACAAGGAAACGCGCGCCGGAGACGTTCGCCATTCTCTGGCCGACATCACGCGTGCGGAAAACCTTTTAGGTTATCGTCCGCTGGTCGGTTTGGCCGAAGGGCTGAAATACACAGTGGATTGGTATCGGGAAAATCTGACCTAAGGACCAGACGAAGCTCTTGATTCTTCGATCAGGTCATTTCGTCCAATGGGCAGTTATGTCTTTGTTGATCCAAACCGGCAGGCATGCACGTTTGAGCGCACAATCACACTCGCATCAGTTGCGGATGCAGTAAGCGGTTTTCTTTTTCATCGCAGGAAAAGCTTATTTCTTATTGCATCCGCAATTTCTCACTTTGATTCGCGCAACAAAGCCAAAACCAAGTGAAAGTTCCGATCAAACATAGTCATTTTCTTCAAACCATCGCACGGCTTTTTCAATGGCGGTTTCGACCGAATTTTGCGGCAGGCCGAGTTCGCGAATGGCTTTTGACGAATCGTAATACATTGCTTTTCGTGACATCTGCACGGAGTAAAACGACACCTGTGGAGTTTTGCCAAAGTATCGGGCCAGAATCATTTCATCCACAAAGGCCACCGTCAGAGGAAGGATATGTGGAACGGCGAAGCGTGGCGCGGGTTTGCCGGTAATTATTTCCAGCATTTCCAGCATTTCTTTCAGCGTCAGATTTCGATTTCCCAGAATGTAGCGTTCGCCAGTGCGCCCTCGCTGCCAGGCCAGAATATGGCCGCGAGCGACATCGTCAACGTCAATCAGGTTTAAACCTGTGTGTACGTAAGCAGGCATTCGATTTTGCAGAAAGCGGAGAATGATGTCGCCAGTTGGTGTGGGCTTCACGTCGTAAGCACCGATAGGCGTTGAAGGGTTGACGATCACAACATCCAGTCCATCCCGTGCCGCTTCCAGAGCAGCCTGTTCGGACAGAAATTTCGACTTTTTATAGTCGCTGACCAAAGCATCAACTGTCGTCCGGGTTTCTTCGTTGGCGAGTGTACCTGACGGAGGAATTCCAATGGCAGCAACGGAACTGGTGTGAATGAATCGTTTGACGCGGGCGGTTTTGGCGGCGGCCAGCAGGTTTTTTGTTCCAGTGACGTTCGCGCGGTAAATAGGGTCGCGGTCTTTCACCCACAAAGAGTAATGGGCTGCGACATGGAAAACCGCGTCGCAACCCAGAATTTGTTCGGACAGTTTTTGACGGTCGTCCAGGTCTCCCGCCACTGTTTCAATTGGCAAACTTGCAATGTTTCGCTGGTCGCTGCCAGCGCGAACCAAAGCTCGTACGTGACAACCGTCGGCCAACAGCATCCGCGCCAGATTGCCGCCGATAAATCCTGTTGCTCCGGTAATGAAAACTCTCATAGGGGATGGGGGGTGGGAGTTAGAAGTTGGTGCAAGTGTCGGAAGGGCCAGCCCCCAACTCCCGGCTCCCATCTCCCGGTCAGATTCCCATAACTTGCAGGTGAACTTTGCGGTTATTGGGGCCGTCGAATTCGGTGAACAGGATTTGTTGCCAAGTCCCAAGCTTCATTTGGCCGTTTTCAATGGGAATGGAAAGGTTGTGCCCAACAACGATGGCTCGCAAATGAGCGTCGGCATTGCGGCGGTCGCAATCGGAAAAAAGCGGGTCGTTATGTTTGTAATACACCTCTTGCGGGATAGTTTTACCAAACATGTCTTTCACGTCTGCCAGCAAAGCGTCTTGAATTTCGTTGAGCATAATTCCGGCCGTCGTGTGCAGCGATGAAATTTGCACCATTCCGTCTCGAACAGGAGCCTGGGAAACAAATTCAGCAATCTGTTCGGTGATTGCTTTCAATTCGACTCGTTCTTTTGTGTTGACGATCAAAGTGGTGGAAGCGACTTTGTAAGATCCTTCCTTGGTTTCAATTTTGGGTTTTACCTCGACTACTGAAACCGCTGTGTTTTTCATTTTGTTGTTCTCCTCATTCCTCTTAGGGGCTCTTGCGGCAGCGGCAGGGAAGCAGCGCCGGGGCCGCGCTCGAATCAAGGCACAAACTCTAGGCGAGCAACATGACCAAAGTCAAACTGACAGTTTTTCACCCTGAACTACTTTGGTTATACCAAGTTACACTCTTAGAACAACTTGCAGACTTTGCCGCAAAGCAGTGATCACCGGCTTCAAGTTCGCCAGAAACCTGATGGATGCTGCCGGTCGCCGAAGCATTGCTGCAGCCAGCCGCCAGGCGTTCATTTTGCCCGAAGCTTCAGCCGCACTATTGAAATCTGGCAATGCGACACTTGCCGCGTCCGAAATCACTCGAACTGCCACTGCTGGTAAGCCAAATTCAGCCGACACATGCAAAATATCGAAGCTTTCCATATCAACTGCCATTGCTTGCTGGCCTTCACCTAGGCGCAACTTGTCTTCAACGTCGGTAATAATCCGGCTGACCGTGACTCCCGTTCCGCGAAATGCACGCAGCGAAATGGGTCGAAACGTTTCAAGCAGTGATTCGACAAGGTGATTGTCGCAAGAAACTTCCTGCTGCTGGCCGCAACGAAAATCCTGCCGCGTTCGACCATCCCGGCAAAGATCGTAAATTACAACGTCGCTGGCCTTCAGCGTTGGATCAAGCCCACCCGCCAAGCCGATGACAATCAAAGCTTCATAGTTGTTGGTTTTCAAATGACGGACGAGCCATTCGGCAAAGCCGCGACCACCCATTCCGCATTGCAGAACGGTAACGTTGCGATTGCCAAAATGTCCCTGGCAAATTTTGAAGCCAGATTCGTTTGAATGAATTATTTGGCTGAGCAAGGAAATTGCTGTTTTGAATTCGATATCAACGGCCGTGACCAGACATAGCTTGGCGCGATTGTGTTCGGCTGTCATTTTGACGGCAAGCCTCGTTGCGAAATCCAATTCAGCAGATTTCCACTGATTACCACATGGCTGGAGTTCAGTTCCGAAACTTTTGAACATCCGGCCAGCATCACTGCCACGCGAAGTTCGTCGAAAAACTGCTGGAAAAATGTTTCGACGCCTTCGATTCCTCCTTCTGCATAGGCGCGCAAAACCGGCAGCGCTACGCCGACCAGCTTTGCACCCAGCGCCAGGGCCTTTGCCGCTTGCAGACCGGTGCGGATTCCCCCGGAAGCAATCAGGTTCAAACCCAGTCCGCGCAATTCGCAAACGCTGGCCGCTGTCGGCACGCCCCAATCCCAAAAAGCTTCACCCAGGTGACGTTGCGCGCGATTGCGCAAGGTTTCAACCGCCACCCAGGAAGTTCCCCCTGCTCCGGAAACATCTACCCAATCAGCGCCAACCGATGCCAGCTTCGCGCCGCTTTCGCGCGCAAAGCCGCATCCGGTTTCTTTGACAATGATCGGCAGCGGCGATTCGGCAATCAACCGCTCGATGGTTTCCAGCGAAGCCCGGAAATCCTGGTCGCCTTGTTCCTGGATCACTTCCATCGCCGTGTTCAAATGAACGCACATCGCGTCGGCGCCAATTTCCTGGCCTAAACGAATGACTTCTGCCGTTGTCATTTCTCGCGCCTGAGCAATTCCGATGTTGCCGAACAACAGCAAATCCGGCGCAACATTGCGAACCTGAAAGGTGTCAGCGACTTCCGGATAACGCAACATCACCCGCTGGGAACCCACGCCAAAGCCTATGCCCAGCCGGTTAGCCAGCGCGGCGATTTCGCGATTGAACACGCCAACTTCCTCCACGCCGCCGGTCATTCCGGTGATGATCAATGGATACCGAAGACGTTTGCCCAACACATTAACGCCCAAATCAATTTCATCCAGCGAAGTGTCAGTCAGCGGCTGGTGAATCAGTTCCACGGCTTCCAGCAACGTGGTTTTGTTTCGGAATTCAACTTCCTGATGAGCACAAAGCTCAAAATGGCTGAGTTTGCGGCGAACAAGCGTGGTGATTTCGTTTGAAACAGTCATCGGTTAAAACGGCTTCTTGCCTGAAACGGCGGCTTCAAGTTAAGTTAGCTTTTGTCAGTAAACAGTCGGCAAAATAACAAATGCGATTATAGGGGCGAGCCAGCGCGCGCGTAAACTCAAGCTGAGTTCGGGATTGATGATTACTGTTTGCAAGGGAAATTGTTATGGCTGAAAAATCAAAAGCTGAAAAAGAAATTGGCAAACTTCGGCATCAAATCAACGAGCACGATTACAAGTATTACGTTTTGAATTCGCCAACAGTTGCGGATGCTGAATACGACGCATTGATGCGAAGGTTGAAAGAGCTTGAGGCCGAACACCCTGAACTGATCACTCCCGACAGCCCCACACAGCGAGTTTCCGGCCAGCTTGCGGAAGGCTTTGAAGAATATTTCCACAAACGTCCAATGCTGTCGCTGGACAATAGTTACAGCATCGAAGATTTGCGCGATTGGGCACGCCGCTGTGAAAAGCTGGCCGAAGGCCGGAAGTTCGATTTTATTTGCGAGCTTAAAATTGATGGCTTATCGCTGTCCCTGATTTACGAAAACGGTTTGCTGGTCCGTGCGGTTACGCGCGGCGATGGCACGCGCGGAGAAGTCGTTACGAACAACGCCAAAACCATTCGCTCCGTGCCTCTTCGCATTCAAACCGACCGAACAGGAGAGGTCGAAGTACGCGGCGAAGTTTATTTGCCGCACGAAGCATTTGAGCGCGTCAACCGCGAACGCGCCGAACAGGAATTGCCGACATTTGCCAATCCTCGCAACGCGGCTTCTGGCGCAATGCGGCAACTGGATCCGCAGGCTGTTTATGATCGGCGGTTGGATATTTTTTGCTATCAACTGTTGTTTAATGGCGAACCCGCGTTTCCCACACATGGTGAATCACTGGATTGGATGGACAAACATGGGCTGAAGGTAAACAAAGAAAAGTGCCATTGCCGAACAATCGAAGAAGTTATTGAGTATTGCAACAGTTGGGAAACCAAACGTGACGAGCTGAAATACGAGACCGATGGAATTGTCGTCAAAGTAAATCAGGTCGCTATTCAGGATGAACTCGGCTGGACGTCCAAATCGCCTCGATGGGCGATTGCTTACAAATTTCCTGCCCGCCAAGCTTCAACACAATTGCTGGACGTCATTTATCAGGTTGGCCGCACCGGAGCCGTCACACCTGTTGCCGTACTCGACCCGGTTCTGCTGGCCGGAACAACCGTTGCGCGCGCCAGCCTGCATAACTCTGAAGAAATGATTCGGCTAGGTGTTAAACGTGGGGATTTTGTCTTCATCGAAAAAAGTGGTGAGATCATTCCTCAGGTCGTCAAAGTCATCACGGAACGCCGCACCGGCAAAGAAACTGACTTTGAGTTCCCCGCCGAATGCCCGATCTGCAACACACCGCTGGTAAAGCCCGAAGGCGAAGCAGTCACACGATGTCCCTTTATTGACTGCCCTGCCAAGCTGAGGGCCGGATTGCTGCACTTCTCTTCTCGCAGAGCCATGCGGATCGAAGGGTTAGGCGAAGCGTTGGTTGAACAATTGACCTCTTTTCAATCGCAGCGAAACAAAAAAGGAGAGGTAATTGTTGACGAAGACGGCTCGCCTCTCTTGTTGCCGCCACTCGTCAAAAGCGTGGCCGATTTGTATTTGTTAGCTGAAAAAAAAGACCAATTGCTGGCGCTGGAACGTATGGGAAGTAAATCCGTTGACAACCTGCTGGCACAGATAGAATCAAGCAAGGACGCAGGCATGGCTCGGCTGATTTATGGACTTGGCATTCGTCATGTAGGCGAACGCACCGCGGCGATTCTGGCAAATCAATACGGCAGCCTGGACAAACTTGCGGCGGCTTCAGCCGAAGAACTCGCCGCCGTTTACGAAGTTGGAACTGTTGTCGCAGCTTCGATTCATGATTGGTTCAATCAGCCTCGCAATCAGGAACTGATTCAACGACTGAAATTCGCGGGCGTCAAAATGGAAGCCGCCCGAGCAACGACTGAAGCTGTACCCAGAGTTTTTGAAGGCAAAACTTTTGTGATTACGGGGACCTTGCCAACAATGAAAAGAGAGGATGCAAAAGAATTCATTGAAGCGCGGGGAGGCCGAGTGTCCGGTTCGGTAAGCAAGAAGACAGATTTTGTTTTAGCCGGTTCCGACCCTGGCTCAAAGTTGACCAAAGCCCAGGAGTTGAAACTAAGAGTTCTGGATGAGGAGGAGTTATTACAGCTTGTACAGGCAGCTCCTTAAGAACCCCCTTCGCGGCAAATTCTTCGTACCAATCTGGAAATTTTTTCTCAAAAGCCTTGCAGAAACAGCTTCAATTTCTACCGTAAGATGTTAAAAACACGGAACTTAATAAAAATCCGAGAATCTGGATATTTTTTCTTAGTCCTATTGCCAAAACATCGCTCGGCGAGTATATTCCTATCCAACTAGCAGCGGTAAATACCCTAATGGCTGAGGACGCTGCTGAATCGGGGCACCGAAAGGGGCCCCATAAATTTTTTAGGGATCACGTTTTCAATACTTGATGCGCACTCGATAGCTCAGCACAGCTTCCCCATCTTTAGTAACAGGAACATTGAACCTTGCAGCAAACGCAGCCGTTTTTTCCGCTGGAAAACTGGAATTGAGAATTTCCCAGTCTCCGCCGATTGGTTCGTTGACCACAACGGTCACTGCCTCTTCCTTGTGGTTGCGGATTCTGATTTCATAAGCATATTCGAACACCCGGCGGGCAATATTTTTGTAATCCGTCTGCTTCCGTTCGGCAACGACATCAAAAGCATCGCCAAGTTTGATTCTAACCGCTTCGTCTTTTGGAGTGTGGTCAATCCGATCTTCCCCGACAAACTGCTGAGCGCCTGTCGTGTCGGCTTTGTACACGCGAACGATTCCGGCCGGAAGCGGTTGGCCCAAACCATTTTCCTTCCCGTTCTTGAAACTGACGTAGACGCCAACCTTTTCTTTGATTGGTTCCCCTGGATTGTTGTAGCCCTGAAAGTAATAAGGTTGCCCGTTAATGACCAACTCTTTCTTGATTCCAAAATCGGCTGCCGAAAGCAGGCTGATCTGTTTCGTTTCATTGTTTTTGATCGTTGCTTTTCGTTGCAGCGTATACAGGTGATATTCAAAGAATGTTTGTTCCTGGAATTGTTGTGGTGCTGCGCCAGCAGCAGCCATTTCCATCGCGCGCGCGCTTTTCACTGCCAGAACTTCATCGCGCACACGATTCACGTCTCCGGCTACAAGCTTCAAATCCGCATTGCGATACGTGGTGCCGCTGTTGTTGGTCAAAGTCACCCAGCCGTTCAAATCCGCTTTCGTGTCATTCTGGTTGACCACGACTACGTAATCGGACCGCCAGTTGATTCCCTGCGTCAGGTATGAAGCTTCGACAGTGTGCGTATCAGCGCCCGTGTTATTCAGCGTCCAAACCAGAGTCGGTTTGGCAATCAAATCTTGTGGCAATCGTTCAAAGCGAATTTCGGCAATGTTGGTCGGATTGATGACAACTTGTCCGCCGATCTGCCAAACTTGGCCGCTGTTGTTAGAAAGCAGCGTTGCCCGTGTCGGCGTCAGCTTTTCAGTATTGTTTTCAACTGACCGAAGCACGAGAGTCAATTCCTGGCCAACATATTTATCCAGTAACTTCTGAGGATTCAGCAGATCGTATTCATAACTTTGTTCGACGACATTCAGTGTGTCCGGTGCAGTCAATGATTTGATGTGAACCGTCGTCGCATTGATCTGCTGCGCGACATCCATAAAGCGCAGTTGTGAAGTTCCGCGCGGAAGCCTCAAGGTTCGCGTATCTTTCACCAAACCCAAATTTGAATTGTAAACGGTGATGGCAACGCTCTTTTGATCTTCCAGCGTGCTTGTTCCAGTCTGGGCACTTTGCCCACTTTGAGAGTTTTCTGTTGTCTCTGTCATTTTCGCTCCTTCGCGTTGTGGCTGGTCAGACGCGGCGACCCAAAAAGTTGTTCCTATCGCCAGCACCAACGACAGCGCAAATGCCGTCAGTTTTCTGACAAACTTTCTTCGTGGCTTCATGTTTTCTCCATCTTGAATTTGCTTACTTACTTCTTCAGAAATGCCAGGAGGCTTTGCGAAAGTTGAACGCCAATCGAATTTCAACTTGCAGAAACAGGAAACGCCTCAACTGCAAGATAGTTGCAGTTGATTTCCCGTTTGTTGACAGTTTCGAACCATAGCCACTACATTCCTCAGTATGTTTAGACGAATAATCGCCAGTTTCACTTTAAGTCTAAGCCTGCTTGCCGCCTTCGGTTGCGGCGGGCAGCTTTACAAAGTGGCCCCGCTACCATCGAACGCTTCAGCCGACGATATTGCCAGCGGTGAACAAGGGCTGATCGCCGCGACAGCAATCCTAGACAGTGATCAATCGCTTGAAAGATTCGAAGCCAATTTACCTTTGGCCGGAATCATCGCAGTGGACGTCCGGCTGGTAAACCGGACTTCGGCAGCGGTCAAAGTGGATTCTCTGAAGTTCACTCTGCGCGATAGCAGCGGCAATCTAAAACCCATCCCGCCCGACCAGGCGTTGAAACGAGTGATGAAATATTACGGTAATAGTTTTTATCGCAAAGACGCCAAGCTACGAACCGTAGAAAGCTACGAAAAGATCGGTCTGGCCATCACTTCCACCATAGAGGCGCAGGGAAATCTGCGCGGCATTCTTTTTTACGAAAAGCAAAACAACCGAACCTCGCTTGGCGGATTGACGTTCTCTGTTGTCGGCGTTACCAAACAGATCAACATCAATAACAACTGAGCAAACCAATCAAGTGACAGCAACCGAAACAATTCAAAGCTACAAAGCCAGTTCAGCAAACCCCTTCTATCATTTCTTTTGGGGGATTCGATTCTTCTTTATTGGCCTGCGCATGTTGCTGCGGAATCCTGCGCTGATTGCGCTGTCGTTGATTCCCATTGCCCTGACTCTGGTTTTACTGCTGGCGCTTGTATTTGGCTGTGCCTGGATCGTCGGACAGATTTTTTCCGGATGGATCCCGGATGATTACAGGGTGTTTGCGCAGGCAATCATTCTGGTGCTGGCATTCCTGCTCAGCTACTTCCTGTACCTGCCGCTGGCGCGAGTCTTGATGGCGCCCTTTGCAGAAGCCATCAGCCGCAAAACTCATTGCATTTCGACAGGGGAAATTGGATTTCGTTCGGACGTAGGCTGGTTTCGCGCAATCAGAGAAGGTTTGAAAATTGCCACGCTGCATATTGTCGTTGGCATTTTTGCATTGGCGCTGAACTTCGTTCCGCCCATTGGCCCCTTCATCGGAGTTATCATTGCCATTGCACTTTGCGGCCTGGATTTCCTGGATGTGCCGCTGTCGGCTCGCGGAATCGGATTCAGCAACAAGCTTGGCCTTGTCTGGCGAAACAAATCCGCGGCGTTTGGCTTCGGCGCAGCCAGCTACCTGCTGCTGTTGATTCCAGGCGTCAATTTGCTGTCGCTGCCAGTCGGAGTCATTGGGGCGACTTTATTGACAGATCAGTTCAACCTGGAAACTCAGTCCGAATAATTTTCAGCCTTCAGACTTTCCCGAACATTTTCCACTTATCGTTGCGTCATCAGAAAAGATTGGATGGCGCTGGCGGCCAGCCACACAAAAACGATTCCGCACCAGGTAACAGCCGAAAGAACTGCGTCACCTTTGGCCGTTTCGTAAGCCTGATCTTCGGTTTGAAGGTTTCTATATTTCGCCCACCAACGAATCAGCAATAACGGCACAACAACCAGCAAAATCAAGAATCCCGCCAGCGCCAGTTTGCTGAAAACCGAAAACGCCAGCGCAATAAAGCACACAGCCAAAGCACGCGACATAAACTTCAGAAATTTTCCGTCGCGGCCTGCTTGGGCGATTTTGGACTGAGCGTCGTCTTCAACCGGCGCAGTTTCAAAACTGATGACCGCGCCGCAGTATCGGCAATTGGTCAACGAGGAACTGACGAACTCAAGGCAGTTTTGACACTGAACGGTTTGGTTTTGCGCATCCTTAGCCATGACATGTTACCTGCTGCCGAGAAGTTCTTTATGGCGGCCAAGAAAATCTTTGACAATCAAGCTGGGATCACGGCGTTCGACGTCAGCTTCATAATTCATTTTGCGCATTTCCTGATCGGTTACTTTTCCCGCCAACCGTTCAATCAATGCGCGCAGCTCAGGATGACGATTCAAGATTTCCGTTCGCACAATCGGCACAGCGTGATACGGCGGAAAGTAACGCCGATCGTCTTCCAGTGCGAACAAATCCAGTTTGGCAATCAAGCCGTTGGTGGCATCGCCCGAAATCAAATCTACTTGCCGTTCTGCCAGCGCGCGATAGGTCAGCGATAAGTTCATTGCCAACGGCGCTGAAGCAAATTTCAGCCCGTACGCCTGCACCAACCCTTTGTACCCGTCTTCCCTGTCCAAAAAGGCTGATCCGAATCCTGCCTGCCAATTTGGCGTTTGCCTCGCGGCATCGGAAATTGTCTTCAGGTTCAGCCTACGAGCATCATCCCCGCGAACCAGAATCACGTAAGTGTTGTTGAATCCGAGCGGCGAAAGCATTGTGCGGCCAGTGGCGGCATAACTGGCGGCAACACGCGAATTGACTTCACTGCTATCCAGCAAGACCGGCTGTTTGAACACTGCCGTTAGCGCCGTGCCCGTATATTCAACGTAAAGGTCCAGGTCGCCTGCGCGCATTGCCGTTTCACAAACCAGCGTGTCACCTAAATTGAGTTTGCGCTGAATTTCGAGCGTGGTGTTTTGTTCGATCATCTGCGCCAGCAGTTCGCCAAGGATGACCTGTTCTGTGAAGTCTTTCGAACCAATAACAATGCGGCCAGCCGAACGTTCCGACCAAAGCAAGCCGCCAATCAACAAAGCCAGCGCAACCAGGCCCGCCGCGGCCAATAAAACAAATTTTGACGATTTGCGCGATGAACGTTCCGGCGAAAACCAGTGCTCAGTTTTGCCGAGCAGAAAATCTGCTAGCAAGGCCATCACCGCAGCCGGGATCGCTCCGGCCAAAATTACTGTACTGTCCACACTGGCGACACCGCGAAAGATGTATTCGCCAAGCCCGCCCGCGCCAATTGCAGCCGCAATCGTTGCGGTACCTACCCCAACGACGGTCGCGACTCGGACGCCAGCCAGAATTGCCGGACGCGCTAGCGGCAATTCCACCTGAAACAGCAACTGCTGATCGGTCATTCCCATTGCCAATCCGGCTTCGCGCACGGCAGGATCAACCGACTTCAATCCGCTGACCGTTGTCCGCATTACAGGCAACAACGCATACAGCGTCAATACGATCAGAGCGGCTTTTGCTCCAATGCCTCCGACAAGCGGCAGCGGAATCAAAAAGCCAAACATCGCCAAACTGGGAATCGTCTGGACGACATTCGCCAACCCAATCAACGGATTTCCCAATCGCGGACGCCGATACGCCAGCACGCCAAACGGAACTCCGACCGCCACAGCAATGCCTGTCGCCGCCAACACCAGCGCCAGATGACGCAGCGTTGCCGCAAGAAATTCGCTGCTGTGATTGAGCCAAAATTCAAACAAACGCATAAGAAC
Organism: uncultured Heliomicrobium sp.; assembly: GCA_964570175.1. GTDB lineage: Bacteria > Acidobacteriota > Blastocatellia > RBC074 > RBC074 > RBC074. The sequence goes on along the minus strand of CAZMXG010000039.1, from coordinate 19,440 downwards.
TTTCGACAAAATTCACAGGATTTTTCAAGATTACTTTTCATCTTGTTGAATCCAGTAAATCCTGTCTACCTTCAAATCTTTGGCAAAGCATCGAGGAAGATTTTGACTTCGGGGTTGTTTGACCGCGCGATTTCGTTTGGCGGAGCCAGCGCCGCCAGCTTGCCGCCCGCCAGAACGCCCAGTTTGTCACCCAGCGCAAAGGCTTCGCCCATGTCGTGAGTCACGCAAACGATGGTTTTGCGAACGTGCGATTGAATGCGATGAAATTCGCGGTGCATTTCGGCTCTCGTCAACGGATCGAGAGCGCCAAAGGGTTCGTCCATCAGCAAGATTGGCGGATCGGCAGCCAATGCACGCGCCACGCCAACACGCTGTCGCTGACCACCAGACAATTCACGCGGAAATCGGTCACGGAATTTTCCCGGCTCCAGTCCGACCAGTTCCAGCAATTCATCAACTCGTTGATTGATTTTGGCTTCGGGCCAGTTTTCCAGGCGGGGAACGACGGCGACATTTCGCCCTATGGTCATGTGCGGAAAAAGACCGACTTCCTGCAACACATATCCGACTCTGCGACGAAGTTTGATCGGGTCCCAAGCGGTGGTTGCGCGGCCTTCGATGCGGACGGTTCCGGCTTGTGGCAGTAACAGACAGTTGATGAGCTTCAGAATCGTCGTTTTGCCCATGCCGCTACGCCCGACCAATGCCAGTGTTTCGCCGCTGCTTATGCGCAGCGAAAAATCGTCCAAAATCGCAGCTCCGCCTGTGTGATGAAACGTGACTCGATCAAATTCGATTGCGGGCTCTGGCATGTGGAAAACTTGTCAAGCGCCCATTGGAGTACCGCATTTGCTGCAAAACCGCGATGGCCGATTGACCGTCGTGCCGCAGTTTGTGCAAATCAATGTTGTCGGTTCGGGCGGGGGAGGCTCATTGAATTGCGGAGGCGGTGGAAACGATTGCGGCGCGTAATTGCTTGGGTATTCCGGCTGATTATTTCCGCCAAAGCTTCGCGCTCCCTGCATGCCAAACACGTCGCGGTATGCGACAGCGGCAATCGTGAATTGCAACGGATACGTAACCAGCATTCCAACGCCGCAGGCGTATTGACCCAGACTGGCCAGCAACGTCACCACAAATGCAAAAAGCGTGAACATAAACCAGTTGGCTTTCGCCGCGTTATAACTGGCGCTCAGGGCTTCACCGATGCTCAGGTTGCGCTCCACAATCAGCGGCAATGTAAAAAACAGTAGCCCGCCCACGGCAAACGCCGGCAGAATGCAACATACGAATCCCAGCAACGTAAAAAATGCAATCGCTATAATTGCGCCGATCACTCGCAAAAAAACATCGCCGGCTGAAAATAAATCGCTGACTGAAATCTGTTCGCCTCGCAATTGTTTGAAGGCTGTCTTGTAAAACCCGCTGAAAAAATATGCTCCGCCCAAAACTGAGAACAGTCCGATTCCCAACGCCAGGGGCAAAAACAGCACAGGCATTTCGGGTGGCTGATCAGGTGTTGCACCGGCTTGCATGGCAAACATCATAATGTAAAACGGCACAATCGGAATGGCAAAAATTCCTCCGACAATCAGCATTTGCAACACCCAGACTTGCCATTTATCCGCAAACATCTGCCAGCCTTCGCCAATCCATTCCCAGCGCACATAGGGCGGGTTCATTTGATGCATAGCGGTTCTCCTTATTTGAGGTGATCGTTCCCCAGAGACAGAAATTTCCCCACGGGTTTATTCTGAAAATGATCCGTCAAGATCGCGTAATCATTCCCTTCCAAGACCGAATGCGATTCAGGATTTGACGCCAGCTTCGGCCAGATATTCGCGCATGACTTTGGCGTAATGCGGGAAAGCGATTTCCGGCTCTTCGATTTCCGGATGCCAACGCTTTTCCCATTCAAAGCAGTAATAGCCGCGATAGCCGTTTGTTGCCAAAACCTTGACCGTTTCTTTGACGGGAACTTCTCCAGTGCCGGTCAACACATAACGGCGATCTTTCCCTTCGGGCCTGGAATCTTTCAGGTGCGTGTGACGGGTGAACTTGCCAAGTTTTTTGTACGTATCGGCGGGCTGTTCTTTCCCGGCGACAACGGTGTGATGTGCATCCCACAATAACAAGGCCGTCGGCAGATTTGCGCCTTTCAAAATTGCCAGCAGTGATTCTGAGGTTGTGAATTCATCATGCGATTCAATCAGCAGCGTCACATTGCTGCCTCGCGCGTGTTCGTGTAGCTCTTTGAACCCGGCAATGATTCGCTTTGTGGCATCTTCCATCGTCTGATCTTTCAGCAATTTGCCGCCAAAAATTCGCACATAGGGTGATTTCAGCTTGTGTGCCAGATCAATGAAGCGTTTGGCTTCGTCAATTTGTGCCGTGCGTTTGGCGGGATCAGACTCTCCAAGTCTTGACGAAGCTCCAAGATCGGAAATTTTCAGCCCCAGCGCGTTCAGATCGTTCAGGCTTTCGGTCAATTTGGCGCCGGTGAATTGCGGCGATTTGGGCAAATCCATTTCGCTCAAAATCCCGCGAAGTTCCAACGCCGCAAAGCCATGCTGTGCAGCTTGATCAAGGATCTTTTTCCAGTCCCAACTTGGACAACCAAGCGTTGAAAAGGCGATCGGCAGCCGTTTGGCTTTGTCAGCAGACCGGCTGGCAGCGCCGACGATGGCAGGCGCGGCAATCGCCCCTGTCAAAGCAGTTGCGGCCAACGATTGCGTGAAGTGTCGTCGAGTAAATTTGTTCATTTGATTTTCCGGCGAGTCGAAAAGTAAACAGCGGTGGAACTCCATGCGTCCCCATTTGCGCGCGCATACTAGCTTGGCCGCTACAGCGCCGCAAGCATTTGACAGCCATAACGCCTTCCATCCCTGTCTTTGAAATCCCGTTTTTCGCGTGGTAGGATGCGCGGGCTTTTGGGTCAGATGTTGCGTCTTTGACCTGAAAGCGGTTCCTTCCCAATTGCGGAGAGCTGGCAGAATGGCTATTGCACCGGTCTTGAAAACCGGCGTCCGAAAGGGCATGGGGGTTCGAATCCCTCGCTCTCCGTCAACTTCATCCCTTCCATTACCAGTCTTTTCAGCATTTTAGCCAAATTCAACCAGGCCACAAATTTATCTGGATGCGCTTAACGCGCGACGATCAAACACTGACCTTCAAAAATTTCTTTCTTTCACCGGCAGTTTTAGTCTGCATTTTCGCCTGAGTGACTGAGAGGTCGCTTCTCCCATGCCCAAGACGTGAGAGCTGTGACAAACGAAGTGCCGCTCACTTCAAGCAGAGGGAGGATTTTCGTAAACGGCTTTTTTTGCCCTCGTTTACCCAAACTTCACTGCAGGACACGGGCTTTAACACTGATTCAGGGGATGCATATGAACGTGAATTGGAAGAAAAAAGGAACAGTTCTATTGATCGAACTGGAAGGCCGATTGGACAGCTCCATGCCCGCAGAGTTCGAAACGCAGTTGCTGCATCTGATTCAAAACGGCGAGACGCATCTGGTGTTTGATTTTTCCCAGGTGGAATACGTCACCACCAATGGGTTGCGAATATTGCTGCGCACTTTCAAAGAAGTGACTTACGTCAATGGCCGAATGGCATTTCATTCATTGAACGATCGCGTCAAGCGCATTTTCGATATCGCCGGGCTGACGATGGTTTTCCGGATTTACGAAACTCGCGAAGAAGCATTTTCCGGCGCGATGTTCACCGGAATGTTGCCTGTCAACATTTTGAAGAACTTCATAACTGAAACGACACGGACAAGATAAGCCACGCAGTTTAAAGGGGAGAAGGCAAACATGATGAGGAAGACAATTCAGATGGACCGGGAACAAGTTCGGCGAGAACCGATCCCGCCGCCACTGCCTCGCTCTGACGCGCGTCCGAAAGTGGGCGTTGTGTTGGGCAGTGGGGGAATTAAAGCCTTTGCAGGGATCGCGTTGTTTGAATTCCTCAGCCAGGCGGGCATCGAGGTTGATTTGATGGTTGGTTGCAGCGGCGGCAGCGTCGTGTGCGGTGCAATGGGCGCAGGCGTTTCACCAGCAGAGCTTCGTTCGATGGCTTTTGAAATGCTGGATCGCAAACTGTTTGAGCAGGTGGATTACCGCAGCATTTTGGGTATTGCTAGCCCGCGCCTGGGCCGGTTCGACCGCACTTCCGGCATTCTGAAACCGGACGCGATTCGCGAACTCTATCAACGGCAGTTGAAAGGCGCGCGACTGGAAAGCATGCGCCCACGAACATTGATCCAGACCACGGATTTGATGACAGGCGAAGGTGTGGTGCTAAGCCATGGACCCGCATCTGACGCGATCTACGCTTCGGGCGCGTTCTTTCCCGTTTTGCCGCCGCTTTACATTGATGGTCGCTGGCTGGGGGACGGTGTGTACAGCGCGCCGGTGCCTGTGCTGGAGGCGGTCAAACGAAATATGGACGTGATCATCGCGCTGGATTTCAAAGAGAAAGTGACGAGCGAGCCGCGCGGCTTTCTGGACTGTTTTTACCGTTACACGGACACCGCGATGGCCACGCTCAAGCGCAGCCAGATGTTTCTTTCCATCGAAATGCACCACTACGAAATCATCATGATCGAAGTGGAGTTTGATCATGCCATTAGCCTTCGCGCGGTCGAAAAACTGCCTTCGATCCTTGCCGCAGGCGAAAAAGCCGTCAACCAAAGCAAAGACGAAATTCTGACTGCGATTCAAAACTTTGCGCACGTCACCCAGGCAAATCAGTTCAACCAGGCAAGCCGGGCGGGGAGATAACTGTATGTTACGCACAATCACATGTTGTTTATTTCTCCTCTTACCGATGGGCGTGTTGGGACAGTCGCTGGTCTCGGCCCAGGAGAAAGTATCTGGTGAAACTCTCACGCTGGATCAAGCGATCCAGATTGCGTTGCGCCACAACCGGCTGGTCCGAAACGACGAGTTGGAAGTTGAAAAGGCTGCTGAGCGCGTGGAGATCGCGCGCGCGCGACGGTTGCCACAGTTCGAATTGGACTTTCTTGGTTTGCAAACGATTACGCCGGTCGAGTTTCGCGTTGATTCTGGATCGCTGGGAAAACTGCCGGGCGGCGCGTTGTTTCCGTTGCAGGACATCAGGATTCAATCTTCCCGTCATCCAAACGCGTTCCTGACTGCTCGCGCAACGCAACCGCTAACGCAACTGCCCCGCATCAATTTGGGAATCCGTCTGCAAGAGGCGAATCGCGAATTGGCCGAAGCCAAGCTTGAATCCCAGCGCCGTGCCGTAGCCAATCAGGTCAAGCGCAATTATTACGCCGTCCTGCAAACCGAAAGCGCTCTGCGTTCGATTGAAGAATCGCTGAAGTTGCGCCGCGAACTTGACCGCGTTGTTGGCGAATACGTCGTCCAGAAAGTTGCGCTGATTTCTGACAGTCTGGATGTGAAAACCAGCCTTGCCAACGATGAATACGAAGCCATAAAGCTGCGCAATGCGATGGCGACGCAAAAAGAGCAGCTCAATTTGCTGCTTGGGCGCAACGTAAGCACAGAATTCAACACCAGCCCAGCGTCCGAAAACGTGCTTTTTGAATTCGACAGGGATGCCGCGCGGGAACGTGCATTGGCGCAACGCAGCGAAATCAAAGAAGCCCGCCTGAGAATGAAACAGGCTGAATACAGTCGCCGCATCAAAAAGTCGGAGGCGCTGCCCGATGTAAGCCTGACTGCTGGCTATTTCTCGCCGATCGGCTTCGCCGTCTTGCCAACAAATGTCGCGGCTATTGGCGTGTCGGTCAAATGGGAACCATTCGATTGGGGCCGCAAAAAGCGTGAAATGACAGAAGCCAGAAAGACCATTGATCAGGCCGACAACGCGTTGCGCGAAGCTGAAGCGCAAGTCGTGCTGGACGTTAACGCGCGCTTTCGCAAGCTGGAAGAGTCACGCGCGCTGCTGCGCGTAACCGAAGCTGCACAAGCTTCGGCGCAGGAAAAACTTCGAATCGCGACCAACAAGTTCAAGCTGGAAGCGGCGCTCTTCAAAGATGTGCTGCAAACCCAGACGGGTGTTGCCGAAGCCAATCACCAACATCGGCAAGCGCTGCTGGCTTTTCTGACAGCGCGTGCCGATTTTGAGAAAGCAATTGGAGAAGAGTGATCCGGAATTTGAAAACGTTCGGGAGAAGGAAGCAAATGAATATCAACCAACTATCGAAAGTGTTTACGGCAATTTTATTGGTACTGTCTGGCGGATTGGCCGTGGGCTGTAGCCAGGCAAAAGCGTATGACAAACCTTTGACGCCTGTGCGAACTGCGGCGGTGCAAACCTACGTTCCAAGCAACGCTGAAGGCAGCGGAACACGCTATTCGGCAACAATTCGGCCTGCGTCACAGCTTGATCTGGCGTTCAAAAGTGGCGGTTACGTTCGGGAACTGCTGCAAGTGCGCGGGGCTGATGGGCAAATGCGCTCCGTGCAAGAAGGCGATTGGATCAAGCAGGGCACCGTTTTGGCGCGGTTACGCGAAGACGATTTCGCGATGAAGGTGAAAGGCGCCGAAGCACAAGTATCCGAAGCGCAATCTTCATTGCAAACCGGCAAAGCCCAACAAGCCGAAGCCGAAGCTGCGCTCGCACAAGCGCGCCGCGACCTTGACCGCACAACCAATCTGCTGGAAAGCGACAGCATCACGCGCCCTGAACACGACGCGGCCAGAACCAAATTCGAAATGGCAATGGCAAAAGTCGAAGCCGCCAAAGCCAATGTCGGCGTCATTCAAGCCCGGATCAATAACGCAAAAGCCCAGCTTTCCGAAGCGCAACTGGCCAAAGGAGATTCGGTGTTGCGTGCGCCAAAAGATTGTTTGGTGATGCGCCGCTCTGTCGAGGAAGGCAGCCTGGTCGCTCCCGGAACGCCGATCATCACGCTGGCAGAATCTGGTTCGGTCAAAGCCGTTTTTGGCGTGCCTGATCTGACGGTGGAAAGTTTGCCGCAGGGCAAAGAGCTGACGCTGACGACAGAAGCCATTCCCGGGGCAGAGTTTCGCGGCCTGATCACGCGGATTTCCGCCGCCGCCGATCCCAAGACGCGCATTTTTGAAGTCGAGGTGACGATTCACCATTCGCCGTCACAACTTCGCGCAGGAATGATTGCTTCGCTGGTGCTTCCGGATGCAAACGCTTCGTCCGCGCCAGTGACCGTTGTTCCCTTAAGCGCGATTGTGCGCACACCGGAAAATCCCAATAGCTACACCGTCACTGTTGTGCTGGAAGAAAATGGCAGAAAGATCGCGCGTCGGCGCGAAGTCAAACTGGGAGAAGCTTACGGCAATCTGATTGGCATCACCGAAGGGTTGCAGGCGGGCGAACAGATCGTAGTCGCAGGCGCTTCGGTCGTTACCGATGGCGAAGTTGTGCAGGTCACACAGTAAAGCAGGAGAAAAAATGTCATACACCAAACGCCTGACACAAAAACTACATGGCTTTCGCGAAACAGCCAAATTGCTGACTGGTTCGCACCAGAAAATCCACAATACGGCGCATTTCTTTGTCGAAGCGCGCCAGATTGCCTGGGTGTTGCTGATTGTCACGGTGCTGTGGGGCGTTTACAGCTATGTGGCGATGCCCAAACGCAAAGACCCGGATATTCAGATTCGCCGTGCGGTGGCGATCTGCGCCTGGCCCGGTGCAAGCGCGGAACGCATTGAACGGCTGGTGACGCCGAAGATCGAAGAAAAGCTTGCCGCAAACGTGCGCGTTGAAAAGATTGAATCCATCTCGCGAAGCAGCATCGCCATCGTTCACGTCGCGCTGGATGACAAGGTCAAAGACATCGGAAAGGAGTTCGACGATATACGCCTGAAGCTGGATTCGATCCGCGACTTGCCGCAAGGGGCCGGGCCGGTCGAATTCATCAAGGATTTTGGCGACACTGCTGCACTGATGCTGACCGTGGCTAGTCCACGCGCGGATAGCATCTTGATCGCCCAACGCGCACAAAGCGTGCGGCAAGCGATTGAAGAAGCGCGGGCAGCCCAGCCATCACAGGCGGAGCGCGCTTCGTTAGTAGTGGGTTTGCCAGCTTCTGTTCCGCAGCATCGCGTCGCCGCCGCGCGTGAAGCGATGGCGCGATCGCTGAAAGATTCCGGCTTTGCCGCTGATGTGCGTCCTTTCAGCGGGGCGGGCTTCATTGGCATTGACCTGGAAGGAAACCACGACGATGCAGCGATTCTGGCAGCGACAGAAAAATTTCTGCACACGAAACTGCCGCTTGCGGGCTTCCAGCCCGATGTGTGGAAGCCAGTCGTGATTCGCAACCTGAACGAGACCGAAGCCAAGTTGAAGCCCGTCGCTGCTGACAAATACAGCTATCGCGAACTGGACGATTTCACCGACTTGGTTGCGCGCACGCTGCAAAACGTCCCGCTGGTCAGCAAAGTCACCCGCGCTGGACGATTGAGCGAACGCGTCTTCCTGGATTATTCGCAAGAACGATTGGCCGGTTACGGCATACAACCGGCGGCGCTGAACCAGATTCTGGGCGCGCGCAACATCACGCTGCCCGGAGGTGTGCTGGAGGTTGGCGACAAAAACTTAGGGGTCAATCCATCAGGGGAATTCAAAAGCGAAAAAGAAATTGGCAATGTCGTTGTAGCGACTTCACCCTTGGGCACGCCTGTTTACGCGCGTGACCTGGTGGACGTCAACCGTGGATACGAAGACTCGCCGCGCTATCTGAATTTCCATACCTGGCGCGATGCAAATGGAGAATGGCAACGCACACGCGCCATCACATTAGCAGTGCAGATGCGCACGGGCGAACAGATTGCAGAGCTTGGTAAGGCGGTGGATCAGGCACTGGCCGATTTGAAACAACGCCTGCCTGAAGATTTGCTGATGGTGCGCACGTCGGATCAGCCATTGCAGGTTGAAGAAGGCATTGGACTGTTTATGCGCAGCCTGTGGGAAGCCATCATTCTGGTGGTAATTATCGCCTTCATTGGCTTCCGCGAATGGCGTTCGGCGGCGCTGGTTGCGCTTTCGATTCCGCTGACGCTGGCGATGACTTTTGGAATGATGAAGGTCCTGGGCATTGACTTGCAGCAAGTTTCCATCGCTTCCCTGATCATCGCGCTTGGCCTGTTGGTGGACGACCCCGTGGTCGCCAGCGACGCCGTCAAACGCGAACTGGCCGCCGGACAGAAACCTGCCACAGCCGCCTGGCAGGGACCGACGAAACTGGCGCGAGCGATCTTTTACGCGACCGTCACCAACATCGTGGCTTATCTGCCGCTGCTGTTGGTCGGCGGCAGCGTCGGACAGTTTATCTATAGCTTGCCGGTTGTGCTGGCGTGTTCGCTGGTGGCATCGCGCATTGTTTCGATGACCTTCATCCCGATGTTTGCGTATTACTTGCTGCGGCCAAGCAAAAAGCCGGAACGGTCGTTGGAAGAACAGCGGCAGCACGGCTTTTCCGGCGTGTATTACAAAGTTGGCTTATGGTCACTGGAACATCGGTGGAAGGTGCTGGGGATTTCGATGGTGTTTCTGCTGGCTGGCGGTGCGCTGCTAACGCAGCTTAAAACAGAGTTCTTCCCGAAAGACTTGTCTTACCTGTCGTATCTGGATGTTTATTTGCCGGAAGACGCTCCGCTGTCTGCGACCAATGACGCAGCCATACGTGCCGAAACGGTCATTCGCGATGTTGCAGCCAAGTATGGCCAACAGCACTTGGGCGAAGAGGGCAAACCGCGCGAAGTGTTGCATTCACTGACGACTTTTGTCGGTGGTGGCGGGCCGCGATTCTGGTACTCGGCTGCGCCTGAACAGCCGCAACTCAACTACTCGCAAGTCATCATTCAGGTGAACGACAAGCACGACACCTCTCAACTGGTCGCGCCATTGCAGCAAGCGCTGTCAGCCAATATCCCAGGTGCGCGCATTGACGTGCGACAGCTTGAAAACGGCAAACCCATCGGCATTCCTGTCGCAATTCGCATTTCTGGCGAAGACATCACAACGCTGCGAGCGCAGGCCGAAAAGGTAAAAGCAATTTTTCGCGCGATTCCCACGGCTGATCGCATTCGCGACGACTGGGGCGCGGAAAGTTTTGTGGCCAATCTGGAAGTGGATGCTGACCGCGCAAATCTGGCGAACATTTCCAACCTGGATGTGGCGGCTTCATCCGCCGCAGGCATCAACGGCGTCAAGGTTACAACTTTGCGTGAAGGAGACGAGCAAATTCCCGTCGTCGCGCGGTTGCGCACAGAAGAGCGCGCGCAGTTGTCGGACATCCAAAACCTGTATGTGTATTCGCTGGAAGGCGCGAGCAAAGTCCCGCTGCGCCAGGTTTCCAAAGTGAATTACCAGATGGAAACCGCAAAGCTGGCCCGCCGCAATCAGTTTCGAACCATCACCGTTTCGTGTGTGCCGGTTCCGGGCGTACTGCCTTCTCAGATTTTCAAAGCCGCCCGTAAGCCGCTCGAGGAATTCGCAAAGACGCTCCCAGCAGGGTATCGAATGGAAATCGGCGGCGAACAGGAAGAGCGACTAAAAGGCTTCAAGGATTTGGGTGTCGTGATGGTGGTGTCTGTGCTGGCAATCTTCCTGGCGCTGGTCTTGCAATTCAAACACGCCATCAAGCCACTGCTGGTTTTTTCGGCGATTCCGTTCGGCTTGGTCGGCGCCTTTGCCGCGCTGGTTTTGATGGGAGCACCCTTTGGTTTTATGGCGTTTCTAGGGATCGCCAGTTTGATCGGCGTCATCGTTTCGCACGTCATCGTACTGTTCGATTTTGTCGAAGAAAAGCGTGAGCACGGCGCGACCTTGCGCGAAGCCTTGCTTGACGCCGGAATCGCGCGGCTTCGTCCAGTGATGATTACGGTCGGCGCGACGGTTTTTGGCTTGATACCGCTGGCGCACAACGGAGGTCCGTTGTGGGAAGGGCTGTGTTATGCGCAGATCGGCGGCCTGATCCTGGCGAATTATGTGACCAAACTGCTGGTGCCTGCGCTATACGCCATCGCGGTGCTGGACTTGAAAATTATTACGTGGGAAGCGAATCCGAAAGAAACTGCGGTCGCAGCCACAGCGCCATTGCAGGCACAGGCTTAGAAACGCTGCCGCTCATTTTTGCTGTGCGGAAAGTTACTGGCACAGGGAAGACCAACGCTTTGCCGAAATATCCTCGTAATCCCGGAAGATGCCCTTTACTAATGATGGTCAGTCCTGCGTTTGGTCCAGATAGGCAGCGTATCCTTCAATCGCGCGTTCATGCATCGTCTCGGGGCTAACATAGCGCCAATGTTTTTCAAATGTTTCTTCGGTGCCTTCTCCTGCCGCCAGATATCGTTCGCGCTCTTGCGCCTTGAGCCATTGTTCGACCCAGGTGCGGACTTCGGGATTCCGATTCATCGCAGTTCGCGCCATGTGCATATTGATTGGTGATTTGGATTCAGCCATCAAAAACTTCTCCTTGCAAGATTAACCGTTACTTCGTTCCTGTTTCTCGTGGCGCTTGCCGTTTTGTTGAACCATGCTGACTCGGCCATCGCTTTCCATCCAGGCTTTTTTTACCTCAGCAACGTCTTCGATTCCCTGCTCTCGTAGCTCCATCATGATTTCCTCTTCGGTGATCAATTCATGGCGCATGTTTCTGCGCATCAATTTGCCCTCCTTGATCAGCAGAACGGGTGGCGGTTCGATCAGGCGGCGAATACCAGGAGATTTATAGCTAAGCCAGTCGAGCGCGTAATTCCAGAACAAAATCGTTGAAACAAGCACGATCCCTTCCGGCAGCGATTTGTAATCACCCGCCAATCCATTCTGCGCGGCATCCGCAAGCAAGGTAATCAAGAGCAGGTCTGTCATTCCCAGGGTGCCCGCCTGCCTTCTGAGAACAATTCGTAACAACACGAAAAGGACCAGATACATTGCCGATCCGCGCAGCACAAGTTCCAGCAACGATGATTGCGGAATTAGAACAGATTGCCAGTCAATGTGCATAAGATTCAGTCCCAAATCTGGTTGGCATCGAGGGGAATCCTACCTGTTTCGCATCTAAATCAAAGTACAAAACATTGAGACACTCTTTTTCGACAGGATTTACACGATGGTTCAGGATTGACCCAAAAAGGATGAATAGCAGGCGTTGTTCATCCTGAAAAATCTTGTCCATCCTGTCCAAAAGTTTTGTGTTCTGATTTAGTTGCTCCATTGCGCATTCAAGAATAGAAGGATTGTGGCAAGGGTAACGAAAACCAACATTCATCTGCGCCTTAGCAACAGGAAAATAATGAGAATTACTACGAGTAACCCCAACCCGCCTGGCCAGACAAACCACCCGCCGCGACTGGAATAGCCCACTCCGACACAGGAAACTGTTGCCAACTGCGCGGATAGTAAAACCAACAATGCAAAATTTTTCTTCATGGTTTTCCCTTGGGAACTTCGCCTGATCGCCTGCTCTGGCGCTTTTCGCAAGCGTTTTCCGCACGGCGTCTATCAAGGCCATCGCCGTGCAAAATATCTATGCATCCTGACCCTGCACCTTTAACAAGATGACTTAGATCGCTACATCAACTTTTACTGCAACCTGACTGCTGGAAATACAGTGGCCGCCAGTACAGGTCGTGAGAGCAAAAGCTAAGCCATTGTTTGTGTAGGAATATGAATTGCTCGCCAAACTGAAGCAACGTTGTGTGGACTGTTCTGTGAGAATGGATTTTGTCCCGGCTAGTGTGGGAAGCTAACCCAAACTTACGAACAGTCCCCACAACGACCGGACCTAAGCAATCTGGTTGCTGGATAAACCAGACTTCTGCGCTTTGGCAGGAAATCATAGATTTGAGGAGCTTGCGATGCCCACCATTCTTGGACGCCCAGCAATTCTTGTCGTAGATGACAATCCGGAGTGGGTTGAGCAATTGGAATTCAGCTTGGGCGATCAATACCGAATCGCCGTCGCACGAGACCTGGTCACCGCCGCGTTGATGGCGCCACGGCATGGGCCGGAAGTTGTGGTGGTGGATTGGGAAATCGCCAAACGAGAAGTAGAGCAAGCAAAGTCCGGCATTACAACAGATGGCGAGACACCGGTTCCTACGATTCTGATTACAGGCTTTGATAGACCGGAAGTAAAAAACCTTGCGGAAGTGATTGGCGGTTGTGTTTCCGTTGTGGAACGTCTGGACACCCTGGAAGAATTGCAGCGCGAAATCGCAAAGGTCATTTCCTGCGCGGAGGGTGAAAGCTAAATCAACCCAGAAAAATCGTAGACAGGATTTACAAGATGCAACAAGATGAAATTGATTGAGTTCGATTCAAGCCAATCTTGTTCGACCTTGTAAATCCTGTTATACGTCCAGTGCCCGATAAAACAGGTTGCGCAGACCAACAATTCCAGGCGATTTTGACAAGGCTGTCAAAATTTGACCCTGCCGACATCCGTAACGTGCTGTATTCGCAATCAAGTAACTGATGCGAAAATATTTTTTTGCTCCACCAAACAAATCAACGCTGCCGACGCATCTTCGTTGGTGAAGATGCGACATTCGCTCGGCTTCAACCTGATTCCGGAAACGAACACGACAATGGATGACCGTCAGGCAATAGAAAATTTTCTGTTGACTAGGACAGAGGACAATTTCTGCATCCTCTTCGAATCGGTCTATCCACGGCTAAGGCGTTATTTCCTGTTGCGCGGCCTGGAATCGGGCGAGGCGGAGGATTTGGCACAAAACGTAATGATCATTGTCTTCAAAAGCTGCGGCGAAGTGCGCGAGAAAGAGCTTTTTCACGGCTGGCTGTTCAAAGTGGCCAAAAACGAACTGGCCAGATTCTGGCGTCAGCAACAAACGCGCAACCGGCTGGCTCCGATGGAACCGCTCAGCGATGAACTGGCCAATCGGCTGCTGACCGAAATTGAAATGGCCAGCATTTCAAATTTTGCCGAGTGGATGCGTTTTCTGGAGCCGACGGAGCGCGAACTGGTTATTTTGCGATTTGTGGAAGAGCTAAGTTACGAAGAACTTGCGCTGGCTTTTGGCATTCCCGTTGGCACGGTGAAATGGCGGCTTTTTAACGTCAAAAAGAAACTTGCTCCGATCATCAATGCTTCATTGCCAAACCAGGCAAGACGAATCAACTGACTGGGACGAAATTATGATTCACGGATTTACCGAAAAGGATTGGAACGATTACGTCGAAGGGGTGGCGGACCATCAAACGCGCGACCGGATCGAAGCGCATTTGATTGGTTGTTTTAGCTGCTGGGAATTGCACGAGCAAATGTCTCAAGCCACCGGAGCTTTGCGATCATCGGGTGAAATCCTGCGCGGTGTTTTTGCGCTACAAGATCAGCAGTTGCATAACGGGTTACGCGCAGTTTTCGCTCGCATCAAACAAGAAACTCCGTTTGATTCAGAAAGCCAGTCGCACGAAGTGCAAGCGCGGCTGAATTTCCTGGAAGCCGTTCTGGCGCCGATGTGCGGTGCCCAAACCGCCAGCAAAGCGTTGCGGGCGGCGGCGCACGCGACTTCGGCAGACAAGCTCAATTTTGTAACAACCGAAAACTGGGAGCCGTTTTTGGAACGATTGACTTCGTTTGCGACTGTGATGTGCGGAGATACCGGAGCCAACCTGGTTCGCGTCAGTGGGAAAATCTGCTTTGAATAGTTTTTGATTGCCCTGACTGGAAGTCCTGAAATTTATGCTGGCAACTCGACTAACACCAAAAGTGATTTTGTGGGCTTTGGTCCCGCAAATGGCGTTGATCGTGTTTGCCCACATGGCTGCCAATTTCGACTGGTGGCCGCATTACCGCAATCTGGCGCAGGGCTTCCGGAATTCGGTTTCAATCATCGCCTTTGCCATTGCTTTAATGCTGACGCTGGAAATTGCGCGCGAATACCGCAAAACGCCTCTGTTGCATCTGGCTTGGCTGGCCATGGCTGCCAACGCAGGAATTTCCGTAGTTCGAATGATTTTGGAAGGCCCCTGGCTTGGGCTGCTCTGGTCGGAATATGACCGATCCTTGCGCGGTTTGTGCCAGCATCTGGCGATTGTTCCGGCCAATTTGGCTTTGTTGTTTGGTGTGGTGGCCATGTGCGTAGCCTATCACCGCGTGGGACTAGGGTTTGAAATCGAACGGCGCGATTACTTGCTGATCGGCACGATTGCCGCAGTATTGATTGCGCTGCTGACGTTTCGCGAAGGACTGACCGAAGCGCATTCGGCGTATCCGGCTGGCCGCTATTTGCAACAAAGTGGTTTGATTCTGTTGGCGATTATTTCCGCCGTCAGTGTTCTGTTACACCGGATGGCGATTCGAATGGGCGGCGGCCAACTGTCAAAAGTGTTGATGCTGATCACGCTTTACGCGCTGGCACGTTCGACGATTGTGCTGGTTGGAGCCATTACTCCAAGCCTGCATCCGGAAGCCAGAATCTTTATACGCGGCTTCATTGAGCTGGGATGGCTGACGACAATCTGGTTGCCCGCATTGGCGGCGGCTTACCGCATGCAGATGACCGCCGACGCGGTGCGGGAAATCAAACATCTGGAAAAACGGCGCGTTGCCGATCAGGCCACGCCGGTTTCAGTCTAATCATTTCACACGAAAATTCCTTTTCTAAAGAATGCGCGCAACCACAGCGCGACATTCAGGAACGTTTTGCTTCTTGCTTTGCTGGGATCGTTCCAAAACTAAGTACAAACTCTCATTGGAGGCCACTTACATGTTAAACGTAAGAAACTTTGGTTTACGGAAGATCCTGTTTGCTGCCCTCGCACTGCTGCTCGCCATTCCGCTGGCAGTCTCTGCGCAAGTTACCACCGCCACAATCGTCGGCACGATTACGGACCCAAGCGGCGCGAGTTTGCCCGGCGCTCAGGTTACAGCGCACAATGCCGACACCGGCCTTACACGCACCGTGACCTCCAGCGAAGACGGAAGCTACCGGCTTGAATTTCTTCCGGTCGGCAACTACGTGCTTGAGGTGACCGCAAACGGCTTAAAGAAAGTCAGCCGTAGCGGCATCGTTCTGGAAATCAACGATACCGCCCGCGTGGATGTGACGCTCACGGTTGGACAAGTCAGTGAAACCGTAACCATCACCGAAGCGCCGCCCGCTGTGAACACCAGCACCGCCGAAATCGGGCGCACCATCCAATCCGCCGAAATCAGCAGTCTGCCGCTGGTTGACCGCAATGTTTATACGCTGCTGGACCTGACACCCGGCGTGCAGTCCAACAACAATGGCGTCGCTGCTGCGTCCACAGGAACCAGTTCGCTCATTCTGGGCTTTCCCGAACAACGCACTCTGATCAACGGCGGCACCGATGGCGGCACAGGTTCCGTGAATTACTATCTGGACGGCGGCACCAACATGACCAACTTGCGGAACACCGGCAACATTCTGCCGAACCCAGATGCCATCCAGGAATTCCGTGTTCAAACCAACAGCTACAACGCGGAATACGGACGTTTTGCCAGTGGCGTGATCAACGTGCTGACCAAGTCCGGCACCAACAAGCTTCACGGTTCGCTGTTTGAGTTTTTGCGCAACGACATATTCAACGCCAATGATTGGGGTTCTCAATTGGCCAAAGCACCGCTGCGTCGCAACCAGTTCGGCGGCACCGTTGGTGGCCCCATCAAGCGCGACAAGACCTTCTTCTTCTTTTCCTATTCCGGTCTGCGCCAAACCACCAGCACCTTTCTGAGTGGCGCCATTGTTCCGACCGCACTGGAACGCACTGGCGACTTCACCGCGTCGGGCACTAAACCCGTTGATCCTGCCACCGGAGCGGCGTTCACCTGTAATGGCGTTACTAATGTCATCTGCGCCAACCGGCTTGACCCTGTGGCGGTAAAGATCATCAAGGATTACATTCCACTTTCCAATGTTGCCAACAGCAGATGGCAAGGCAATGTTCCCAGTCCCTATGACTCCAACGAGTATCTGGGCAAAGTAGACCATCAATTGAACGCCGCGCATCGTCTGACCTTCAACTACTTCACAACTGCTGGAACCAACACAGTCAGAGCAGGCAGCGGCAATCTGCCTTGGGGCAGCCAGCAATTTAACTGGCGGCAGCATAACTTGAACCTCAGCGATGTTTGGATCGTCAGCCCCAACAAGATCAACCAGGCTTGGGTCACTTACGCGCGCAATTTTGGCGGTCGCTTGAATTTGCCCGCGACCTCGCTCGGCGATCTGGGTTCGGCCTTTACAATCCAGGGCACGCCGTCGCTGCCGCAAATTACGGTCAGCGGCTTTTTCACCCTGACGAATTCCATCGGCGGGCCTACCGCTGGCACGAACCTCTATTCCCTCCGCGATGTTTTCAGTTGGACAAAAGGCCAGCACTCTTTGCGATTGGGAGGAGAGCTTTCGCTGAACAAGGACATTCAACAAACGCTGCTGAACAATTACGGCGTCTTCACTTTCAACAATGGCGCGACCAGAAATGCGTTGGCAGATTTCCTGATCGGCATTCCCAGCGCGATCACCCAAGATGCGCCCGTCACTGGATATACCAATACCTGGTACACGGCCTTCTTTGCGCAGGATGATTTCCGCATTCACCCGCGCGTGACGCTCAACCTGGGGCTGCGCTGGGACATTCAGACGCCTCCCACAGACCCGTACAACCGCGTGGTCAATTATGTTCCCGGCCTGAAATCCACGGTCAATCCGCTTGCGCCAGTTGGAGCGCAGTTTTACGGAGACCCGGGTGTGGAACGAGGCGGCATTCCGGTAAGTTATAGCCACATTTCCCCTCGCGTTGGCTTTGCCTGGGATTTATTTGGCGACGGGAAGACGTCAGTTCGCGGCGCGTTTGGAATCTTTTACGGCAGCATTTCGGGCAACGAATGGAATACGATGACCAACTTCCAGCCCTTTTCCACGCGACTGACTTTCACCAACATCAATCAACGGACCAGTGCGACTGGAGTTCCGCTTGGAGCCTCGCTCAGCAATCCTTATAACGCCTTTGTTGGCGGCAACCCTTTCCCCTACAAAGGGACATTTATTACCGGCGGCGGCCTTTTCGCTGTTGCGCAAGACTTCGAATGGCCGAGGACGAATCAGGTGAATTTGTCCATCCAGCGTCAGCTCACCAAGGACCTGACCGTGGGCGCGGCGTATGTTGGAACGTTCAGCAGCAAACTGCCCTTCGGACGCGACCTCAACTACCCGGTGCTCACACCCACTGCGACCAGCGCTGGCGCGAACATCCTTTCGCGGCGGCCCAATCCGGCCTTCGGTGCGGTGTTGCTATTGGATTCAGACCAGACCGCTTCCTACAACGGTCTGCAAGTGACCAGTGCAATGCGCATGAACCACCACGTCACGTTCAATGCGTTTTACACGTTCAGCAAGACCCTGAGCAGCGTGCAGTTGCATAACAACACAACGCAGGGGCTGGCTCAGAATTACAGCAAGCTGG
Source organism: uncultured Heliomicrobium sp. (assembly GCA_964570175.1). Lineage (GTDB taxonomy): Bacteria > Acidobacteriota > Blastocatellia > RBC074 > RBC074 > RBC074. The sequence goes on along the minus strand of CAZMXG010000039.1, from coordinate 1,005 downwards.
AATTGGATCGCGGTCGCGCCGATACAGACCAGCGTCACGTGTTCAGCATGAGCTTGAATTACCAGCCGGATTATTACTCCGGCAATAACATTATCGCGCGCAATATCCTGAACGGTTGGAGCATTTCGCCGATCATCAAGCTGCGCAGCGGATTGCCCTTCACCGTCAACAACGGCAACGTGGACGCCAACCTGGACGGCGTCAACACTGACCGCGCGCAGTTGATCGGCGATCCGCACATTGACAATCCAACGGCAGCGCTGTGGTTCAACACTGCCGCTTTTGTTCAGAACAAGGTTGTGACCGGCGTCGCCACGGACGGCAATTCGCCGCGCAACTTGCTGGATGGCCCAGGCTACAAAGTCGTTGATTTGGCGCTTTCACGCGATTTCAAACTCAGCGAGCAGTTCAAGCTGCGGTTCCGGGCAGAGGGCACAAATGTGTTCAACATCGTGAACCTCGGCCAGCCGAATGCTTCCGTTCCTTCGGGCGCGACTTCGAACACCTTTGGTGTGATCACGTCGGCCAGCGCAATGCGCAGGCTGCAGTTTGGCTTGCGGCTGACCTTCTAAACCGTAGCACGCACGCAAAAGAGGGACAGGCAAGAACGAGCATGGTATCTTGCCCGTCCCTTTTTCATTTTCAATCTTTCCGAGCTTCCAAATTCAATGATCGCCATGGCACAGAAGAAAACCATTTACGACGCCATCATTGTTGGTTCCGGCGCCGCCGGAGGCATTGCCGCCCATGTGCTGGTCAACAAAGGCTTGAATGTTTTGCTGCTGGAAATCGGTCCCAAATGGGATCGCAATCTAATTTTCCACACCGAACACAGTTGGCCGTACGACATGCCGTTTCGCGGTTTGGGCAAACCGGGACAATACGATGGGCTGTGGAAAGTCAGCGCGTACACTGAACACCTTTACGTTCATCCGTACAAAGACCGTTACGCCACCGCGCCCGGAACTGATTTTCACTGGACGCGCATTCACGCCGTCGGAGGCC
>CAZMXG010000038.1:12495-48987 GCA_964570175.1 uncultured Heliomicrobium sp. | reverse complement strand
CTATCATCTCGATCTTTCCCGTAAGTGCAACTGAAAACCGATCTAAATCAGAACACAAAACTTTTGGACAGGATGGACAAGATTTTTCAGGATGAACAATTCCCGCCATTCATCCTATTTGGGTCAATCCTGAACCATCGTGTAAATCCTGTCGAAAAAGAGTTCTTCAATGTTGTGTGCTTTGATTTAGATAGCCGCAGCCTGTGACCTTGGCCTCGAACCAGCTTCAATCTTACCCATCAGCCACAACAAGGCACATAGATTGCGAAAATACCCAGCGGAAACTTGGAGGAAGTTACAACCGAGTTGGCCAAGAACGAGAATTCGATCAAAACTCCGGTGGTTTTTAGTCCTAACTGATGGCAAGTAAGACGTTTATCCAAACTGACTTGTCGGAACTGGGAGATAAGGGAAGCCATCGGGGAAGGGGAAATTTTCGCATGTCTGGAAAACTCCGCAATCAACCAAGCGAAATTTTCCGCTCGCAGAAGTTCAATTCGCATTGTCCATCAGACTTCGATCAACTTTTGGAGGCACGCAAGGATATGAAACGCCACGTCACCATTTTTTCGCTTATCGTTTTGACGGTCGCAGGTATTTTCCTTTCCCCGCAAGCCAGCCGCGCCAGGGGCACAACGACCAAACAAGTTACCTTCAGCAAAGACATCGCGCCAATTTTGTTCAAAAGTTGCGCCGAATGTCATCGCCCTGGCGAAGGTTCGCCGTTTTCAGTGCTGAGTTTCAAAGACGTTCGTCCGTGGGCGAAATCCATTCGGGAAAAAGTCGCCCGGAAAATAATGCCGCCCTGGCACGCCGACCCGCATTATGGCGTTTGGGCGAATGATCGCCGAATGACCCAAACTGAAATTGATTCAATTGTGGCCTGGGTGGATGGCGGTTCGAAAGAAGGCGACCCAAAAGATTTGCCGCCAACGCCGAAATTCACCAATGGATGGACGATTGGCACGCCGGACATCGTCATTCCAATGCCTGAAGAGTTTACGCTGGAAGCCAGCGGCCCCGATGAATACCAATACTTCACGGTTGATCCCGGTTTCAAAGAAGACGTTTATGTCCAAAGTGCTGAAGCGCGACCAGACAATCGTAAAATTGTTCATCACATCATCGCCTTCATCCAGCCGCCCAGCGACAAGCCGCGTCCCGATTTGAGCAAATACAGCAAAGAAGAAATTGAGAAGCTGCGCGCCCAGATGGAAAAGAATTCACCGACCTATCGCGAAGGCTTTTTGATCCGAACGAAACAGGATGCGCCCGTGGTGGATGATGGCTGCGCTTCGGCGACCGGCGGAAAACTGGGACGCGTGGATAGAGGACAAGACATGGAAAACGGCCAACTTTTGGCCGGATATGCGCCGGGAATGAACCAGGCGATTTGGGAACCCGGCACGGTCAAAAAAGTCCCCGCCGGATCAAAGATCGTTTTTCAAATGCACTATTCAAAAGTCGCCGGTTCAGTGCAAAAAGACCGATCCAGCATTGGTTTGATTCTGGCCAAAGAAGAGCCGAAAAAACTGGTGCATACTTATGGCATTTCCAACAACGCGTTTTTGGTTCCTCCAGGCGCAGAAAACCATCGCGTGACGGCTTGCTGGGTGGCGAAGGACGACATCCACATCATCAACTTCATGCCTCACATGCATCTGCGCGGCAAAGCAGTTGAATACAAGGCCTTTTATCCTGACGGAAAATCAGAAATTCTGCTGAGCGTGCCAGAGTATGATTTCTCTTGGCAGACGGTCTATTACTTCAAACAGACCAAGGCGATTCCAAAAGGCACGAAGATTATGGTGACGGGATATTTCGACAATTCGGCGAAGAACAAATACAACCCCGATCCGGCAAAAGCCGTTCGTTACGGCGAACCGACTTATGATGAAATGATGATCGGCTGGATGGATTACACCGCCGACCATGAACGCGCCAAAGCAACAACGGCAATGAACAATTCCGGCCCGGCTCAGGGCAACAAATAATAGTAAGCATGAATGAACGCAGTCTTTTTTGACTGCGTTCATTCACATTTGCAGATACCTAACCCTTCCACGCAAGCTCTGCTAAACTCTGCCCGCCAAACGGCGATTTCCCAACAAACCAACAAGGATGAACTGGCTGATGAGATATTTTTTCTGCGCCGTGCTTTCGCTTTTTGTGACAGGGCTTGCTGCGCAAACACCTGCGCGCATTCGATCCACGATTGAAGAATTGCAAACCGTTGAAGCTGTTGGTGCGGCACAAGGGCTGGAACATCGCGACGGCAAGGTTTATGTCATCGGTGATGCTGAAGTCGGCGTGCTGCGCGAATACGTTGTTGAAAACAATCGCACATTGAAATTCACTGGGCGAGCCGCGCGCTTAACCGTTGACGGACAGGACAAGTTGCCGCATCCAACCGGCCTGACATTTCATCCGAAGTTTGGAACCTGGCTGGGAAATACCGTCCATCGCAAAGGCAACATCGTGTTGCTTGATTGGGAAAGGTTGCTGCAACAGGGAACGCTTGATGGCGCGATCAAGCATGAAGTCACGGACGACGCAGCCGTTAATGGCACTCGGCCAGAATTCGTGCAGCTTGGATCAAAATGGTTTTTGGCGAGTTCGGATTATGGCGACCAGGGAAATCAAATCCGGCTTTACGATCCTGAGCGGCTGGCAAAAGCCCTCAAAACAAGCGAGCCGGGAGTGTTGGTTCATAAGTTCTCGTGCGGTGCTTGGGTGCAATCACTGCACTGGATTGCGGAAAAGGGCTGGCTGGTGTTGGTGCAGAACCAGATCGAAGGTTTGAAATGGCGGTTGACGTTCGTTGATCTGAAGAAATCTGTCGTCAGCGGTAAAGCTGTGGTGGTTCAAACGATTGATTTCGCTCCGCAGGACGAACTGGAAGGATTCCACATGATCAGCAAAAAGCGCGGGATGCTGATTTCCAGCTCCCGCGCTCGGAATTTTGCCTTCGTCGAATTTGGTTGGTGACCGCGCTTACGGCTTCTTTTCGTAAAGGTAGGCTGTCTCGACGACTTTTGCCTGAGAGCCATCGTGAACGGCAAACTTGCCGCCTTTCCACAAATTCGCCGCACCGTATTCGCCAGCTTTGTTGACGGCGTAAAACGTGATGCTGAATTTGGCCAGTTCTTTCAGGTTGTCGCCGTACCGGTGCGAAATGCGTTTCAGCACATCCAGCGCGGCTTCGGTCGGGTTCATGCCTCGGCGCATATTTTCGACAATCGTGTGGCCGCCGCAAATGTAAATGTTTTCTTCGCCTCGACCTGTTGAGCCAGCCGCACCGACTTCGTTGTCCACATACAAACCTGCGCCAATGATCGGCGAATCCCCCACGCGACCGGGAATTTTCCACGCAAGGCCGGAAGTTGTGGTCACGCCGGAAATATCTCCGCTAGCATCAACCGCCAGACAGTTGATTGTGCCGGTTGGACGGCGGCGAATCACATCCATCGCCCATTCGTTGAAGGCCACATCCGCCGGAGTCGTCAGCGTGCTGGCGATTTTCTTGCTGGAAGCCGACGCCGGTTTTGGGTGTTTCGGGCTTGGCCCCCAAGTATCTTCGTCGCTCATTTCTTCTTTCCACTTCAACCAGATTTTGCGCGAATCTTCAGTCAGCAAATCTTCTTTCTTGAATCCATGAGCCAGCGCGAATCGCATTGCGCCTTCGCCAACCAGCATAATGTGGTCAGTGCGTTCCAAAACCAGTTTGGCCACCGAAGCCGGATTTTTGATGTGGCGAATGCTGGCGACAGAGCCTGCCCGGCGCGACGGGCCGTGCATACAACAGGAATCGAGTTCGACATCACCTTCGGCATTTGGCAAGCCCCCATACCCAACTGAATTATCGCGCGGATCGCTTTCGACAATATTGACGCCCGCGACGACCGCATCCAACGTGTCGCCACCGCGTTTCAAGATTTCCATTGCCTTGCTGACACAATCAATGCCGCCGTTGAAAATGCTGCCATCCGGGCCTTTGTTAACGTTGGCGCTGGAAATGACTACCGGGCGCGCTTGGCCAATTGGTTTGGGCGATTGTTGACTGGAAAGCGCTTCGCTGCCCAGAAGTGGGGCGCTCAATCCTGCCAGCGCAGTGCCTTTGATAAACTTTCTGCGCCCGAAAAAATCCTGTTCGTTACTCATGGTTTCTCCTGATTAGGGGTTGGTGTCGTGCGCTCAGTTTTTGCAGCTTCTTTTGAGGCCTCAAACTGTCGCAGTTTCTCTTCGGCTTGTTGAATCTTCTTGTCTATTTCATCGCTCAGCTTCAGATAAATATCCAGCGACTCAGTCGTGCTTGCTTCTAAGCTGCGCAGCCGTTCTTTTTCCGGGCGAATCGCGCTCAGCCTGGTTTCATATTGATAGCGAAGCTGGTTGATCGTCGCTTCACGATTGATCGTGGGCATATTGGCGGTCTGGTTTACCAGGGCATCTCGCGTAAGCATTTGTTGCAGGGATTGTTCTTCCGCTTCAAGTGCGGCAATGCGTTCGCGAATCGGGCGAAGCTGATATTCATAAGTGGAAACCCGCTGTTCGACGCGTGCCTGTCGCATCAACTCAATCTCCAATTGCTGGCGTATATTCAGCGTTCGCACTTCCTGCGAAAGAGATTTCAGCTCATCCGCGATGATAATAAATGCTTTTGTCAGTGCGTTCGGATCAACGGTGACAACGGATTCCTGCGGATCGGCTGGTTTTTGCTCTGGCGATTGTTTGGCTTTCTGATCCTTGTTTTCCAGGTCAATGATGTTTGGGTATTGCGGTGGATTTTTGACCGGGCGTTTCGGCTTTTCCTGAGCCAAAACGGAGTTGGTGCAGACGAACAGAACCAACGGTAAACAGAGATGACGATACTTCATAAATCCTCTTTGACATGGTGTGAGGTGTGCGGGCTTTCTTACCTGCAACACCTCCACACCACAATGATGCTTATGCTTTTTTGATCAGGCCAACCACAAAGAGCAAGACGACGGCTCCGATGATCGAAGTGATCAGGGAGTTAATCAAGCCTGTGCCAATTGACACTTTCAACAGGCCAAGCAGCCAGCTTCCCAAAAAAGCTCCAATGATCCCCACGATAATGTTGCCAACCAGGCCAAAACCACCGCCACGCATCAGGTTGCCTGCAATCCAACCAGCCACGGCTCCAACCAGCAATAACACCAATAAGGTAGTAGCGTCCATATTGTCTCTCCTTACTTGAAGCAACTTCCGATTAAAGGGGCACGCGCTTTCAGGTAACCAGCGCCCGCTGGTTTGTCTGCGCGTGTGTGGAAAAACACGGAATGATGACTACTGCAAAGAATCAAAAACAAAAAATGGAAAAACTTTCTTATTGGGTCTCTACTTTCTGATCATTATCGCGGCGGTTGCCCTTGTGGTCTTTGGCCCGAGCGGGGAAAAGAAGGAACGCTGGCATTGCCGTCCTTATCAATTGCCTGTACGGCGAAAAAATTGTCATCCTTGGACAAGCTTTTCATGATGAATTCGGCGACGTTGCCGACTTCAATGCTGCGATGCCAGAACGGTTGATACGTTTCGCGCCAAACAATTCTATAACCAGCGACATCGGGTTCTTTGTTTGGTTGCCAGGCAACGGTTGTGTCGTATTCCTGACGACCAGTTTTGAACCTGACTTCGCTTGGTGGAGCAGGGGCCAACGCCATGCTTGCCATTGCGATGGCATTGATGCGAGCGACTTGCGCAACATACGCAGGGTCGGACATTTCGAACACGTCGCCGTATTTGATGCCGTTTTCTTCGCGAACTTTTTGATGCTGGCGAGTGAAATCTTCATTGGGTTCAGTAAACCGCACAGCAGGGAAGCCGCGTTGCAAAAACGCGTTATGGTCGCCGCCGCGACCATAACGGTCACGACGAAAAACCAGCGTCACTTCAAAATTGGGCATATATCGCTCGCCGACTTCTTTGATGTACCGCGCAAGTTGCCGGGAAGGACCGTCATTTTCTCCGCCTACGGATTGGCGCGCGCGCGCTTCGGCTTCAGTTTCGGTTGTCGGCACTCCTTCAGAAAACAGGCGAACTCTGGCGTTATCCTTGACGCCGTTGCCGCCAAAGGTATTGCCGATAATGTCGTTGGTAAACATCGCCGCAATGTTCAGGCTTTTCTTTTTGGCTTCTTCAGCCCAATGCGCGGCGCCAAGTAAACCCTGCTCTTCGCCGGGAACGGTCATAAAAACGATTGTCGCGTCAAACTGGTATTTGGACATAACACGAGCCATCTCCATTACCGCAGCCGTTCCGGAAGCATCATCGCTGGCTCCGGGCGCGACACTTTCTGCATCCGTCATCCCTTGCGAACAGACGCAGGAATCGTAATGCCCGCTCACAACATACATTCGATCTTTCGATTCGGGTTGCGTGCCGGGAAGTGTGGCGACGACGTTAACAAGCTTGGTTTCTTTTGGGACGCGCTGTGTTGGCGGCTGCATGAACTCATCTTCTGTAATGATCAAACGGCCGCCGGATTCCTGGCTGTAACGATCCATTTCAGCTTTGATCCAACGCCGCGCTGCGCCTATGCCGCGGTTCGGATCGTCCTGAGAAGACAGCGTATGGCGAGTTCCAAAGCTGACTAGTTTGCGAATGCTGGCTTCGATATTTTTCGCGGAAATTTCTGCGATGATTTTTTCGATTTGCGGGTTGAGTTTGGGGGAAACCTGAACTTGTTGCGCGTTGGAAACCGGCAACGACAAGACAGGCAAAAGCAGGGCAGATAAAACCAGTACAGCGAATCGCTTCACAAACTTGCTCCTTCGAATTGGGTTGAACTTCAGTTGCGGATGAATGTTTTGACAGGCAGGCGAATTATAGGAGCTTGCTCGCCTGATGAAAAGAAACCACGCAAAAAGAAAAAGCCAGAAGCGACTTTGCGACTTCTGGCTTTTCGACTGTTTTCGGCCAACAGCTTACTTGCTGACTAATTTATAGATTTTGTCTTTCCACACCACGATTGCTGGGCCGTGGGCAAAATATTCTTTCAACAGAGGTTCGGCAGAAAGCACCTGATTGTATTCTGCACTGTCCAGCATCAGTTTGGTCACCCGCCACGCCATCTCAGGCTTGTAAGCGCTATCTACCCAGAAACCACTCTGATAGTTAAATACCTTGTCGCGCCGACGAACGGCCAGCACCCTCGGAGCATCTGGTTCGATCTCTTTTTCTTCCAGCTTGCGTCCATTTTCAGCTTTGCTTGTAGGCATAAAACTCAGTGCTTTATCGAACACGCTGCGCGATGGAGGCTTTGGGTCTTTCATTGATTTCTTCGCCATTGGGTTGTCACTGGGCGAAGGGTTGATGTGTGCCGCGACTACGCTTTCGTTGTTTTGAAATTCAACTGGCGGTGGTGCCGGAGCGGCTTGTTCTGCCATCACAGGCTGAACCGGAGAACCAAAGGCGGTACTTCTTCCTGAAGCAGAAGACACTAGAGTGCCAGTCAGCGGTTGCGATTGTGGCGGCAATGGCGGCATCGTGACATTCAACTGCAATGAAGGCGGAGTATCCCCGCTGACAGTGTAAGTAAAAGCGTTCAGTTTGAAATTGTTATCTGAAAAGCCGTTGCTAGTGCCCAACTGATTAAAACTGCCCGGATGAGGGCTGACTTCCGGTTTAGGAACCTGGACCATCGCGACATTCCGCGGATCAAGGGAATTATTGTTCGCATCTGGTGCGGAAAAGGCATTCCCTGCAATGTTTGAGATATCTAGAGACGGCTGTGCTGAACCTTTGTCTTTAACGGCTACCAAATTTTCTTGAGGCTGTTGAGAAGCCTGCTGTTGTCGCCAGAATTGAACCGATCCGACGGTAAGCAAAATCGCAGCCGCGACTCCTGCCGTCGCCCATCCTTGTTTCCCGAGCGAAGCGTCCAGCCACTCCATCCACTCTGCCGCGACCGATTTCCAATGAGACCAAATGCTGGCAGGTTTAACGGTGGGAACGAATTGAGGTTCCGCTTGCGGCAATTGAATCAAACGTGACAGTTGGACGATATGTTGGCGACAAGGCGGGCAACCAGCCAGATGCGATTCGTAACGCGAACGCGTCGCCGAGCCAAGCGCATTTTCTAAGTATGCGTTGGCCGAGTCAGCATCAAAGCCGAAGCATATTTCAGCTTTCGAATTATGCGCCCCAGACTTTTGGGAGAGTTGGCGACGCAACATCGTTTCAAATTCAAGCGCCGTGTTGTTTTGTTCGAGTGCCACTGCTTTATTTTCTGAGTTTGAGGTTCCGGGAGTAAATTCTTGCGGCCCGAAACTCTGGGTTCCAACTATAAGCCCGCACTATGAACGTGCGATGGGTGAATTCCTTGCGAGGTAAGCCATTTTCGAAAATTGACAAAAATTACGGCGCTCGTTCGGCCGCTACGCTTTTGACATCGCCGATCAGCTTGCGAACATCAAGTTCTGTCCTGGCGGCGATATGAATGCATTCGCCAACTTCGGCCCGGCGCAAGCCGTAACTGCGTTGCAGCACTTCTTCTGTTTTGCGTTTGATTTCGCGTTGAGCTTTGGCAAGCCAGCGGCTGATTGTCGCTTCGTGGACGTTCATCAGCAACCCAATTTCGCGGAGCGTTAGATCGTCAAAGTAGTAATAGTTCAAAATCAGCCGGTCGCGGGGCGGCATTTCGTCAAAAGCCGTCGCCATGGCTTCCTCAGTCGCTTGCCGCAATCGAGTGTCTTCAATGTCATCGGGCGCGGCCATATGAACTTGCAGTGAACCATTGCCGTTATGAGCAGCCTGATTCGCCAATCGTTCAAACTCCGAAGCTTCTTCGACCTGTTCAAAGCGGGCAGTTTGGCGTTTTCGATCAATAAAACATTGATAAACCACTGCTCTCAACCAGCCGCCCAAACTGCCTCGGCCGGAATAATGTGCCAGTTTGCTTATGCGCTTGTCACCATCAGTTCTTAGGCCGAATAGCTCGCCATAAACAAACTGCACCAAGTCTTCCGCTTCGGCTTCGTCTTTAGTCAACGACCGTGCAGCCCCTTGCATAGAGTGACGAAACTCGGTTTCAAACTTCTCCCAAGCCGCGCTGTCTCCATTTTCGCAGGCGATAGCCAGACACAATTCGTCAGCTTTAATCCCGGCCAAAAAATCTTTGGAATCGCTGCTGTCTTCGCCAGAGCGAACGGCGATGGCTGCCACTCGATCGGCAAATTGCCGCTCCGTGACTCCATATCGCTCTGCGACGCCCTTGAATAACGACGCAATGTGCTTGGCGTGACGCGTTGTAAAATCGTCAATCTTCATCTCAGCAAATAAATTTAAGTAGCGTTTCAGCTTCAGGGGTTATGAAGCCGTGCCTATTCTAAAGCTAAGTAGGTCAGAATCAAACAATTCTTTTATCAAGCAGTATTTTCATTCTTATAACTTCTTCAGTTAAAACTTTGCCATAAACTGCTTGTCCTTCACGGACAGCTTTGCCCACGTGAAATTCTCGTATGCCGGCTGGCTTTAACAATCGTACTACTTCCGCATCTGTTCCGCCTCCAACCAGGATTTCAATTTCCGGCTGGGCTGCTTGTTGCCAAATGGTAAAGCGATCCACTTTTTCCAACCACGCATCACTGCCTCCGCTGGTCAGAATTCGATCAATTTGAGAATGATGCTTCAGTTCGCTGATTGCCAGCATCGGGTCCGGTAATTCTTCAAACGCGCGGTGAAACGTTGCTTTCAAGTTTGGCGCGCAAGCCAGAATTCGTGCGACCAGATTGTGGTCTATTCCACCATCTTTCAAAAAGCCCAGCACGATTCCATCAACACCGATTTCGGCAAATGCTCGAGCCAGATGGCAAAGCCGCTCTATTTCGTGTTCATCAGTGATTTCGAACGGCTCAGTTTCTCGAAGCATCACGCGTAAAGGAATTGGGACCTTTGCAGCGATTTCCTTGACCATTTCAATTGGCGGAGTCAGGCCACCGACTTCATAATGACTGATGATTTCCAGCCGGTCCGCGCCGCCAAGACTTGCAGCGATTGCGTCGTCCACAGAGCAAGCAATCACTTCCAGCAAACACGATTTAGCCAACAAACTTTCCTGAATTGACACTCCAGTTCCCATGCCGTACCGTTCACACCGCTTACCTGTCGCAGTACTTCACCCGCTTTCCGTTGTAACTAACCAGCTTCCTTCAATCTACTTTTGTAGGGAAGCCCCAATCAGGAGACCCTTATGAAGCTAAACGCCCCGACGCAAGCGCTGTGGTTGATCTCTGTAATTCTTGGCGGACTGGGAATTCTCGCTCACTTCGTCCGCATAGACACACTTTCCCGGTATTCCTTTGAACTGTTGGCTCTGGGATTTGTCATCCTAGTAATCGGCACTTTGCTCAGAAAAGCGTAGCAAAAGCTACGGCTTTTCTTTCTTTTTGAATTTATCCAACACGCCTTTCAGCAAATCAGCCGGTTTCGGCTTTTCGGCTGGTTTGCTGTCATCAGAATTCTTTTGATCCGTCTGCGGCTCGCCCGGCTTTTTCAAAAATCGGTCAACCAAAGTTTCTTTCAAATTTTCCTTCAACTGATTTTTTGCTCTCGCTTCCAGCACGGATGAATCCAAACCAAACACAGGTTGTTTTAGGGAACCTGACATTTTGATTGGCAGAACAATTCCGCCTTGATCCATAAAAAAGTTTCCCACAACTGACGACAAGCTCGTGCCAAGTGTAATTGGCGTTCGCCCGCCGCCTTCAGATCCCGAACCAGTTAAACTGCTTGTTCCGCCAGGCATCACTCGTTTGGTCAATGCCGGACTTAGTTTCGCCAGAACGCCATAACTTACTGCGGGGTTATCGCCCAGCTGCATCCAGCCATTTCCATTGACCTGCATATCATCCATTACCAGTTGCAGTGCGTCAGTGGTCAGTTTACCGCGATCAAATCGCAAATTGGTTTTCAACGATCGAAACGCCGAGCCAGCACCTCCTGTCGGCAGATTGACCAGCTTTCCCAGCAATTCAACTTGTTTCATCAAATCGAAACTCATGAACTTGCCATTCGTGATGGAAATAAAGCCATTCCCGGTCAAAGTCTGCATCATTCCTGCGTCTTCGTTGCGTCCGCGAATGTCAACGGTTCCGTCCGCGTGGCCATAAATCGAACTGGTCTGGCCGGATGCCGCAGACAAAAATTGATTGATGTCCAGTCCGCCGAATTTACCGTTGAGCGCGACTTCCGGCGCACTGCCGTTTTGATCAATTCGCGCCAAGCCCTGATAATTTCCGCCATAGAGCTTCAATGATAAAGGATTGAGCAAAATGACGTTGTTCGCCATAACGATTTTGCTGTTCACGTCTGTTGCTGTGATCGAATCCAGCACCAGTTTGCCAATCGAAACTTGCCCTTCGCCACGCAACGGCATCGAAGTTTTTTTGCTACCGCTATCAGCCATCAGCCCTTGTAGCTCCGGGACGTTCAGTTGATTGGCTTTCAAGTCGAACCCCAGCGCGGGCGAGTCAAAGTTTTTGACAGTCAACCACCCATTGGCCTGACTTGATGCAAGTTGCGCCTGCAGGTTGTCAATTCGCGCGCTGTCCCCAGTGAATGCCAGGTCGGCATTGGCAACTTCAAGCGGTTTTTTCAAAGAAGACGGTTGCAACTTCGCGCCTGAAATTTTGCCCTGTCCGTTGATCTGTGTTGCAGAGGCTTTTTCGTCAAGCACTGTGTCAATCGTCGCCGTTAGGCTGGCAGTTCCGCTGCCAGTTGCATCCGGGCGAGCGCCAAAGGATTCCGCGATTTTCAGCAAATCATCTACCTGGGCGCCATTGGTCGAAATTTCCAGGTGCGCGCGCGGTGCTTTGTCCAATGAGCCGTAATCACTGATTTTCAACCCGCGAAAGTCCACGGTCGTTTTGGAAAACGTCGCCCGAAACGGTGACGCTGCAATCGTTTGCGGGTCGGCGGTCAGCTTTAATTCAGAAATCTGAATCGCTTGCGGCAGCGAGGAACTTTGGAACTTCAGGTCCCGAATTTCGGCCTGTCCGTTTAGCGCGAAGTTGTTCTGATCGCCGGTCGCTTTCATGTTCACAGTCGCCGCGCCGCTGGCTTTGGTTCCCGGCGGTGGCCCGAAGCCGAAGGCGTAGGCCGATTCCAGCAAACTGTCCAATGCCATTCGGTCGCCTTTTAACTGCAAATCGAAATTCGGCGAAGCGGGCAGCTTGTTGATTTGTCCCGTGATGCTAACCGCTGTATTTCCCAACTTCACGTCCGCTTGGTCAATTTTCAAAGAGAGTTCTGACTGATTGTCGGCTTTCTTTTCGGATTTCGCCGTCAGCTTGAAGTTCGCTTCAAGGGGCTGTTTTGCCAGTTCGACGCCTTCGATCAAACGCAATTGCTCGGCTTTGATTTCGCCAACAGCGTTTAACCCATCGGAGATTTTTCCGCTGATCGTGGCATCCGCGGTCAACTTGCCCGCGTGAGGCGATTGCATTCCGGCCAGCGCTTCCAGGCTGGAAAGTTCCACCGCGTCCAGCTTTAGGCGTGCGTCAATCGGGGTTTGCGACGAATCTTTCTGGTTAATTGGTCCCGCGCTTCCCGAAACTTCCAGTTTTCCTGCTTTGTCGCCGGGCATCGTCAAACCGACGACGAAATCGAACGAACGTTTTGGCGAAAAATCGTCCAGCGAAACGTTGACTCCGGTATAGCTTTTTTCAACTTGTTGTGTACTGCTGCGATCAATCAGCTTGAAACTGCCGTTGGTGATCACTAGGTCGAACGGCGCTTGATCGGATTCTTGCCCGGATTCTTGTAACGGCTTGAGCGTACTCCAATTCCATTTTTCGGCAGAAGTCTTTATTAAGGTGACATTTGGCTCGACAAGTTCAAATCCCGAAACTTCCGGCTTGCCGGTCAGCAGCTTGAATAATCCCAGTTGCAGCCGTACGGATTTGGCTTGAACAAAATCACCTTGGACGACTTGCGGATCGTCGCCGATGGTCAAATCGTCAACGGTGACTTTGATCGAAGGCAAAACGCGCAAGCCCAGTTTGCCCAGCGAAACCTTGCGGCCAAGTTTCTGTTCAAGCTGGCTGACGATTTGGGGGCGGTAGGTGTTGATGTCCAGCAGCAGGGGCAAAGCCAGCAAACCGGCAAAAGCCACGACCAGAACACCAGCGACAGCGATGGCGGGTTTGAACCATCGGGATGTGCGAAAAGAAGTCCAAAGATTCGAGGTCGGCATAATCATTTCCGCTTTGAAGAAGTTTGTTTCGTTCGCAATTAGCTTACTCGCTACATTGGCGGGACGCCACCAATCCCAAAAATTTAGCCGCAAATCATCGAAGATTTTTTCCCGACGGACTCGTCGAAAAATCCACGATGATTTACGGCTATGAAGAGGTTGAACGCTAGCGGTTAGAAGCCGCGCGACAGTGAAAAGTAAATGCGGCTGGTTTCATTTGAACGCGCCCAGTCAATACGAACTGCTACGCTCTTGTTCCAGCGATATTGGAAACCTCCGCCAGCGCCTGTGCGCCAGTTTCTGGAATCCGCAGTGTCATTTGCCAGAATCTGGGCATTGGTCCGCGAACGGTTGTCGCCCCACACTTGTCCAACATCTACGAAGGCAAATAAATCCAAACCTCTGGTCTCTTTCTGCTTCCACACCGTCTGGCGTGGCTCAGCCGAAAACAGCACGACGTTATTCCCGCGAAAACGGAAATTGGCAAATCCGCGCCCGTGGCTGCGTCCGCCGAAAAATGCCTGTTCATAAAACGGAATTTGGCTGCCGCGCTTGGGATCTTTGTTATCCGTGTAAGCGCGGAGTGCCAGCGAGGTCGAATCGCTAAAAATCGGAATATACACGCGAGAATCCGATTCCAACTCGATCCAGCCAAAATCGTCGAAAAGGTCGTTTTTCAGGCCGTCAGCCGAAGCAACGCGATAGTAACCATAGTACCCCTTTGTCAGCCCTTTTTCGTTATTGCGCCCGTCGGCTTCCATGAAAACGCCGTATGAAAAAATCTTTGCGTTGACGTTCAACCCAGGCAGCCACCGAGTGATTGGGGTGACGGTCTGTTTGCCTGAAAACAGGGTATCGAGTGGAATGTCGTCGTCGTTTTCGCCTCGAAAGCCATTTGTGTTGGCAACGCGAGCATAAACGCCTGCCTGCAACTTTTTCTCAAAGAAATCGTGGTACAGGGAAAAGTTGTAACTGCGTTCATCTATCGCGAAATTGGTTTCCGGAGTTTCCGGTGTGCGGGGGCCGATATTGAAAAAGTTGTCGCGCGAGCGGTAAAGGTAATTAAACCAAATGCTGGCATGCGTATTTTCACTGCCAAGTTTGGGAATGTAGGCTTCACCTTCAAACCGGCGATAAAACTTGGTTGAAGTCAGCATCTTGGCCCGGAGGATGATGCCGGGAATGCTGTCTGCCGTGCTCAGTTCCACGCCGAAGCCAAAACCTGCGCCTTGCTCAAAGCCTCCGATTAAGCCGCTGACATGGCCGCCAGCGAATTCGACGGCTTGCAGGCTTTCACGTCGTGGTGCGTTGCGATCGCGAGGCGTGGTTTTCACACCCGTGCCTGAAATCTGAGTTGCAGACGTGGCAGTTGGAGTCGTAATTACAAAGTTTCCAAGCGACTGCGACAATTGTTGAGTGGTTGAAATTGTAGTGGGAACAGTTGGGGATTGTGCCGTTGCGGTCGAGGCAAAGAACGAACTAACCGTAAATGCCGCCGCCGAGAGAACAATTCGGAGCAGTTTATTCATTCTGATTTCTCCTATTCCTGTAGTTTGCAAGTTTTTCGTGGTTGTTGAAGTACTGAGTCAAGTACGAATTTTGGTCATTAATGGATTTCAGCAAGTCCAAGGGGCAGCAGTGTACATTTTTTGGCTAAGCAGTCAAAAACGTTCACAGGTCAGGTTTTCGCGTCTGCTCTCGCCACTTTTAATCACATAGGCTACACTCTGTGAAAATTAAAGAGCATAGTTTTAGACAGGTTGTTAGTTGATGGAAATCAGATGCCTTAGGCAAGGTTTGAGCCCTTGTTTGCCAAAGTGTGTCTGTGGAGAAGTAGATGAACCGTCAGGAACTGCTGCAAATATTCGCGCATGCCAGTGAATTCAAAGAAGGCGACTTGGTTGTTGGAGGAACCCAGGACGGACAGTTGCGCTCAGATGCGCGGCGCGCGCTATCAAATTTGCGGCTGGGAGATATTGCCAAAACAGCGCTCGTGGAGGATGGTTTAACCGAATTGCTGGCGCGGTTTGCGGATAAAAACCTGGCGCGGGAACTTTCCTCGCTTTCGGTTGGAACTGCGAAACGAATGTTGTTGGCCAGCGGAAGCGCTGAAATCTGGTTGCAGCATTATCGCGACGGCCTATCTTCGGAAATGATTTCAGCGGTCATCAAGCTGATGACCAATGAAGAGTTGGCAGCCATCAATCAAGCCACATTCAACCCATTGCCTGGCAAAGACGCCGTGACAATTGGCTCAGCGCTTCACCTTGGATCCTGCTTGCAAGCCAATAGCCTAGGAGAAGACGAAGACGAAATTTTGTTTTCGATTCTGGAAGGGCTAAGTTACGGCTGCGGCGATGTGCTGATTAGCCTGACACCTGCTTTCAATAATAAAGACTCCGTCGCCCGGTTGGCGCAACTGCTGGCGCTGATTGTTGATCGGATGAATTTGCCCTCCCGTTTTTGCGTCATGACCGGGATTACTGCACAGGCAAATGCTCGTTCTCAAGTCAAACTTGACGTCGCGTTTCAGAGCCTGGCCGGAACGTCCAAAGCTCTGAGGACGATGACAGGACTTGGTGTCGCAGGTTTTATGGAGCTTGCATTGAGCTTTGACGGGTTCTATTTCGAAACGGGGCAAGGGACGGAGTTGTTGTATGACGATGCTGGCGGTGTGGATATGGCGACGCTGGAATCTCGCGCTTTCGGCCTGGCCCGCTGCCTGAAACGACAGTCGGAGCAGCAACGTCAGCAGCGTAGCTGGATTGTGGTTAACAGCCTGGTTGGGTTGAACAGCCAGCAGGCATTTCGATCTGATGACCAAATGCTGCGTGCCAGCCTGGAAAGCGTGACTGCGGCCAAATTGCATGGGCTGACCATTGGCCTGGATGTTTGCGCAACGTTCCAATCGGGCATCGGGCCGATGGCTTTGCGCCAATTGACGCGTCGAATTGCGGAGCAGGCTTCGCCGGCATTCCTGAATTCCATTGCGGGAAATGCCGATCCGCTTCTGGGACATTTGACGACTTCGTTTCGCGAACATCCTGCCTTGCGTCGTTTGACGGGCAAACAAATTACTTCGGCAATGAGCCACCGGTTGAAAGAGTTGGGTGTTATCAACAGCAACGGTTTGCTGTCCGCAAATTCGTTGACGACGGCAAAACTGTACGCGCAACTTGCCCAGGCAGGAGGCGACGCGCGAAGTCAGGAGTCCTTGCAAGCGGAAGGCTTGAAAAAGCTGGAGCGACTAAAACAGCGCGGCTTTGATTTAGGGTACGGCCATTTGGAAAATTACGCGGCGCCAAAAGAAGTCGAACGAAGAATGGAAACCATTTACGAACAGGCGCGCAAAGGAATGCATGCTTAATTTTTGAGATGAACTACTACATAGATTCGATGCGCACAGAAGATTGCGCGCAAGTGCTGGCAATATATGGCCAGGGGATCGA
This sequence comes from uncultured Heliomicrobium sp., assembly GCA_964570175.1. GTDB lineage: Bacteria > Acidobacteriota > Blastocatellia > RBC074 > RBC074 > RBC074. Next base: position 32,325 of record CAZMXG010000038.1, on the reverse strand, counting down.
AACCGGACACGCCACATTTGAAACGAATTTGCCGGAATGGCAGCAGTGGGACGAAGGACACCTAACTGTTTGCCGGTTTGTGGCCCGCGACGCAGAAAACATTCTTGGGTGGGCTGCCTTGAGTTCTGTGTCGCGTCGGCAGGTGTATGCAGGCGTTGCCGAAGTCAGCGTTTACATCGCGGCGTCAGCGCGCGGGCAAGGCGTCGGTAAAGCTTTGATGGCAAAGCTGATCGAAGCATCCGAAGCAAATGAATTTTGGACGTTGCAGTCTTCGGTTTTTCCGGAAAATCTGGCGAGTATTGAGCTTCATCTAAAACACGGTTTTCGAGAGCTTGGGCGACGCGAACGTGTCGCTAAGCTTCATGGCATCTGGCGCGACACCGTTTTACTGGAACGCCGCAGCCAAATTGTTGGCCTTGATTGAATCAACCCACCAATTCAGGAGGATTCGCTATGTGGAACGAGTTCAAGGAATTCATTAGCAAAGGCAATGTGATGGATCTGGCCGTGGGCGTCATTATAGGCAGCGCGTTTGGCAAGATTGTCTCTTCCATTGTTGACGACATCTTGATGCCGCCAATTGGCAAGATGCTCGCCGGAATTGATTTCAAAACATTGCAATGGATTATTGGATCGAAAGTTGGCGAAGATGGAAAAGTGACCGAAGTAGCCATCAAATACGGTAACTTCATTCAGACGGCGATTGAGTTTTTGATCATCGCTTTTGTCATCTTTCTGATCGTCAAAGCCTACAACCGCATGCGGGCCACCGCACCCCCACCGCCCCCCAATCCATCAGAAGTCTTGCTGACTGAAATTCGTGATTTGCTGAAAAAATAACCTTGTTATCGGTCAGAATCCGGTTGCGGAGTCGGTTTGGGAGTCCGTTTCAAGGTTGGCTGATTTGGCCGTCGGTTTTGGTCTTGACCGGGAAATTGGCGACGATTTTGATTTTGGTCTTGAGTGGGGAAAGGAACCTGCGGGCGTTCAATCCGCACGTTTGGCATTTCCGTCGCCATTTTGGCGCGCGCTTCCGCCTCACCCGCCTGGGCAATCGCAGAATTGCCCTTCAACCGCAGCACGTTTCTGTATTTTTCTCTCGCCTGAAAATACTTTCTGGCATCCATGTCAGCCTGCGCCATAGTCAACAGTCTCTGAAGCGCGCTTAGAACTGCCACTTTGCTGTTTGCCAGTCCTGCTTCGGCGGAATTGGGATTCACCTGCTGATATTCCTGATACTTGGCAATTGCTTCGCCGTATTGCTCCCGGTCTTCCAGCGCTTTGGCCTGATTTAACAGGGCGCTGGCACGTTCGGCCAAACTCGGAGTTGAATTCGGCGTTGGCGGCGGAGTCGCGACAGCCGCAGCCTGTGCGTTATGGGTTGGCCTGGGCTTGGCAGTGGCGGTCGGTGCTGGCGTTGCCGTTGCCGTCGGGGACGGCGAAGCAATGACTTCAACTTTGGCAGCCAAATTCTGTTCGCCTGTGCGGCTTTGCCCAAAAAAGAGATATGTGCCACCTGCTCCCACCAGCAACGCTCCCACAACTCCCGCAGCCATTCCCAGCTTATTCCCCGAAGATTTGGGTTTCACGGCGATCAACGTCTCTTCATCGGTCGGGATCGAACTTGCTGTCGAAACTTTATTCGTTGCGTTAGCTGATACTGCTGCCGCCTCGGCTTTAGGCTTCGCCAGCGGAATTGTTTCCGCTTCTTCCATGATGGGCGAATTGGTTCGCATTATGGGAATTGCATCCGAAACCGGCGCAACGATTGGCGGTGGAGTGCTTTGCGATGATGGCCTTGTTTCCGTGTCCGGTAGCAGAGTGGCTGCGTCCGGAGAATGCACAAAAGGAGTTAAGGGCTTGGTCAACCTGCCGCTGGGAGTTCTGCCTTGAGTTTCAGGACCGACCGTTCGTTCATGGATCTGCAATGCCTCCATGAACTCTGCCGCCGTTTGAAACCGGTCATTCGGGCTTTTTTGCAGCGAACGCATAATGATTGCGGCCAATGTCGGCGGTAAGTCCGGGCGAATTTCTGTAATCGGAGGCGGCGGAACTTCAATGTGCCCTTTGCGAATTTCCCAATCCGATCCAGTGGCAGAGCGCTGAAAGGGAAGTCGCCCGCTGAGCATTTCATAGAAGGTCACGCCCAAACTGTACAAATCCGAGCGCACATCAATGTCCAAACCCAATAATTGCTCCGGCGACATGTATTCGACTGTGCCAGGGTGAAACCCGGTTTGAGTCATTCCGCCGCCGGTGTTGGGTTCGCCCAGAACTTTGACAATGCCGAAATCCGTGATTTTCAGTTTGCCTTTGTTGTCGAGCAACATGTTGGCGGGTTTGATGTCACGGTGAATGATACCTGTGTGGCGAATATCGGATTCGTCAACGTAGGTGAAATTGTGCGCGAAATCCAAAGCAGACAGTGCCTGTTTGCACAGGTAAACTGCCTGGGCAGGAGTGGGAACGCCTTGCCGGGCCAGCAAATCTTTCAGGCTCATGCCCGGCACATATTCCATCACTAAATAGTAATTGTCTTCAGCGGTAAAGAACTCGTAAACGCGAACGATGTTCGGATGATCAAGCTGAGATTGAATATAGGCTTCGCGCCGAAAACGCGCTTTTAGATGGGATTGCGCAGAAGGTGAAAACGCTCCGAGCAGAATGGATTTAACAACGATCTCTCTCGGCAGATTGACGTGCTGACCGCGGTATACCGTTCCCATGCCGCCATGTGCGAGTTCGCTGGTGATTCGATAGTTGCCGATGATTCTTCCGATCATTGATTATTTTCCGCCCAAACAAATTCAAACGGCGTTTCGACGCCGCAAGCTTACTCAGAGTCTGTAAAGTTATGACTTGGGGTACGTCAACTAATGTAGAGAATCACCGCGCAAAAGGCAAAAGTTAAGATCACAAAAACCGATTGATGACAGGTTCTAATCTGTTTGCTATAGTCTCGCGCCTGTTGCGACGGCCTTTTCTCTCCAATGGCTGCGCGGCATATATCTCTCTCAACGCTGCTCTCCCCGAGGCAATGGCATTTAGTTTTCAAGGAGGCAATCAGTGGAAGTTTGTGTTGTTGGAACTGGTTATGTTGGCTTGGTGACTGGAACCTGTTTAGCATATTTGGGACGATCAGTTGTGTGTGTGGATATTGACGAGCGCAAAATTCAAATGCTGCGCGAAGGCAAATCACCGATTTATGAACCGGGGCTCGATCAACTCATCACAACCGGAATTCAGCGGGGAAATCTGCGGTTTTCCACCGATCTGGCTTCATCGGTCAAAGAATCGGAAGTGATTTTTATTGCCGTGGGTACGCCGCCGCTGGCAACCGGCAAAGCCGATCTTTCTTACGTCAAAGCCGTCGCGCAATCCGTGGGCCGGGCGCTGGATTGCGAACGCCGCCGAATTGTTGTCAATAAATCCACCGTTCCTATTGGTTCTGGCAATTGGGTGGAAATGCTCGTCAAGGAAGGTTTGCAGGAAAATCCGGCCTACCGCGAACGGCTGACAACTGCCGCCGCCGGGCAAAGCAATTCCACGGCAGGCTCTGTCAGCCGCAAATCAAACGGCATTAAACCAGAAGATGTTTTCCTGGTGGCTTCGAACCCGGAATTCTTGCGCGAAGGTTCCGCCATCACAGACACCTTTTATCCTGATCGAATTGTCATCGGGGCGACGGACAGTTACGCGGCTGAACGATTGCGTGCGCTATACGAACCGATTGTCGAACAAACGTTTGTTCCTCCGGCATCGGCTCCCCGCGCATCGGACTTCACTGCAGTTCCCGTGGTGACGACTGATCTGGCTTCGGCGGAAATGATCAAATACGCCGCGAACGCGTTTCTGGCGACGAAAATCAGCTTTGCAAACGAAATCGCCAACATCTGCGAACGCGTCGGCGCGGACATCAAAGAAGTTGTGCGCGGTTTCGGTCTGGACAGCCGCATCGGTCCGAAATTCCTGAACGCAGGCGTCGGCTGGGGTGGCTCGTGCTTCGGCAAAGACGTTTCGGCAATCATAGACATTGCCAACGAATACAACTACGAACCGGAATTGCTGCGTTCGACCGTTTCGGTCAACAAACGCCAGCGCCACGTTCCGGTGCTGAAGTTGCAGGAAGTGCTGAAAATCATCAAAGGCAAGACCATTGGCTTGTTGGGCTTGGCGTTCAAACCGGACACCGACGACATTCGTGATGCTCCGGCGCTGGAAATTGCCAGCGAATTGCTGGAAATGGGCGCGCGCGTCAAAGCCTACGACCCAATTGCCAACGAGGCCTGCGCCAAACTATATCCTGACTTGAAGATTGAATATGCCACGGATGCCGTCAGCTTGGCAGGCGATTGCGATGCCATTGTCATCGTTACCGAATGGGAAGAGTTCCAATACCTTGACCTGGAAAAAGTCGGCGAAGTGATGAACACAAAAGTTCTTGTAGACGGGCGCAACGTGCTCGATCCGGCAATGGTGGAAGCAGCAGGGTTCAAATACAGAGGAATAGGACGATAGCAAAATGCGAATTTTAATTACCGGCGGAGCCGGTTTTATAGGCAGCCACATGGCAGACCGCTTGATTGCCGAAGGCCATCAAGTTATTGCGATGGACAATCTGGTGACGGGCGATTTGGCAAATATCGCTCATCATCGCTCGAATCCGAACTTCGAGTATATTCACCATGACATCAGCAACCACATTCACGTTGCCGGTCATCTGGATTGGGTGCTCAACTTTGCCAGCCCCGCCAGCCCGATTGATTACCTGGAGTTTCCGATTCAAACGTTGAAGGTTGGCGCGCTTGGAACCCACAATGCGCTTGGCCTGGCAAAAGCCAAAGGCGCCAAGTTTGCTCTGACTTCGACTTCTGAAGTTTATGGCGATCCGCTGGTTCACCCGCAACAGGAAGATTATTGGGGCAACGTCAACCCAAACGGCCCGCGCAGTTGTTACGATGAAGCCAAACGTTTTGCTGAAGCGATCACGTATGCGTATCACCGCGCACACGGCGTAGACGTTCGTGTTGTGCGTATCTTCAATACGTACGGCCAGCGCAATCGCGTCAACGATGGCCGCGTCGTTCCGACGTTCATCAACCAGGCTCTGCGAAATGAGCCGCTGCCAGTGTTTGGCGAAGGCCAGCAAACACGCAGCTTTCAATATGTGGATGATCTGATCGAAGGCATTCGCCGATTGATGGGCGCTGAATTCACCAAACCGGTCAATATCGGCAACCCGAATGAAATGACCATTCTGGAATTTGCCAAACTGATTTTGCGATTGACCGGCAGTCAGAGCGAGATCATTTACAAACCTCTGCCGCAAGACGATCCGAAAACTCGCCGTCCCGACATCACGCGTGCAAAAGAAGTGTTAGGCTGGGAACCGCGGGTTCCCGTGGAAGAAGGTCTGAAGAAAACGATTGATTGGTATCGAAGCTTATTGTGATCGTTTTGACAGGAAGCGAAATGAAAATAGGGCAGAAGAAGTTCAATTCGGTTTCTTCTGCCCTATTTCTTTGTTGGACCTAAATTCATTTTTGAAGCCGCTCTTCTAGGATAATCTGAATCCCATTGTTACCCATTCGCCATCCGGTTTTGATTCCAGCAATTCAAAATTTTGTGCCGTTAATGCGGCAACGACGTCTTCTCCTTGCTCGCGCAAGATGCCGGAGACGATCAACTTTCCTGATGGTTTCATTGCGGCAGGGAAGTCGGAAGCCAGTGGAATAATCACATCGGCAGTTAAGTTCGCTAGCACAACATCAAATTCCTGGTCGGCATAGCTACTGAGTTTGTTGACTTCAATCTCAAGATCGCCTGCGACACCGTTGATTTCGGCATTTTCACGTGCGACTTCGATGGCTTCAGGGTCTACGTCAAAGGCTGTAATTCGAGCGTTTGGTTTGGAAGTATCGGAAAGCAGTTTGAATGCAGCAATGGCTAGAATGCCTGTGCCTGTGCCTACATCGAGCAAGGACGCCGGGCATTCGCTCGGTGGCCAGAACTTTTCCAGCATTTCCAGGCAGCCGCGTGTCGTTTCGTGCGTGCCTGTGCCGAAAGCCATGCCAGGGTCAATTTGAATGATGACGCGGTCAGTGTCGCCAACCTGATCCAGTTTCCACGAAGGCGCGATGACAATTCGCTGGCCAATCAGCAGCGGCTCCCAGCCTTTTTTCCATTCTGACATCCAGTCTTGATCGGCAATGGTCAAAGCTTCGACTTTTCGCAAAGCGAAATCGGGCAGATCAATCAGCCGCAAGTTATTCAGGATGTTTTGCCGCAGCTTTTCTATGTCCGGTTCGGTGTCGAAATAAGCCCGAAGCGTGACGAAATCAGAAGCATCTTCGGAAACTTCGACGCCGGTTGTGTTCATTGCCCAAAGTTGCGTGGTAGCGGCGGTTTCGCCCACGCGGGCGATTTCTACTTCTACGGCATGCCAAATCTTCATAGATTTTGAATTTTAGGTTTTGGATTTTGGATTGTTGTTTTCAACAGTTGATTTGACGATTGACGTCAGAAGGCGGATTAACGATTCAGACTCGGCCAACAAAGATTGAATTTCTTCCTCAGTGGCAACCCCAGAATCCCTCAATAGCCGTAGCCACTAGTTGCACTCACGTGCCTCTTTAGATGCGATTGACATTTTTGATAAGAAATCTGCACGACTTTGGCCGGCGGTTGCTTCCTCAATGTTGGCACCAATGCTGGTTGCGGAACGAAGCAATTGCTTCGACAGCACAAACTCTTTTCTTGCAGTCAGGGATTGATAGAGTTTTATCGTCGCTAAAGCAAAAGCATAACTCTTATCTTTAACAAGATTGTCTTTCATCACCCCAGCCCTCCGAAATCCAAAATCCACAATCAAAAATCCAAAATCATCTTTTTTCTTCAATACCCAGTTCGTCCAGCGTGTGCGGATCGTTGCGCCAGTTGCCCTGAACACGGACGAATAAGTTCAAACGGACGTGGTGATCGAGCAGCTTTTCAATATCACGGCGCGCGCGTATGCCGATTTGTTTCAGCATCTGGCCGCCTTTTCCAATGATGATCGGTTTTTGCGAATCGCGTTCGACATAAATTACGCAATGGATTTCTGTGCCGGTTTCAGTTTCAGTCCACATTTCAGTCCGGACGGCGGTGGTGTAAGGAAGTTCCTGCTCCGTCACTTCCAGAATCTTTTCGCGAACCAGTTCAGCGACCAGATTACGTTCAAGCTGATCCGTAAATATATCCGGGTCTTCGTAAATCGGAGTGCCTTCAGGCAAATGGTCCAGCAATTTGCTGACCAGCAATTCCTGATTGTCACCTTTCAACGCCGAAAGCGGGATAATTTCAGCGAACTCGTATTCCTGGCTGTATTGTTGAATCAGCGGCAACAAGTCGGATTTGTCTTTCAGCTTATCAATCTTGTTCAGGATCAGCAGCGTTTTCTTGCCTGCGCCCTTGACCAGGTCAAGCGTGAATTTGTCGCCGGAACCAAAGCTAGTCGTGGCGTCTCGCATCAGCACGACGATGTCTACCTGCATCAACGCATCGGTCACGTATTGCATCATTCGCCGATTCAGCGTGTATCCGGGTTTGTGTATGCCCGGTGTATCCACGAAAACAATCTGGCCTTCTGGCCGCGTAATAATGCCCTGGATGCGCGTACGCGTGGTTTGCGGTTTGGCCGAAACGGCGGCGATGTGTTCGCCGACCAGCGCATTTAGCAAAGTTGATTTGCCGGCATTAGGGCGTCCAATCAAAGCGACCAAGCCGGATTTTTTCTGTTCAGTCATAGTTCCCAATCTTCAAATTGCAGGTTGGCGACGCGAGAGAATTCGCGGGTGTTGTGTGTAATGAGTGTAAGGTTATTGGCCAACGCTATCGAGGCAATCATCAAATCGTTCGGCCCGATTGATTGGCCCAGCCTAGCCAATCGCGCTCTTTCCTGGCCATAAAAATCAGCGGCTAAGTCATCAAATGGAAGAGAGACAAATTGAGTGAAAAAGCTTTGCCTTAAAGCGACTGCCTGAGAGGTGTAGTTACCTTTAAGTGTGCCATAAATGATTTCGGCTTTGACGACTGAGCACAGCGCAATCTCCTTGGGAGAAATTGAAGCGAGCTTTTGTTGCACATTAAGAGAGCGTTTGACCAAGTGAACGATGCAAACGTTGGTGTCCAGCAGGTAAGTCATGGCAATTCTTCTCGTTTTTCGTAATCGCCTTCGAAATCTATTTCCGGGAAATCCGGCATGCAGCCTGCGGTTGTTGCAAAGAAACCGGGCGGCCATCCATTGGATTGCGCCAGAGCTTCAATCTCCTCCATAGTCATAGGTTTTGAGGAATTCGTCTGTCCAGGTTGATCTTGTCTGGGCGATTTTGGAACGCCATTTTGCTGGGTTTCCTCCAGCGCAAGCGTTACTTGCACGTCAACGTCTTTTAGTCCGACCGGAACCTGAAGCCGCAGGATGCCATCGTTTCCGACATGAGATTGCACTGTGATGGTTTGCATATTCGTTACCTCCTTATTCAAGGCAGCATTGTAACTCATCAGCTTTGTCTCAATGGCCGTTGCCAGAAGGTTTTGATATCGAAGCTTCGGCAGCTTTGGCTTCGGCGGCAATTTCTGACGGCAGTTTTTGGATTCGTAACCGGGAAACCTGGCGTTCATTGGCTTCGATCACTTCAAAACGGAGACCTTGAAATTCCAGTTGCTCGCCAACTTCGGGCAAGCGCCCCAACTGGCTGATCACTAAGCCGGCAACAGTGGTGAAATCGTCCGCGGCAAGCTCTACGTTGAATTCGCGCTCAATTTTGCCAATTTCGACGTCGCCGCGAACCACGCAAATATCATCGGATTCATTGACGATTTCGATTTCGTTGACGGGCAAATCGGGTTCGTCTTCATCTTCAATTTCGCCGACGATTTCTTCGACCAAATCTTCCAGCGTGACCAAACCTGCCAACCCGCCATACTCGTCAATGACGATGGCCATTTGAACCCTGGCTTTCTGCATTTCGCGCAGCAAGTCGTCAATCGGTTTTGATTCGGGTACTTCGAATGGCTGAAGCCGGGCAATTTCGATGGCGGCGCAATCTGTTTCGCCGCTCGCCCAAAACTTCAGCAAGTCGCGAACGTAAATGACGCCTTCGATGTGGTCAATCTGGTCGCGGTAGACGGGCAAGCGGGAATACTTCGATTCGATCATCAGGTTGCGAACCTGTTCGATGGTGGCGTTGGCTTCGACGGCGACAATTTTCGGGCGCGGAGTCATCACTTCATCCACCGTGCGGTCGCTGAAGCGAATGATCTGCTGGATCATCTCGCCTTCTTCTTCTTCGATAATGCCTTCTTCTTCGCCCACATCCAGAAACGCCTGAAGCTGGTTCTCTTCGTCAATTGCCGTCGCAGCAACGGTCGGCATTTCCGCCGGAGCTTCCGGAGCGCGCTGCAAGGTTCGCAAAGAGCGATAGAGCGGATGCGCAATCGCGCCCAGGATCGGCCACAAAATGCTGAGCGGCCATCGCAGCCGCAGCAACGTTCGTTGCGGGTCGTTTTGCGTGGCAATCAGCGGCAAAATCTGGCGAAAGATGATGACTGTCAGCAGCATTCCGCCGAACGAAGCCAGCAGAAAATGCGCCGGGTAAACGTGGTGAGCAATCGAACTGATCAAAATCGCAATTGAAGCGATTGAAAGATGAATGCCGAATGTAAGTGTAAAGCTGAGCTGATGATAATGCTCCAAAATCGAGCGCCAGAAAACGGCGTGCGGAGTTTCGTTGGCTTCGCTGGCCAGCAATCGCAGGCTGACGTCGCTCAATTCATCGAGTGCGCTTTTAGCGGTAGCGGTAACGACCAGCATCGCTACCAGGATGCTGGTCATAACTATTTCAGTTTCCATAGATGAAAAGTAATCCTGGCATAACTAACACTGGCCTAAGCCTCGCGCCGGAGACTTAGGCCAGGGAAAAGTTTTCATTTGTGTTTCAGCCTTGATGCTCAGGATGCGTGCAACCTTTGAACTCTTTCAAGTACGTGTTGCCTTTGTATTTCAATTCCTGGTGAATGCCGATTTTCGAGGTGTAATACCCGTCAATCGTCATGTTTTTGATCGCCTTGAAGAATTTTTCCTCCAAGGTCGAAGGTTTCGCTTCGTTTTTGCTGATTTCCGTCAGCAAAGCGATTTGTTGATCTTTTGAGGCTTTGTTAAACGCCGCCTTGTTTTTCGATTGGCTCATGGCATCAACGGCAGCCAAACCATCCGTCCACAGCTTTTTGGTTTCCGCAGACGCTTCGCTGACCATCAAATCAATGAAGGCCGGAACTTCGGCTTCAATCGCGCCGGGCGAATTGTCGTCGGTCGGAATAATCAGGTCCGAAATCGTGGCGACAAGCGCCATTTGGTCTGCTTTGAAAAACTTCGGTGCGGCGGCTTTCTTGGCCGTTGCCGGAGCCGCAGCCGTGTGATGTTGATGGTCCTGCGCATCCGCCAGAACATTTGTATTCAGAACCGGCAAACTTGCGCCGACGCCAACGGCAATGCCTTTCAGCGCATCGCGGCGAGAGACGTTATTGTTGTCTTCTGATGACATGGTTTGTGCCTCTTTGTTTTTGGAATGGAGAATTGAAAATTGACAATTGATAATGCTGTCAGCAATTGTCAATTTTCAATTGTGAATTATCAATTAAGGCTTTTCTTTCTTCGGCTCTTCTGGTTTGTCGCCGTCTTTCTTTTCGGTTTCTTTGTAATCTGCCAGCCATTCAACATCAATGGCGTCAGCTTTGCGTTTGTCTTTTTCGGCGATCAGCCAGTTGCCGCGTTCATTCCAGCCTTCGCCGCCTTCGGCTTGTTTGTGGCAGAACATGCAATCTTTCGCGCCGAACTTCTGCGCTTTTTTGACAAACGGCGGATACGCATTGGTGGTCAAAGCCGATCCCAACAGGATGGCAGTGGCGGCAACAGAGATAGTCAGTTTGACGAAATTCTTAGTCATTGTAAGCGTTGTCCCTCTCAGAAAATAGTTTGGTGTCCATTAGGAGTTGGGGGGCAGGAGATGGGAGACAGGGAATGTCTGATTTTATTCCCTATCTCCCATCTCCTTCCTCCCATCCCCTATTCCTTGGCAAGCAATCGGCGAAACAACTGGCGGCGTCCCGGATCGCGCGGAGCCTGCAAGACCTGCGAAAAGCATTGCCCGGCGACACGCTGGAAATCTTCCAGCCAGGATTCTTCAATCCGATAGAAATTCTGCGTTTCGGCTTCCAGCTTGCGCTGCGGAAACTGATAGTCCCATTCGACCATCACCGCATTGCGCCAGAATTCGTTGCGCGATTTGATTTCTACCCGGATTCGATTTGCCATTGATTGTGACGAAAGATGCGCCGGAGTGTTTCCGCCAAAAGGGTACGACTTTCTCCAAACGCACGCGCATCTTAATGGCTCACTTTACCTGACGCAAGTTCAAGCCAGAATTGCCGCTTTCCTCTCACTTGTTCCGCTGCCGAGCCACATCCGCCTCCGTCGCCGCCCGCCACAATCGAATCGCAAAATCTTTCTTTCCTCTGCTGTCTCCACCAGCCGAAGCAAGCGCCTTGCCGTCTGGCGTGAAGGCCACTGACCTGACAGAGTCTTTGTGCCCCTTGAACGTGGCGAGGTTCTGGCCGGTGCGCGCGTCCCAGAGCTTGACCGTCTTGTCAGAGCCAGCCGAAGCGAGCGTCTTGCCATCAGGCGCGAAAGCCACTGACCAAACAGCGAACCCGTGCCCTTTAAGTGTGGCTATGTTCTGTCCATATCGAGTGTCCCAGAGCCTGACAGTCGCGTCATTGCCTGCCGAAGCCAGTGTCTTGCCGTCAGGGGCGAAGGCAACTGAATTAACAGTGGAGTTATGCCCCTTGAGTGTGGCGAGGTTCTGCCATGATTGAGCGTCCCAGAGATTGATTGTCGCGTCACTGCTTGCCGAAGCGAGTATCTTGCCGTCTGTCGAAAAGGCGACTGACAAAACAGAGGATTTGTGTCCTTTAAGTGTGGCGATGTCCTGTCCTGATCCAACATCCCAGAGCTTAACCGTCTCGTCTGTGCTTGTCGAAGCGAGCGTCTTGCCATTGGGCGCGAAGGCCACTGACCTAACGTAAGATCCGTGCCCTTTGAGTAGAGCGAGGTTTTGTCCAGATCGAGCGTTCCAGAGCCTTACCGTCTCATCATCGCTTGCCGAAGCGATGATCCTTCCATCAGGTGAAAAAGTTACTGCTCGAACAGGGTTTTCGTGCCTATCATATGTTGAAATTGACTGTTGCGAATCTACACTCCAAAGCTTGACCGTGTGGTCAGCGCCAGCAGAAGCAAGTATTTTTCCGTCAGGAGTGAATACCAGCGGCCAAACAGAGTCTTCGTGTCCTTTAAGAGTTACTATATTTTGTCGAGAGGTTAGGTCCCATAGATTAATAGTTCTATCTCCACTAGTCGAAGCAAGTATTTTTCTGTTAGGAGAGAAAGCAATTGAGCTGACAAAATCGCTGTGTCCCCTTAATGTGGCAATATTCTTTCGAGTAGATACATCCCAAAGTCTCACAGTCGTATCGACACTAGCGGAAGCAAGAGTTTCGCCTTCCGGGGAGAAGGTGACAGATAGCACTGTATTTTCGTGCTCTTTGAACGTGGCAATGTTCTGCCGTGAAGTAATATCCCACAGCCTAACCGTTTTATCACTTCCGGCACTAGCAAGAATTTTGCCATCAGGTGAAAAAGCCACTGAGTAAATTGGCGCTTCGTGGCCTTTAATCATAGCAAGACTTTGTTGTGAGAGGACATCCCATAGCCAAATCACTTTATCTGTCCCTCCCGAAACGAGTGTTTTACCGTCAGGGGAAAATGCAATTGAACGAGCAACTCCCTCAGGAAGCTTAATCGTAGAGAAGTTGTGTTGTAATTTGATGTTCCACAGCTTGATCGTTTTGTCACCACTAGCCGAAGCCAGTATCTTCCCATCAGGTGAAAAGACGATCGATAAAACAGTAGCGTCGTGCCCATGTAAAATAGCGATTGGCTTATGAGAAATAATGTCCCACAACCTGATTGATTTATCTATACCTGCTGAAGCCAGCATCTTGCCGTCTGGGGTGAATGACAAAGCGTTCACTATCCCTACATGTCCTATGAGTGTGTTTAACTCCTGATGATTTTCGCGCCAAAGATAATTCCACGCTAAATTGCGTGCTTTGTCGAAAGGCGGATCGAGAAATTGATTGAGCAGTTCATATCCTCTTGGCCGATTGCCGATCTCGAACGCATTCTGCGCCAAATTCATCGAAGCGTCGAAAAAGAAAGCATCGCTCAATTCTTTTTGGCTGACGGCAATTCCTTTCTGTCTATCTGCGTCTTTTTTGGCCATCTCAGCAGCTAGCGCCTGTGCGTCGGCAAGAGCTTTCTGTTTTTCTGCCTCTTCTTTTGCTTTGTTTGCTTGGTCACGCTGACTGTCAGCGATATTCCGCTGTTTTTCAGCATCGAATAAGGCAGAAACAGCGATGTCTTTTTGGTCAGTAGCAATCCTGTTTGCTTCAGTGGCTTTTTGTTGCTGTCTCAAAGCCCACCAAGCCAGTAGGGCGGCCGCTATCAAAAGCCCCGTTACAAAACCGGCAAAACTTCGTGTCCGGTGCAACTCGCGCTTACGCCGCTCCTCAGTCTCACTTGCTGCCAATTCTTTCTGGCGTTCTAATTCTTCTGCCGCTCGTTGGCTCTCATACAGAAAGCCCATGGCTTGATCGAAGTTGGAATCATACCGGCGTGCCCAAGCAGTATTCGGTTTTCGGACTTCATGCCAAAAAATGGCTTCAATTAAGTCTTTACCGCGCCAGTGTTCACGCCCACGTTTTGCTGCGTCTACCAAGCGTAAATATAAGTCACGAGTTTCTACCTCTGCTTGCACGAAAAGATTCATTCGATCCCACTGTCGAATCAGACTTTCGTGTGAAATATCGATCAATGGATCATCTTTTTCGCGGCCTTCAGTAATCGCTAAAAAAGATCTAGGAGGATCACTGAACCGCTTAATGATTTGTAAAATCGTGTCTCGGTCGGCTTCTGTGGTGGCGCAAAGCTCGCTCAAATGTGCTGGGCGGCGAATACGACGATTATTTTCGTCCGTATCTACCAAAGCGCGAAACATTCGTTCTGTTACCTTAAACTCGTCATCATTCATCCCGCTGAGCGCAGCTTCAGCGTCCCTCGACAGCGCATAGGTAATTGTCCCGATTGCTTCGTAATGGTTGATATCAAGTTCCGCATCACCACTCTTTTGCCAAAACTCAAACGTTCGCATCAGGGCATGTTGCATCACAGGTAATTGATCAAATTTGTCGCCGGCATCGTTTAGCACTCGATCGAGCAAGCGAGGTGCGATGCTGGCTCCGAACAAACGGATGGGGCCTTCGATGGCTTGTTGGCGTTGCTGGCGCGTCAGGCGCGGAACCAGATACTGACTACGGTTCATGGCATCGGGTAGGCCGTAAAAATTGTCACAATCGCCAATGAAATCTGACCGCATCGTCATGACGACGTAAATCGGCAAGGTGCGTTGTTCAGCCAAGGCGAGCATCAAACTGACAAAATCCTCGGCTTCTTCGCGCTGATCGGAGTTGTTTGATTCGACACCGAAGCGGAAGATTTCTTCAAACTGGTCAATCAACAGCAACAAGTTGGAAGACGAATCGCCGAGCTTCACAGCCAATCGCGTCGTGATGTATTCGGCTCCAAGCTGGCGAACGTTTTTGACGAAATCGTCAAGCATCGCTTCGGTCGTGTCGCCGAACACGGCTTCGAGCATGGCTGTGGCCAGATGTCGCAGCGGTGAATCTCCCGGTTTCATCGTCGCGGTCAGCCATCGGTCGCGGTCTTCTAGCAGGAAACCCGCTTTGAGTTTTGGAATCAGCCCGGCACGAATCAGCGAAGATTTGCCGCAGCCGGAAGAACCTACGACGGCCAGAAAGCGCGTGCGATGAAGTTGCTGCAACAATTCGATGGTTTGTTCATTGCGTCCGAAAAACAACAAGCTTTCTTCGGTGCGGAATGGGCGCAGCCCGACAAACGGATTCGGGAAGGGAGGCCGCGACGTTTCGCCAAACATTGGGCGGTCATCGGTCGCGGGTGTCGAATTGTTGAGGGTCGGTTCCATCAAAACTTTTGTGTGTTCGGTCGTCAGCCCCAACGGGGCAAAATGTGATAGCCCAGTGTGAAGCACTGGGAATTTAATTGTGTGTGCTTTTAAGCCCTGAATGGGCGCAATAACCAATTCTTATCTCGCCCTTTCAGGGCTTGACGGTTTATGGCCCGTGACTCGGTGCGTTGCACCGAGCTATTCCATTTTGCCCCGTTGGGGCTGAATGGCGATTGTCTTTTTATTCCTTCAAAAACTCTGCCATCGCGCGCGGCTCTAACAACTCGTGCAGGTTGAAATGCTGCACCGGCATAAAGTTCAAATCGAAGCGCGTGCCTTTTTCCTTTCGTTGAGGCGCACAAAAACAAACGGCAAACTTTTTCAATGGGCAGCCGGGCGTGCGTGCGGCAACGCTCAAAGCTTCGCCGAGACGAGCGCGCACCCAGTCTTCAGTGACCTCGCCAAACAGGATGATCAAGCGGCTGACCTGGCGCAGCCGATCCTCCAGCAGTTTCAAACTCAGCGCCGGGTCGTCTACCGGAGGATTGATCAGCGGCGTGATTTTGTTTTCAGTTAATGCTCGCCCCAATTCCCAAGCGTGCAGTTGATCTTTCAAATGCGTATCAATCAACGCTGAATGGCTTTCGGTCTGAGCTTTGGCTTTCTGCCGTTCCAATTCTTCCAGTTTTTGGCGTTTCAGTTCTTCCAGTTGGTTGATGACTTCGCGGGAAATGGCGCTCGGCGATTCGCGAAGAAACCGATACCGAAATTGTTCGCGATTGCCGTCTTCCAGCCGAGCCAATAAGTCACGCTGCGCGGCGTCTTCGATTTCCTTGATTGCTTCTTTGTTCAACGATTGCGGAACCCAGATCAATTGCGATTTGGCATGTTTCAAGCCGAGTTCGACTTGTTGCTGCGGATAAGTAATCGAAGGTTTGCCGTCCATTCTGCGTCCGCCCCATTCGTTCAGCAGGTGAACCGCCAAGTCCGCGCGAGCAATTTCGGTTTTGAGCTTGGCATCGTGTGCGGCGGCTTCGTGTGGAGGCGGAAGGGAATCCAGCAAGCGCACACCTTGTTGGCGCAATTCGTTGGCGACCAGGTCTCGGCGGTTCTGCAGCGAGTCAGACACATCCGCCAGAAAGACGACGAAGGAATCTTCCGGCTGAGGTTTTGGCGCAGGCATTTCGGCAATCTTTTGGAATGCTTGCAGCGTGCGGAAGATAGAATCGCTCAGCTTGCGCAGTGTTTTTCGAAATAACTTTTCGCTCGGCTCAAAAGGCCGCCCAGGTTCGTCTTCGCGCTCGGCGTCGTGAAACTTCGATCCGAGTGCGCCTTGAAATTCGTTCGGCCAGTCTGTTGGCGGAATGTTGTTGAGCATGACGTTGACGACACGCAGCCGGTCGCCGACTTTCAAGCCGTGATTCTGTTCCGCTTGTTCACGAAACCACCGCAGCTCTTTGCGGCAATAGTCGGATCGCAAATACCCGTTGGAAGTCAGCGCCAAGAAGATTGCCGAGCCGTTGATCTGGTTTTGGATTTTTACATCGAAAAGCTGATTGTCATCCAGCGTTGGGTCCCACCAAAGCTTCACTTCGCCCATGCGTCCGTGCAGTTTGTCCAGTTCGGTTTGCAGATGTTTGATGAAGAGCGCAACCCAGCCTTCGCCGTCCGTGGCCGTTTTGTTATCCACGCGGGCGTAGCTGATGAAAATGTCTGTTTCGAACTCCGGCAAAAAGGCCATAACGCGTTCGTCACTAACTGAATGATTTGATACTGCTTTCGGGACTGAGTTGCGGGCGGGAGCATAGCATCAGGCTATGGCAGCGACAATGTTTTTGCTGACGGAATCAGTACCGCGCGTAGTAGCAAGCGAGTTTCTGCGCAATGTAATTCTGGGAACAACTCGCTCCCTACCCGTCGCGGTACTGACTCGTTTTCTTAACGTGCCGAGAATTTGAAGATCGTCGTGGATTGGAACTTCTCGCCGGGTTTCAGCACAGTCGTTGGAAAACTCGGTTGATTCGGCGAATCCGGGAAGTGCTGCGTTTCCAGGCAGAAACCGCCGCGTTGTTTGTAGGCCTTACCACCTTTGCCGATGATCGAACCGTCCAGGTGATTGGCGGTGTAAAGCTGCACGCCGGGTTGGTCGGTGAACACTTCCATCACGCGGCCTGTGGTGGGTTCGTAGACTTCGACGGCTTGTGTGGCCAGTGAGCCGCCCGTCGCAAGCACGTAGTTGTGGTCGTAGCCTTTGCCCAAGACCAACTGCTCGTAGGTGGAATCAATGCGATCGCCGATGGCCGTCAGTTTGGAAAAGTCCATCGGCGTGCCTGCCAGATTTTCCAGCTTGCCGGTGGGGATCATGGTTTTGTCCACGGGCGTGAACTGTGTGGCGTTGATCTTCAACTGATGTTTCAGGATGTCGCCGTTTCCGGCTCCGGCCAGATTGAAGTAGGCGTGGTTGGTCAGGTTCAGGATCGTTTCTTTGTCGGTCGTGGCTGCGTAATCAATCTTCAGTTCGTTTTTGTCCGTCAGCGTGTAGGTCACAGTCGCGGTCAGATTGCCGGGATAATTTTCTTCGCCGTCTTTGCTCAAGTACGTGAAGGAAACGGCTTGGCCGTCTTTGCCTGACACATCCCTTGCCGTCCAAAGCTGTTTGAAAAATCCGTTTGGGCCGCCGTGCAGGTGGTTCGGGCCATTGTTTTTGGCCAGCGTGTAGGTTTTGCCGCCCAGCTTGAATTCGCCTTTGGCGATGCGGTTGGCGTAGCGTCCGGCGATGGCTCCCAAATGAGGGTTCTTGTCCAAATAGCCATCAATGCTGTCGTAGCCCAACTCCACGTCGTCAATTTTGCCAGTGCGATCCGGCACTTTGACCGAAGTCAGGGTTGCGCCGTAGTTGGTGATTTTCGCTTCGACGCCGTTTTTGTTGGTCAGCGTGTATACGTCCACTTGAGTGCCGTCCGGCAGTTTGCCAAAACTTTCTTTCTTCAATTTTGCTTCCGCTCCTTTCGCCGTGGTTTCGGTTGATGGGGATTTGCTGGTTTCTGAATCGTGATGTCCGCAAGCGCCAAGCATTCCGCTGAGCGCAAGCAGGGACACCAGAGTCATTGCTCTTTTCAGTCGCATTCGTGATTCTCCTGTTTAGTTGGGTCGTGAAGCTGAAGTTACAGAGCAAAGAAGGATTGAATCAATATTGATGACATTTTCATCCCAGAACCAACTGCATTTGACCGGCGACTTCAAGCGTCCCTACAGGACGCGATGGTGTGTCCGATCAGACCCGGCGATGAATCGCCGGGCTAAACTCAAACCGTTCCTACGGAACGAAGAACGTCGTCAATCGCTTTATCCTGATTGCTGTTACGTGACTTCAACGTGAAATAAGCTTCGAACAGCATTTTACTTTGCCGCGTCGTTTATTGGTATGGAACCAAGCGCGGTGGCAACTGCGTAAAGCGAAAATACCGTTTGCCAAACAACCCAGTCGCTACCGCTCTCGGTTCCGTACCGACTATCGCAGCAAAGCATTCAGCGCCGCTTGCAATTCCGGGTAGCGAAACTGGTAGCCGGTTTCCAGCGCAACTGTCGCTAACACGCGCTGGCTGTCCAGCGCGGCATCAGCCATTTCGCCCATCGCGATTCGCAAGGCGAATTCCGGAACAGGGAAGATCGTAGGGCGATGAAGCGCCGTGCCCAAAGCTTCGGTAAACTGTTCGTTGGTGGCCGGATTTGGCGCGACTCCGTTGATCGGGCCGCTAAGCTGATCTGTGTAAAGCGCATGGCGCAAAATGCCCAGGATGTCGTCAATGTGAATCCACGGAAACCATTGTTTCCCGCTACTGATTCTGCCGCCAATGCCCAGCTTGAAGGGAATCAGTATCTTTTCCAGAATTCCTCCGCCATTGCCCAAAACGACGCCGATGCGAACCTGGACCACACGTGTGCCTAAGGCTTTTGCCTGTTCGGCTTCGTGTTCCCAGGCGGTGCAAATGTCGGGAAAAAAGCCGGTCCCGGGTTTGGACCGTTCGTCCACTTTTTCATCGCCCCGGTGGCCGTAAAAGCCAACCGCCGAACCACTGACCAAAACTTTCGGCGGCTTGGCGGCTTGCTGCATGCCTTTGACCAAGTTGCGAGTGCCGAGGACGCGCGAATCGCGAATGCGGCGTTTTTGTTCTTCGGTCCAGCGTTTGGCGGCAATGGGTTCTCCGGCCAGATGGATGACAGCTTCGACGCCGTCCCAGGCTTCGGCAGGAGGCGTTTCGGCTTCCGGGTTCCAGCGGAACGCCTTTGCGCGCGGCAAATTCACGGATTCGGGCCGTCGCGAAAGCACATGGAATTCGTGGCCTTCGCCAGCAAGAGCTTTACACAAAGGTTGGCCAATGAAACCAGTCGCGCCCGTGATCAGAATTTTCATTGTTGGTTCTCCGTTGTTAGTTCTGGTTCGTTTTTAGCGTTTGTTCGGTGTTTGGTCAAAGGTTGCGAGATTTGCGTCCGTGCTGCTTCAAACGAACCTGCGTTCTCGGCTAGAATCCCTGTACCCAAGCGGGGAGTTGCGATTCGTAAAACTTTCGCGTCAAATCCAAACTTCACATTGATCCGGCAAACGCTGTCAGGAATCCCAATTAGGAACTCAGCGCTTCCAACGCGCTTAACCTCCACAAGACTGTAAAAAATGAAAAGAAACCTTCTTTCC
>CAZMXG010000038.1:0-12395 GCA_964570175.1 uncultured Heliomicrobium sp. | reverse complement strand
TCCAACGCGCTTAACCTCCACAAGACTGTAAAAAATGAAAAGAAACCTTCTTTCCCTTGTTACATTCGTCGTCATCGTATGTGTATTTTCGCTGGTGTTTACCGCCAGAGCGCAACGTCAGTCGGAACAGGCAAAACGAGTTCCGAAGCAAATGGAAGATTTTGATATTCGCGCCGGATTGGCGCAGACCTTACCGGCTCCGCCTGCGGAAATGAAAGCCGCCGAAGCCGAAGGGCGCCAGCTTGCTACAGCACGGAATTCCAGGCTTCGTCGAGAACGGCCAAGCGCGCAAATTCAATTCAGCAGTTTGACCAACGCGCCCAGCCGCGTGTTCAGCTTCACGCAGGATTTGACTCCAGCGACCGCAGATGTTGAAGCCGGTGCCAGGTACTTTTTGAAATCCAACAGCGATCTTTATCATTTGGGCGACGGCGAAGTTGACGGGTTGCGCGTGGCCAAACGCTACAACACAGATCACAACGGCGTGACGCATTTGTACCTGCAGCAGGAGGTCAACGGGATTGAAGTTTTTCAGGGAGAGTACGTTTTTCACTTTGACCGCAGTGGCGCGCTGATTACCGCCGGAGGAGAATTGCTTCCCGCCGCCGCGCGGGCAGCTAACCTGACGCAGCCGCGTTTGACGGTTAACGCCGCGTTCAATCGCGCAGTGGAATTTGCCGACGTTGAAATGACGAATGCGGCGACGGTCAAAAGCGCCGCTGCTGGCCGTGCTTTAAGGCAGAAGCTTTCGCTACCGGCAAAATTCAGCCGCGAAATTGATGCACGGTTGGTTTACTTCCCAACGCTCAGCGACCATTTGCGGCTGGCTTGGGAATTCGAAATGTGGCTGGTGGAATCCGCCGACGTGTACCAGATGATTGTGGACGCCGAAACCGGCGCGCTGCTGTATCGCAAAAATCTGACTTCGTATTGTTTTGATAATAGCATTGACGCGCCCGCCTTTGGGCGGAATGCGCGGCCATCCGCGATGCAGCCTAAAATTGGAACCACAACCGTACAACCTCAACCGACGCCTCATGGCCAGGTTTTTACCAAAGAAAGTCCGCGTCCAAATTTGCCCATGCTGAACAACAATCCGGCAGTGGTTCAACGCGAAGATCTGGCGTTTCGGTCTGCTTCATTCAATGGCAGCACGATTTTTCCGGCGAACGATCCGCGCAATGATTGGTGGAATGGGCAAGCGCCGACATCATTCACTGGCAATAATACGGACGCTTACGTGGACGCCGACACCAATAACCAGCCGGATGATTCGCCCAGGCTGGCCGTGCCGGACAGCAATTTTTCTTTTCCGCTGGATTTGGCGATGGCTCCGACGACTGCCGACAACCAGAAAGCCGCGCTGGCGAATTTGTTTTACTGGACGAATCGGTATCACGACATTTTGTATATGTTCGGTTTCACAGAAGCCGCAGGAAATTTCCAAACCGTGAATTTCAGCGGCCAGGGCGTTGGCAATGATGCGGTGCGCGCCGAAGCGCAGGACGGCGGCGGAACCAATAACGCGAACTTCTCAACATCACAAACAGACGGATCAACCGGGCGAATGCAAATGTATTTGTGGAATGGAACTCCGCAGCGCGACGGTGATTTTGACCAAGGAGTCATCATTCACGAACTGACGCACGGATTGAGCATTCGCCTGGTGCGCAATCTGAATGGGTTTCAGCAAATGGGCGAAGGCTGGTCTGATTATTTCGGCATCGTGTTGCTGGCTTCGGCGACGGACAACCTGGATGGCAGTTACGCGGTTGGGCAATTTGCCACGGGCAATTACTCGCGCGGAATTCGCAGGTTTCCGTACAGCACCAACGCTTCAGTCTATCCGTTGAATTACAGCGATATTGCGGACAGCGTGGCTCCGCACGGTGTGGGTGAAATCTGGTGCAACACCTTGTTGGATGTGCGCGCGCAGTTGATTCGCAAGCTTGGTTTTACGGAAGGCCAACGGCAAAGCCTGCAACTGGTGGTTGATGGAATGAAACTGTCGTCGCCTGCACCTTCGTTTGTGGATTCGCGCAATTCGATTCTGGCGGCGGACAGAGTCAACAATGGCGGTGTAAACCAATGCGCAATGTGGACTGCATTTGCCAAGCATGGCCTGGGATATTCCGCCGCGACGATTGGCACAGTGGATCGCACGCCGGTTCAGGCCTTTGACGTGCCGCCGTTTTGCAGCAATCTGGGCATCGTTCAGTTCGACCAGAAAGCCTACTTACTGGGCGAAACGGTGCGCTTTTCGCTGGGGGACCGCAACGCCAGCGGAACCATTCGCGCCAAAGTTCGAAGCTCCGTGACAGGCGATGAAGAAATGGTGACGATGGCGGCGGATGCCATAGCCTTGGGAAGTTTCAACTCCAGTTTGCGCGTTGTGACCGGTGCGGCGACGCCTGGCGATGGCCAGTTGCAGGCGTCGCTGGCTGCGCGCGACAAAATCACGATCACCTACGACGACGCGGACAACGGCAACGGCGCGACGGCTCAAGTAATCGCGCAAGCGGATGTCGCAGGTGAAAAAATCGTTTTTGACGATTCCGTCGAAGCGGGAAACATCGGATGGAGTATCAGCGGAACGCCGTCTACTGCGTGGGGAATTTCTGAAACCCTTGGCGCTTCCGGATCGCGTTCGTGGTCCGATAGCCCGACTGGAAATTACGTGGGCGGGACGAATGCTTCGCTGGTTTCGCCGCTGATAGATTTGTCCCGCGCGCTGGGCGTGACGCTGACGTTCGCACATCGTTATGCGTTCGCAGGCGGGGGCACGGATTTCGGCAATGTTGAGTTTTCAACGAATGACGGGGCAAGCTGGAATCGCGCAACAGCATTTACAGGCACACAATCATCGTTCATCCAATCAGTTTTGAAACTGGATATGTTGGCGGGGCAGCCGCGCGTCAGAATCCGATTTCGTTTGAGCACGGTTTCCGTCGCCGATGGCTGGACCATTGACGATATACGCATTGTCGCGCGCGCTTCCGATCCAACGTTCATTCCGCCAGCAAATCAGCTCGCTCCTACCATCACTGGCCTAACGCCTGCGTTCGGTTCGCCAGGCGGCGGCACAACCGTGACCATCAGCGGGTTGAACTTTACGGAAGACGGCGACGTCAAAGTTTTCTTCAACAATACGGCTGGGGTAAATGTTCGCGCACTAGGTAGCACAGCCATTGCCATGAATACACCGGCTCAATCAGCAGGCAGGGCTAGTGTTCGTGTCGAAACGCGTTACGGATCGGTCACGTTGCTCAATGCATTTACTTATTACGTGACAGGTTCGACCGCCGGCGCGCCGGATGTGAATGGGATTTTTCCGAATTCCGGTTCAATCAAAGGCGGCACTGCTGTGACCATCAATGGGGCGAACTTTTCGCCTGAAACAACCGTGCTGTTTGGCACGCTCGCGGGAACACGAACGTTCATCAATTCCAGTACGTTGCGCGTGACTGTTCCAGCAACAACCGCGCCGGGAGCAGTTGATCTGACGGTCAGAAACTCTACCACGGCAGAAAAGAAATTGACTGGAGGGTTTACTTACACGGCTTTGACCCCGCCAACTGTTTCTGTGCTTTCTCCCGCAGGCGGAGAAAAGTTTTTCATCGGAACCGTTGCCACCCTGCGCTGGCAATCGGCGGACAATCGAAAAGTCTCCCGGCATCGTGTGGGGCTTTACCGCAGCACTGGTGCTACGCCGCAACTGATTACAAACATCGCTGATTTGGGAGGCGAGTCAAAATCATTTAACTGGCTGGTTCCGGCAAATGCCGCGACTGCGAATGGGCGGTTGCGAGTTCTGGCGATAGACGACGAAGGCGCTGAAACGGAAGTATTTTCCAGCAGCGATTTCACCATCGAAAGCCGCTGGCAACCCCAAACGCCGCTGCTATCCGGTATCAATCGTTTAGCCGCGACCAGTGACGGCAAATACATCTATCAAATTGCCGGACGCTTGAATACGGGGAATAGCACCGCGCTAACAAATGTCAGCCGCTTTGATCCGGCAGCGGCTTCGCCAGACTGGCAGTCTCTTGCGCCGTTGCCTGCGCCAATCAATTCTGCCAAGGCAGTGACGATCAACGGAAAGATTTATGTTCCCGGTGGCATCACGCCATCTGCGGTGGATGTTGATCGAGGGCAGTTTGTTTATGACATCGCTGCAAACAGTTGGAGCAGATTGGCTGTTCCGCCTGTCGCAGTGCATGCGTACGCGCTGGCATCTGATCCGGCGAATAGCCGCTATTTCATGACGGGCGGCAGTGATCTGGTGGATGGCGTCACAAACGCCCAGGTATACAACGCGCAAACCAATCAGTGGGCTGCCTTGCCGCCGATGGCGACAGCGCGATTCGCGCACGAATCGGCTTTTGTGGGCGGCAAGTTGTATGTCGTTGGCGGGGTCGGCGGAGGCGTCAACGGCGAAGTGTTCAATTTCACCACGCAAAGCTGGTCGCCGATAGTGCCAATGCCGCGTGTTCACATATACGGAACCAGCGCGCTTGCTCAGGACGCCGCTGGAAAAGTGTATTGGCTGATTATCGGCGGAGAAGACAACAACGGATTGTTGACTTCGATTGTGGACATTTATGATTTTGCCGCCGACCGCTGGTTGTCGCCGGATGCTTCGGTCAATTTGCCGACGGTGCGTTCGCGGCCAGGCAGCGCCATTTTGAACGGCTGGGTTTACACCGTGGGAGGAAATACAGGCTCAACCGGCGCAACCACGGTTTCCACCAACGAACGGTTCAAAGTTGATGGATTTTCCATCATCACGCCGAACCAGCCGCCTTTGATGATTGTGCCTGTCACCCAACAAATCGCCTTGCCCGGACGCGAACTGGCCTTTGTCGTTTCGGCGCAGGATTTGGGATCGGAAGTTCCGGTTTCGATTACGGCAGAAGGATTGCCAGCGGGAGCGAATTTCACCGTCGCGAACGACACGAACAACAGTGCGAAAGGCACGTTCCGTTGGACGCCGACTGCGGCGGATATTGGACGGAGCATTACGGTCAGCTTCACGGCTGGTGACGGCACTTTGACAGATATCAAGATTGTGCAAATCAGCGTTATTCAAGCATCGCCGTTGACGGCAGTCGGCGCGGCTGATTTCAAACAGGGGCCGCTGGCGGTAAATTCGCTGGCCGCGGCGTTTGGCGTGAACCTGGCTTCGCGCATCGAAATTGCGCAATCCGTTCCGCTGCCAAATGGTTTGGCGGATACGATGCTGACAGTCAACGGAATTCCCGCGCCGCTGATTTTTGTTTCGCCCACGCAAATCAATTTTGTGGTTCCGGCGGGGGTTGACCCGGGAGCGGCGACAATCATTGTTACCAATCCGATGGGCAGTTACGCGCTTGGCAACATTCAAATCGTTGCTGCTGCGCCAGCGATCTTTACGGCAAATGCGTCCGGGACAGGCGCAGCCGCTGCACAAGCGACCGTGGACGGCATCAATTTTCAGTTAGCTCCATTCGATGTTGTGGCCAATGGTCGTGCGAATATTCTGGTGCTTTACGCCACTGGATTGCGTAACGCTCCAGCTGCCAATCCTAATGACGGAAATGGCGTTGCTGAATCGGTGACGGTCACGATTGATGGCCGTCCGGCCAACGTTCTTTACGCCGGTGCGCAAGGCAGCTTCGCCGGTTTGGATCAGATTAACGTTGAATTCCCGGCGGCGCTGGCTGGCCAAGGCACACGGAACGTCGAAGTTGTCGTCACAGTCGGCGGAGTAGCGGCAAACCGAGTGACAGTTCAGATCAAGTGACAACTAATCAAGAAACAGCGTGGCAAGGAGACGAGGTGACAGGACGACAGGAAGAGGAAAATCTATCTGTCGACCTGTCACCGGGCCTTCCCGTTCCTGTGTCTACCCCTTTTTTGAGGCAGCTCTGGAATAAAGTATTTGAAGACGATGTATTTGGAAGAGCAGCGCAGCTTGCGTATTACTGGCTCTTTTCTCTCTTCCCGCTGTTGATCTTTTTGACCGCGATGCTGGCCTACCTGCCGATTCCGCGTAAGCTGGATTATTGGTTGGGCGCGCTGAACAACGTGTTGCCGCTGGATGCGTACAATCTGATAGACAGAACCTTTCATGAAATCGTCTCGCAACAACGAGGTCGTCTTCTTAGCTTCAGCATTGTCGTGGCGATTTGGGCTTCTTCTGCGGGAATGGAAGCAATCATCGGTTCGATCAACCGGGCCTATCGAACCACAACACCGCGTCCCTGGTGGCGGGAAAAGCTGCTTTCGATTTGGTTGACGCTGGGGCTGGCTGTGTTTGTGCTGACGGCGTTGTCACTGATCTTTTTCGGCGAAAGTCTGGGCTGGACGATTGCCCGGTTTTTCGGATTGGGCGCGGCTTTCAAAACGGCGTTTGGGATCGCCCAATGGCCGTTGGTCAGCATTCTGATCCTGATCGGTGTTGATCTGATTTACTATTTCGCGCCGAACTTCAGGCATCCCTGGAGATGGTTTACGCCCGGCGCAGTCTTTGCCGTGGTTTGCTGGCTGCTGATTTCGTTCGGCTTTCGGTATTACGTTTCGCGTTTTGGGAACTATAGTGCGACGTATGGCGCGCTCGGCGGGGTGATGATGTTGATGCTGTGGTTTTACCTGACAGGCATTGCCATCCTGGTCGGCGGTGAAATCAATGCCATCACCAAAAATACCTGAAGCGATTAAACGGCTGTTGTTTTGATTTTCATCACCACGCGAAGATCCCGAGTTAGCCCGTGGCTTTCCTCTTCTTCCACGATCTTGATCAGGCCCGCCGACAATTCTTCCCATTCAAGAATTCGGAAGCCAAGTTTTCGGTAAAAAGGCTCGTTCCAGGGGACGTCACGAAACGTCGTCAAAGTGACGGCTGGGATTCCATTGCTTCGTGCCCATTCAATGACGGTTTGAACCATCTTTGTGCCAATTCCTTGCCGTCCGTAATCCGGGTGAACATCCAGTTCATCCAGATGCGCTGCTCCATCCACAATGTAAACCTGCGCGAAGCCAATTGGCTTGCCGGAAGGCAAGGCGGCTACCCAAAGCAGATTGCTCTGTTGGGATTCCTGAAACTCTTCCAGCGAGGTGACACCATCCGGCAAATTCGCCAGGGCGGGGAACTGTATGAACAAATCTCCTGCGGCCCTTTCAATATCAGGCAGAAAGGCGAGGTCTTCGGGTTTGGCAAGGCGGATGGCGTACATTGGTTTTCTGTCAGCAGCGGTCAATTCAATTTTCCTGCCGCCCACTGAATCGCGTTTCTGACCAGTCGCTGGTAATTCGGATTCAAGTTTGCACTTCGGTCATGGCCGAGTTGGATGTACACGACGCGCGCTTTTTCGTAAGGACCGATCCAGGCAACAGGACCATCGCTGGTTTTATCGTCTGTGGTTAGCAGTACTTTGACCTTCGGCGAAATCCACAGGTCTTTGTAGGTTTCGTCGTGAATCTTGAACGTTCCGATGCCCTTCAAAATTGGATGCTGCATTGCTGGTTTGATCGTCAAATCCACGTCGTGTTTGTAGCTGCCGACTTTGCCGTTGACCGGTTCAAACAACCAGCGGCCACCAACAACTTCTTCATACCACCACGGCCAATTGACGTTGGTGCAGATGCCGTGATGCAGCACGACAACGCCTTTGCCGCTTTCGACAAAATCGCGCAAGTTTTTCTGTTTCGCCGGTTCCTGTGTTTGTGCCGTATCGTAAATCATCAGCACGTCAGCTCGTTTGCGCATGTCGTAGCTGTAAGCTCTTGGATGAGGATCCACTTTGGCGTTGATGGCTTCATCATCAAAAATGGAATAGAACTCCGGGTCGTAATCGTGACCGCCTGTAGCGACCAAAACTCTCACTGCGTCACTATGCTTCGGCTTTGGCTTCCACGCTTCTTGCCAAGAACTGCCAAGCAGGCTTGTAAGCGCCCACCAGGATTCAGCTTGCCGGCATTTGGGACAATAAACGACTTCGGCGTATCGCTTACCACCAACGACGCAACCCATGTCATAGAATTTGTTGGAGTAAGGGAAAAGATCTCTATGATTCAATAACCGGCGACTGGTTGAGAAGCCGCCGACAATTGGAACTCTATCTCTTTGTAAGTCGGTTTCGTGGAGTTCACATACTTTCGAATCACAGAACTCCGGGTTCTCATTTGCTAGCAGTGTTTCCGCATTTGATGGAAACACTGCTTCAGAACTTGTAGCGAGGCAAAGGTAGATCGCTACGGCGATTACAAAAGTAGGGATTGAGTACGTGTACCTCATCTGTTTTTCTATTTCTTACGCTAGCAGCTTGTCTACAACTAGACCTGCAACGTCCGTCAGCCGGAAATCTCGCCCCTGAAAACGATATGTCAGTTTTTCGTGATCGAAGCCCAATTGATGCAGCAGCGTCGCGTGCAGGTCGTGAACATGAACACGATCTTTGACAACGTTGAAGCCTAGTTCATCGCTTTCACCATAAGTGATGCCGGGTTTGATGCCTCCGCCAGCCAGCCACATGGTGAAAGCATTTGGATGATGATCGCGTCCGTCGCTGCCGCCTTGCACCATCGGCGTTCGCCCAAATTCGCCGCCCCAAACGACCAAGGTGTCTTTCAGCATTCCGCGCTGTTTCAGGTCTTTGACCAAGGCCGCGCAAGCTTGATCTGTGTCCTGGCAATTTTTGGTCAGGTCGCGAACCAGCGAACCGTGCTGATCCCAGGCTTCGTGGTAAATCTGCACAAAGCGCACACCGCGTTCGACCAATCGCCGAGCCATCAAAACCGAATTGGCAAATGACGGTTTGCCGGGTTCAGCGCCGTACATTTCCAGAACGTGTTTCGGCTCTTTGCTCAAATCCATCAGTTCGGGCGCGCTGGATTGCATCTTGAACGCCATCTCGAACGAATTGATGCGCGTGGCAATTTCAGGATCGCCAACCGTGTCCAGCCGCATGCGGTTGAGTTTCTGAATTGTATCCAGCGAATCGCGTTGCAGCTTGGCATCCACGCCGCGCGGATTCGACAGATAGAGCACCGGGTCGCCTACGTTGCGGAACTGCACGCCCTGGTAAACAGTCGGCAAAAAGCCGCTGCCCCAACACGAATTGCCGCCGCTGGGGCCTTTGCTGCCGGTGCTGAACACAACGAAAGCAGGCAGGTCTTCGGCTTCACTACCCATTCCGTAAACTGTCCATGCTCCAAAACTTGGTCGCCCAAAAATCATCGAACCCGTATTCATCATCAACTGCGCCGGAGCATGATTGAACGCATCGCTGACCATTCCTTTGACGATGGCAATGTCGTCCACGATTTTTGCCGTATGCGGCAACAGTTCGGACACTTCCGCGCCGGATTGGCCATACTTGGCGAACTTGAACTTCGGCCCCAACAGCTTCGAGTTCGGATTGATGAATGCCGCTCGGTATCCTTTCAGCAAATCTGGCGGAGGCAGCGTTCCATCGAATTTTGCCAGCGACGGTTTGTTGTCAAACATTTCTATATGGCTTGGCCCGCCAGCCATAAACAGGTAAATGACGTTTTTGACCTTCGGCGCAAAGTGCGGTTGTTTCGGCGCCAGTGGGTTTTGCGCTCCTTGCGCGTAACCTTCGCTGGAAAGCAGATGATTAAGCGCCAACGCGCCCAAACCGACGCCGCACTGTTCAATAAACCAGCGGCGGCTGACATTTGGGACGTCTTGTGATGTTTGCGGATGTTTCATAGTAATCAATCCTCAGCTTTCCAGTTTAGCTTGTTGTGCGTTCCAACGAACTTTTCGTTCCTGTTTTAACGCCAGATTGCCGATGTGGGCAGCGCGTGCGGCTTCGACGGCAACGCGAATATCTGCGTTCGGCGTTTTGCGACTCTTCACGCAATCCAGGAAGTTGCGGATGTGCGTAAAAGTTCCATCTCCTTTGGATGGAATCAAGATGCTATGTTTGGCATCGCCAGCGCGACTGAATCCTGATCCGGCTTCGGGATACACGGCCAGCCGTTCGCGGTCGAGCTTCATCGTCGCTTTCGTTCCGCGAAGCTCCAGACCGCCATCGTCAATGCTGCTTGTCATGGTCCCGTGATAGGTCGCCGTGAAGTTCTTGGGATATTCCAGCACGCAGTTGATTGTGTCCGGGCATTCCCAATCCAGCACGTAACGATTGCCGACAGTCATTGCCGTCAGCGGAGTCGTCGCGCCTGTGTACCAATGCACCACATCAATCCAGTGACACATCAAATCTGTTAGCGCACCGCCGCCGAAGTTCCAATACCAGCGCCACCAGTAAAACTTGGCGGGCGTCAGCTCCTGCGCCGGAGCATTGCCTAGCCAGGCTTTTTGATCGAGCTTGTCATACGCGATTTTGTTGGAATGGCCGCTGGCCGGATAGTTTTGATACCACCACATCCGTACGGTCGTAATTTGGCCGAGCTTGCCTTCGTCAACGATCTGTTTGCCTTGAGCGAAATGCTCCCAGCTTCGTTGCTGCATGCCAACTTGCACAACGCGCTTGCTGGCTTCGACGGCTTTGATAATGCCAGCGCCTTCTTCGAGCGTATGCGTTATGGGTTTTTCGACATAAACGTCTTTGCCTGCGGCGACAGCGTCCGAGGTGATTTTGACGTGCCAATGATCGGGTGTGGCGATGACGACGGCATCAATGTTCTTGTCGTCGAGCACGGCGCGATAGTCTTTGATCTGTTTGGCGTTGGGAATTCCAAGCTGTGTTGCTGTGCGCTCAATATTGGGCTGATAAACATCGCAGAGCGCGACAATATCTGTGTCTGGTTGATTCTTGAAATGGTTAAGAAGGCCACGCATACGTCCGCCGGTTCCGACGGCTCCGACGCGAATGCGGTCATTGGCTCCGATAATTTTTGCTGACGCAGGCAGGGCAGACATCAACATCGTTCCGCCCAAACCCGCTGCTGACGTTTTCAAAAAGTCTCTGCGTTTCTTAGTGCTCATTGATTGCCTCCGATTGGTTTCAATTGCCTGTTGGTCATTGTTTGTAAACCTTACCGCCTTTCATTACCAGTTTTACTTTGCGAATGACCGACACATCTTTTGTTGGGTCGCCTTCGACGGCGATCAAATCGGCCAGTAAGCCAGGTTTGACTGAGCCGATCTGTTTTTCCAAGTGCATCACGTGCGCATTGATCGAAGTCGCGGAGCGCAGCGCGTCCACCGGCTGCATTCCAAACTTGACCATTGCTTCCAGTTCGCGGGCGTTATCGCCGTGAGCAAATACGCCCACGTCGCTGCCTGCCACGATGGTCACGCCCGCTTCGATCGCTGCTTTCATCATCGCGGGTTTGCGCGTCTGGTTGCCGACGGACAAGGTGGGGCAAAGCGCAACGCCTTTTTCTTTCATCAAACGAAAGACTTCCGGCGTGCCGTCGTCGCCATGTTCGATAGTTTCAACGCCCGCCAGTGTCGCGCGGCGCATTCCTTCAGGAGTTGTTGAATGAGCGGCAACCGGAACCCCAGCACTTTTTGCAAGCTCGACAACCAGCTTCAATTCGTCGAGGGTAAACGTCGGCGCGGCTCCGGCTTTGCCCCAGCGGTAATCGGCGTAGACCTTGATCCAATCCGCACCTTTGCCAATTTGCGTGCGGACGGCGCGAGTTAGTGAATCCACGCCGTCGGCTTCTTCCGCGCCTTGCGGCACATTCCATTCGGTGGCGTATCCCTTGGGACCGTAACTGCCGCTGACGACAATCGCCCGCGTGGCAACCAGCATTCGCGGACCGGGAATGATTCCTTGCTGGACGGCTTGTTTCAGGCCGACATCTGCATAATCCGCGCCTTCGGTTCCCAAATCGCGAACCGTCGTGAAGCCCGCCAGCAATGTGTCGCGCAAATGGTTCGTCGCTCGCGCCACGCGCAGGCTCAGATGTTCACGGGCAACCTGATCATTCCACGGAGTTTCGCTGTATGGATGCAGCAACACGTGGGAATGTCCTTCGATTAAGCCGGGCATCAACGTTGTGCCAGGCAGTTCGATGATTTTGGCATCGCCGGTGGCTTTGATTTCGCCGACGGCTTCGATCTTTTCGCCGCGAACCAACACAGACCAGTTTTCGCGCAACTGTTCGCCGTCAAAAACACGAGCGGGTTTAATCAGATAAACGCTGACTGGCGCGGTTGTTTGAACCGCCTGCGAGCGATGGCTGGCACTGTTTGTTACGGCTAGTAGCACAAATAGACATATCAGCAATTTGAATTTCATTGTTTTACAAATGAAGACGTCTTTCGCCAGTTTTCGCCACAGAGTGGCGGCTGACTTTAGCCCGGCGTTTTCAACGCCTGGAGGTATCAGGAGAAAGATTCTCGTCGCGTCAGCGACGAATGAATTCAATCGTCACTGACGCGACGAGAGCAAAAGAACATTCGGCTACCGTGGATTGAA
>CAZMXG010000037.1:0-49595 GCA_964570175.1 uncultured Heliomicrobium sp. | reverse complement strand
AAGGTGCGCACGTCCGCCGTTGCTTTGAATGCGTAATGCTCTTCAGGCATTTTTTCTGCCATCTTGAGCAGATTGGTTTTGACGCCGTTGTACATCTGCTTGGCTTCGGCGCTGAGCGGATTCGCGGGTGCAGCTTGCGGAGCAGCGGCGGGTTGTTGCGGAGCCGGGTTTTGCGCAAACGCGACAGTGACAAACAAAATTACGAGAAGCAGGGTCGAGTAACGGATCATTCTCTTTTCCTCCGAGGGAAACCTTCCACGAAGCCACACGAAGAACCACGAAGGAAAAAGAGAAATCTGTAGACAGGATTTACAGAATTCAACAGGATGAGGAATCTACGCGGGATTGGACTGCCATCAATCCTGTGCAATCTTGTGAATCCTGTCTATTTCCTTTCTTCGTGTTCCCTTCATGTAACTTCGTGGGAGGATGTTTTGGTTTACGCCAGGCAATCGAGTTTGCCTGTGCTGTCGCCGAACTTTTCAACCGGCACGCCAGCGGTTTCCAGCATGCTGACCAGCAAATTGTTCAGCGGTGTGTCTTTCGGATAAACAATGTGGCGATTGCCGCGAACCTGTCCGCCACCACCGCCTGCCAATACCAACGGCAAATCGTGATGCGTATGCAGATTGCCGTCGCTGATGCTGCTGCCGTACAGAATCAAAGAATTGTCCAGCAGATTGCCATTTCCTTCCGGCGTTGCTTTCAACCGATCCAACAGGTACGCAAACATCTTGACGTGGACTTCGTTGATCTTCGTCACCTTGGCGATTTTTTCGGCGTCGTTTTGGTGATGCGTCAGGTTGTGGTGACCGTCGGAAATGTTGATGTTGCGGTACGGTCGGTTGCTGCCTTCGCGGGCCATCATCAAGCTGACAACACGCGTCATATCGGTTTGGTAGGCCAACACCTGCAAATCCATAACCAGTTTGACGTGGTCTTCAAATTCGTCAGGAACGGCGGTCGGACGTTCCATCACCGGCAATTTCATCGCCGCGTTTTGCTGTTCGGCTTTCTGGATGCGGCGTTCGATGTCGCGCACAGCGTCTGTGTATTCATTCAGTTTGACTTTATCGCTGGCGCCAAGCGTTCCGCCCATTCGTTTCAAACTGCCGTTGACGTAATCCAGTATGCTGCGCTGGCGATTGATCTGCTCCAACCGCGCCGCGGCATCCGTGCTTTCGCCGTCGCCGAACAGCCGTTCAAAAATTGCGCGCGGATTGTTTTCCACTGGCAAAGGCGTAGTGTCGCTGCGCCAGGACATGGTGTTGGTGTACGCGCAGCTATACCCGCTGTCGCAACCACCCGCCAATTGATTCGATTCAATCCCAAGTTCCAATGAACCAAACTGCGTGAACTTGCTCAATTCTTTGGCGGCAAGCTGGTCAGCGGAAATTCCGGCGCGGATGGTGATTTCGGATTTTTTTGGATGAACGCCAGTCAGCCAAGTGGCGCCAGCACGCGCGTGATCGCCTGCGCCATCGCCAAGCGCACGGCCTTGAACCTGAGCCAACCCGCTGAACACCAGCAAGTTTTCGCGGAAGGCTTCGAGAGGCTTCATCGTCGAAGCGAATTGAAACCCTGCGCCTTCGCCCGTTGGCGTCCACTTGTTCATGATGATGCCATTCGGCACATACACGAATCCAAGCCGAACCGGCGATTTCGGGCCGGACGCGAAAGCAGGCGTCATCGCATCCAGCATCGGCAAAGCCATTGCCACACCCATTCCGCGCAAAAACGTGCGGCGCGGCAGCGATTTTTTGGTCAGGTTCATAACTTCGGCGTTCTCCTCATTTGGAAGGGTTTGCTGTTGACGATTGCAGAAATCATCGCAGTCATTCGGTAATTCTCTTTTGCGGCGTCGCGCATAATCTCACGGATGGCGGGCGCATCGGAAGCTTCCAGCCCGCGTCCGAGCGCATACGTCAATAATTTTTCAGTGACAGTCGTAATGAACTCGTCTTTGTGGTCTGTCAGCAGAATCTTTTTCAATTCCGCTGGGCCGGTAAAGACTTTTCCGTTTGGCAATTTGCCAGAAGCGTCAATGATTGAACCGGCGTCTTTCGTTCGCCATTTGCCAATGCCGTCGTAATTTTCCAGCGCAAAGCCGATCGGGTCCATGCGCGCGTGGCATGAAGCGCAAATGGCATTGGCACGATGCAAATCCAGTTGTTCGCGCATGCTCAGCAAACGACCGTCGTGGCTTTTCGGCTTCAAATCGGGAATGTCCGGCGGAGGAGGCGGTGGCGGTGCCCCCAACAGGTTTTCCAGAATCCATTTGCCGCGCTGAACGACAGAGGTTCGGTTGGGATACGAAGTGACAGTCAGAATGCTGCCCTGCCCCAGCAGGCCCCCGCGCGTTGCGCGCTGTTCCGGCGTCAACGCCACACGACGAAACTGCGAACCGTACACGCCACGAATGCCGTAATGTTCGGCCAGTCGCTGATTCAAAAACGTGTAGTCTGCGTCCAGCAATTCAACCGCGCCACGGTTTTCGCGAACGATGCTGCCAAAAAACAATTCCGTTTCTTTGGCAAAATCCTGGCGCAAGGTATCGTCGAACGTTGGGTACACATCCGGGTCAGGTTTCGAAGTTTCCAGATTCCTCAGGTGCAACCATTGCCCCCCAAAGTTGGCGACAAAGGCTTGCGAACGCGGGTCATTCAGCAAGCGGCCAATCTGTTGCTGCAACACGGATGGGATTTTCAATCTTCCCTGCTCGGCAAGATTCAGCAATTCGTCATCGGGAATGCTGCTCCACAAAAAGAACGACAGCCGCGAAGCCAGTTCAAAATCATTCAGTCGGTAAACCGAACCTGGCGCAGCAGCTTTCGGATCACGCTCGACACGGAGCAGAAAGTCAGGCGACACCAACATGGCCTCCAGCGCGCTTTGGATGCCGCTGTCGAAATCGCTTTGTTGCCGTTTCTGTTGATAAAACGCCAGAAGCGGTTCGATGTCTGCATTCGTCACCGGGCGACGAAACGCTCGCCGAGCCAACGTGGAAAGAATCTTTTTCGCGCAGGCTGTTTGTTCACCAGCAGAAGCGTTTGCCGCAGGCTGGCAAATAAAGATTTTCGAGCGGCTTGGGGTTTCGCCTCGGCCTGAAGCGTTATGCGGGCCACTGATGATCAAAACTTCAATTGAAGTGGTTTCCGGAATCTCAAAGCGTTTGATTCGGGCGCCATCCAATCGCAAATCCAAAGGAGCCATTTGCGGCGCGCCCATTCCAGGGCCTGGGCCCCCGCGTCTTGGTCCTGGAACTGCTGGTTCTGCTTTTGCGCTTTCTTTCGGAAACGCCGCACCGATGGTTCGCAAACCCGCTTTTACAGGCATTCGAACTTCGTAATATTTGGCAGGAATTCCTGCATCGCCGTTTGAAGGCGTCTTGATGCGAAACAGGTATTCGCCATCCAGCGGGAAGTAATAATTGACCGACAACCCGCCGCGAGAGAAAAACGGCAAGTCGTCGCTGACCCGTTCGCTTCGGCTGTTGCGTCGCGGAGCAAACCGCTCTTCGACAGGTTTGATTTGCGGATCGCCAACGGCCAGACGGCTGATGCGGCGCGCGGCAGACATATATTTTTCCAACAGCGCAGGCGACAAAGTCAGAACTTCGCCGATGTTGTCAAATCCGTACCCGGAATCATCCACCGGCAGCCATTGTCCCGGTTGAATATCCACGGCCAGCAAATCCCGAATCGCGTTGCTGTATTCGGCACGGTTCAGACGATGAACGGCAGGTCGCCCAGGATTTGGGTCAAGCTTAGCCGCTCGATCCAGCGAGCTTTCCAGCCAGGTGACGAATGCGGCTGCTTCGGCAGCTTCAGGATGCGGAGTTTTGGCAGGCGGCATTTGACCGGTGCGGACTTTGCGCAGCACACGTTCCCAAATGTCAGCGTTGGCTCCGACGCGATTGAAATCCAAACCTTCCAGCACAACATCAGCGGTTTTGGCTTTCTGGCTGTGGCAACTGACGCAGTAATCGTTGATCAACGTGCGATGCGCCGTCGTGTCCGGCGTTGTTGCGCGTTGCGCCTGCGCAGAAGAAACGACATAAAAGACTGCGCAGCTTACAGTTAACAGCACTACTCCCAGTTGCAACCGCTTTTTCTTCATCTTGATAAATCCGCCGACATTTTTTGTAGAAGTCTGATAGATCGAAAGACGAAGGACCCAAACTGAAGGTTACAATTTGGTTTGTCCAACTGACGCTATATTACACATGGCTTTTCGCGCAATCAAAACAATGCGGGATTATCTTTGAACGAAATCAATTGCAACGACTTCGTGAGCCAGAATTGAAGGCACAGTCAATGCCAAATATCCGGCTGCTTCTTCCGTGCGAACCTGATTACCGCTGACCAGCAATTGAACCTGTTTTGGCTTTTTGCCTTGCGGCAAGCGAATGCGGACTTTTTGCTCACTGATCGGGATCAATTCGCGGAATGGGCCTTTCATCAGGGTGTAATCAAAAATGGGACTCATCACTAGACAATGCTCTTTATCTGGAGAAGATGGAGTGAAAATTTCTCTGAAAGGGCAAAGCGATGAAAAAGAATCTGGAAGAGCGGTTGAGGGCGCATCCGGGCTTATATGAGCGAATCAACCGGTTGCTGGAAGTCGTGGAGAATGCAGCGGGCGACGTGAACAAGGCTGCTGAAGCGGAGCGGCGCGTGATTGAAGAGTTGCGCCAGATGGGGCAAGAGGCATTGCAAGGCTGGGCGGAGCGGCGGCAGGAAATTGTCGAGCAAGCCGCGGAAGCGGATTCGGCATTGAGTCGGAAGGAAAAAAAAGACTCTACTGGCACAGTTGTTACGGGGAAATCTCGGTAATCGAGCAGACCTATCGTCGCGGTCGTGGTGGCCCGCAACTACGTCCGTTCGTCGAAGGAGCGGAAATTCGCTGTCGAGAGTATTCGCAACCTTTGCAGCGGGTGTTGACCGACTTCGGAGCGGAGTCATCGTTTGGCAAAGCGGTCGAACGAGTGAAGGAACATTACGGGATTGAGGTGCCTAGCGGAGCCGTGCGACAGATCACCGAACATCACGCCGAAGTAATGCTCAAACAACAGCCAGTGCTGACAGAATTGTCCGAGCGAGGCGGCCAATCCCAGATCATCGGGCAGATGGACGGGAGTATGGTTCCGTTGGTTGCGGTCAAAGAGAATGTCCGTGGAGATCGCCGCAAAACCCGAACTGTCAGTTGGCAGGAAGCGCGACTGGCCTTAGCCCGCGTGCCCGGTTCATTGACCGCGCGTTTCGGCGCGACGATGGGATCGGCCAATGACGCGGGCGATCAATTAACTGCTTGCGTGATTCGG
This sequence comes from uncultured Heliomicrobium sp., assembly GCA_964570175.1. Classification (GTDB taxonomy): domain Bacteria; phylum Acidobacteriota; class Blastocatellia; order RBC074; family RBC074; genus RBC074. The sequence continues at coordinate 44,272 of CAZMXG010000037.1, read as the reverse complement.
CTGGGTGGCGGTTCAAAAACAAAGATACATTGCGTCGGCGATGGAGCAAGTTGGATCGTAGAACAAGTCGAACGTTGCTTCGGCACGCAAGGGAACTATCTGATTGATTTCTATCACGTCAGCCAATACCTGGCGGCGGCAGCCCGATCGGTCACGCCAAGCAAAGAGCGTCAATGGCTGCATCGGCAACAAAACCTATTGAAAGCCAATCGGCTGAAAACGGTCTTGAAGACACTGGCGGCGCATCAGGAGCCATCCCAAACAGCGGCCCCAGAGGCTCCGGTTCGTGCCTGTTATCGTTACTTGAATAATCGCACCCAGAATCTGGATTACCGGCGGGCATTGAAAGAAGGCTTGCCAATCGGCTCCGGAGAGATCGAAAGTGCCCATCGCTCCGTGATTCAGGAACGGCTGAAAATCGCCGGCGCCTGGTGGAAAAGAAACAACGCGGAAAAGATGATTGCCCTGCGCATCCGGCGCGCAAACAAAGAATGGCAATCATACTGGCAAAAGTACCGTCAATCGGAGACTCAAATTTGAGTCTCACTTTTGATTACACCCCTTTCATCATCATCGGATTGGTCACGTTCACCAGATGAACGGTCATGGATTCTTTCTGTCGCCATAGCGTTACATCCAGCACGCCTTGGCCGGTTACGGTCACAATCGGCTCCTCGTTCATCGCCCATCGCACCGCATTGGCCAGCAGCAAGCCGTGATCTGGCGACATCACTTCCCAAAACGTACGATCAATGTCCCAGGGAAAATACACGACGCGGCCTTTGCCCACTTCGCGCAAATGGACTCCGGCAATGCCTGAATTTTTCACGCGCGGGTAGACCATTTCCATTGGTAAGTCAGGATAAGAAGGAATGACCGTCAGCGGCATCGGAGCTTTTTCCGTCGCCTCGACATCTACGCGTGAAACTCCATTGATAATGCGTCCAGCGTCTTCCAGCCCTGCCACCAAAGGATGAAACTTACCCGCAGCATCTTTCTCCAATTGCAGATAGGAATTCTGCATCGGGCTTTCAATTCGGCCTTTGAACTTCGCGCCGAACAAATCCGCCAAGCCAAAATCTTTTCGCCGCACTCCCCATTCTTCATACAAGGAAGTTTCATGCGTTGCCACAAGGCTGCCGCCACGCCGCACATAGTCGCGGAGTTGATTGCATTGCTTGTCCGACAGCGCGGCAATGTTCGGCAAAATCAGCAGCTTGAATTGATCAATGTGTGCCGCATCCAGCAACTGGTCGTGAACCATTTCGAACGGAATCCGGGCTTCAATCAGCGCGTGATAAAAGCCTTCGGTGTGATCTTCGACTTTGGTTTGGGCTCGTGGGCCTCCATAAAACGTCGCGGTTTGCTGGGAATAGGCCATTGCCACGCGGGCCAGCGGAGCTTCATTGCGCAGGTATTTCTCGGCTTTGAAATGCCAGCCGTAAATGTCTTCGACGACCTTCATCCAGCGTTTGTCGTACAGCGTGCCCGAAAATTTCGTAAACCACGGGCGCAATCCATTCGCGGTTCCTTCGGCCACCCAGATGCGGATTTCGGCTTCACTTTGGACAGAATCTTTCCAGCGATACGGCTCTTCGACGCCGACGCTGAAAATGCCGCCGATGGCTTTGCGCCCCATCATTGCTCGGTATTCTTGGCCGTTTTTGCCGTTCGCCCACGGAGCCGTCACACCACGCCGAGCTTGCTTGTCGGAAAATAGCGTAGCCGAAATCTCGCCGATCGTTTTCATATCCAGTGAACTCAGCGCGCCTCCGCCGGAGTTGGCAATGTACCGAGCTTGCGGGTTGAGTTTGCGGATTTCAGTGTCCCACAGCTTCCAGACTTCAAACAATCGTTGCTGTTTCCACAAAATGTAATTGCGCTGCGCGGGATTTTGCGGATCGTTGGTGCGCGGCAAGTCCATGTTGTAAGCCGCTTTGAAATTGCTTTGGCAATGTTCGCAATAACACATCCCTGAACCTGCCCAGCGATTACTGAAAATTCCGTCCACTTTGTACAGAGCCATGATCTCTTTGTGGACTTCGGTCATAAACTCGAAGTTGTATGGTCCCAGCGCGCAGGTCACCCACAATTCCGGCGAAGCCCAATGCCTGCGCTTTTTGCCTTCGGCATCCACGGCAATCCAATCAGGATGCGCGTCATAAACGTCTTGATGCACCGTGTGCGGATCGGTGCGCGCCAGCACAACCATATTTTGCTTGCGGCATCCGGCCAGCAATTCACCAAACGGGTCAGAATCTTTCATCCACTGGCTGCGATGATGCAGAGGAATTTTGGTCGGGTAATAGGCCACGACGCCGCCTGCACTCAGGCAAGCGGCGTCGGAATGCGTGCGCTTGAAATACTCCAACCACAATTGCGGATCGTATTGGCCGGGATCGTTTTCCACCAAAGTGAGCTGCGCCCACCGCATCGGACGATCAAACCAATCTTCGGCGATTGAAGCTGAATTTAAGTCGAAGGCCCAAGATGAGGCAGGCAAGGCAGCGACTGCGGCAGTCATGGCGGAATTTGCCAGGAAATCTCTGCGGGAAAAGGATTGCAGCTTGTAAGGGTTCATCGTTTTTCCTGTGTCGCTATTTTCACAGCGGCTTTTCTTAGCTGTCGGCAACAGTGGTAAAATCGCCATCGAAGAAAGGGGAACGTAATGAGCACAGCACAACAACAAATCTACCAACAGATCCAATCATTGCCTTTGCAAGAACGGCTTGGGTTAATTCGGCAATTGTTTGCCGAAGCGGTAAAAGCAGAGCAGTTCCACTTAGCAGGCTCAATGACGGTCAATGGGGACGTGGACGAACACATCAAGGCTCAGCGTGCTTCCATTCTGGAAAAACTCAAACAAAAAGGCGAACAATTACAGACTGAATTAGCCGAATAGGAAAGCCAAGCATGTCACTGTATGCCGCCGACACAAATGCGCTGATCTATTACGCCGCCAACCGAAGCCAGTTATCGAAACGCGCTCTGGCAGCATTTGAAAGTGCTTCGCAGAGCCAAGCTTTGATCTATATTCCCGCACCTGCCCTTTGGGAAGTTTCCAACCTTGAAAAAGCAGGTCACATCAACCTGAGAATGCCTTTTCAAAAATGGCTCAATGAATTACTTGCTCAGCCTGGATTTGATGTCGTGCCGCTGGATGGGGAAATTATTGCCGAAGCCAGAAACTACGGATTCAATGACGACATTTTTGATGCCGCCATTGTGGCCACCGCGAAGGTGAAAGACGTTCCACTCATTACGCGTGATATGGCTATCGTCGCTTCTGGCTTCGTCGAAATTTATTGGTAAGCTCCCGTCTCAGAATTTCCACGACTCATTGAAAAATCCAGCCAGCACAATCTTCCCCGGATAACGAAAATCCGGTGGTGTAGTGGTATCCACCACCGCGTAATCCGGCAACTTCGGAATTTGCCGCGCATTGTTCAGGTAATCGAATTCGCGGAAGGTGAAGCTGCTGTTCAGCACTACGTACTTGTTGGGATTCATCGGGTGCGGGAAGATCAGAATCGGCGCGTGGGTGGCGGCGTCAAAGCGCTTGTCAGCAACGATCACTCCATCAACCGTCCACTTGATCGGCAGTTTGCTGGCGATACGCGCCAGGATTTTGTTGCTGCCAGGATCACCCCACAGAATCAGATTGCTGGCGGCAATGTCTGCATCGGTGATTTCGGAATCCTTTCGGACTTGCGCATCACCACGAAAATGCCGCCGCCATTCGGTGATCGCTCGCGCTTGTTCGCTTTCCACCCATTTGGCTACGCCGGGCGCAATGGGAGTTCCCGTCGGCGTGACAAACACAAAACTATCCAGAAACGCATCGTCAATCGGACCTTGCAAACCGTGACGCTTGGTCAATCCTGTGACGCTGGGTGAATCCACCGCTGCCCATTGGTTGCCGTTCTTGCGAAAATGAACTTTCCACGAACGATCTGACATCGGCCCGATGACCGCCAGCTTTTGCCCGTCAATCGTCACGACCGGCTTTCCCGCCAAGGCCAGCGGGCAGCCGCCCGATCCGAAATCAAAGGTAAACGCCGTGATGTTTGCCGTTTCGACTTTGACGCCGCTATCGCCTTCGATTTCCGCATTCAGCCTTGCGCGTTCCCAGTGTTGGCCAAGCGTATCTACTGTCACCCATTTATTCTGGTTGTAAGCCAGCGTCCAGGTCGTGAAGCGAATTTTGCGCGGATACGGATCGCGTCCGCGTTCGGCAATGGCATCCAGAATGCGGTCAATTTCGACTTTGGAATCGGGGTGATAGCTATGACCGGTTTTCGGCCCGACGATGCGCAGCATTCGCAAGCCTTCGGCATCCATCGCCTTTTCCATCATATCGGCGGCCTGTTTCTGCCCATCGTTTTCGCCGTTGTAGGCAACCAGCGGCGTGCCCGACAGATTTGCCGCGTAATCCGTTGCGTCGTACAAATGAAAAAGCTTCTGTTCCCACCACGGCGGAGCTTCCGGTCCGTCGAGCTTCAACTTCAAGAACTGCGCCGATTCACTGAAGCCTGCGCCTGGCGCAATTGCCGCCCACAATCCAGGATAATGCGTCCCAAACTGCCAAGCCGAAGCGCCACCCATCGAAAAACCGCGCACCAGAATGCGATTGTCATCAATGCGATATTGCTGTTTGACCTTGTCCATCGCTTCGAACAAATCCACTTCGCCCGCGAACTTGTTGGCGTTGCAATACCGCCCGTACAAATGCAGCACGATAGTGTCGCGCGGCGTGAATTCGCCCATTCGCGTTTCACGTTCGGTCAGGAAGTTGACCTCGCTCAAAGTTTCGCCGCGTCCGTGAAACCAGGCATCCAGTCGCCAGCGATGTGTGGTGTTCGGCGTAAACGAAGCCGGAATGACCAGCCCGTAAGGCTGCACGCTTTTGTCAATTTTGGAAACGTACCCGCGCACGACCAAGCCTGTCGCCGTCGTCCACGGAGCTTTACCTTCGACCAATTGCCGCGCGCGCTCTTCGCCGTGTTGCAATAGCAGCTTCGCCTTGAAGACTTCTTCCAGCTTGAAAAACTCGTTGTACTGCAACGCGTAGCGAACGGCTTCGTGATAGATCGCAACGTCTGGCCACAGCGGGTGATCTTTCAGCCTGTCCATCGCCGTCTTCAGCCGCCGCAATCCATTTTCCAGTTCCGTGCGATCTGTCGTTGGAACTTCGACGCCAACAGGCGGAATCGGGCGCATTGCGGGCCGTTGCGCAGTCGGACTTTGTGTCGCCGGATTTTGCGTTGAGCTGGCAGGATGCCGCACAGGTTGTTGCGCAAGCGCGATTATTGTCAGCAGTAAAAAGCTGCCCAGAATTTTCATAAGCATCACAGAATAAAAAAAGGGCGGCACAGCAAGACCCCGTTACCGCCCAAATGGTTTGTCGTGTCAGGCCATTTTTTAGAAGGCCAGACGACTTCTCTAACGTACCGCTTCCAGGAAACGGTAGTCATACATCCATCCTTCGTCCGTCGCATCACTCAAGATGGCAATGCGTCCGATCGACAGAAAGGCCAGCTTGAAAATTTCCCATTCCGCATCGGATATGTTCCCTTGTTGCGAGGTGACTCCCCCCTCTTCCCAAGCGATGACGACTTCCCGCCCACCGGCAACTTCGAAGTTGCCCATGCGAGTGATTCGTCCATAATGCCAACTGAATTCCCTGCCGGCCTGTTTGGCCTGAGCCGCACCGATCGCTTCCGCACTAGTTTCGCGGAATTGGGCAGAACTCTTTGCCGACTTTTTAACTTTCTTACTTGCCATTTTAATTGTCTCCTTTGTTATTTTATTTCCGCCCGCATGTGGGACGGTGGCTCATAATTTTCGTAACAAAAAAATAGATAGAACCGCCTTGCCAATGATTGCATAATCAGGGACGGCGGTCTCTAAACTTATGTGTTGAGTGTAAATAAAGCAACTGCGTTGTCGGCACTATTGCATAAGTACATTCCCCAGCCATACCTTTTGGCTCTGCCATCGCAACGCTATTGCTTCAGATGCGCCACTTTTGCTTTTCCTTTGGCGTACACCGTCACGACAAACAGATCGTCGTATGTTGCATCATCAATTGTCGGCACAATGTCTCCGCCAAGCGCTTTGATCAGCTCAGGAACCGTGTTGCTGTGACCGACAATCAACACATCTCCTGCGCTGGAAGAAATCAGATCAGAAATCTGCTTCAAGTAATCCGGCGAAAGCTGTCGGGTATTCATCGAGTCCATCTTGACCGGAATCACCGTGTTGTTGATTCCCAACTGTTTTGCCAGTGGCTCAGCAGTCTGTTTGGTGCGCTGAAACTGCGATGTGGAAATGGTTTTGATTCCCGCTTTTCCAAATGTCCGAGCTAGTTCTTCGGCCCGCTTGGTTCCGGCTTCCGTCAGCGGTGGGTCTGCGGCGGGTGCAGCAGCTTTTTCCGCATGGCGAACCAGGTACACGGTTGTGACCCTGAATTCGCTTTGCGGCAATGACACGGCAGTAGTCGTTCCCACAATACAAAGCAAAGCCCCACAAGCAACGGCAATCATTTTGAACCGGAAAGATGATTTCAGATGTTCGAAATAACGAGTGATATTCATTGAAAATCCTTTGATGCGTGAAGAGGGAGCTATTTTTTCTTTTTGGCGGCTTTGGCGGCAGCCTTGTCCAGATTTTGCGCGACTCTGAACTTCACAATTTTGGTGATTAGAGACAATGGGATGCGCTTATCGAGCGGAAACTGCACCGTGCCTTTAGAAGTTTCGTACCCGGCAAGTTCATCCTGAAACGCTTCAATTCCTGCCGCGCCTGGGTAAAACCCAAGGTGATTTTTGAACGCAGCAAAATGAACCAGATACCCGTGCAGCTTGAAGGTCGGGATCATATAGCTGATGGCTTCTTCAGCCTTCGGCGCAGCTTTTCGAATGGTCGCGCGGATGGTTTCCAGCTTTTCCTGAATCTCCGGCGGGAAGCCAGCGATGTATTCATCAATGTTTTTGGGTGCAGCTTGACCAGATTTCATAGATTCTTTTCCTTATTCCAACAATCATTTGGAACTGTTCAATTAAGGGCTAAAGACAATTCGACATACAAAAGCTAATGTCCATAGTCTTTACAGCGCTGTTTCGCTTTCTCAAGAAACCTAGGCATCGAATGCCCTCTCAATCTCTCAACATCAACTTTGTATTCATCACCAAGCCATTTGTATTTGCCACTCCTGGGAGAATAGGTTGAAAGAATGCCCTCAGCAGCACTCATATGGGTATAAGTGATAATGACGGGCATCTCCTGTTCTGATTGATGGGTATAGATGTATTGCCCATTAATTTCACCCAGGTATTTCAGTGGACTAATTGAATAAAGCCGCCAAGTGCAATTTCCTGTTCCTCCGCAAACTGTAGGAACAAAATAAACTACCGTCCCCTGTTCGGTGAGTTTCATCGTGAAGGCTCGATCTCCATAAGTCCCTAGCCGATCTCGATCTTCAGCCGGGATTGCTCGATCTACGATCTTGCCCAGTGTACGTTTTGGGAAAGCCTGCTTTCGAGCGCAATTCCAATCAAAGGTAATTACCTTATTGGCTTTTATGGTTTGCCAGTAGCGAGTTTGTGCCGTTACCGTTACACAAGAAAACAGGAGTAGCACTACGATGACCAATGCTGACGTTCTTTTTGTCACATTACTTCCCGTTGTAGCACCAAGGACTATTCTTTATTACTTGTAGGCGACGCCAGCGCTTGCCGGACCTGTCAGCGGAATCACTTCAGTTTTCGTGAAGCCAACTTCGCGGCACCAGCCGGAGAAATCGGCACCGGTGAAATCAAACGCGTCTCCGAACTCAATCAACATATTCAGCGACATCATCAATCCAAAGGCGTTCTCGCGCCGCGCATCATCAATCAGATGTTCAATCACGACGAAAGCGCCTCCGGGCGGTAGAGCATCGTAGGCAGCGCGGATCAGGAACATCTTTTTCTCCAAATCCCAGTCGTGCAAGATCAGCCCCATGGTGATGACATCGGCTTTGGGCAAAGGGTCGGCGAAGAAATCAATCGGCTGTGCAGTAACGCGATCCGCCAAGCCCGCCGCCGCGATTTTTCGTTTGGCGATTTCGGTGGCCGGTGGCAAGTCCGCCGAGATGCATTGCATGTGAGGATGCTGCTCGGCCACGAACCTGGACAACAGACCGCTTGCGCCGCCTACGTCGCACATCGTGCGATAGCGGGAGAAATCAAACTTTTCGGCAAACGCGCGGAAATTCCCTGCGGAAATTCCGCTCATCGCGTCCATAAACAGTTCCAGCCGTTCGGGCTTGCTGTACAGCTCCGCGAACATGGGCGCGCCTGTCTGTTTGATTTCGTTCTGCGGCTTGCCGGTACGAAGCCCTTCGGTTAGGTCGCCCCAGAAGGGATACAATCGGGCATTGGCCATTTCCAGAAACCCGCCCATAAACTGCGGGCTGTTTTTATCCAGAAACGTGCCCGTTTCTGCCGTATTGCGATAGAGCGATTGCGGGCCATCACCATCACGTTCCAGAAAGCGAAGCGCCACAAGCGTATCGAAAAAGTCGGGATTGCTGCGCGGATGCAAGCCAAGCGCAGCTTGCAACTGGGCACCGGTCATCGGACCACCGCCGAGTTTCGTAAACAGCCCAATTTCAATGGCAGACAGCAGTACTTTCGCTGGCCAGAATGCCATGCCTACTTCCATGATTCGGGCGGGTGACAACGTATCCATATTTTTCACTCCTCGTTTTGGTATCTAAATCAAAGCACACAGCATTGAGACACTCTTTTTCGACATGATTTTCAGGATGTTTCAGGATTGACCCCAGAAGTATTAATGACAGGCGTTTTTCATCCTGGAAAATCATGTCCATCCTGTCCAATAGTTTTGTCTTCTGCTTTAGTTTTTCTTCGCAGGCGGTTGACGGAACGAGCGTTCCACCCAGTCGTTCACATCCGTCGAAGCGGGCGCATCCCGCCACAGCCAACGCATCATTTCAGGCATGATCATTCCGCCGTATTTTTGGCCGTGCAGGTTCATGCTCCACGAATAGTTCACGTCATAACCTTTCTGCGTCAGCGCCTTCATCAACCGGACGTTCTGATAAAACCAGTCGCGCGTTTGGTCATACGTGCCGTCGCGCCTTAAGCCTCGATTGTCATTGCGGCCATCGCACAGGTACACACGAATCGGTTTCTTTTCGCTTTCCAGCACCTTGTCAGGATAAACGTGGCCGCCGCGCAAGTTGACGAAGCTGCCGACGTTGCTGAGCACCTTGCGGAAATGATTGGGGCGCTCCCAGGCGACGGTGAAGGCAGCGATTGCGCCGGAACTCGATCCGCCGATGCCGTGCATTTCCGGGTCTTTGGAAATGTTGTATTCCTTGTACAGCACAGGCAGGAGCTCTTCGGTAATGACACGCGCGTATTTGTCGTCCAGCGTGTTGTATTCCGTTGGGCGATTGACGGTGCGGTCTCCCCATTCCTGCGCATTGGGTTCGGGCTGTTCTGGCGTGCGACCGGGATTGATGAACACGCCAATCATGACAGGAATTTCACGACGATAAATCAGATTGTCCATCACGTTCTGGGCGCGAATGTCGCCTTCGGGATGCATAAAGGCGTGGCCGTCCTGAAACACCATCAAGGCCGCCGGAACGTCTTTGTCGTATTGCGCCGGAACGTAAATCCAATAGGTGTGCTGCGTTCCGGGATACGCGCCGCTCGTGCTCGGCAGCGTGTACGGCCCGCGAATTTCGCCTTTCGGAACGCCTTCCTGTGGCAGCGAATCCGGCCCTAGCCGATACTGCGAATTTGGATTCGGCCCCGGAGGCATCGGCGGCGGCCCACCTCCTCTAGGCGGTTGCTGAACAGGAGCCGGTTGTTGTACGGGCGTTTGTGCGTAAGCAAATGTCGCCGCTCCCACAAACAGGAAACTGAAGATATAGGTTGAAGTTCTTCTCATTCAAAACCTCCACAAGCTGGAAATATATTTTAGGACTCACGCAAAACATGCGCTCTAGGTACCACTCTTTATCAACATCTCTCGTACCCAATCACTCTTTGCCCAATCCAATACTGACTTACCGTTTCCATCATTGAGCTTGGGACTTAATCCCAGAGAAAGAAACGTTTCAATGATGGTTCGCTGGGCTGCCTTGGCCTCTTCCGCACCGCTTCCACCGCGACCGGTGGTTTGCACTGCCAGATGAAACGGCATAGAGCCAGGGCGATTTTTGATCAACGGATCGCTGCCTGCGGTCAGCAGAAATTGCATCGCAGCCGCGCAACGCGTGCGCACCGCACGGTGAAGTGGCGTCGCTCCATTCATATCCTGTGCATTAATTTTCGCGCCCGCATCCACCAAGCATTCAATCATCTTCACCTGACGTTTCTCATCCCAGGCCGGCCCGATGAGGTAACCGTCCGCCGCGTAATGCAGCGGCCCGCTTCGGCGATGATTCCCGGCAGCATTTGGATTCGCGCCAGCGGCCAGCAAGATTCGGGCGATCTCTACCCTGTAGCCTGCGGCAGCCAGGTGCAATGCCGTGTCTCCTGCGTACAGCCAATGAAAGATTCCTGATTCGTAAAGCCTGGGTTCGCTGACAACGCCCGTCGCCAGTAGAGGATCGTTCTGAAGCAACTCTTCAACCTTAGAGCGATCATCATCGAGTATCGCTTTTAACAAGGGCTCCATCATTTCAAGCTGGGGCTTAGTCTTCATAGATAACTCAGCCACCAATCCTTGCGACGGCTCTTTACCTCAGCAAACCAGCGGCAAACCGGGTACATCACCAACAAACCAAGAAGCCAAAACGCATAAACCACCCATAGCGAAAAGCCTAGATTGCCGGGGTTCGGCGAGGGGCGAGCCAGAGGAGTAGCAAACAGCCAGTCCAAGGATTGTCCCGCCGCATAGCCAGCCGCCATCGCCAGGAAATGCACCACAAACCACTGTCCGACAAAGAAAAGCAGCGGCACGCGGCCAAAAGTGATGAAGATGCGGGAAAGCCGGCCCTGCTCAATTCGCTCAAACCACGACAATAGGAAAATTGCTGGCCCCAAAGTCATCAGCAAAAACAGCAGCGAGGGCGGATATTTCAATACGTTCAGGAAAGACAACAAAGTGAAGATCGCATTTTTCTGTACGCTCCACAGAAGCGGATCGCCGTAAAGATTAATCGCTCGCAGCACGACGAAGCCGATCAACATTCCACCGCCAAGCTTGATCAGAAATGACCGACGACGCTCTGGCGTCCATTGGTAAACCGCGCCGAGGCAATATCCCGCAGATAACACGCCAATCCAGGGAATCAGTGGATAGAGCACCAACCCGTAAACGCTCGGCGTGAAAAAGATAATGCCGGGCTGATGGAGCACCATCCAAACGGATGCCCAGAATCCTGGGCCTGCTGTTCCAGGTGCGGGCGGGTTGCCCCGAAACCCATCCAGTGTATTGTGCAATGCAATCATCGTGATGCTGATGGCTGCAATCGCGCGCATCGGCAGGTGAATCAGCGCTGCCAGCACGATCATCGAAACACCAATCACCCAGATCACTTCCAACTGCAATGCAAAGTGATAGTCCACGTTGAACCACATGACGACGCGGATCAGTGTGACTTCCAGCAGGATCAGCCACAGACCACGCGTGATCAGGAATTTTGACAATTCCGCTTTGCTTTTGCCCCGCACCCCTTGCAGAAAGGCCCCGGTTCCCGCCAGAAACACAAACACTGGCGCACAAAAGTGCGTGATCCAGCGCGTGAAAAACAGCAAGGTATTCGTCCTAGTTAGATTGGTCGGTTCGAAATTCAACACTTCGCGATGCATGAAATCGCGTGTGTGATCCAGCAACATGATCACCATGATGACACCGCGCAGCATGTCTACGGCATTCACGCGCTGTTTGAGAAAAGTATTGTTTACCATTTGTATGCTTGATCTAAATCGAGCCAAAAAAGATTGAGACATATTTTTTAGACAGGATTTTCAGGATGCTTCAGGATTGACATAAATAGGGTTGCTGTTCGGTGAGTCATAATCTTCAAAAAAGCTGCTCATCCTGTCTAAAAGTTTTGTGATCCGATTTAGCCAAACTGCGGCTTAGGGATTTTCGGCGCGGATCATCTCTTCGACGGTTTGCTGTTCAATCGGTTCTTCCAGAAGACGCTGCGGACTCCAATGCTGCTTGTCGAGCAAATGCGCCACCAACAGATGGAAACGCCAATACAAGCCGGACTTGGCCCAATCCATTTTGGGATCATTGGCCAGAAATGCCTTCCTGGCTTCGTCGTAATTGAACGCTGCGCCTTTACCAACATAATCCGCATAGCCTTCGCGCTTCCATTGCGGCAACCACTGAAACGGAATTCCGCCAATGGCCTGCCCGGTTAACGTGTGCGTGATTTCGTGCGCAATGAAGTAATCCAGTGTCCGTTCTCCGGGCACACGACCTCCCTTTGGACCGATCAAACAGTTTTCTTCGATGATCGAATCGCGCAGAAACACGTTGGTTGTGATGGGGTAGTAATTGACGCCGCCTGCGCCATACACATACGTGAAAAACAGCCGTTGTCGCCAGCGCGCGTTGCAGATGAAAACCAGATGTTTTTGCTCAGCAGAATACAGCGGCGATTTGGCAAGTTTGGCTTCGACCAGTTCCAAAACCCGATGGCCTGATTCCGGCGCAAACGGCTGGTCGGAATACAGCGTCAAATTTTTTGCGCTCACCGAAACGCTGAAAAACGGCTGCGGAACGCCCAAAATCAAAAGGATTAAAGCGAAAGCGCCAACAATTCCAGCTAACAGTTTTAGCGAGGTTTTCTTTTTGAATTTCATCGTGATTTGAATCGGCTTCTTGCAGATGCAGTTTCAATGGTCGGAGCTAAATCTGTCCGGCAAAATGTGCCGGTGATTTCATTTTTCATCTTTTTATTTGTGATCTGTCATTTGTCATTGCTGCTCAGCGCTTTGTGCGATGACAAATGACAATTGAAAAATGATAACTGGAAAATGAAAAAGGGCCCTTAATACCGCAAAACTTTTATCTATCTGCTTATGCGGGCGACCCCAGCAGCTCTTTGATAATGGTTCCAAGCCCCCGAATTTCAGAGCTGGCGTCTCCGCGAAAGCTCGATCCGTGCATGATGGCCAATGTTCGTGGCGACAAGCCCGCCAGCCGCGCGAACGCCTGATCCGTCTGCGGGGTGTAAGGCATATCGTGCGCCAGCGGACTGGTTAACCCTGCCTTGACGACTTCACGCACTTGTTCGATCAAACTGGATTCCGTCAGCGGTTGTGGGTCACCCGGCTGGAAAAACAGATCGGAACAAAACAGCGTGCGTTCGGTTTCTTCAAAGAAAAGCCCTGCATCCCAGCCATGCGGGAAATGCGGCGAAGCCAGATGCTGCAACCGGCGCTTTCCGATGGAAAACACCTCGCCATCCGCTAGCGTTTTTGCCGGACGATCCGCAAAATCATTCATCATCACGGCAGTTCCAACGAAATTGCACACCGCTTGCGCTTGCGGGGCGACTGAAAGCCATTCGTTCAAAGCGCCGCATTCATCCGGCTCAAAATGGCTGAACCCAATCCAACGAACCGTTGCCGGGTCTAACACCTTGGCAACGGCGTCCCGCGTGATCGGGAACATTTTCCTGAACCCCGTGTGCATCAGAAAGGGCTCGTCATCTTTGACCAGGAATTGATTGAACTGAATTCCGAATTCGGGGTGAAAGGTTGAAATGCGATAAACATCCGGTGCGATTTCAGTCACGGTGCTATTCATTTAGGGATTTCCTTTCAAGGTTCAGTTAGGTTCTTTATCTGTTTAAGCGCGCATCTTTTTGTACGTCGCCAGGCATTTTTCCGCCGTTTCCAGCGAAGAGAACCGGCTGCCTTCCTGTTCCAGCAGATAATACTCCGCGCCGCCTTTGGCTTCGGCAGCTTTGAAAATTTCTTTCCACGGCGCATCGCCTTCGGCGAACAGCACGCGGTAGCCTTTGTCTGCTTTGCCTTCCTGGCCAGTCCAGTCCTTCAGGTGCAGCGAACGAATGCGCCCCGGATTGGAATTGATCCAGGCGATGCAATCAGCACCTGCTTCGACTGCTGTACCCACGTCGAATTGCAGCGTCACGTCTTTGGGCGTGTTGGCAGCAAGAATTTCAATCGGACGTTTGCCGTCAATCGGCACAAATTCCAGCTTGTGATTGTGGAAACCGGCGCGCATGCCGAGCGGTTTGAGTTTTTCCTGTGCGGCAGTCAGTTTTGCGGCAACACCTTTCCAACCGTCCAACCCACCGTCAACTCGACCCGCACTGGCCATCACTAGTGTTTTCGATCCGATGATTTGGTTCAGTTCAATCGCCTTCGGCAGATTTTCCGGCGTGAAAACGTTCGCGCTGTTATGCGTCGAAAGGCATTTGATTTTCAGTTCGTCCAGCAGCTTGCGGACTTCTTTGGCGTAATCCGTCGTCCATTGGGCGTAGGGCGAATAGAACTCGACGACTTCGTATCCCATCTGGGCGACCTTGCGCACAGTGCCCATCAAATCTTTGGTCAGCTCATCTCGAACGGCGTAAAGTTCAATGCCGATGGGCAGTTTTTTGGCGGCGAAGGTAGGAATTGTCCCCAGCGCAACCGAAGCGGAAGCCGCTCCGGCCAGCGTCAGGAACGAACGGCGAGTCACTGAATTGAAGCTTGTCATTTTGATTTCTCCCAGTAATTTTGCATCAGTTCGATAGACCATTCAGGTTGTTTGATTTCTTCTTGCGGAAGGAATTCCCGCATGACAGGTTTAATGTCCAGCACGGGCGTGCCGTCAATTGCGTCCAGTCCTGCGACAAACAGGGTACGCCCCTCGCGTCGTAATAGCTTGGCAATCGTTGCTCCCAGTCGGTTTGGGCGATTTTTGCCGCGTTGCGCCAGAATGCCAACTTTCGGCCACGCTGTATTGTTTCGTGGATGCCTGGCACCGGTTTCAATCTTCTGTTCGTCCACCAGATGAAAGTAATAGATCACTTCGATGTGGGAAAAGCTTTCGATCTCGTCCAGACAATCTTCGCCGAGCGTATCGCCAATCAGGATTTCCGATTCGATTTCGCCCCAGTTGTCGTCTTCGGGCGTTTGCCGTGAATTCCTGATGATTCCAATCGGAGTTAGCGTAATCATTGCTGGCTGTTCTCCTCCAACTGCTCCAGGACTTTGCTGGCCGCTTCGGCAGAAGTCAGAACCGGAATCACTTCAAATTCCACCAGATCATTCCAGTTGGCCATCCACTGATCCAGCAAACTGTGATCGTCGGTTTCCATCACTTGAAAACAGCGGTGCAGGTTTGTATCCACCCAACTGGACACGTAATGCAACCCTGCAGGAGCGAGTCGGCCTTGCAGGCGAAAGCGTTCGTAGACAGGCGCAGCACCCTGATTTCGAAAGCGTTCAACAATCATGTAAAGCATGGCGGGATTGTCCACGCGGCAATGCCCGACGGCAACAGATTCCAGGCTCGCTTGATTGCTTTTGGCAAAATAAAAAACGCGCACAGCTAATTTGAGCAATGCGCGTCCTAAACAAACAAATAACCTGTGGTTCTTATCGAACTCGATCAGGCTATTTGATCTTGTAACCACCTTCCGGCAGCTTTTCGCGATGGGCAGTGTGGCAAGCCGTGCAGGTGGCCTGAATCTTTTTCTGCTCATCCGGGATTTTTTCCCATTCGCCAGCGGCTGCCAGTTTGCCGATTGCGGCAGCAGCTTCTTTGGCTTGTTTCGACCAATCCACGGCGTCTTGAACTTTACGCCCTGTCCAGAAACCTTCCGACGTCTTGAAGATTTTTTCCAATTTCTCAGCGTCAGCTTTGGTGCCATCGGCATTTTTGGCCGTCACGTTGGTGCGAAGGCTGCCGGAAGTCGGCAGAACGGTTTTCATTGCGGCCACAAAATCTTCTTCCGACTGTGGGACAGCCGCAAAGGCAAGAGTGGCAAACGCCGTGAAAAGCAGAACCAGAAACAGTTTCATTTTTCCTCCAAATTATTCAGCTTCAGATGGAAGCCAGGGGTTTGAGTAGCCAAAGTCCAGAGCTTTGGCTGGGCAACCGGATCGGAACTCCGGCATAACGGACTCAAAGACGCGAATTCCTTCCAGCACGTCACAAGTATTTCTTTTCGTCTGTGCAAACCCCTCTCAGCCACAAGATGTGACAATCAAAGTGGCAGTCACGGCATAAGGTTACAGGCAAATGGAACTTCAGAATTTGAGCCGAATTCCGCTCCATGCGGCGCGCGGCGCGCCCGGGGCAAAAAATGTTGCGTGTTGTAACGGGAATTCGCCATCCACCGCCGCAAATGGCCGGGCGATAAAATTTCCTTCCGCAGTAAAGCCAGTCGTCCCAAGCAACGCCGCAGTGTAATACCGTTTATCGAACAGGTTATTGACGCGGACGAACAATTCCACGTGACGGTTCACTTCATATCGCGCGCCGAAATTAGCCACGGCATACCCGGGCGATTTGCCTTCGCCCAGGTAATACGTTCCGTCGGGTTCGTGTTGGTTGTTTTCATTACCGCGCGCATAGAAGCTGGACAGCGCCATTACGCCGAAGTTCAGCGAAAACTTCTTTGTCGCCTGTAAATCGGCGAACAGCTTGAATATATGCTGGGGAATCAGTGGGATTTTCGCGCCCGGTTCGATTTCTATCAGTCCTTCCAGCCCCGGCGCTTCGGCGTCGCTGCTGCTGTTGCTTTCGCCATTCACTTCTTCTTTGCTTTGATATGTAGCATCCAGGAAGGTGTAACCTACGCCAATGCCAAAGCGCCCGATTCGAGTGTTGATGTCTGCTTCCATTCCCTGCCGCCGAGTCTTGCCGAAGTTTTTGAAATAGCCGAAGCCGGTTTGCTTTGAGGCCACAAACAAGATGTCGTTGCGATTTTCACCGCGAAACCAACCGACATTCCAACTGACGCGGCTTTCCTGTCCGCTGCGCATCCCGGCTTCAAAGGTGCGCGTGACAACCTGCTGCAACGGTGGATCGCCCGCCATCGCATTCGGCAGCTTGCAGGGTGATTCCGGGTCGGCGCAGCCCAATTCAACAGAAGTCGGCGCGCGATTGCCTTCGCTATAACTGGCGTAAACGTTCAGATGGCGCAGCGGACGGAACGTTATCCCTATCGCAGGATTGAACCGGTCAAACGCGTGATTGCCGTCCAGCGATCCGGTGCCTCCGCCAGGATTGATGCGGTCACGGTTTTTGATCGTCGTGCGGTTGTACCGGCCTGACAAGGACAGCGTCCAGTTGTTTCCAAGGGCAAACGCATCCGTCGCGTAAAAGCTGAAGGTTTGAATGCGCCCATTCAGGTCAACGCGAACGTCATACGGCTCGCCGTCAACGTCTCCGCCGGTGACACCATCGCCAAAGGCATTCACTCCTGTCACGCTCCGATCAGGATTCAAATAGCCGAGTTGCGTGGATTGCGTGAAATCCACATGGCTTCGATCAAATGAAGCTCCGGCAGTCAACTGATTGCGCTGGCCATGGGGAAAACTGACCAATGTCATCTGGCTGGATGCGCCGTAGTTGTATTGCTTGCTCCGCGCGCGATTCAGCAAGCCGTTGCATTTTTCCGCCGGTTCGTCGCGCAGCAACACATTGCCGATGCAGCGCCAAAATGGAAACGGAGTATTGGCTGCTGTTGCGCCGCTGGTTGGGAATCCTGTGTATCCTGCTGCCGCGAGTGCTGCGCGCTCTGCTGCGCCGGGTTGGTAAATTGCCTGATCCAGTGAATCTTCGTTGATGTCTCCGTTGAGCGTGTTGGTCCGGATGGAACGAAAATAGGCGTTGCCGGAAATGGCCAGGCGGTTGGTGAATCCGTGCTGGGCGTTGAAATTGAAAAATGGCGCGCGATTGGCCGTGATGTCAGGTTTGGTGTAGATGCTGTGGTAATCCCGATCTAAAAAACGCTGTTCCTGCAACCCGTTACCGATCAAGGAATTGTTAGCGTAAGCGACCGTCGCTGCCAGCGAAGTTCGTTCGTGCTGCCAGCCCAATTTGCCGAAAAACTGCCGCACGTTTGAGGGTGATTCCGTTCGCCATCCATCTTCAAAAAATAGCGAACTGGCTCCATACCAATGCAATCCCTTGCCATTGGAACCGCCATGCTCCAGTTCGCCCATCAACCGCCCGAAACTGCCGCCGCTAATTTCCAGGGAGGTGATGGGAGAGTTCAATCCGTCTTTGGATTGCATCACCAGCGCGCCACCCAAAGTGTTCAACCCAAAAAGCGGATTCGACCCGGGAACCAGCGCAACTTCGGCAATGGCGATACGCGGAATCAAATCCCAACTGACGACATCGCCAAAGGGTTGATTCAACCGAACTCCGTCAAGATAAACCGACAAGCCTTGCGGTGTGCCGAGCAGCGGCGAAGCAGTGTAACCGCGATAATTCAAATCTGCCTGATAAGGATTGCCCTGAACTTCGTTGATATGAATCGCCCGGAGCCTGCGATTTAGAAAGTCCGATACATCCAGCGCATTGCTGGATTGAAGATCGTGCAGGCGAGCAACCTGCACCGGAGCTGCAATTTCATCTGCACTCAAATCGGCTCCGGGCAACGGAGTCGCAGCAACCACATCCACATTGAACGCCAGGCTGCTCACAGACATCGTAATTGTGCGCGTGATAGGCGTCCCAGATTGAATCTCAACAAGCATTGACTGCGTGGCAAACCCCGATTGCGAAACTTCCAACCGATAACGACCCAAACTCAATCCCGAAAGGACACCTTGTCCCTGAGCATCGGTCTGAAAACTACGACTGACACCGGTAGTCAAACCAGTTAAAGTGCCCGAAGCAGCCAGCTTTTTGCCAGCAGAGTCTTTTACTTCAATGCGAAGCTCGCCGATCGTCTGCTGCGGCACCACGGGCTCGAAGCGAGCCGCGGCTTCCAGGCAGACAGCAAACAAAATCACAGCCAGAAAAAGAAATCTGGTCATCATTTCCGGTAAGTCCTCGCGTTGTTGAGAGTTTGGATTCTATTTTATGCAGACATTCGCGAACGGCCAGAAGTTACATTCTTTTTCAGGCAAAGAGAATTGCCAGGATCTGATTCCAAACATATTTTTAGACAGGATTTTCAGGATGCGTCAGGATGCGTCAGGATTAACCTGGGAAGTATGCTTCCGCCAAATCATCATCCTGAAAAATCCTGATCATCCTGTCTAAAAGTTTTGCGCTACGCTTTAGGATTTGGTTTTTGTCTTCGCTTTCGTATCTTTTACCTCTTTTGCTTTGGGTTGTGTGTCCGGGGTTGGCAGCGGTGCTTTCACCATTTCCCCACCCGAATTTTCCCAGGCAGCGTTTCCGCCGACTAATGCGCCCGCATTCTGAAACCCTGCTTTTTGCAGCATCAAGGCTGCGCGCGCGCTGGAATGCTCCGTCGGACAGCTACAGTACGCAATGATGCGTTTGTCTTTTGGCAGCTTCTCAAAATCGCCCATTTCCATGCGGCTCAAACTGTGGTCAATCGCACCTTTGATATGAGCGATGTTGTAAGCATCAGGACCGCGAACATCCACCAGAACGGCTTCTCCCTTGGCCACCGAAGCTTTGGCTTCTTCCACGGAAACCCGTGGCATCGCATCTTCAGGATTTTGCGCCGCCGCTGCAGCCGGTGTCGCCGGAGCCGGTGATGCGCTGGAGGCAGACATTTTTTGACAGCCGCTGCTCACAATCAAAAGCAATATCAGCGCGGCCCCACACATAAATGCATCTGTTCTCTTCATACTTCTCTGTTCTCCTTACGCGCCAAACAGCCCGCTTTCGCAGCAAGCTGATTGGCGCTGATGGTAAAGGGCACGGGTTTTACTTTTTCTGAAGCTCAGCCAGGGCAGCCAGAACTTCTTCACTGTGTTTGGCGACTTTGACCCCAGGAAAGACCTTTGCGACTTTGCCCTGCGGATCAATGATGAAGGTGTTACGCGCCGAGAGCTTTTTGTCCTGAATTTCCATGATCGAACCGTAAGCGGCAGAAACTTTGGCTTCGGTGTCTGCCAGTAACTTGAAGCTCAGCCCTTCTTTCGCGCAGAAATCTTTGTGTGATTCCGCAGAATCAACGCTGACTCCCAGAATGACCGCATTGGCTTTTTCATAAGACGCCAGGTCACGTTGGAAATTCCTGGCTTCGACAGTGCAGCCCGATGTGAAGTCTTTGGGATAAAAATACAGCACAACCCATTTGCCTCGATTGCCTTTTAAGCTGACGCTTGTGCCTTCGTTGCTTTTCAGGTCAAAGTCCGGCGCTGCCTGTCCCACTTCCGGAAGGCCAGCGAATGCCAGTGATTTGCTAACCGGATACGCCAGCGCCAGCACTGCCAAAAGCATCAGAATTTTCGTCATGTGTTTCATGCGTGATTGATCCTTTCTGTTCTCTTTTTGAAGAATTAGTTAGTTAAGGGCCACTTACTGCCTGTCCCCTTGCTTTATTCCAAAGAATTCCGCCCAGGCGAATTTCCAGTATGAAGCCGCCGCAGATATTCAGCATGTCTGTTTGATAAACCGATTAAATGCGATCAGCCGTGCTTCCAGCCCTTGCAGATTTGAACTAGAGAATTCAAGAAAATGATTTTCCGATCAGAACCCCGGAAGGGTGAAAAGAAATTAGCCCAGGGTGAAACCCTGGGTACCGTTGGCAAAGCTACCCAGCCCCGGCAGGGGCGGCAGACATCGCTTTTCCAGCAAGTTGTCTGTCGCCCCGCGGGGCTTGAAGGGGTATTGGCCTGGTTCCCCGGATTACATCCGGGGCTATTTTCTCTCCGGCCCTCCGTGATGTCCTCGGAAATTCTTTTTCTTAAAAGCTATAGATCGGTTGCGTTGATGCATTTATCCCTATAAGCGCATCTACCTTACTGGAATTGAATTGAGTTATTGAGTGCGGAGACATGGCTGATCCCCGCTATGAAGGGTTCAGCCGATGAGCCGCAGACAACAAATCAGATTGGGCGCCAACTGCGCCGGTCGCCAAATAACGGTTCAAATGCGGTGCATAATTTCTCGCCTGGTCGAAAATTTGATTAAGGTGATATTTGTTCACGCCTTTTGAAAAAGCGTGTCCAGGTCCTTGCCTGGCAATCGGAATATAGGCGAATTTTCAAAGCAGGTCTAGGATCGCCTGTCGCATCACAAGTTCGCTGGACGAAAAGTAAAGCCGCCAGTAATATCGCGCCTTCCATTTTTGATTCCCAAAAGCCACCACGGCATTCGATGGCGACGGCAGTTCACTTTCAAACTGCTACCGTAGATGCCTGGGAGGCTTTTTTCTTTTGGAGTAGCGATGAGCATACAACCCAACAGCCGTTTTCGCGGACGGTGGGAAACTTTCTGAGAACTCGCCGTCAAAGACGGGCCTCCCGTGCGGGGGCAAAAACTGATGGCGTGGCGACTGCCACCGCTGCTGGCCAGCCTTGCGGCGGGCCAAACAATCACCGGCCCCGAAGGTTCTACGGTCGCGTGGGCACAGGTGCGCTTGTGGGAAGCCACGCGAATGGCGCTGGCCGCCGTGGCCAATGACGTGCGTCTGGGGTTGCAGGAAACCATTGGCATCACCGCCAAATGGTCCGAAGGCGAACGCGCTTCGGTCATCATTACCTTGCCCCAAGGCACGGATACGCAATTCATTGCACACGCAATTGACCTGGAAAATGTCGAAGCCTGGTGTGACGAACACAGTCAAGTTCACGTCGCCATCGGCCCGTGGTATACGACAAAAGACGTGGATCAAGTCGTGCTTTCCACCACCAAAGTCGTCCACGTGCTGCTGGGATTGCACGGTGGTGGCAAACGCCATTTGTCCAAGCAAAGTTAAAAAGGCCGGAGCGCGTTTGTGTTCCGTTAGCTTGCGACCCGGCTGGCCGCAAACTTTGTCACACTGTTTGTTTGCTGGAGATTGTTCGCCAGGTTTTCGGCGTCATCCCGGCAAAACGGTGAAAGACACGTGAAAAATGGCTTTGGTCGGCGAAGCCCAATTGCAATGCAATCTCGGACAAGGACGCTGCCGGTTGCCGCAACATTTCGCAGGCGGCTTCAACGCGAAGCTGCTGCACGAATTCGCTGACTGTAGTGTGGTGAAACCGGCGGAAGGTTGTCGCCAGATGCACCGGGTGGACGCCCGCTTCGGCGGCCAGTTCTGTCATCGTTAGTTTTCCGGCAAATTCGTCGCGAAGCCGCGTTTCCACACGCCGCAACCAAAGCGGTTTCTGCTGTTCGACCAGGCCTTGACGGCGGACCAGCAATGCCAGCAATTCCAACAACAACCCCTCCATCGCCAATTCACTGCCTTCATCCGCCGAGTTGAATTCCCTGTAAAGCCGCATCATCAGCCAGCCAGCTTCGGCTTGGGGCAAAACAAAGGGGCTGGAAACAATTGCGGCGTGATCGCGCAGTCGTTCCAGCCAATTCGCTGAAATCTCTGTATTGAAAAAATGGCAACCGCGCTGGCCGACTGCGTCTTGATGCTGTAGCGATGCAGGATGCCACATCAATGTCTTGGGTTTGTGCGTTACTGTTTGCCGGCCATACCACTCTTCATAATCGCCCTTGAGAAAAAAAGAAAAGAAGCCGAATTCGTGCGAATGCTGAGGCAATGCGCGGGGCTGCGGATGTTTCACTTCCGACATCACTACTCCGTTAAGCCGCCGTCGCCGCATGATGCTGCCGTAATACTCTCCAGCATGCAGGTGCTTATTTTGCTGACCACTCATCGTTTGTTCCTCTCGCAATTCATCGCTGAAATTCAGTCCAAAAGCCTGTGTTTGTTCAAGACGCTTCAGCCCAGATTGACTACCATAATTCTGGCGGGAATAGTTCTCGCCAGAATCCACATTCACTCCAAGGAGAAACCGTCATGAACAACGCAATCAAATCCGTAAAGTTCTTCGTACTTGCTGGCATTGCTTTGGCCGGCTTTTTGTTTTCACGTTCTTTGCCCGATTCAGCGGCGAACGCTCAAACACAGAAACCACAACCAGCGACAGCCGAAAAACCTGTTGCCGTCTTTGAAGGGCAGGACACTTTACTGCGGCCCGAAAACTACCGCGAATGGGTTTTTGTCGGCAGTTCGACTGGTCTCAATTATTCGCCGAATCCCGCTCCTTCCAGCTCTACCGCTGGGACAGACTTCAAAAACGTTTACATCAATCCGTCTTCCTATCGTGAATTCACCAAAACCGGCACGTTTCCCGAAGGAACCGTGATGATTTTGGAGATCGCCCAAGCCGCCAACAAGAATGAACCCGGCTTACAAGGTGCGTTTGCCAGCAAGTACATTGCGCTGGAAGCTTCTGTCAAAGACAGCAAACGGTTCCCCGGCGGCTGGGCTTATTTTGGCTTTACCGACAGAGAAGGAAAACTGAAAGACAAAACCAAACCGTTTCCGGATTCGGCCTGCCTGTCATGCCACCAGCAAAAAGCCGCCACGGATCGCGTCTTCACACAGTTTTACCCTGTGCTAAACGCCGCACACACGAAATAAACAAGGCGAGATTGAAGACGGCCAAATCAACGCAAAGAGTCGAAGGAACAAGGGATCAAAGCTTTTTTTGCCTTTGACCCTTTGTTCCTTTGCGATGAAAAGGTCTTTCTCTTTCCATAAACTTCTAGGCGGCAAGAACTCCATCATTGGCGCCCTGATGGTTTTAACTGAAGCTTGAAGCCCAAAATACTTAAAATAATGACCAAGGCCAGACCAAGCATTCCAAGCGTCCGATCCAGCCACTTCACGCCCGTCCATTGCAGGTAGTGGATTTTGTAAAGCCAATCAATCCGATCTGTGTCTTTGCCCGTTTGCTGCAAACTCAGCCGGTTCCAATTCAACGCAACTTTTACATTGGTGGCCGTGGTGGCGGTTGCGCCTTCGATGGTTGAAACCTGACCATACCGTTCCGGATTTGCTGAAAACGCATCCTGCAAAAGCGCTTTGATTTCGTCATCAGACGGTTTGGCTCTGACCGTCAAAGTCGCCGGGTCAAGATGCTGCCAGCCTTGCGCCGTGCGAACGAGCAGATGATTCCCCAAAATGGTCTTGAAGTATCTGACCTCCAGCCACGAAGGATTTGGCGTCAAGGCAAACGGTTCGCCATCCATCGGGTAGGTTTTCGGTTGCAGCAATTCATACGCGCCTTCATAACCCGGCTTGACGAAAAAGACGAAGCCGGTAATCGCCCATCCTAAGAATGGCAGCAACATCACCAACCCAATGATTCTGTGCAGCTTGCGAGTCATCATCTACGTGCTCACGCTGATTTCAGGTCTTTGCCCATGGCATTGAGCAGGTTTGCCAATGCTGCGTAGTGGGACGGAACCACTGTGCCGAGTGTGCGATTGGCACGGAGTTCGCCCAGATAGATTTCAAGGTAGTTCATATCAACCAACAGGCTAAAGCATCAGGCTTGAATCCGGGAGGCACTTGAAGATGCGTCTGTAATGGCAAGACGAGAATATGGTTTCTGCTAGAGGATTGAGTCCGAAATAATCCTGCCAAACTTCAACGGCTTTGCCGCTTGATATATGGGAAGTCAAAGATTTGCCCTATATCCGGCAGCAAAGCCGCTTATTCCTCGCTTTTTACCGCTCAATCTTCGTCCAAGCGCCGCCCGCTTTGGCGCTCTTGGTGATGGCTTCGACGACACAGTTCGATTCGTGGCCGTCGGCAAACGTCGGAAATTCGATTTTGTCCTTGTCGGCCTCCATCGAACGACCCTCGGAAATGAAGCTGTACACATTGCGCAGCAGATTACGGAACGCGTCAGCCCAGGCTTCGCCGTGGCCTCCGGGCAGCGCGGCATAATGCGCGATGGACGGATCAAGGAGCCCTGGGTCTTTCAACATCCAGGCGTTTGGTTCGTTGCGTTTGCCGATCCAAAGCTCATTGGGCCGTTCTTGCTTCCAGGCCAATGCGGCTTTGTTGCCGTCCACTTCGATTTCCAGACCGTTTTTGTGTCCGGCACTGACCTGGGAAACTGAAAACGAACCTTTCATGCCGTTTTCAAAGCGCAGCAGCACGCTGGCGAAATCTTCTGTGTCTACAGGATATTCGTCGAACTCTTCCTGGCCGCTGCTCTTGGCGAAAGCCTCGCGCGTGCCTTTTGGTTTCTGGCGCTTCGGATACACTGTCGTGTAATCGGCCAGCACTTCGGCAATGCGCGAACCGGTGATGTACCCGGCCAGGTCGCACCAGTGCGAACCAATGTCTGCCACGCAGCGCGATTCGCCGCCTTCTTTTTCCAGCCGCCAGTTGTAATCATTCGGATACAGCAGCCAATCTTGAATGTAATAGCCATGAACCCAGTGCGTTTTGCCGATGTCGCCGCGATTGATCATGACGCGCGCCTGCTGCATCAATGGGTTGTAGCGGTAATTGAACGTCACGGCGTGAACGATGCCTTTGGCTTTGGCCGCTTCCAGCATTGTTTTGGCGTCAGCGGAATTCAGCGCTAGCGGTTTGTCCGCAATAACGTGTTTGCCGCGTTCGATGGCGGCCATCGTCACAGGCAGGTGCAAGTCATTCGGCGTGCAGTTGTGAATGACTTCGATTTCAGGATCATCCAGCAACGCTTCGTAACTGCCGTACGCTTTTGGAATGCTCATCTTGGCGGCTTTGGCTTCGGCGGAAGCCTGATTGCTTCCGGCAACGGCAACAACGTCCACGAATCCCAGCCGGCGAGCGGCTTCAATGTGATGCGGGCCAACGAAACCCGCGCCGATCAATGCAGTCTTGACGGTTCGCATGTCAGTGCAAATCTCCCTTGCAGAATTTTTTTGCAACTGCTTGGCTTCTTCGCCGCGCTAGCGGCGATTGAATTTAGCCGTGGGTTTTCAACCCACGGTAGAAGGCGATATGCCCTTTTACGTCGCGTCAGCGACGGCTGAATTCAAACGTCGCTGACGCGACGTAGAATTCCTTCTCTCGCTACCCGGCGTTAAAACGCCGGGCTAAAGTCAGCCGCCGCCCTGCGGCGAAGAATAACGGAGCAGTTACAGATTTTTTGAGAAGTGAATTTCGCTTATCAGAAAAGCGGGCGTATCTTCATCGTTGAGGTAGGGAGAGTCAAGAAGTCGAGATTGTGTACGGCGGATTTTCCAATCCGCCCAGCATTTCTTGGTCGCCCAACCCAGGCAGGTTGGAAAACTTGCCTGACTTCAGCGTCCTTCGCCAATGCGAAGCGCAACCAGGCGGCTTTCTTTTTGATTGGGCTGGATGATGCGCAGCACTAGCGCGGTTCCATCGTGCAGATTTGCCGTGATCTTTTGAAAGTCCTGCATGTTGTGAACCGGCTGACGATTCACTTCGATGATGACATGGCCGGGCAGCCAGCGCATTTCAGCGGCAGGCCCCAGCGGGTCAATATCGGATATCACGACTCCACTTTTGACCTGTGGAGGTTCGTTACTGTCGCCCTTTGCCGTGCGTAAGGACTCAGGGGAGAATTCCTTCACCGCGAATCCAAGCGGCAAGTTTGTCTTTTGAATGGATTGGTTGCCCTGGCGAGAATCCAGTTGGCGGTCGTCCGGTGGGCGGCGATCCAATTTGGCGATCAAATTCATCGGATGGCCTGCGCGAACCAGGCTGATTTCGACTTCCTGGCCAGGTTGGGCGTTTGCGACGGCGCTATAAAAATCATCCGAATTTCCAAGCGGATGTCTATCAAAATGGGTCAGCACGTCGTACGTTTGAATGCCTGCTTTTGCCGCTGGCCTGTCAGCAGAAACAAAGCCCACTAGCACTCCTTGCAGATTGCCAATTCCCAAACCTTCACGGAATTCTTGTGTTAGATTTTCGGGCATCAAGCCCAAGTATCCTCGTTCAACCACACCAACCGTCTGCAATTGCTCGACAACGCGTTTCACGACATTGCTTGGCACGGCAAAGCTGATCCCCCGGCTGTCCACGCGAATGACCGTATTTACGCCAATCACTTCGCCGCCTTTATTCAGCAATGGGCCGCCGGAATTTCCTCGATTGATCGCAGCGTCGGTTTGGATGAAATCTTCAAAAGGCTGGTCGCCATACACTTTGCGGCCTTTGGCCGAAACGATTCCGGCGGTGACGGAGTGTTCATATTCCAGCGGATTACCAATGGCGATGACTGAATCGCCCACGCGCACGGCGTCGGAATCGCCAAACTGCACTGTGTTCAAATGGTCGGCCTCGATTTTCAGCAGCGCGATGTCCGTTGCGACGTCGGTTCCAATTACGAGTGCTTTGCGTTCGCGACCGTCAGCCAAACGCACTTTGATCCGATCGGCACTACGAATGACGTGTTCATTCGTCACCACCAAGCCGCTAACATCAATGATAAAACCGGTTCCGGTTCCCCGCTGAATGCTTGTATCAGGCTGGGAATTGTTATCTCCGGACTGGCGATTGTCGCTCATCGCCCGCAAAGCGACGACAGTAACGACGGCATGATTTGCTTCGTGGACAATCTCGGCGTTTGACCTTTCTTCGCCGGAAGATAGGCTCCAACTGCTCAGTTTTGGCGAAAAGAGAAGCTGGTGAAAACTCTGTGGACGGACAAATGCCGCCACCACCAAAACGATGGCCAGCGTTCCAATCGTGAAAGCACACAAAAATGCGAAAAGGATACCGCGTTTCATAGCACTGCTATTTCTTGATTTGTTTTTCGCTGACGATGCGCCAGCCTTTCGCTTCCCGTCGAAGTGTAATTGAACCTTGGGCGCGACCGGAAGTTTGTTTGCGACCGCGTTTGATTGTCCAGCTTCGGTCAAAAATCAGGTCCGCTTCATCCTGCGTATCTTTCAAAACAATTTGCGGCATGTCGGAAAACTTCAACCAGTAGGAATCCAGTTTGCCAAAGATAGAACGTTTGCGCGCCTCGATTTTGGCTCTGGGCATCAAACCATCACGAAAGTATTCAACCCGATCAGCATAGAAGCCCGCGTGTTTGCTCCATTCACCTTTGATCGCCGCTTGGGCCCAATCAGTATAAACCGTTTGCAACTCTCGCTGAACCGCTTCTGTGGAAGCTTCATTTTTAACGTACGCGGCTGGAAGAGCTTTTTTATCCGCTTTGTTGCCAGAATTTTCAATCGCAGCCAAATTCGTTTGCTTCAACAGAACGACAGGCGTGGGTGAACTTGCGGCAATGATTTCTGAAGGAATCTGTGAAGTTTCACGCGCTTTCGCCTGCCAATCGTTATACAAAAAGTACGCCAGCGAAGAGACGGCGGCAATCAAAATGACCATCACGCTGGCCAGCACTTTGCGCCTGGGACGGCGTTCGATCAACAGAGTCGGGGCTTTTGTTTCTTCTGTAGGAAATTCATCAAACGTTAACTGCTGTGGCCGAACGGCAACAGATGCCGGGCGCGGCGCGGTCATGGTGTTTTCTTCAGGTTCAGCAAGCAGCGAGAGTTCCGGATTGCTTGGAGCCGAAGACGCCACAGCCGCGAACAACGCCCCTGCAAATTCCGCAGCAGATTGAAAACGATGCTGGGGCTGTTTGGCCAGCGAGCGTAGGACCACCTGTTCCAGTTGCGGTCTGATTCCTGAAACAAAGCGGCGAAGCGGCGCGGGAGGTTCCTGCAAATGCTTGAGCAAAACGACCGAGGTGTTTTCTCCGGCAAAAGGGGCGTGGCCCGCCAGCATCTCATATAGCAGCACCCCCAGAGAATACACATCCGAACGGGCGTCAACGTGTTGGCCAGTGCATTGTTCAGGCGAGATATATTTTGGAGTACCGACAACCATGTTTTCGTCGGTCAACCCTTTCCAAGTCTGTTCTCCGTTTTCGGGGATTGCCAATTTTGCAATGCCGAAATCCAACACCAACACCCGTTCCGTGCTTTCACCTGAATACGTTGAAGCCGTTTCGATCATCACATTATCCGGCTTCAGATCGCGATGAATGATGCCTTGCCGGTGAGCAGCTTCGATTCCTGCGCAAACTTGTGACAAAATCGCGACGGCGCGTTCCGGTCGCATCTGGCCCAGCCGGGCGGCGTGCGCGCGCATTTCCTCGCGCAAGCTACGGCCTTCGATCAATTCCATGACCAGATAAGCTGATCCGTTCGGCAGGTGGCCGGAATCGTACACGGCGACAATGTTTGGATGTTTCAGGCGGGCGGCGGCGCGGGCCTCACGGTTGAATCGTTCGCGCGCGGTGGCGTCGGCCAGGAATTCGGCGCGCAGGATTTTGATGGCGACAGCGCGTTCCAGCGACAAGTGCGTCGCGCGGTAGACGCTGCCCATCCCGCCGTGCGCGATCAACTGTTCCAGACGATATTTGCCTTCGATGATCAGCGGCAGCGATTCAACGTCGCGCGTCGCCGTCTGGTCGAATAAGCAAAATTCCACCCCGTCGCCAAAACAACGATGACAAACTCTGCAATACCGCATCGCCTTTTCTCCGAAAGTAACGGCTGGCATAAACAAAACTGCCAGCGCCAGTGATTGACGTTCCAAGGAGGTTGTCAGTTGATCTAAAGGGGTGAAACCGTTTGTGACTTAAAATCGGCGAAGCGAAGAATACTAAAGCGCTTGCCGTAACTCAATCGGCTCGTTGACAGTTTTGCGGGCGATTTCTTATAGTGCCTTTCGGCTAGGGTTTAAGTCCTTACTGACCGTGATGATAGCAACCAAAATGCAACAAGAGCAGTTTTCCAATCTATCCGGCCCGCCCGGCATTTCACCAAGCGGACAGCAGTTCGAGCCGAAGCTTGATCCTGACATGCCTGTCTGCTGCGGCACAGGATGCACGGTTTGCGTGCTGGATTACCCGGAGTTGTTTTCTGTCAATCAGACGGACTCCGGCCAAACAGATTGCAATATGCTGGCGCTGCTCGAAGCTGTCGAAGCGGCTCAGGCGCAAGCGGACAAGATTATCGCCGACGGCGATTTGCAGTAACGGCAGTTTTTATCACTTCTCTTTGCGCTATCCCTTTCGCGCAAACAAGTAGCACTGAAATTAAGGAAAAGTATTTTATGAAGCCGATCAAGGTCTGTTTCCTGGCGCTGGCTGTTCTGTTCTTGATGCCAGCCGCCGCCGAAGCCCAGCAATTCCAGATCAAAACCCACACGCTGAAAAATGGAATGAAGATCATTGTCGAAGAAGATCATTCGATTCCAAATGTAGCCTTGTACATCTTTTATCGCATTGGTTCGCGCAACGAACGTCCGGGAACCACTGGCCTGTCACACTTCTTTGAGCACATGATGTTTAACGGCGCGAAAAAATACGGCCCGAAACAATTCGACCGTGTGATGGAAGCCGCTGGAGGATCCAACAACGCCTATACCAGCAATGACCTGACGGTTTACCAAGATTGGTTTCCGCGCTCGGCGCTGGACTTAATCTTTGATCTGGAAGCAGACCGCATACGCGATTTGAGCTTTGACCCGAAAGTTATCGAATCCGAACGCGGCGTGGTCGCTTCAGAGCGCCGATCTTCCGTTGACGCCAACAACTTCGGCATTTTGTATGAACAACTTTATGCGGCAGCGTACACGGCGCATCCTTACCAATGGCCGGTCGTAGGCTGGATGGTGGACATTGAAAACTGGAAGCTGGAAGACCTGAAACGGCATTTCGAAATGGGGTATTCGCCATCGAACGCGACAATGGTTGTCAGCGGAGACATCTCGTTGGCTGAAATCGTCAAGTTGGCTGAAAAATACATTGAACCGATTACCCCGCACGATCCGCCTGCCAAAGTCACAACTAAGGAGCCGGAGCAGTTGGGCGAACGGCGCGTCACGGTTCGCAAATTCGCGCAGTTGCCGATTCTGATGATGGGGTATCACGTGCCGGCAGCCTCCGATCCGGACTATTACCCACTGCAAGTGCTGCAAACAATTCTTTTCTCTGGCCAAAGCTCGCGCATGTACCAGCGTTTGGTGGACAAAGATCAAATCGCGCTGTTCGTGCAAGGCGGCACGCGACCGACATTTGATCCAACGCTTTTCACCGTCAATTCCCAACCAAAAGCTGGTGTCGAACCTGGGAAAG
Organism: uncultured Heliomicrobium sp.; assembly: GCA_964570175.1. GTDB lineage: Bacteria > Acidobacteriota > Blastocatellia > RBC074 > RBC074 > RBC074. Next base: position 13,253 of record CAZMXG010000037.1, on the reverse strand, counting down.
TTGAAACAGCGATCTATGACGAGTTCGACAAAGTCAAAGCTTCCTCCGTGACCGATCAGGAACTGGAAAAAGCCAAAAATATCCTGCTGGCCAATTTCTACCGCCAAATGAAAACTATCAGCGGCAAGGCAAACACCTTGGGCAGTTACGAAGTCTTTTTTGGCGATTACAAAAAGCTGTTCACCGCTGCCGACGATTACAGCAAAGTCACCAAAGCAGATGTTCAGCGCGTGGCGAAAAAATACTTTACTGACAAGAACCGCACTGTCGCGACGCTGATCCCTGAAAAAACGGAAGGCGAACAGAAAGCTGAAAAGTAGGAGAAGAGATGCTGAAACGAGTTTCGATTTTGTTTTTGATTTTTAGCCTGACGGTTCCAATCGTATTTGGAAGGCCAAGCAACACGCTTGACGATGGCCTGAAGCTACCCCCCTACAAAAAGGTCAAACTCAAAAATGGATTGACAGTGTTGCTGATGGAGCAACGGGAAATTCCGATTATCAGCTTTTCGTTCATTGTCAAAGCTGGTTCAACAGCCGATCCCGCAGGCAAAGAAGGCGTCGCCAGCTTGACGGCTTCCCTGCTGCGGAAAGGAACCAAATCGCGTAGCAGCGATCAGCTTTCTGCCGAACTGGATTTCATCGGCGGCCAGCTTGGCGCAGCAGCCGATTACGATTACACCAGCGGGCGCGCAGAGTTTCTGAAAAAGGACATTGGCAAAGGCCTGGATTTGTTTGCCGACACGCTGCTCAGCCCGACGTTTCTGGCTGATGAAGTCACCAAGCTGTTGAAACAATCCATTGACGGCGCCAGGTCCGCTAAAGATCAGGCAGGCGGGGTCATCGGGGATTATTTTGCTGCGTATTTGTACGGCTCGCACCCGTATGCTCGCCCAACCGATGGCGATGAAAAGTCTCTCGCAGGCATCACCCGCGAAGACATCACGAAGTTTTACGAAAGCTATTACACGCCGTCGAATACGATTCTGGCCGTTGCCGGGGACTTCACTGCGGCGGAGATGGAAAAGCTGCTCGCCGACAAATTCGGCGTTTGGGCGGATAAAAAAGCTCCGGCAATCAATCTGCCTTCTCCGGTTGCGGCCACAGGCAAAAAGTTGTTGCTGGTGGACAAACCGGATTCAACGCAGACCTATTTCGAAATTGGCAATGTTGGCGTTGCGCGAACCAATCCTGACCGCGTGTACATCGGCGTCATCAACACGCTGTTTGGCGGACGGTTTACCTCTATGCTGAACGATGCCTTGCGCGTCAGTTCCGGACTGACGTATGGCGCGCGTTCCGCTTTCGACCAGCGCAAAGCCGCCGGGCCATTCGCGATTTCGACGTACACGCGCAACGAAACGACTGAAAAAGCGATTGATATGGCGCTGGACATACTGAAGCGTCTGCACGAAAAAGGCATCAGCGAAGAAGACCTGAAATCCGCCAAGAACTACATCAAAGGCCAATATCCTCCGCGCATTGAAACCACGGACCAGCAGGCCAGTTTACTGGCGCAATTGGAGTTTTATGGTTTGGATGAACGCGATATCAACGAGTATTACGCCAAGATTGATTCAATGACGCTGGCCGATGCCCAGCGGATCATCAAACAATACTTCCCGCTGGACAATCTGGTTTTTGTTCTGATCGGCAAAGCCAGCGAGATTGAAGCTGTGGCCAAGAAGTACGCGACCAAATTCGACACAAAGTCCATCACCCAACCGGGCTTTTAACGCATGGGCACGCTCGCAACCGCGCGAGCATTTCCAGTTTTCCAAGGAGGCATTTATGGCTGCTGAAGCCAAAACCATTACCGGTGCTGCCGAAGCGCACAAGCCTTACGTCTCAGCGAGTCAATCTATCGCCGAATTCACGCCCCGCGCGGTCATTGTCGGCGCGTTGTTCGGCATCATCTTCGGCGCAGCGACTGTTTATCTGGGACTGAAAGTCGGGTTGACGGTCAGCGCTTCGATTCCCATCGCCGTGCTTTCGATCACCGTGCTGCGTTTGTTGGGCCGTTCGACGATTCTGGAAAACAACATCGTGCAAACTACAGGTTCGGCAGCGGAATCCATCGCGGCAGGCATCGTCTTCACGATTCCGGCGCTGCTGATTCTGGGCCTGGATTTGGACATCATGCGGACTTCGCTGATTGCAGCGGCAGGCGGCTTGCTTGGCGTGTTGCTGATGATTCCGCTGCGGCGAAGCCTGATCGTCAAAGAACACGGCGTGTTGCCTTACCCAGAAGGCACTGCTTGCGCCGAAGTGCTGGTGGTAGGTGAAAAAGGCGGATCGGACGCCCGAACAGTGTTTCTGGGTTTCGGTGTCGGCCTGGTCTACAAATTTCTGATGGGCGGATTGAAGTTCTGGAAAGAAATTCCGGCCAAAGTGCTGAGCTGGTATCAGGGCGCGCGCGTGGCGGCGGAAATCTCGCCGGAACTGCTAGGGGTCGGTTACATCATCGGGCCGCGCGTGGCTTCGTACATGCTCGGCGGAGGTGTCATCGCGGCGCTGGTGCTGGTTCCGATGGTCAAATTCTTTGGCGCTGGATTGGAAATCAACATCTTTCCTGCGCCACCTGGCGACCTGATTCGTAATATGAGCGCCAGCGTCGTGTTTGATCGTTACGTGCGTTACATCGCTGCGGGCGCTGTGGCGATGGGCGGCATCATCAGTTTGTTGCGCTCACTGCCAACGATCATCCAAGCGTTCAAATCCGGCATCAAGGATTTCAGCGGCGGTGGCGAAAAAGGTCTGCTGCGCACCGAGCGCGACATTCCGATTGGCTACGCGATGGGCGGCGTGGCGCTGTTATTGGTGGCGATTACGCTGATCCCGCAATACGAAATTGACTGGATTTCGGCGCTCATGATTCTGGTCTTCGGCTTTTTCTTTGTTACGGTTTCGTCGCGCATCTGCGGGCAGATCGGTTCAACCTCGAATCCGATTTCGGGGATGACGATTGCAACTCTGTTGTTCACGTCGCTGATCTTTCTGTTGCTGGGACGAATGGGAGCGGGTGAACGAGTCATTGCGCTAACCGTCGGTGCAATCGTCTGTGTGGCGGCGGCCAATGCAGGAAACACTTCGCAGGATCTGAAGACGGGTTATCTGGTTGGCGCAACCCCGAAATATCAGCAGATTGCTTTGCTGGTTGGCGCGCTGACTTCCTCGTTGGTCATTGGTTGGACGCTGGATTTTCTGAATCGCGCGGCCATCAACATGCTGCCGGTGAATTACCCTGGCTTTAGCGTGCCCGCAGATTCGATCAAAGGCACGTATGCCGAAACGCCGCCTTCGCCCGACGGCAAGACGTATCGGTATGCGCAATTCGCCGTCGAAGTCGAAGCCGATGGTGGCCGGACGCGCATTCCAGCAGGCAAATATCTGGTCGGCGAAGACAATCAGCTTCATTACCTGGTCAATCCCGGCGTCGGCGGCATCCGGCAAGGCTTGACCGCAAACCTGCCCCCGCAGGTGCTGGGCAAGAATTACGCCGACAAATTGAGCAGCGCAGTTCCGGGTCGAGGTCTCGACGATCAACTTTACCAGCGCATCTCGGTCAAGGAAGGCTCAAACGATTACACGCTGCTGGTGGACGCCGCGGGCACACCGAAGTATTCCATCGAAGAGTTCGCCGGAAAGCTTGACGCGCCCAAAGCCGCGCTGATGGGTGTGTTGGTAGACGGCGTGTTAACGCAGCGCCTGCCATGGTCGTTGATTCTGATCGGCGCGATTATCTCGGTCATGCTGGAAATCATTGGCGTTAGCGCGCTACCCGTCGCGGTCGGCATTTACCTGCCGATTTCGACTTCGGCAACGATTTTCGCGGGCGGACTGGTTCGTGCTCTGGTGCAGCGGCTGAAAAGCGGCGGCCATCAGGAAACGCTGGCGGAAGAAGAAACCGGCAAAGGCGTGCTGCTTAGTTCCGGCTTGATCGCGGGCGGCGCCATTGGTGGCTTGTTCGTTGCCGGAGGTCGCGTCTTTATCGGCGGCGAAGAAAAACTGGGCATTGGCGGCCATAGCTGGATCACTTCCGGCGATTGGGCAAACGTCATCGCGCTGTTGATCTTCGGCGGTCTGGCGTATTTCCTGTTCACCGTAGCGCGCAAGCGCTAAGCGTAGCGAAGGAGAAATAGCCACATAGCGCACGGAGTTCACCTAAGACCAATTCCTCGGTGAACTCTGTGCTCTCTGTGGCTCAAATTTTATGATGGGTCCGCTTAAAGGAATCCGTGTTCTGGATTTTGGCCGCTACATCGCCGGGCCGTATTGCGCGATGCTGCTGGCCGATATGGGTGCGGAAGTCATTCGCATCGAACGGCGCGAGGGCGGCGAAGACCGCTACGTTTCGCCGATCACGGCTCCCGCCGACGGGGCAGGCGAAGGCCCAATGTTCATCGGCCTGAACCGAAACAAAAAAGGCATCACGCTTGATCCGGCGCATCCCGAAGCCCCCGAGATCAAGCGCCGGTTGATCGCTTCCGCCGATGTCGTCGTCGCCAATTTGCCGCTGGACGTCCTGGCCAAGCTGGAACTCGATTACGAATCGCTGAAGGCGATCAAACCCGACGTCATCCTCGCCCGCATTTCGACGTTTGGGCACGAAGGTCCGTACGCAAATCGAGTCGGCTTTGACCCCGTGATTCAGGCGATGTCCGGCGCAATGACGCTGACCGGAACTCCAGGCCCACCGATTCGCAGCGTTGTTCCGTTTGAAGATTTCGGCACCGCGCTCCACACGGCTTTTGGTGTCATGGTGGCGTTGTTTGAACGGCAAAAAACCGGCCAAGGCCAGATCGTTGACGGTTCGCTATTGGCAACTGGAATGATGTTTATGCAAGGTTTGCTAGCGGAACGCTATGTTTTAGACCTCGTTCGAAAACAACAAGGAAACACCGGCTATACGGCTGCGCCGTCGGATTGTTACAAAACCAAAGACGGCTGGTTGATCGTGGCAACCATCGGCCAGCCGATGTTCAAACGCTGGGCGCACCTGGTCGGCAGGCCTGAATTGATTAACGATCCGCGCTGTGTGGACGATTTGGCGAGAGGAAACAACTACGAACTGATCAACGAAGCGATGAATGCCTGGATTTCTCAATTAACGACCGAAGAGGCAATCCAAAAACTCGACCAGGCGCGCATCCCTTGCGGAAAGGTGTTTCAGCTTGGCGAAGTGTTCGACGATCCGCAGGTGAAAGCACGCGGCTTGATCAAATTCACAGAATATCCTGACGGAATCAAACCGATCCCGCTGTCAAACACGCCTGTGCAATTGTCCAAAACGCCCGGTGCGATTCGCCACAGAGCGCCCACGCTGGGTGAACACACCAATGAAGTTCTGTTGGGGTTGGGATTTTGCGAAAACGAGCTTGACGCATTTCGGCGGGCAGGCGTGATTTGATTCATAGGCTATTTCCGCAAAAGCGCTTCAAATCTTGAGGCGTCGGAGCGGAGCGAATCAAAGAGGTGGTCGTTTTTCAGCAGCCCAGCCGCGTAATTTCCTCGGTTCTTTTCCAGCACATCAAACGCAGCTTCCTTGTCTCCCATTCCTGCATATACCGCAGCCAGATAGTAAGGATTCTTTTCTTCCATTTCGTTTTTTTCCAGAATTTGGGCCAACACCTGTTGCGCCTCAGTTTGGCGACCTGACATTCCATACGCATGTCCCAGACTGGCCAGCGCAACAATACCGCCATTCGACAGTTTCACGGCTTTCTGAAATTCGGCGATGGCTTCGTCGAAATTCCCTTTTAGTTCGTACGCCAGTCCCAAGCCCCAATGCAGCCGGGCAAAATTTGGATCCAGTTCTTCGGCCTTTTTAAGCTGCTCAATGGCTTCGTCCGGTCGGCGCAACCGGCACAAAATGACTCCGTGACTGGTAACAATCGGAACCGATAAGGGGTCAAGCTCGTGCGCTTTTGAAACTTTGACCAACGCCTCTTCCAGCTTGGCATCACCAATCAGGCAAACAGCGTAAAAGTTATAAACCGTGGCATAGTTCGGATTTAACTCAATCGCCCGGTCAAATTCGCGGTGAGCGGCAGCATCGTCTCCGGAAGCGTAAACTGCACCGAGTGATGCATGCGCCTCGGCCAAAGACTCATCTATTTCCAGAGCTTTCTGCGCCGCCGCTTTCGCCTTGTCCCAATAATCCGTGCCTTTCCTGCCGTTCAAGGACACGTACGGAGTGGCCATGACCACAAATGTATCGGCGAGCCCGGCATAGGCCAGCGCGTAGGTTGGATCAAGCTCGATGGCCTGATTGAAATACTCAATCGCTTTGGGAAAACTGTCCGGCGCGCGCTTGTTCCAGAAGTAACGGCCTTTCAAATAAGCCTCAAAGGCTGCGGTGTTTTCGGTGTAATTTTTGGACAGCAACTTTCTCTCGGCTTCATTCAACTTGATCGTCAGACGTAAAGCGACTTTTTCGGAGATTTCTTTTTGCAGGGCCAAAATGTTGGTGAACTTTTCGTCAAACTCCCAAGCGCCAATGACATTGCCTGTTGGCAGCCGCAACAATTGAACCGTAATGCGAATTTGATCCCCGTCGCGCAAAATTCGCCCTTCCAAAACAGCATCCACTCCCAAATCGTGCCCGGCAACCAACGGGTCTTGATCGGGACGATTGTATTTGGCAATTGCGCTGGTTGGCCGAACCACAATTTTGCCCGTATTGCCCAGGCGTGTAATTAAGGCATCCGCCATACCTAAGCTGAGAAGCTCGTCACCAGATTCCACGCTGAGCGGTTTCAGAGGCAAAACCGCGATTGAGCGAATTTCGCCAGAACTGATTCCCGCGCGCTTTCCCCACCAAAATACACCAGCCAACAAAGCGATAAGCAACAATCCGCCGATCGCCAAAAAACGCTGCCTGGGAAATGTTGGCTGACTTCGACTCAACCGATTTGCTGGGGCGGGAAAAAATTCAATGACGGCGGATAAATCTTCTTCTACCGGTTCAACCACAGCCAGCGCCGAAACCGATTCAGGTTCATGGTTTGCCGATGGCAAAGATTCCTCTGCTTTGCTTACGGGAGCAATAAACCTATAGCCTCGTCTCGGAATGGTTTCGATAAACTTCATTCCATTTTTGCCCTCACCCAATGCTTTCCGCAAAGCCGACATGGAAACAGTCAGGTTGTTGTCCTCGACAAAAGTGTCCGGCCATAGCAAGTGCATTAACTCTTCTTTTTCCAGCACGTCCCCAGACCGCTCAACCAGCAGCAAAAGCAGATCGAAAACCTTGGGAGCGAGCGCAACATTCTCTCCGTCGCGCAACAGCAGCCGATTTGTGACATCAATGTGAAAGTGCTCGAACCGATATAACTGCTTGATCAAATTGACCATAACCGCCTTAGCAACTCCCTAGCAATTATTTTAGCAAGATTTTTATCCGAATTAAGGACTTGGACACCGAGGATTGGGCAAGATGCGCTTGGTACTGAGTGAGGTCGTTAAACCTTACTCCCCTGCTCCCAGCGGAGTCGGGGTATTTGAATGCGATGCGTAATCCTTTTGTCCGTGGATGTCGTTTTTGGAAGTGTCAGTAATTCCAGCCCAGGAGTTTTGCGGGAATTGTTGACAACCGAAAACTGAAGAGTCATTCACTGCCTGAATAGGGCAGTTTTGTATGACTGGTGTCGTAAAGGTGCGACCCGGAAAAAAGGATTCCGCGTCGCATTATTTTATTGGGCAGGGGTCTATCGGGAAGAGTTAGTCACCAATCTCTATTATCGCCGATCCAGTGATTACTTCGACTTATTGATAGCACGGTCGGTAATAATTTTGAAGCCATCTTTTGCCTCAAACATGAAACCAACCTGTTTCTCGTGGATTTTGGTGTTGACGATATTGACCTGATCGTCAAACAAATCGCAAAACACTTTATTTTTAAGCTGTGCGCCATCCAGCCCGTTGGCGGTGCCAGGAATTGCAGGAAGTTTTCCTTTTATGTAAATTCAGAACATATCCACTTGCCATTTCATTCCAACCCAGGTGAGTTTGACCAGATTGCCGGTTTTCGACTTTAACTCAAAGCTGCTGTGCAAATACGCCAGGATTGCCTTGCCAATGCGTTTATCTTTGCTTGCCGTGGCCGGATCAATTTTGATTGGCCGTTTGGCGTGCTGTCTGACGGCATTTTCCAGATCGTCGGTGTAAACCCGGTGAGTGATCCCGACTGATTGCGATTTTTGGTTGTATTCAAGCTGCGCAATGTTGACGTGAACTTTATGGGAAGTCGGAATGCTGAACTGGAAAATATATTTGGAAAGCAGCGCACAGCGTAATCAAAATGATAAGCGCTCTTCCTCGGCCAGACATTTTGATTGTTCCTTGTCGAGTTTTTCGAAGGTGAGATCTGGTCACGGTCACAGGTATTTTACAGGTTCAGAATCATTGAGCAAGAAGCCAGAAAATTCTCAGCGTCCTATTCTTCCGACCCTGTAGTTTCAGCGTCTGGCGAATCCGGAGCAGGATGTTTTTTGCGCAGAGGTGCTTTCTTGGTGGCTTTTTTGGCTGCCTTCACTGCGCCTTTTTTGCGGGGGCTGTTTTTTGCCTTTGCTTTCCGTGGCTTGGCGGCCTTATTTGCACGGGCTTTTGCTTTCGGCTCTTTGGCGGGTTGAGGGTTCAATGTCTCATTGAGATGTTTCAGCGTGTCCCGCTCAGTCCGACTGTCACCAAGCTGGCGGGCAATTTCCAATGCCAGTTCATAATACTCGACGGCTTTCTCACGTTCCTGCAGCGCATCATAGGCGCGCGCCAAACTGGCAAGCGCACTCATTTCCTCTCGCCGCTGCCCCGATTCGCGCGCAAGTTGTAAATTCTGCTGATAAAACTCTATGACCTGATACATCGGCGTCGGTTGCCAGCCGAAAGATTCTGGCTGGTGATTCACAGGGTACGTCTGCAGAGTCAAAAACAAAATTCAGAATTTGGAATTGAAGGCTGTCACAGATTATCACAGCCTTGATTGGCCGCAACGGGGATGCAAAAGGTTAGAGCCAACTGCTTGGAAAGCGCTGATTGTAAAATGTCTTGCGGCATTTATTGAGGATGTGGTACTGTGCGCCGCGTTGAGTACGACCTCACTGCGTTTGTGCCTCATAGAAACGCTACGTATTCTAACTTCCAACATTTAACCCATCCGTAACCCCGTTCCTGCGGATACAAAAATCGAGCTTAATCAGGCTGCTAATGTTCCGAATACCGCTTTAGACTTACTCAATCGCCATTGCTGCATCCCAACATATTATTCAATGGCAGCCGGTGGTGAATCGGTCAGGAAGATAAAAAACGCAGCCAAATACTGCCCAAACGAAGCTCAATCAAGACCCCTCCTGGCTATTTAATATTCTTACGTTATGGTGACGGCAAGTCAGCAAATTTATACAACTCTTGACTTGCGATGCCGGCCGGAGCGCCGTCTAGGAGACTGTATGGAGTTCAAACCTCAGAACATCAAATTAAAACAAATGAGATTCAAACATAATCAATTTGCCTTTATTCGTAAGGCTACCGTTGGGGTGTTGGCGCTCGTGATGGTGGCTGCAGCGTCTGCGGCAGTTTTATTTAGCCACAACATCTGGTCAGCTAAAGCGGCTTCGCCAGTGTTCACAATTCAAACCGATCAACCTTCCGTTGGACCAGGGTTTCCGCAAGTTGGATCGAACTCTCAGAAAAGCGGAGCCAGCAACACAAAACCTGGCAGTCTGCTGTTTTTTCCGAAATACACCAGCGACAACGCAAATCCCAGCAGCGTCAACACGCTCATTTCGCTGACCAACGTCAACCCGCGCGATGCCGTGACGTTGCGATTGTTTTTCGTGCGTGACTGCCAGGTGCATAACATGTTCCTGAATCTGGCAGCAAACCAAACGCGCACGTTGATGGCCAGCACCGAGGATCCTGGCAAGACAGGATATTTGGTCGTCACTGCCGTCAACTCGCAAGGATTTCCTTCACAATTTAACTGGCTGATTGGCAGCGCCAGCATTGTTACTGGCAACGCCAGCGGCCATGAAGCAAGCTACAACGCAGTCAGTGTGGCAAAACGTACTGGCGGCGGAGTCGCGGTTCAGGAAGGCGCAACAGAAGCCGAAATCAAATTCAACGATACGGATTATGATCGTTTGCCACAGTTGGTCGCGCTTGACCGAATTGACAACCAGGACCCGAACGCAGGCGAAGAGCCTCCCGTTGCGGCAGATCGAACCGATGTCACCTTGATCAGCCCGCTGGCCAATCTGGCCGGAGGTTCACAAGCGCTGCAGGTCGTCGCCATCGCTTATGACCAAAGCGGCAGACCATATCCGCAAATCGTCAATGCAAACTGTCGGCTGGACCAACCTGTCACGAGCATCTGGAATTTGCCGTCTCTGAATAGCTTCATCACGCCGGACCGCGCTGGCTGGGGCAACTTCGCGGCAACGATTGACAGCGTTCCCGTCCCGCTGCTGGGATTGACGCTGAACGACAGCCTGACGACGAAATACCGCAGCGCACGCCACATGCAGGCGCTTAGCCGTCTGGATTCCTTCACGATGAAAATGCCGATTACCGTTCCGCCGATTGCGGCCAACGACGTCGTCACGTCAAACCAGGTGGAAGCGGCGGAAGGCTCCACAGGCGCCAGCGAAATGAAGGCCGGTAGCTTGCTGGTTTATCCACGGTTTGCCAGTGGAGCTTATGGCGATTCACGCCTGTTCATCACCAACACTCATCCGACGCAAAAAGCGCGCGTGCGCGTCTTTTTCACCGGAATGGCAGATTCGACAGCAATGAACGAAACCATTGTCGTGCTATTCCCAAACCAGACGACGGTAATTAATCCAAACGAATTGGCGCCAAACCAAAAAGGCTGGGTGATGGCAACGGCGATTGATAATCGCTACTTGCCGCTAAACTTCAACTTTTTGATCGGTAGTGGCCGCGTAAAAGATCAAAACGGAATCCCGTTTGGGTACAACGCGCTGGCGGTGGCCAAAAACTCTGCTGGAACGTTGCCGCGCAACGAAGACCTGCAAACGGCAACCATCACATTTGATGACACAAACTACGATCGCCTGTTTTCGACAATGGCGGTGGCCGGTTTGCCCAGCCAGTTAGATAACAACACGACGCTCGGTTATGCGCGCCCCCCTGCCAGCGTGCTGGAACCGGTCAATATCCGCGGCTCGGTCCTAACCACGGTTTACGACGAATTGCTGGCACAAAATTCGGCGACTGTCGGCGGTGTAGAAGTTCGTATTGGCCAGATCCGGGGCGGCAACGTCACTGCGCCTCCAATTACCAGCACAATCTTGAAGGGGCATCGCGGTTGGATGAAACTGGCACCCGGCTCGCCAATTTTTGCATGGACCAATGGAGCGCCGATGACGCCGTTTTCCACTCAACCGGATAGTTCGAACTGGACGGGAGGCATCGGCGGCGGTGTGACATTGCATGCGCTAACGTTGACCGATAGCTATCAACTGAAAACGCTTTCAACCAATCCGAACAATCATGCTCCCACGGCGAATTTCGAAGCGATTGATTACAACACCGAAGCGCGCGCGCAGAATGGAACCATCGTTCGCTTGGATGGCCGAATTTCGACCGATCCGGACGTGGACGATCCATTGACGTACAAGTGGTACGATGGCGAAACCCTGATTTCGACGGCGCCCATTTCCGATTTCCGGTTGAGCCTCGGCACTCACACGCTCAAGCTTGTCGTTACGGACGGCAATGCGCTTTCTTCCGAACCGCTAATCCGCCAGGTGGACGTGCGCGACAACACCCCGCCGGTAATCAGCGGCGTTCCGTCCAAGATCACGCGCACCACGGGATCGAACGTAGGCGTAACTGTCAGCTATCCGTTGCCAGTAGCCTATGATGCCGTTGACGGAGTAATTTCCGTGACGTCGTCGAAACTGCCTGGTTACGTTTACCCAATTGGCAAAACGCTGGTTACGTTTACGGCTCGCGACAATTCGGGCAACACTTCAACAGCTCAGCTAGAAGTCGAAATCAAGAAAGGCACGGCCACATTCCCGCAATCGGGCGGCACGGCCAGCAATAAATTGCCTGCCATGAACAGCCTGAACGATCAATATGTCGTGGTTGGCAAACCGCGCACGATTTCGCTGGAAGCCACAGACTTCGACGGCGATCCCATTATCTTCTCGTTGGTCGGCGCTCCGTCGTACGCGCGACTGGACGCAATGGATCCTGTGGCGCGCAAAACCAATCTGGTGATCACGCCACAGCAAGGTGATCAAGCAGCCGCCACAAACGTCCGCATTGTGATGACTGACAGCAAAGGCGGCATCTATCAAACGCTGCCGTTTCGCATTCAGATCAGCGATGTCGAAAACGACGAAACTGGCAGCGGCAGAGGTCCTGGCGGTGATGGCGGCGGCGGTGATGGCGGCGGCGGTGATGGCGGCGGCGGAGGCGGCGGAACCAATAGCGCTCCTGTGGCCCGAATGGCTGCGCTGCCCGCGACCATCCAAGCCACAGTCAAACAAGGCGCGATTGTTCATCTGGATGGTTCGCAATCCAGCGACGCTGACCTGGATCCGCTGACGTATGTTTGGAAAGACGGCGAAACGGTCGTTGCTGAAGGCGCAATTGTTGACGCAACGCTGCCAGTTGGACTCCATTCCATCACGCTGACAGTTTCCGACGGCAAAGGCGGCACGAACACAACCGCGCCGCAACCGATCGAAGTTTTGCCGCGTCCGCTGACTATCCTCAGCGCGTCTCCGGCGAAGCTGCCGCGATTCAACACCACGACCGTGACCGTCACCGGCACGGGCTTCAATTCCGGAACGCAGGTGCGATTTGACTGCACTTCCAGTTGCAGCGGTGGTTCCCAGATCAGCGTGACGATCAACAGCATTGAGGAAGACAAAATCGTGCTTAGCGTCAAGACGACGCAAAACACGCCGCTTGGCAACCGCGATGCCGTGGTCGTCAACTCGACTGGTTCCAATGCCGGTTCCGCCAAGCTGTCACGCAGCAATTACGTTTCGAACTAAAAACAGCGCGTATTTACAAACTTGATAGGCCGCGCAGGATTCATTTCCTGCGCGGCCTATTTGTTTTCAGTGGCAGCTTGGCAGCGCTTCCAAATATTTTTTGCCCTTGTGAGCGATTTGCGTTTCGATTTCCGCTTTTATTGGCTGGGAATCGTTATGCAACTTTCTTGTCGTTTGCATCGGCGAGTCAATAAATTGGGGCAATGGATTGACTCGGTTTGCG
>CAZMXG010000036.1:0-51376 GCA_964570175.1 uncultured Heliomicrobium sp. | reverse complement strand
TGTAGTTGGTTTGAAACTCCAGGCCTTTGATGATGTCGTGATTACCCAGCGAGGCGTAAAACTTGACGTCGGCGGAAAGCAAATCCTTGTAGGGTTGTTCAAAATGCGTCCCGATTTTTTCCTTTTCGCCTTTTTCGTAAATGTTGTCGCCGAGCATAATCACAAACTCAAACGGCGTTTTCTGTCGTTGCTTCACCATTTGGTTGGCGACGGCTCGTTGTGCCTCGTCACCGCTGCCTGTGTCACCCATCACGGCAAAAATGACTGGCGGTTTGGCTGCGGAATCCTGCGCCAAGCCGAATGCGGAAAGTAACGCGGCGAGAATTGTTGCCGCCAATACTGCGCTGATTTTGGAAAATATGTTTTTCATTACGAATCCTCCTCCGTTAAATCTTTGACCAGGTCGCCCCAGTCCATTTCGAAAATCAGGTAAAAACTTTTGATGGCTTCTTTGTCGCCGGTGATCAATCCGATTTCGCGGCGCTGGTCGAGTTCGACTTTTCGCAAACTCTGGCTTCCGAAAAAGACCTCTTTGCCGTCTCGAATGATTGCTTGCGTGTGCAAGCGAATCAGTGGCATAGGCCGAACAGAGATGCCTTTAATCGGTCTGCTGCTGGCACCGATGACTTTGATTTCTACGCCCGCCTTCGCCCGGCTTTCCAGGTGCTTGAGCATTTGCGCATCATTCAGTTTGCCATCGTAAATCAGCAGTTGTTTTTCAGCGCCGAGGATAAACGCGCCCAGTTTTTTTCGCGCGTTGATGGGGCTAATGACGAAATTTTCGGCTTCGACCTTGGGGGATTTTTTTCGCGCGACATCGGCATTGAACAAGCGGACGGCTTGAGTGACTAATTGTTCGTCTTCTGTGATGATGCCGAAGCTGCGGCTGTGATGGATGTCCAGAAAAGTGAAGTTAAAAGTCAGCAGGAAAAGCTGCCGGCGATCTATGATCATCACTTTGCTGTGATAACGAACCAGGTCTTCCGCAGTGCGCGTGACTTTGACTTTGCGTTCTGAGAGCCGTTTTTCCAGCCGCTTGATTTCTTTCAGGTCCTCTTTATTCGTGTAGGTGATCAGCGCATGCACGCGAACACCTCTCGCGGCGGCAACAACCAGCGCCTGTTCAATTTCAAGCCGATCAAGCCGGTAAATGACAATTTCTATGCTTTCCTGGGCTTGGTTGATGCCTTCCAGCAACGGTTCGATACCGTCGCGTGGTTGAATGATAACTCGCACTTTTTTCTGGAAACGATGAAGACGGAATGATGAATGATGATTCTCTGGTCCAGGTCATCATTCATCATTCCGTCTTCATACGTTATTTATCTTCCTACTGCAGATTTCAATTCGTTGATTTTCTGACGGATTCGGCGCGCAAAGCCTTCGGTTTCGCTGGGTGAAGCGCCAGCGGCGCTAAAGGCGTCCCGAATCTGCGCATCGGTCAATTGTCCGAGAATGCCAGCGAACCAGCGCGCGTGATCGAGAGGCACATTTTTCAGCGCGCTGCTCATTTTGCCACTGTAATGCAGTTTGACGTGGCCGCCTGAAACTCCATCCAAAAAAGCCTGTTTGTTATATTCGTCCAAATCCCATTTTGTATGGGAGGTGAAGCCGCCCATTTTTCCAAATGAGCCGCCCCAATCCGCCACCAGATACCAGTCAATGACTTTTCCATCCTCGGCGAACATGCCCAGCACGTTGTTGTTGGTGGTCTTGGCGTCCCAGTTGTTCAGCAATGTGTTCAGAATCGCCAAGCCGGACAATTCCTTGGTGCCTTTGAATGGATTGCTGTCCCAGTCCCAGTTGATGGCGCGACGGGCAATATCATCCGGGCGTTTTTCAAACATTCCGTTGGTAAACGATCCGTCTGAGCCAACAAACTTTTTGGCTCGGCCCAGACCCGTGACGCCATTCACTTTTCCTGAGGGAATGAAATAACTCTCTTCAACCATGTAGCCACATGCCCAGACGATGCGGCTTGAAGCGACTTCAGAATGAACCTCTTCGTCGAACTTTATGTTCCATTTGATGCCGTTCGCATCAAAGATTTTGATTTTGGGGTTGGTGCCAGTGACATCTTCCTTGTCGAACTGGAAAGGTGGCTTGGGCATTTCTTCGGCACTGCCGATTCCATAAGTCAGATTCAGCGAAGCAATGTCGCCACGATCTTCCCACAGCATTGGCGTTCCCGGAGCGGTTGGCGCGGAAGTCGCCTTTTTGGATTTTTTCTCTTTCTTACTTTCCTTGTCTTTCTTTTGCGGGCTGGCGCTGACGGAAGTTGAAACGATGGCACCCGTGACAGCCAGGCAAAAGGCCAAGACAATGCCGGACAGAGTGGCAAAACGATTGTAGCGATGATTCATTGGAAACAACCTCCTAAAGTTGATTTCGGTTCTTCGGGGGCGTTGTGGTACATGACGGGGCTAAGAGCTTGAATGACGATGCGGAAACAGCCTAGAGGCGCCGGCGATCATGGAGAAAATTACATTTTTCGCCTCACGCCTGCCGATAACGTCTGTCCACATTCATTTCACATCCGAGTAATTGAGTTTGAGATAACTGCTGGCGTCTCCGACCAGAAACATAAAGGGGCTTCCGCTGATGATGGCAGCAGTGATTCCTTCTGGTTTGAATTTCGAGCTGAGTGTCATTTCTTCACGGACTTTGGGCGACACTGCTTCGCCATCCCATTCCCACAGCTTGAATTCAGCTTTCTCCACCCCTTCGGGAGCGCCGGAAATGATCAGGAATGCCTTCAGATGCGCGTCATACGTGATCTCTCGCACACCCTGTCCGCCAAGTTGCAAAAAGATAACCCGCGGGGTTTCAACGGTTAAATTATTGGCCGTGAAGGGGCCGCGTAAATCGGCCAAACGCAGCGGGACAAGCACAGCTTGCGCACCGATGAGCGACCGCAAGCCGACAATCAAACGATCCCGCAGTTTGTCAAAGACCAGACCCTCAACATTTAACCCGCCTTGTGTACTGGGAATTTCTCCCAGGCTTTTCAGCTCGGGCACTTTACCAAGCAAAAAGTTGCGGAAGTCAGGAATGACCTCAGCCTGACCTCGCAACGTCTGTGTTTGCGCATCGAACGCGAAACGCACGAGGGCGTTTTCATTCCCCCAGGCCGGATCGGATAGCGAACCGGTGATGTAGAAGTGCGAACCGTCACTGGTAATTGCTTCCGGGTTTTTGATGGTTACGCCGAGCGGGATCGCTTTGGGAACGCCGACCGGCTCGCCTTCCGCATCAAGCTTCATGGCCAGCACCGCGCCGGGCTGACCATCGTCTACCATCAGAACCAGGTCGCTGCCAGGAACATAGGCAACGCCCGAAGCCTCGATTTTAGCGCCTGGCAAAGCCGTCCATGCATCCGATCGAACGATTTTGGCCAATGTCGAATTGGTTGTCCCGCCGCCACCAGTTCCACTGTTGTTCGTCAAGGCATATCTGGCAACAAGAATTGTGACAATACCGCCAACAACGGCTCCCATTACCTGCGCGATGATGCGGCTAATAGCATTGATGTTCCAACCGCCCTTGTCTTTCTCTTTTTTCTTTTTCTTCTTTTCGGCCCTTTCTGCCTCTTCATCTTCAGCGGCCGTGGTGATTTTTGACGGCGGGATTGCCCCGGCGCCTGGATCGGTGCGCGGGAATGAATACGATGGTTCGGAGCGCAATGACGCGCGCCTGCGAACCTCTTCCAGGGCTTCCAGCGACAGGCGTGCTGTCTTGTTTTGCGTGGTTTCAGCCGGGTTGCGGAATGTCAGCATCACATTTCCAAGCTGAATCTTGTCGCCATGTTGCAACGTATGAGCTTCGCTTCCTAACTGGGTGCCATTGACGAATGTGCCATTGCTGCTGCCCAAATCAACGATGGTATATCCGCCGTCACGTACCAGCACAATGCCATGAGTGCTGCTGACAGTCGGATCATTGATGACCACCTTGTTGTGGGGAGCTTTGCCAATTTCGATTTCTGCCTGATTCAACAACGCTTCGATCTTTTCGCCCGTAGGCATCACACCGATCAGGCGAGGCGTAAAGTGATTTTCGATGTGCGTCGAGATTTCACTGAAAAGCGCCAGCCGCAACGACGCTTTTTTTCCGGTCGTTCGTTCAACCTGATCAATGGTCGCCTTATCGGTTGGGTCGGCAACCGCCATCATTAATCGGTCAGGTTGCTGGCCAATCACAGGGCAAATTGAATGGCTTCGCAAAAAGTCCACGCCCAGTTTGGCGGCCGTCACTGCGTCAACTTCCATGGTTTTCATTTCAACCGGCACGAGATTGAACGTGCGTCCCATCAAATCGCGCAATCCAATTTCGCTGACCAGCTTTTCTTCAACCAGCGCGCGGCAAAGCCTGCGTCCACGCCCGCCAGTGCCTTTCAAACGATCAATTTCCGATTGCGCCACCAGGCCGGATGAAGCCAGTGCCTGGGCCAGCGTTTCTTCGCTGACAGGCAGGGATTTTGGCGGCGGTGGAGCCGCAGGCGGCGGTGGAGGCGAATTGTCCAGCAAGACAGTGCGCGGAATTGACTGTGTGGTTTCCGCTTCCTTCAGCCGGAAAGTGATGGTGCAGTGCCCCATCTTGATCAAATCACCATGCTGTAATTTGCGAGGTTCGTTGATGCGAGCTTCATTGACGAACGTGCCATTGCGGCTACCCAGGTCACTCAAGGTGAAAGCCCCGTCAGCGAAGCTGATCATTGCATGCGATGACGACACGGATGCATCGGTTAAGACAATTTCGTTTTGCGGCGCTTTGCCGATTCTGGTTTCAGGAATTGTCAGATCACGTTCAAATACGTTGCCATCGCGAGACAAAACGTGGAGAGTAGCTTCGATGGGTTTAGAATCGTTCTGGGAAGCAGTCATAATTTTGAACGCCGAAGCTTCGGGGGAAGCGTTTGGCGGCGGAGATTGGGGCGATTTCGGTTCCGAACTCGGCATGCTGAAATTGAGCACTTGCAAATCCGCGCCGCATTGGTTGCAAAACCTGCTACTTTCGCGCGGGATGGGGAAATTGCATTGAGGGCAACCATTCGTCATGCCAACTGAGGTAACTCGATTCGTGCTCGTATTTTAGAAGCCGGATAGTTCGGCGATTTGTAGTTGATATTACAGTCGCAAAGCAAAACGGATGCTAAATCAGTTTGCAGGCTAAATCAACGAGTTTGATAAACAACAACTTTCTAGAACCGCTTCTCGCCGGCCGGCGTACTGTACAATCGCTGCGCGCGGTTTCCGCGAAGTTCAAAAATCCTAAAATGACATCGAATCGGAAAATTAAAATGAAAAAGTTGTTTCTAGGGGCGCTGTTTGCCCTGATGTTGGCGACGAACGTTTGGGCGCAAAATCCGGCTTCGCAGCCGGTGGTTGGTGCTCTTTCAGGAGCCGAAACGTCCAACGACGTTCGGCAACAAACATTCGACATCGTTTGGAAAACGGTGAAGGAAAAACATTTCGATCCGACGCTTGGTGGAGTGGATTGGGATAAAATTCGGCAGCAATATCAGCCAAAGTTGGCTGAATTGAACTCTGATGCCGAACTGTATCGTTTGCTGCAACAGATGCTGGGCGAACTTCACCAGTCACATTTCAATATCATTCCCCCAGAAGCTGTGATTGCCGATGATGTGGCTGAACCTCCAACCGGAGGGATTGGAATTGATCTGCGAATAATTGATGGTGCGCCAGTCATTGTGCGAATCGAACCGGGATCAGCGGCCGAAGCTGCCGGTTTGCGCGTTGGGTTCACGGTCAAGCAGGTTGGTGAAAAGACGGTTGAAACTTTGACTGCTCCCGTTGCCAAAGCCACACAAAGCGAAGCAATACGAAAATTGCAGATGACTCGTCGCGTAATGCGCGAAATCAATGGCGAACCCGGTTCAACCGTCAGTGTGGTTTATCTGGACGGCAAAAATCAACCTCGCACAGCTACCATTACCCGTGCTAGGTTGAAAGGCGAATTATCGCCTCGGCTGGGGAATTTCCCTCCGCAATACACTGAGTTTGAATCGAAGCGGCTGGCAGGGAATATTGGTTACATCCGTTTCAACATCTTCACGACGCCCATTTCCGACAAAGTTCGCATTGCGCTAACCGAGCTTCGCGATGCCGATGGAATTATTTTCGACCTTCGCGGCAATCCGGGTGGTGTTGCTGGTATCGCGACCGGCATTGCCAACCGGATTTCAGATAAAGGCGGATATTTGGGAACGATGAAGATGCGGACGAGCGAGTTGAAATTCGCGGTTTTCCCACAGCAGAATGCCTACACCGGACCAGTGGCAATTTTGATTGATGGTTTGAGTGCTTCAACCAGCGAAGTTTTCTCCAGCGGAATGCAGGAAATGGGACGCGCAATCGTTGTTGGCGAAACCAGCGCCGGGGCGTGTTTGCCGTCGTATTTTCAAAAACTTCCGACCGGCGCTCTTTTTCAATTCGCCATTGCCGATTTCAAAACGCCAAAGGGAGTTTTGATTGAAGGACGTGGCGTAATACCAACTGTTGAAGTGAAATGGAATCGCGCCAGCTTGCTTGCTGGGCATGATGCGCAGCTTGAAACGGCGATTGAACGATTGGCGCAATCGCGACAACGCGAGCGTTCCGTAAAATAACACTCGAAGAGGGATTAATGTGCGGCAAGCTGCCAGTTTGCCGACTGTCCTTAATAACGCAGAGAACAGGCGGCAAGTTGACTCCTTGCCGCATAATCAGAAAGGATGAACTCCATGAAGAAAATTGCATTGATGATTGCTCTTATGTTGGTGGCGGCGTTGACCGTCACAGCCCAGGAAAAGAAGGCCGATGCTCCCAAAGCCGATGCCAAACCGGCTGCGACTGCCTTGCCTTCAGTTGACGAAATTCTGGACAAATACGTCAAGGCGATTGGCGGTAAAGAAGCCAACGAAAAAGTCACGTCTCGTTTTATGAAAGGCTCGTTTGAAATGCCTGCCATGGGAATGAGCGGAACGGTTGAAGCCTACACGCAAGCGCCGAACAAATCTGCGACCGTCACGGAAATTGCGGGCTTTGGAAAAGTGCAACAGGTGTTTGACGGCAAAGCCGCCTGGGAAGCCAATCCGATGAGTGGTTTGCGCGAATTGGCTGGAGCGGAATTGGCGGCAATGAAGCGCGAGGCAGACTTTTATGCTGAGCTTAATTACAAGAAGAACTTTCCGAAGCTTGAAGTGAAAGGCAAGGAAAAGGTTGGAGACTCTGAAGCTTACCTTGTCCTGGCGACGCCTAGCGAAGGCAAGCCCGACAAACTGTATTTCGACGCGAAAAGCGGGTTGCTGCTTCGCCGTGACAGTGAACGCGAAACCGCTCAGGGAGAAATGGCCACCGAAACCTATTATGAGGATTACAAGGACGTAGAAGGCGTCAAGGTTCCCATGACGATGAAGATCACGAATCCACAGTTCAGCTTTGTGATCAAAATGACCGAGATCAAAACAAACGTCAAAATCGAAGACTCGAAATTTGCGAAACCGGCCAACTAAAGGCCGACTTAAAATCGGGTAAAACAAAAGGGGCAAGCTGTTACAGCTCGCCCCTTTTGTTTTGCCATCCTTTAGCTTGCGCGTTTTATCTCGTGCGGCAATAAATCCGTCGTCGCTTCCGTTACTGGATGTTGAATCGAAGCCGGTGGCAGTTCATTCGTATCTGGTACGCTGACGCCTTCAATCAGTTTGCGGCGCGGAATCGGCACCGCATCGTGTTCAATTGGCTGGCTGATAAGTTGGCGAAGCTTCATCCATCCCCAAAACACCATTAACAGGCCTGCTGAACCCAATGCTGCCGAAACAGTTCCCATAATCCTGATCAGCTTTGCCTGTCGGACCGGATCGTCGCTGCCAACCAGAAAAACCACTGCCAGTAACGCCGCGGCCATCAGGAAAAACAGCAAGCCTGTGCCAACAGTTTTTTGACTGGCATTCGCATTCGAAGTCAGGCGCAGAACTTCGGTTTCTGCCGGTATGGCTACGTTGAGCGGCGCTCCGCATTGGCGACAAAACCGTGAAGTGCCGGCGGTGTCGGCTCCGCAAGCGGAACAGTGAGCGGCAGAGGTACGCGATAGGGCCGTGGCGATGATTGCTTCCGCTTCGCGCGTCAACGTATTCCGGTCGCCTTTTGTCATATAACCCGAATAAACGCCTTTAACCGTGTAGGCGAAAGTGACGCGGGAGGAGTTGGCTCCAGTGGATTTTAGGCCGACTTCCACGGAGGTTTGATAGTCCAGAATGTTTTGCGAACAGCCGGATTGGGCGGAGCTTTTGGCGCTACGCCGAGCCTGCAAGGGAGTTTCGTTTAGAACACGGTAGCCGGTTTCTTCCAGTGCATCGGCAAGTTTTGCACGGAGGCTTTCAATATCTCCGGCGACTTGACGCGTGACGTCGTGATCGAAGCTGAAAGACATCCCGCCACCGTCGCTCATTGCTGCGATGAATTCCGCTCCCATAATCTTTCCTCCGGTTGGATCGGTTAAAGGTATCCTGGCATGTCCGCTAACGACGTCGGCAAAGCGAAAGTTCACCGCTTTCATGGATTACTGGGAACTGTTCTTCCGCCAGACGTAAATATCCCGCGCGATGTCATTTTCCAGCGCGATTTGAGTTTCGTCGCATTGAATAACAAAACTAGGGAATTTTTGCTGAACCTTGATCGGAACTCCGGGCGTGATGCCGAAAGAGGACAGTTTGCGGATGCGCGGAAAATTGGCGGCGCTGACGTAAGCGACTTGGGCTTGCTCGCCGACTTCCAGACGATCAATCGAAGTCACCAGTGAATTAACCTGGTCATCAACCTGACGACAACACTCGCCTTCAGGAATTGGATGATTGTGGGGACAAAAGCGCGGGTGACCGAGCAAGGTGCAGATAGCATTGGTTACGCCTCGCGCCAGAAAATGCTCGAACTCGCAGGCGTCGGCTTCACTTTCTTCCAACGTCATTCCAAGAACATCCACGACCAGCCGCTCTGCCAAGCGATGGCGGCGAATGATGTCTCCGGCGGTTTGGCGACCCAAATGCGTCAAGCTGATTTCCCCACCGGATTTTCGCGTCAAATAGCCTTCGCGTTCACATTCAATCAGCAAATCTTCTGTGACTTCGGTTTTTGCATCGCCTGCGATGGTTTCAACGGCGGCTGATCCGCGCTCTTCGTTGGTCCAAACGGATTCCAAAACTTCGACAATGTCCTGAGACAGCCAGTTGTGCATAAGGTTAAAAACTGATCTTCAAAATTCGCAAAATGACATTCACGATTCCGCCAACCGCGATCGCAAACGGCGTGATGAAAGCCAAAATGATGAGGGCTTTTTTCGTTCCTTGTTCACGGACAATCATAAAGAAATTGGCCACGCACGGAATGAACAGTGTCAAAACAATCAATGAAACAACAATCTGAACCGGCGACATTAAACCTTGCCCAACCATATCGTACAAACCGGCAGCGCCATAATCGCGACGTAAAAAGCCAAGCACCAACACCTGAGCCGTTTGTCTTGGCAATTCCAGTACGCCTGTGACCAGCGGCGCAAGCGAGTTGTTGATCATATCCAGGCCGCTCAAACGTCCCCAGGGCGTCGGCATTCGCACCCGATCCAGCACGAACAGAATTAGTGTGCCAAGCAAAAACAGCGGCAGGGCTTCTTTCAGATACCATTTCATTCGGTATCGCGTTTTCGTCCAAACGTTTTTGAAAACAGGCACACGAATCGGCGGAATTTCAAAGATAAAGTCTCCGCGCTTGCCTTTGACAATTTTGGAAGATAAGTAACCGACCAGAAACATCTGCGACAAGACAACGCCAAACACAGTCAGCATCGCCCAGCCGCTGAGTGAGCCGCTGATAGCCAAAATGACTCCCAGTTGGGCAGAGCAAGGAACTCCAAGCGCCAGCAGGATAGTGGCGATTAACCGTTCCTTTTTCGTTTCCAGAATACGGGTGGTCATCGTCGCCATTGTGTCGCAACCAAGGCCCAGCACCATCGGCAACACCGCCTTGCCGTTTAATCCCATGATCCGGAAGACTCTGTCAGAGAGAATCGCCAGCCGCGGCAAATAGCCGCTATCTTCCAGCAAGCCGAAGGCAATAAAGAACGTCATGACAATCGGCAAAACAATTGCCAGAGCGTAAGTCAGCCCTACGGAAATCAATCCGTACTGGCCAACGAAAAAGTCATAGAAAATTCCTTGCGGGATGATCTTTTGCAGGTTTGGGGTAAGTAGCACGTTGAAGACATTATTTTCCAGCGCATCCACCAATGTGCCCGCGCCAATGACCCCAACAAATTCATACATCAGCAACAGAACAACCAGCATCAATGGTGCCCCGGTTCGCCAATCGCGCGTCCAGTGACCCAGCCGTTCCGCAAACTTTTCCGATCTGCGAAGCACAAACGCCAGTGGAGCGATTACAGGAACAATCAGAGTCAAAAATTGTGTGATTGCCGGATACAGCAATCCGGTTTCATACGTGCTGCCGTCATCTGCCAATTTTCCAAACAGAAGTGAACCCAGCCAGCCAAGATGGAGATTTTGGAAAAATGAAAGGGTTGAAGGAATGATGCTTCGGTCCATCAACGAATTGACCCAGCCGTACAGGGTGGGCAGCCCAAACAGCCGTCCAAGTTCCGTGTAAATGAATAGAGCCAAGCCCGCAGCCAAACAAACCATGCCAATCTTTAATGAGGTGCTGTTTGTTTCTCTGAAAACGCTGGGCAGGGCTTTTTTGTATTGGCTTACTGTGCGATCCAAAAAGCCATTCCGGATTTCTTCCAGCCGGGCAGCGCAGCTTCTGATTCGCATTCGTGTGCCAGCATCATTTTGAATTTCGCCATCAGTAACACGGCTCAACCAGGCATCAACCCCTTGTCGAAATCCTAAATCCTGAGTTTGCAACCATTCAACCGTAAGCTGCAGCGGCAACCCGCCAGTTTCTTTAGGCTTTAATTCTTTAAGGAATTCTTCGTTGGCAAGCAAACGATTGCGTTGGGTTTCCAGCGGGTCATTTGGAATTTTGGCCTGGACGATTGACTTGAAAATCGAATACAACCCTTCGCCTTCAATGGCAACGGCTGGGATTACTGGAATGCCAAACAGCTCGCTGATGCCTTTCGCGTCAATTTCAATTCCACGATGCCGCGCTTCGTCCATCATATTCAGCACCAGCACCATCGGAATTTTCAGCTCGGCCAGTTGTGAAGTTACCAGCAGCGTCCGGCGGAGATTTTTGGCATCGGCAACTTGAACAATCACATCCGGTTCC
The DNA here is from genome assembly GCA_964570175.1 of uncultured Heliomicrobium sp. Classification (GTDB taxonomy): domain Bacteria; phylum Acidobacteriota; class Blastocatellia; order RBC074; family RBC074; genus RBC074. The sequence goes on along the minus strand of CAZMXG010000036.1, from coordinate 40,094 downwards.
GCTTCCAATAGCATGTCACGTGTAACGCGCTCATCATCGGATTGGGGGGCGAGCGAATTAACGCCAGGCGTATCCACCACTTCCCATTCCTGACCGCCGTATTTCATCTTGCCGCGCGAAACTTCGACAGTCGTTCCCGGGTAGTTGGAAACAGTGACATACTTTCCGGTCAAATAACCAAAAATGACTGATTTGCCAACGTTTGGGTTTCCGATCAACAAAAGCCGCGAAGGTTTTGTGTTTGGCTTTTGCGGTTTTTCAATTTTATGCAATGTGACAGTAGACATATAGTTTTTAGATCAATACCCCAGTTAATAAGCCCAAGGTTATTGAAAGTCAAATTCAAGTTGTCTCTAGGATATTGTCACGGGCAATAAGCACAAAGAAGTACGCGGGAGAAAAAATTGAATCTAAAGGAAAGGAGGGCTTCCTTTCTGGAGAGATTGGAAGCCCTAGTGAGACACAGGACTAGGTAATTAATTGAATTCAGCATATAGGCTTGACCTCAATTTTCTGTAAGCGACTCTTTAACTTCACTTCAAATCCCTGCTGCCAAAAAATAGATCTAACTTACAGCTAAAGCCCGCCTAACCTGATTTGAATATCTGCGGCCTACTATCCTTCTGCGCAATCCGGTCGGCTTAAATTCTGACCTTTAGATGGGGAAGCCGATAAAAGAGCCAAGGTCAGTCACAAAATCTGGCCGGATTGCTCTCACAATAAAACACGGCGGATGCCAAAGGCGCCAAGTATGCTTTCAACAATTCAAACACAACAAATTCACGCAATCCGCACTGGCCGGCTGGAAGTCAGGCTCGCCACGACGATGGCGGAACTCGATGCTGCGATGCGGCTGCGTTTTGAAGTTTTCAACCTTGAATTGCAGGAAGGCCTGCCTTCTTCATACGAACGCGGTTATGACACAGACGCCTATGATGCGTACTGCGATCATCTGATCGTCAAGGATTTGGAGCTTGGCGAAGTGGTCGGCACTTACAGGTTGCTGAGACAAACCGTGGCCACCAGAAAAATAGGGTTTTATTCTGAAAATGAATTCGACCTGAATAATTTAAAGCTTGCGGTAGACACTGCAGGCAGTGAATTGCTTGAACTTGGTCGTTCGTGCATCGCGCAAACACATCGGTCATTTTCGACGATCAATCTGCTGTGGAATGCGATTACGCGATACGCGACCGACCGTGGCATCAGCCATCTGTTTGGATGCGGCAGCCTGCATCTTGCTGACGTGGAGCAGGTGCGGCAGGTTTATGCGTATTTGAAAGCCAAGCACTTTGCGCCGGAAAAATATCGAGTTTACCCGCTTGCCAACTGCCGAATGGCTGTTGGCGAAGATAGTGTAGGGGAAACCAATGCCCGAGAAACGATGAAGCTTGTTTCTCCAATCCTGAAAGGGTATTTGCGAACGGGAGCTATGGTTTGCGGAGCGCCAGCATACGACGAAGAGTTTGGCACAGCCGATGTGCTGGTGTTGATGGAAATGGCGAATCTGGCGCATCGCTACCGTCACCATTATGCCGTGGAGGAAATACGTTGAGATCAACGGTCGTGCAAAAGAAACCCTCAAAACGCTTTGATGAGGCCCACAGTTCGTCCTCTGATTTGCAACCTCCGCTTCAAACAAAGTCTGCGATGTCGGAGAAGGAAAATGACTGGGCTGCGGATTTTCTGATTGGCGCTTTGCTCTATTCCTTGTTCAGCTCAAGCAAAAGCCAAGCCGTCAGTGGTTTGCTGCCGGACGAAGAGCAGAATTAAACGGCTTTAGGGGAAATATGGCGAAAAGAATTGAAAACGAATGCGCGTATTGCGCTGAAGAGATGGAACTAGATCAGGGGATCATCGGGGAAGACTGGAAACTTTACTGCTCCGTTGATTGCGCTAAACGTGGTGAAAGCTTGTCGCTGCGCCAGATGGAGCAACTCATGAAAGTCGCAACCTACAGCCGTCATTATGTTCCGCTGGATCAAGCATCCTGATTCATCAAGGGCTTTACCTTGAATTAACACCTGTCTTACTTCGATTTAACCGGCCACTGGTAAATTGAAAATCTACCGCAATCAAACAATAGAACTACAAAATAGAAAACCTTTGTAACCACTTTGGTTAAAGGCAAGCAACTCTCAGGTGAGCTGGGAGCAGGAGAGTTTTGCCTGATCAACTCGCGCAAAGCTTCTGGGTTTTGAGCGACAGGAGAAATTTTGATTATGAGATCACAAAGTCTCAAATTTATATTTAGCACTTTGTCGTTGGGGGCAATGCTGCTGCTGTCGGCGATGCTGGCATTGGGTCAAATAGACCAGAGCCGCATCACCGGAACGGTGAAAGATCAAACTGGCGCTATCATCCCAGGTGCAACCGTTACGGTGAAAAATGTTCGCACCAGCGATGTGCGAACGGCGACTTCCACACAAGAAGGAATCTTCCAAATCACCAATCTGAAACCATCGCTTTATTCAGTGACAGTTTCGGCGGCGAGTTTTGCCAAGGCTGAATATACCGGTGTCGAACTGGTTGTCGGCCAGGAGCTTAATTTGGCGGTGGAACTGAAACCGGTTGGCGCTACAGAATCTGTCACGATTGTAGGCGGCGATGACGCCGCGCTCGACACCAGTTCGGCGCGTATGGGTGCGAACGTCAATCAGCAGGAAGTGCAGGGGTTGCCGCTCAATGGTCGACAGTTATCGCAGCTTTATTTGCAAGCGCCTGGCGCGCTCAATAGCGGTTCGGGCACGTTCGGCGATATTCGTTTTTCAGGACGTGCAGTGCAACAGAACGCGATTCGTTACGACGGCGTTGAAGGCTCAGCCATTATTGACGCCAGTCCGGGCAATTTGAATGGCGAAATTCCTTCGCCCTTCCGCCTGCAAGCCAGCCTGGAAAACGTGCAGGAGTTCCGCGTGGATTCCAACAGCTACCCCGCGGAATACGGAACGGGCACGGGTGGTCAAGTCAGCGTCGTTACCAAGTCTGGCAGCAACCAATTTCACGGTTCGGCTTTTGAATACTTGCGCAACGACAAACTCGACGCGCGCAACTGGTTCGACCGGGTCACAAAATCTCCTTTGAAGCTCAACCAGTTCGGCGCTTCGCTAGGCGGTCCTGTCATCAAAGACAAATTCTTTTTCTTCGGCAGCTACGAAGGCTATCGTCTGCGTTCGGGGATCAACTTCGTGGAAGCGGTTCCGAGCGCGTCAGCCTGTTCTCGGGCTGTGGCGGCGGTTGCTCCACTTTGTTTGGGAGCGTTTCGCGGCGCTGGCTCGGTGATTTTGCCAGGCACTTCGACCAATCCGGATTTCGAGATTGCGCAATTGCAAGCCAGCAATCCAGTCAATGAAAACTCCGGCGCGTTGCGGCTTGATTACAAAGTCAGCGACACCAATTCATTTTACGTGCGCTTTTTCCGAGACCAGGCAAACAACGACCAGCCACAGAACGTTTCAGGTTCCCGTGCGATTATCAAAGCCGTTCCGCAAAACGGCGTGTTCGCCTGGCAAAAGCTTTTCGGCCAGAAGATCAATGAATTCAAGTTGGGGTACAACGGCGCATTGACGCGCACTTCAGGCAGCGCGCCAACGATTAATGGGATTGACCTGTCGGCGGTAACCATCAACCTGAGCGGCAGCGTGGCCAATTCGGGCATTGCCGGTCAAGGCGCGTCATCAGGTATTACGATTCCTGGCGGATTGGTTCGCGCCAACAGCGCGACCAACGGACGAGGTCAGCCATATACGCCTTACACAATCGGATTGATTGACAACCTGTCCTGGTTGCGCGGCAATCACAACCTGAAGTTTGGCGGCGAAGTTCGCTTCGTGCGTGCTTATACAGATCGTCTGGGCGGCACGACCTATAGCTACTCAAACATCACCAGCTTTCTCGCCAACACCGCTGCCACAGTCCAGTATCTGGGAGACGTGAGTGCGGCCAGCCCGTTCAACAATGGCGTGACCGGCGAGCGTTTCGCCAAGCAGGAGTTTTACATCGGCTACGCGCAAGATGAATGGAAGATTCGTCCGAACCTGACGTTCAACTACGGCCTGCGCTACGAATATTTCTCGCCGCTGCGGGAAGACAAAAACCGGCAAGTCGTCTTTGACATTTACAAAGGCACGATCCTGCCTTCTGACGTTCTGCCTTTGAAAGCGAACAAGACGAACTTTGCGCCGCGCCTGTCGCTGGCCTGGTCTCCGAATGAAAAAGGCACAGGCTTCTTTGGCGGAGGCAAAACGGTGGTGCGCGCTGGCTTCGGCATCAACTACGGCCCGGGCCAGATGGAAGATCAGATACAGCCGATTGAATCCGACCGCATCAGCACGACGCTGAGCAATGTGACGAACGCCTTTCCGCAAAATCAGGCGACGCTGGTTTCCAATTTCACCAGCAACCCGAATAATCGTGGATACCAGCCGCGCGCGTATGACATTCAGGAATACAGCTTCCCGGAACGCATCTTCTCTTACACCGTTTCCTTGCAGCAGGAATTGCCGTACAAACTGGGGCTGACGGTCGCTTATGTCGGCAGCCAGGGACGCAATCTCTTCCTGCGCAGTGTCGCCAACAACATCACCTCGGTGTTGACGAACGCCAACCCAGCGAATAATGCGATCATCATTCGTGAGTTTTCGATTGTGACGCCGGGCGCGGCAGGTCAAAACCCGACGGTGTTGAATCCTTTTGCCGAGATTGATTACAAACGTAGCGGCGGGCACGACAGTTACAACGCTTTGCAGGCGACTCTTTCGCGTCGCTTCAACACCGGCGTAACGCTGAATGCTCAATATACTTTCGGCAAAAGCTACGGCAACACTGCGGGATCGAATGAAGCTTCGACCGTTGCGAACAATGCTCGTGCGACCGAAGAATTCGATTATGACAATGGGTATAACAACTTCGACGTTCGTCATACCTTCAATGTCAGCGCCATCTATTCCTTGCCATTCGGCAAGAATCTGACCGGCATTGGCAAGACATTGGTCAGTGGATGGGAAGTTGGCACGATTTTGAATTCGCGCAGCGGCTTGCCCGTTCCTGTGCTGGTCGTTCGACCGGATGTGGTTTACGTGGATGCGGCGGGATTGGTTTATCAAACCCCGGCGGTTGGACGCACGGCAGTTCTCAACACACCGCGCGGAGGCGCTTCGCGCAACGTCCGCCGTCCAGACTTGGTTCCGGGCGTTGATCCGTTCCTGAATTCGGATCGGACAGTTCTGAATCCGGCGGCCTTTGCGGCTCCGAAGCCTGGCACGTTTGGTAATCTGGAACGCAACTCCATCCACGGCCCGAGCTTCTTCCAACAAGATGTCATCCTGGCCAAGAAGTTCGCTGTTACCGAAACGATGAACATTGAATTTCGCACGGAGGTGTTCAACATCTTCAACGTAACGAACTTCGGCAACCCCCCGGGAACGTTGCCGAACGTGCTTGGAACCGGCACGAACCAGTTACAGCCCGGCCAGCCTTACACGGCGGCAGCGGCTGGAACCTTTGGCATTCTCAATCGCACAGTGGAGCGCACGGTTGGACTTGGAACAAACCGCCAGATTCAATTCGCACTGCGACTGAATTTCTAAGTTTTCGCCAGCTCGTGGCTGTCATTCATTGGGTTCGCTTTTGCCGGTCGTAAAGATTGAGCATAGCGAACCCGTTTTTATTTGTTGGTTACTCTCGCCTCGGCTGCTCAGTGCCAGACCTTTTACGTTTTGTTAAAGCTCCTTTGAGTTCGATCTAACATGATTTTGTTAGGTTCGCTCTTACCCGACAGAACCGCATCGCCCAATCAAATTCATCAGATACTGTTTCGGAAATGATGATGAGAAAAACGCCAACACACTAAAAGCCGACTAACGCAGTCCTGGCAAAACGTGCATGGGTCATCATCATTTCCGAAACAGCACAACCAATAAAACTTTAGATTTTACCGAAAGGGAGTTCACCGATGACCTCAGTTGACAGTCCCACGTTCAGCAGAATTTTGCTCACCACCCTGTGTCTTTCATTTGTGCTTTGTACTTTGAGTGTTTTGGGGTTCGCCCAATCAGAATCAGGCAGCGCGGCCATCGAAGGCACAATCACTGACCAGAACGCACAATCCATCAGCGGCGCGGCTGTCACAGTTCGCAATCAGGAAACCGGTTACACGCGCGTGCTGACCACGGATTCTCGCGGCCAGTTTGTCACCAGCGTGATGCCGGTTGGCGTTTATGTTGTCGAAGTGGCGGCCACTGGCTTTGCAAAGATCAGGCGTGAAAACGTGGCGCTGACTGTCGGCAATACGGAAACGATTAACCTGTCGTTGAAAGTAGCTTCGGTGACTGAAGAGGTGGTTGTGACTTCCGAATCAGCCGTTTTGGATGCCGAAGAATCCGCGACTGGCACGACCATCGGACAACGCTCAGTTACTGAACTGCCTATTCGTGGACGTAATTTTACCGATTTCATTCAATTGACGCCGGGCATCGTTCAGGATTCCGACCGAAAAGGTTTGGTCATCGCTGGGCAGCGTTCGATCAATTCCAACATCGCGCTGGACGGAGCGGATTTCAACGACGCTTTGCAGGGCAATCAGCGCGGCGGCAACGACGCAGTGTTTTTCTTTCCACAAACAGCCATCCGCGAATTTCAAGTTGTGCGATCCGGCGCGTCAGCCGAAGTCGGCAGAACCGGTTCAGGTTTCGTCAACGCTGTCACCAAATCCGGCACGAACGAATTTCATGGCGAAGCCCTGTACCTGAACCGCAATCCGAATCTGACTTCGGATGATGCTTTCGGCAACAAAGGTAACAATCAGCAAAACCAGTTTGGCGGGTCAGCCGGCGGGGCGCTAAAAAAAGACCGCGCCTTCTTTTTCATCGGAGCTGAGCAAAACTTTCTTCGCATTCCGTACTTCGTTCGCTTTGCCACGCCTGCCGCCGGATTGACGGTTCCGGCTGACATTGCGAATTTGCAGGGTGAACATTCCAGCACGAACAATCCGACTGCGGTGTTTGCGCGCACGGATTTCATTCTGTCCCAACAAAACACGCTCAACATTCAATACACCTTTGCGCGGTTTCGTGGAGAAAACTTCGGCGCGTTGGCGGACGGAACTACACTGACCGATAACTTCGCTTCTACCAATTACAAGGCGGCTAATTCCAGCCACGGCTTGAAGCTCGGATTGGTGACTGTGCTTGACGCAAACACGATCAACGAATTCCGCGCGCAGATTGCCACGGATCGCCGTCTGGAAGAGCCGAATGTGATCGGTCCGGAAATTCGAGTGGACAATTATGGGCGGTTCGGCAATTCCAGCAGCCGCCCTCGTCGCTGGGAAACCGAACGTTACCAGCTTTCCGATAACCTGAGTTTGAATTCTGGCGCGCATCGGTTGCGCTTTGGGTTTGATTGGAACCTTAACAATTTTGTCGCCCAACGCCAGCCCGATTATCTGGGAACGTGGAGATTTAGCAGCTTGGCTGATTTTCTGAATGGTATCCCACGCCGATTGACGCAAACCGTCGTGCTGTTTCCCGATTTGATTGTCGCCAAAGGCTCACAAAAAGAACTGGCGTTTTTTGCGCAGGATCGCGTCAAGCTTTCGCGGTCGTTGACGCTGACTGCCGGGTTGCGTTGGGAAGGTCAATGGAACCCGCAACCGGTACGCCCAAACCCTGCGTTGCCTGAAACGACGTTCATCCCGAACGATCTGAAAATGTGGCAACCACGTTTGGGACTGACCTGGGACCCGGCAAATAATGGCCGCACTGTCATTCGTTTGTCGGCTGGAATTTATGATTCGCGCACGCCGTCTGTGCTGTTTCTCCGCGTGTTTACCAACAACGATCTGGTGACGAAAGATTACAGCTTCGACGAACGCACCGGAGCTTGCCGCACGGCGACCGGCGCAGCTATTCCGACGAATTGCGTTTTCCGAGGCGCGGGCGCAATCGTCAGTTATCCCAACATTCTGACCGCAATTCCAAACTTTCCAACTGGCATCACCAATCGAGTGCAATCGCGGGCTTTTGGGTTCCAGCCTGATTTCGTCAACCCGCGCACCTTCCAGACTTCGGCCACTGTCGAACAGAGTTTGGGCAAAGATTTCAGTTTGTCGGTTGGCTATGTTCATAGTTCTGCGTGGAATTTACAGCGACGCATAGACAAGAACCTGGGCGCTCCGACGATTGACGCGGCGACTGGGTATCCGCGCTTTTTGGCTGCCAGGCCGAATCCGACTATCGGCGTTTTTTCAATCAACGAATCATCGGCGCACTCGACTTACGATGCCTTATTGGTGAACCTGCAACGGCGCTTCGCCAAGCGTTATCAGGTCGGTTTCAACTACACGTTGGCCGACAACCGTGACGACGATTCCAACGAACGCAACTTTTCGCGCGAAACAGTGCTTAATCCGTTCGACCTGAAAGCTGAAGCCGGGCCGTCAAAACAGGACGTGCGACACAACTTCAATTTCAACGGACTGGTTGATCTCGGCGCTGGCTTTACCTTGAGCGGAATTTTGATTTCGCGCTCCGGTTTTCCGTTCACGGCGGTGGTTGGAGACGATATTCAAGGCGACCTCAACACGGATAACGACCGAGCCGTCATCAATGGTCGAGTCGTCGGTCGTAACACGTTGCGCCAGTCGAAATTCTTCAATCTGGATTTTCGCTTGTTGAAATCGTTCCGTCTGGGGGAAAACGTGCGAGTAGCGTTTACGGCTGAGTTGTTTAATGCAACACGAGCGTCGAACAAAAATTTTGGCGTGGATTCAATCAGTATTTATGGCAATGCAGGCAACAGCTTGCCAGCAGTCACAGTTCCAACGGTCTTCCCGCTGCCGGGCGAACCGTTTACTGCGCCTTCGACGGCAAGGTTTGGCGGGCCGCGCCAATTGCAACTGGGTGCTCGGCTGATGTTCTGAAAATCGCGATGAGTACGCGGCGAATGCGGCAGGAGAGAGCTTTAAGGCTGCCTCCTGCCATTTTCATTTATTTGCTGACATCGCCGCTAAGCTGGCGGGCTTTGGCGCACCGAGCAATTGCACCGGCATTTGTGGCGCGCAGCAAACTTTCATCAATCGTTCGCGATCAAGCTTCAGCTCTTCATCTTCGCGTAACCAGGCGCGCACTTCGTTGAAAACATGCGCGGCATGCGGATCAGGCGGTTCCACGATACGGTAATGCATCCACTTTCCTTCGCGCCGAGCAGTCACCACGCCTGCTTGTCGCAAGTTCGCCAGATGGCGCGAAATCTTCGGCTGGGGCTCGCCCAGCACTTCGACGAAAAAGCAGACACACACTTCGTCATCGCCCATCAAGTTTAACAACCGTAGGCGTGTCCGATCGGAAAGCGCCAAAAAGAATCCTGCCACATCAAATTTATCTACCTTGTTTTTCATCGCGGCAAAAATTTAGCATAAAACTTCATATTCGTCTTGACGAATATGTGGCAAGGCGTTATTGTCCGCTTCACATTCGCCAAAGCGAATGTGTAAGTCAATCTAAACTTGAAGAAGGAGAGAATCAATGAGCAACACGACACAGGCAATCCAAACACTGAAGCCGCACGTTTCGCTGAATGTCGGCAACATAGGGCAAAGCATAGAGTTTTATCGAAAGATGCTGGGCATCGAACCCTGCAAAGTTCGCACTGGCTACGCCAAATTTGATGTGCAAAACCCGCCCTTGAATCTGGCGATGAACGAAGTTTCAACTGGCGAAGGAAAACTTTCGCGGTTGTCGCACCTTGGCATCCAGGTCGCTTCGACTGAAGACGTGCTGGCGATGCGCGAGCGTTGGCAGGAAGCAGGCTTGGCGACGAAAGACGAAATGCAAACCAGTTGCTGTTATGCCGTGCAGGATAAAACCTGGGTCAGCGATCCCGATGGCAATGCGTGGGAAGTATTTGTCGTTTTGGAAGACAACCTGCCGGAAAAACAAAGCTCTGTGTGTTGCGGGATTCAAAGCGATGGGCCACAGGTCGTGCAGATTGGAGCAGGCGTTTGCGATACTAAATAGTTCGGCGGAAAAGGAGGGACAATGAAAAATTTATTTTGGGCAGTTGTGCTTTTGGCCTGCGCGCTTTGGGGAGCGGCTTACGCGCAAGACCCGCTGAAGGTCGCACCACAAGCATATAAGCTGGAGTTTGAAAATGATTGGGTGATGGTGACGCGGGTTCATTATGGGCCGCGTGAGAAAATCGCCGGGCATTTTCACACGGAACGAGGCTCCGCTTACGTTTATTTGAACGACGGTGGCCCGATCATCTTCAAGCATGTCAACCTCCCGTATGGGGATGTCACGCGCAAGGAAACAAAGGCTGGCAGCTTCCGGCTTTATAAGGGATTGAAAGAGGTTCATTCCGTCGAAAATCCGACAGATATTCCCAGCGATTTTCTGCGGGTTGAATTCAAGACCGATCCGGTCAATGAATCATCATTGCGCGGCAAGTTTTACCGCGAGTCATATCCGGCAGGCGAGAATTTCAGCAAGGTGCAATTTGAAAACGAGCAGGTTCGCATTACGCGGATCGTCATTGCGGCAAACAACAAGCTGGATGTTTCAGCCAATGCGACAGAACCCGTTTTGTTGATTGCGCTTGCTCCCGCTCAGTTCAAGGCGCGGGGCCAAAAAAACAAAGCTACTCCGGTCAATCTTGGACTTGGCAAATCACACTGGTTGAACGTCAATCAGCAGCAGCAACTGGAAAATGTCGGCAATGGCCCTGCGGAGTTGTTACGCTTCGAGTTCAAAACCAAACCTGTTGCTGCTCAGATAAAAGCACATGACCACAATCATCAGTGAAATTGATTGATTACAGAGCCGGTTTCGCTCCAACGCGGACCGGCTTTATTGTTGGAAGATTCTTTGTTGGCCACACTGTTTATGACAATCGAACAAGCGTCCGCTGCCAGTTTGCCGGAGGTTCTGGGGCTTCTTTTAGCGGCGGATTTACCGCATGAAGGCGTGAAAGAACATCTGGATGGTTTTCTGATTGCTCGAAATGACAAAGGAGAACTTGTCGGCTGCGTTGGTTTAGAACGATACGGAGAGCTTGGGTTGTTGCGGTCTGCTGCTGTTTCGCCCGAATTTCAGGGGCAGGGAATTGGCTCAACGCTCGTCCGGCGATTGCTGGAAAACGCTGTGCGCGATGGAATCACAGAAGTTGTTCTGTTGACTACAACGGCCAAAGATTACTTTCAGACCCGGTTTGGGTTTCAGGAAAAAGCGCGCGCCGATTATCAACAGCGGCTGGCAGATTCGCCGGAATGGAATCTGCCACGTTGTTCATCCGCAGTTTTCATGGCACTCAAACTCGATCCAGCATCCACGCACAAGAAGACAACAAGAGTTTTGATTCTTTGCACGGGCAATTCGGCGCGCAGTCAGATGGCCGAAGGTTTGTTGCGACAAGACGGCGGCGACCAGTTTGAAGTGTTCAGCGCAGGAACTCGCGCCAGCTTTGTGCGCCCGGAAGCGATTCAAGCGATGGCAGAAATCGGAATTGATATTTCCAGTCATCGGTCAAAAAACGTGGATGAGTTTATTGGCCAGGACTTCGATTACGTCATCACCGTTTGCGATCACGCCAATGAAGTTTGTCCGGTGTTTCCTGGAAAGACCCAGCGCATCCATCACAGCTTTGAAGATCCGCCTGCGCCGGGTGCTGTGGATGAAGCGATGACGCTGACGGTTTTTCGCCGAGTGCGCGATGAAATTCGAGCTTGGATGAAAGACTTTATTGTCACTGTACACAGCTAACTGCGAAGATTCACGCAAACCATAAAATTTCTTCCCTAATAGATTTCATCGCCCTGTTGAAGGTAAAGGCTTTTGCCGCGGTTACCTGCAGGAATGGGAATTGCTCTGTTTCAAATGGTAATTATTTTGTATGTCTGGAGGGACTGCTGTGAAAAAACTCGAAGTCTTTGATCCGCCGATGTGCTGTTCCACGGGTGTTTGCGGAGCCGATGTTGATCCTGTGCTGCCGCGTTTTGCTGCTGATCTGGAATGGTTACGGACGCAGGGCATCAATGTCGAGCGTTACAACTTGGCCCAGCAACCAGGAGTTTTTGTCGCCAATGAATCGGTGAATGCTGCGCTTCACGCAGAGGGGAACGGTTCCCTGCCCTTGATTTTGTTGGATGGGCAGATCGTCAGCCGCGCTGCTTATCCTGATCGAGTTGCCCTGGCAGCTTATACCGGCCTCAACGTTGCCGCAGAATCATCAGAGCCAGCCAAGATAGGCCGAATGCTCACGGTTCTGTCAAACGAGTCCAAGTGTTGTTGAAGGATTGGTGATGAATCTGATTAATAACGCCACGCGGTTTCTGTTTTTCACCGGCAAAGGCGGTGTTGGTAAAACCTCAACAGCCTGCGCCACTGCGCTTGCGCTCACCGACCAGGGACGGCGCGTCTTACTGATCAGCACCGACCCTGCTTCCAATCTTGATCAAGTGTTGCAGGTGCGGCTTTCATCGCAACCAACGCCTGTGCCATCGGTCCCGGGTTTATTTGCCCTGAACATCAATCCCGAAACAGCCGCGCACGATTATCGCGAGCGCGTAATCGGACCGTATCGCGAAGCGTTACCATCTGACACCATCGCCGGAATGGAGGAACAACTTTCGGGTGCCTGCACGGTTGAAGTCGCAGCCTTCGATGAATTCACAGGATTTATTGTTGATGAAGGCATGGCAGCTCAATTTGATCACGTAATTTTCGATACGGCTCCCACCGGCCATACCTTGCGATTGTTGCAGTTGCCTGCTGCGTGGTCTGGGTTTCTGGCTGCGAATGAACGCGGCGCATCCTGTCTTGGGCCGCTGTCGGGGTTAAAAACACAACAGGAAAAATATGCGGCAACAGTAGCCGCTCTTTCAGACGCCGCACAGACAACGCTTATATTAGTAACCCGTCCCGATAGAAGTTCGATCAAAGAAGCTGAACGCACGAGCATCGAGTTGGAAGAGCTTGGATTGCGCAACCAGTTCCTGATTATCAATGGAGTATTTCGCGCAACCGGCCAGTCAGATGCAGTCGCCCTGGCACTGGAACAGCGTGGGAAAGACGCGCTGGCAGCGATGCCGGAACGATTGCAAGCGCTGCCGCAAATGCAGATTTCATTGCGGGGTTACAACATTGTTGGGATTGATGCCTTACGCGGTTTGTTGTTTGAGTCACAGATGATTCCAGAAACTGCAGGGAGCGAAGAGTTAAGGGAAGCTGTTTCCCAGCTTCCCGGATTGTCTAGCCTGGTTGAAGAAATTGCCGCCGCCGGACACGGACTGGTGATGGTCATGGGCAAAGGCGGCGTCGGGAAGACGACAATTGCCGCTGCAATTGCGACTGAACTGGCCAGACGCGGGTTGCCGGTTCATCTGACAACAACGGATCCGGCGGCTCATATCTCCGCTGCTTTGGGAGCGAATGTTTCCGGATTGAAAGTTAGCCGGATTGACCCGGAAGCAGAGACTGCGAGCTATCGAAAACATGTCATCGAAAGGACCGGAAAAGGGCTTGATGCCGCCGGTCTGGCTTTGCTGGAAGAAGACCTGCGTTCTCCTTGCACGGAAGAGGTCGCAGTCTTTCATGCTTTTTCGCGAATCGTATCCAGCGCCAGACGCGATATTGTAGTGATGGATACTGCCCCAACTGGACACACTTTGCTGTTGCTTGACGCGACAGGAGCGTATCACCGTGAAGTGCTGAAAAACGCCGGGGCGATGAGCAGCCATCTGGTGACGCCGATGATGCGGCTGAAAGATCAGAGCTTTACAAAGGTGCTGTTAGTGACCCTTCCGGAAACAACTCCTGTTTTGGAAGCGGCACAACTCCAGAACGACTTGCGGCGCGCCAGCATCGAACCTTACGCCTGGATCATTAACAACTGTCTGGCGGTGACCGAAACCACAGACCCCTTGCTGGTGGAACGAGCTGTCGCAGAGTTAGAACAGGTCCGCGAGGTTGAGCAGAAGTATGCCAAACGCGTTGTTATTGTTCCCTGGATGGCTGAAGAAGTTGTGGGGCCGGAAAGGCTTCAGCGGCTGGCTCAGGGAAAAGCAGCGATGGCTTCAGCCGCATTTTGAGCCAGTTCCCTGGAGTGAACCATCCTCCATTTTTTCCACTAAGCCTGATCAAATGCCCAGTGCTTTGCGGAAAATCGGGAAGTCTTTGGTCTTCCACAGTTTTCCGTCCAGCAGGTAATGTTGAAACGATACTCCCCACATGGCGGCAAATGCGTAATCGCTTTCGGCAACGCCTCGCGGCAGAACATTGAAGACAAAATTGAGACTGAAAATCACGAAGACATAACCGCCCAGCGAGTACCAGAGTTTTTTCTGTCCCGTCTCGGCCTTTTCGGTTTTGTGATACAGCCAGGTCAGTTTGTGATATTGCAAGGCGTGGCCAAGCGCAATCAGAATTCCCGCCGCCTTAATCCCATAGGCACTGTTGCTGGCGTACCAAAAGGCAAGCCACTGCAAAGGAACCACCAGAAGCATGAGGTAAATTTTGGGCAAAACGATTTGCTGTTTTCGCATTTGCCTGGCGGCATATAAAACCGGAATGATCAGGTACAAGATCGAAATGCCGTTGACGATTGCATTGCCCATGTAGGGACGAGCAAAGAAGAGAGCCGCTGGCAGCGTCAGTGAGCCGAGCAGGAAATACTTGTCCAGTTTGATGTCTTCATATTCGCCAGCCTTGCGCTTGTAGAGCATAACGAAGCCAACATGCTGTTTGGCAATATGAAAATGGAGCCAGCAAAATGCGAAAATGAAGAAAAGCTGGGCAGCTCCGAACCATACAAACGCCGGGCCGAGAAGCGTGAGCGGTACCACCAACCACAGAAACCAGCCAAATCGTTTGCGCTCTTCAGCGTCAAGATAGCTCCGTGTTGCGGTGGCAAAAACGTGCGGACCTTCCAGCGCCAGGAGCATGGCGAAACTGATTGGCAGAATCGGCAATCCGGCGAAAAACGCTGCCAGGATTCCGTAAGAAATGATCGCGCCTCCGAAAACCCACAAGCAATCCGATTTTTTGCTGATCAGCCAATTCGATAGGAGATACGGCGTAGATGCCGAAATCGAGGAGATGGGGGAAGCCATATTTGAATACCTTTCGCAAAAAAGAAAATTATGGAAGACGTTGAGACGAGGGCAGATGCAGAGGCATTTTATGTGGTTGGCCGAGCCCAGTAAACAAAAAAGTCTTTGCCGCGAAACCGTTTAGAATAGATTCGGTCAAAGTGGTAGAAAGGGACAGTTCAGTTCACTTTGTATTCGCCTTCACGATGGTTCGCTGATTGCGAGTTTTCAACTTGTGCAAGTTTCTTTCGGGGCAGCAAACTCAGTCTTCTGCCTGTGATTAACCGCGCGCCGCGTTGATACGTGAAATACGACCACGCCCAATTAAACATCACTGCAAAGCGATTGCGGAATCCGATCAAAAACCAGATGTGCAGACCCAGCCAAAACAGCCAGGCGGGAAAGCCGGAGAGTTTCAGTTTTCCCACATGGGCAATGGCGGCTTTGCGGCCAATGGTGGCCATGGTGCCCTTGTCAGTGTAGTGGAATTCTTCGCGCGGTTTACCAGCAATGTCGTTTTGGATGTTGCGGGCGACGGATTCACCCATCTGCATTGCCACGGGGCTGACGCCAGGCAATGGTTTGCCATCCTGAAGAAACAAGGTCATATCGCCAATCGCGAAAACATTGCTTTTGTCCGGCAGACTCAAATCTTTTTCGACAAGAACGCGGCCAGCACGGTCAATTTCAACGCCCAAAGATTGGGTTAAAGCCGTCGCGCGAACCCCTGCTCCCCAAATTACCGTAGCGGCGCTAATCTTTTCATCGCCAAGCTGCACGCCAGTTTCGTCAATTCCTGTTACTTGCGCGCCCGTGCGAACAGCAACGCCAAGTGCAGTTAATTGCTTGAGTGCGCTTTCAGACAGGTCAGGCGTAAAACTGGCCAGGATTTTATCGCCGCCTTCGAGCAAAAGAATTTCCGCGGCTTCGGGGCGAATCGTGCGGAAGTCTCGCGCCAAAACAAAGCGTGCCAGTTCGGCGATTGATCCCGCTAGTTCGACACCGGTCGGGCCTCCTCCCACAACAACAAAGGTCAGAAGTTCGCGGCGGCGTTTAGGGTCGGATTCTTTTTCAGCCGCTTCAAACGCCATCAAAACGCGGCGGCGAATTTCCACAGCATCGTCCAAATCTTTCAAACCCGGCGCAAACCGCTCCCATTCGTCATGGCCGAAATAACTGGTCCGCCCGCCGGTCGCCAGCAACAGGTAATCATACGCCAGCCGCTCTTCGCGTTGGCTGTCGCCCAAAATCACTTGGCGATTCGCAAAATCAACGCAAGTGGCTTCGGCCAACATAACCGAAACATTTTTCTGTCCACGCAAAATTGCCCGGATCGGCGCGGCAATGTCGGCGGGTGAAAGCCCTGCCATCGCAACTTGATACAGCAAGGGCTGGAACAAGTGATGGTTTGTGCGGTCAACAATGGTGATCTGGACCGGCGCTTTTTTCAGAGCTTGTGCGGCAGTTAAACCACCGAACCCCGCTCCGATGATGACAATGTGTGGGACGGTTGACATGGTGTTTAGCTGGCGCTGGCCGCAGTTGCAGCGGCTGCAGCATCACGTTGGCGTTTTTCCTGAGCAGTTAAAACCTGGCTGCCCGACGGCGTGGCAATGGAAATCAAGCCCAAGCCCATCCCCGTTAGTTTATTGTGCCAGCGAGCTTCGCCTGTTGCAGTATCCAGGCAGAAAATTTCGCCTTTGGTGGTGGCGTAAAGCTGATTGCCGTCCAGGATGACGTTGACGAAGTCGGAGCCTTTCAGTTCGGTGCGCCAGATTTCTTCGCCGGTTGAATGGTTGAGCGCAATGACGGCTCCTTTGATTCCCAGGTAAATTGCATTCGAAGCCATAACAAATTCTCTCTAGCTTAAAACACGAAGCACAACACCAATTTGTTTCGTCGTCGGATGCGCGGTGATTTCCTTGAGCGCAGCCTGAAGCTGTTTTTCCTTCACTTGATGCGTCAGCAAAACGATCGTGGCTGTGCCATCTTCGGTTACTCCACGTTGCGTGAAGCTGTGCAAACTGACGCCGTGATTGCCGAATGCCAATCCCAAATGGCCGATAACTCCCGGCGAATCATGCGTTTCCAGCCGTATGTAATAGCCGTTTTCGGATTCCTCAATCGGCATAACCTGGCTGACATTTGAACTGATCGGCAGTTGGAAGTACTGCGCAAAGTCCGGCAATTTAATGGCGCTGGCAATGTTGATCACGTCGCCGACAACGGCGCTGGCGGTTGGGTAGCGACCGGCTCCGGGGCCCATCAGCATAATTTCGCCAACGGCGCTGCCGCTGATAAAAATGGCGTTGTTGACGCCGTCAACTCCGGCCAGCGGATGGCCGAGTGGAATCAGCATTGGATGCACGCGAACGTCCAGGGCTTCACTATTGCGGAGGTTTTCTCCGCGCTGCGCCAAGCCGATCATCTTGATGCGGTAGCCGAATTCACGCGCCAGCTTGATGTCCAGATCGGAAATTTCCGTGATGCCCTGGCGGTAGATTTTCTCGACTTCAATGGGGGCCTGAAACGCCAGCGAAGAAAGAATCGTGATTTTGTACACCACGTCGCGGCCTTCGATGTCGTCACTGGGATCAGCTTCGGCGTACCCGGCGGCCTGGGCTTCGGCCAGTGCATCGGCGAACGTTTTCTGCTCGCGCTCCATTTTGGTCAGGATGTAATTCGTTGTGCCGTTGACGATTCCGGCGACGCGCGAAACTCGATTGGCCTGCAAACCGCGCTGTAATGTCGAAATCAGCGGAATGCCGCCGCCGACGGCGGCTTCAAAAAAGATCGTGACGTTGTGCTGATTGGCCAAGGCGAACAGTTCTGGGCCGTGCTTGGCGATCAGTTCCTTATTTGCCGTGACAATATGTTTACCGCTGGTAATGGCGCGTTTGACGACTTCGTACGCCGGATCAATTCCGCCCGCGACTTCGACCAGGATTTCAATGCTGGGATCTTCAGCCAGCTTGAACGGGTCCTGGTTCATTTCAAACTGGGAAAAATCAAAATCACGTGTCTTGCTGCGGTCACGGACGGAAATGGCGCGAATGTCGAATTGCGGATTGTCGCGCAAAAGGGCGACGACGCCTGTGCCCACCGTGCCCAGGCCAAAAATGCCAAGAGTTGTTTTTGTGCTCATAAGATCGAACTTCTGTAGATTTCAAAATTGCGGTAAGGAGGGCAAAGCTTAACTGCCGACTTCGGTCTATGCAACAGATGTTTTGGCTGCAAGCCGTTCAGCCGCCACACGTTCAGCCACTGCTGTCTGGTAAGGTGAATGTTTGACACTTTTGGCTGAGGTCAGCTACTTTGAGTGGCAAATCGAAACGATATTTTTCAGGGGAAAACGATGAGGACAATTTTTGAAGATACGGAAGCCAGCGCTCGCGCGGAAGAGGTTGGCAAAGATGCTGGGAATAAGGCTTTACTGCCGGTGTTGTGGCTTGTGACGCTGGCTTTTTTGATTGGAACCTGGGGCGTTTACCGTTGGGCAAATTCCCGCCCTGCTCCTACGCCGCCGCCGCCGCCGGTTTCGCTTCAGGACTTAAAGCAGGTTGGCACGGCTTTTTCGACCTTCAACGGTTTTGTGCGCGAAGGCAAATGGACTGAAGCTGAAGCGATGCTTTCCACCGCCGCACGCCAGAAATTGACAAACGGAAATACGACCTTGAAAGACAGCCTGCTTGGCAAGTTCAAAGACCTGAAAGTCGTGCAAACCGACGGAACGCCGGATATTGATCGCGCCGATCCGAATGCGTTCGTACAGTATTTTTTGTATCAGCTTACCGACGAACAGATGACCAAATCGGAAAGCAAAATTATTCCCCTAGCCTTGATCATCGAAAACGGCAAAATCGTTCTGAATAACTGGGAAGAACCCAAAACTGAAGAAAAGAAACCCGAAGACAAAAAAGCTGATAACAAAAAAGCCTGATCACAGGGGCGGCAGAAGTTTGCGAATCGTCAAATTTCTGCCGCTTCTTGTTTCCAGTTCGGCTCAAGAGGAATAAATGCCTCACATTCAGCGTTAAATCGTCGGGCAGGCATTCGGCAAAACTCCGAACCGTCCAACAACATCATCTGACGAGGTGCATTATGCTGAAAATCATCATTGCCTTGGGAATGTGCCTGGCGTTTGTGTGGGCTTATTCCGCGCAAGCTTCGAAACAGGCCGAAAAAGCAAAACAGAAAACAGAAGCGAACAAGCAAGAGAAGAAAGCAGGGGAAAAGGTTGTGAAGAGTGAAGAAGAGTGGAAAAAAGAATTAACGCCAATACAGTTTTATGTGACGCGCCAGAAGGGAACCGAGCGTGCTTTCACGGGCGAGTATTGGGATAATCACGAAGACGGCACATACGTTTGCGTCGCTTGCGGACAGGAATTGTTTAGCTCTAAAACCAAGTTTGAATCCGGCACTGGCTGGCCGAGTTATTGGGAGCCAATTAACAAAACCAATGTCGCCACCCATGAAGATAATAGCTTCGGAATGCAGCGCGTGGAAGTGTTGTGCAGCCGCTGCGATTCCCATCTCGGCCACGTTTTTGAAGATGGACCGAAACCAACCGGCTTGCGGTATTGCATCAATTCGGCCTCGCTGAGGTTCGTTAAGAAGTAAGAAGCCTTTATTCCATACCAACGCGCTCACAACAGATCATCTGTTGTGAGCGCGTTGATATTTAACGAACTTTATCCGGGTTGCTCTGCCACGTTGAGGATCAGGCAGGAGGTCAATCAGCCAAATGCATTCGCTGCAAAATGTCTTGAAAACGGGGATCGGGGCGTAACGGGTCGAAGCCTGGATTGACTTTGATCGAAGTCAAATCGGTAGATCGCTCGGCATATACCTTTTCCAGCCACGCAAAGGCTTGCTCTTTCTCTCCCAAATGAATGTGCATCCACATCAGTTTGCCTGAGGCGACAACGCCTTGCGTGGCCAAACGCTTGACAGCGGCATACATCTTTTTTGCCTCCTCGCGCCGCCCTGATTGAGCATAAAGGTCTCCCGTCAACTCAAGCCAATCCGCCTTGCCGGGGCTGTCGTCGAGTTGCTTGTACTTTTCCAACTCGGCTTGCATTTCGTTATACATCCCTTTGTTCAAATAAACTGCCGCGAGCATGCGGTGCGCTTTTCTGAATCCGGGGTCCAACTCCAGGGCTTTGCGATATTGCCTGATGGCTTCATCGTACCGGCGCGAAAACTGAAGAATCAATCCGGCATCGGTGTTGATAATGAGCGAGGTTGGATCAATTTCCAGCGCCTGCTTGATCTCCGCCCAGCCTTCGGCGAATCGTCCCTGATATGTTAGGAACTCGCCGAGGTAATGGTGCGCGGTGGCATAGTTGGGGTTCAATTCAATCGCGCGCCTGAACTCCCGCTCTGCCGCTGGCCAATCCCAATCATAATTCCAGGCAATCGCACCAAGCGAAAGATGCGCTTCTGCCAGCGTCGGGTCCAGTTCGAGCGCCCGCCTGGCCATTGCTCTGGCCTTGGGAAGGGCTTCGGCATTCGGCACAAGCCCATAGCCAGAAAGCAAACTGTAAGAATCGGATAGCCCCGCGAAGGCGTGTCCGTAATGTGGGTCGAGCGCAATCGCCTGTTCAAAATATTCGATAGATTTCCGCAACCCTTCCGCATTGCGGCGATTCCAGAAATACCGCCCCTTCAGATAAAGCTGGTACGCTTCGGTGCTGACGGTCTCACGTTTGTCCAACAATTGCTTTTCTTCATCGCTCAATCGCGCTAGTAAGGCGCGCGCTACTTGCCGCGAGATGGCATCCTGTGTGGCGAAAATGTCTGTGCAGTATTCGTCGCATTGATACGCCCAGAGCGGCGTGCCGTCTTCTGTCCTCAGCAGCCGCACCGTAACGCGCACTTTGTCGCCCAACTGTTGCAGGCTGCCTTCAAGCACGGCCTCCACCTGTTGTTCACGCCCCACGGCTACGGAATCAAAACCTTGTGCGGCATATTTCTGCACGGCGCTGGTGGGTCGCACCACGATTTGCCGGACGTTGCTCAGTCGAGTGATCAGCGTATCGGTGATGCCCAATCCCAGATATTCATCGCCTGCGTTAGCAACCAGCGGTTTGAAAGGAAGCACCGCCAACGTTTTGAGCTTCAGTCCCGCGCCTGGTGACCGTCCGGATTCGCGCGGAGGCCAAAAGATGATCAGCAACGTTGTCAGCCCGAGCACCACCAACCCCAAAGCGAAAAGCGTCACCCGTATTTTCCACCGCGCTTGTTGCCGAGGGATTAAGGTGGCCGCGCGCGTTGACAAAGCTTCAGCGGCTTTGTCCGTATCAAAAGTTCCTTCGATGACCAGCCGCGTCTCGGCAGACTTTTTCACCACCAACGCAATTGGTTCATCCCAGACTTCACTTACGTCAGCCATGAAGCGGTAGCCGCGCTTGGGCACGGTCTCGATGTATTTGCCGTCGGCGTCCGCCGCTTTCAGCGCCTTGCGCAGATCAGAGATGATGTGGGCGAGCGTGACCTCTTCAATCAAAACATCCGGCCAGAGCCGCCACATCAATTCGTCTTTCGTTACCAGATGGCCGCTTTCTTCAACCAGCGCCAGCAGCATGTCGAACGCCTTCGGGGTGAGCGGCACGACGCGCCCGCCGGCCAGCAACTGACGCTCTGCCGCATCGAGCAAAAACGGGCCAAACTGAAGTTTCCTTCGTTTCTTCGCATTCATTTGATTCAGTCCCAGAAAAATCCCAAGAAAATCGCAAGCTTCTTTCATAGCTTTTAAGCTGACTGCGGGTTAGCGTTTGCCGAAGCTTAAGGCGGCACCGGATTCGCTAAGTTCAAGAGTTTTGAAAAGCGCATCCATGTTATTCCGAAGTGATGGCTCGGCCAACATTTTGGCAGCAAGCAGGTGTGGCAAGATGGAAACTAGCCTGAAGAATTGAAGTTACGATGGAAACCAGTCAGGTCGTTGAGGCCGAAATGCGACGGCACCGGAGACGAGTTGGTAAGTGCAGTGTCCCACTCGCGTGCAAATGATTGCCTTGGAAGCGGCGGCTACGCTCCTGACTCGGCAGGGCGCGGTCAATTTATCTTTGGATCGAAGAGGGTAGCTGCAGTTCACTGAAACCAAAGAAGGGTGCCTACTTCTCTGTCTCGCTTCGCTTTGCCCGGTTCTGTTCGCTCAGCCTGAGCGACTCCATCCAAAGGAGTGTTTTATGTTTCTGCGTGACAAACGGTTGAATCTGGCAAAACGCTGGATTCGCTTGGCGACGATCCTGGGATTTGTCGGATTGGTCTGCTGGCTTGTGATGCACTGTCGACTGGCGGCGGCTGGATTCGACCCGTTCCGCACCTTCGCCACAAATCGCGCGGTAGTGAAACTTCCACCATCTGCCGTCCACCAACCAACCTCTGCGTCCGCGCCCAATGCCTCAGCGGTTGGCTACACAGCGACGGCTTTAGGCTTGGTGAGTTGGTGGCCTTTTGACGGCAACGCCAACGATTTTCAAATGACGCATAACTTGAATCTCGACGGCACCCCGGTCTTCACAAGCGGCAACGTCATGCAAGCGCTGTCCTTTGATGGAGTGAATGATGACGCCTGGACCAACGGTACGGCCGCCACCAACGTTGGCGGTGGGAATGGGTTTACGATTGATTTATGGATAAAGCCCACTGATCTGGCTGTTTCACGTCCGATTGTGGAATGGAATACATTCCAGAGCACTGATCCGAACTTCGGGATTGGCGTGCATCTTTGGCAATCGGTCACGTTTGGCGGTGCACAAGGTCCTGGAAATCTGTACGCCAGCATCGTGGACACAAGCGGAACCAATCATATTCTCTCTTCCGCTCCGAATATGCTTGTCGAAAACGCTTACCAGCACATCGCCCTCACTTACGACAAAGCCCTCAACCGGGCGACTCTTTATATCAACAGCAACAACGTTGGCGCTGTTTCCTTTGGCCCAGCTTTCACGCCGTGGACAACACCGACACTTTATTTTGGCACACGCCCTGGCGGGTATTATTTCAAAGGGCAGATGGACGAGATTGACCTGTTCAACCGCGCTTTGTCCCAGGCGGAGATTCAAGCCATCTACAACGCCGGCAGCGCGGGCAAGTGCAAGATACGTTATGTCACCAACACCAACGATAGCGGCGCTGGCTCTTTGCGGCTGGCGATCATCAACAGTAATAATTATGGCGCGCCGAACACGATTGGCTTTAACATCGGTAACGGCGGTGTCCAAACGATCAGCCCAACCTCAGCGTTGCCCGACATCAATGGCCCAGTGACGATTGACGGCACATCGCAGCCGGGTTATGCCGGCACGCCGCTCATCGAATTGAACGGCGCGGGGGCTGGCTTTGTATGGGGGTTGCGCTGCAACGCGCCAGTGACCATCAAAGGCTTGGTGATCAACCGCTTCTCCTCCCTCACTTTTGGGTGGGGGATTTGGTTGAGTCAGGGGAGTGCCGGTTCAACCATCATCGGCAACTATATTGGCACTGATCCGACTGGGAACTTCGCTCGCGGCAATCAGCACGGCATCCGGATTGACTCCTCCAATAATGTTATTGGAGGACCAACAGCGGCGGAGAGAAACCTGATTTCAGGGAATGACGAAAATGCAATCGTGACCGGAAATGTTCTGTTTGGCTGGCCTGAGATTGGTAACGCAAACTTAATTCAAGGGAACTACATCGGCACGAATGCAATAGGCAATGCGGCGCTCGGCAACAACTCAAATGGCATGTATATCATAAGCTCCAACAATACCATCAAACAGAATGTCATTGCGGCGAATGGCTCCCACGGCATTCGTATGAGTGTCATCTTTTCCCTATCTACTACGCCCCCCACAACCGGTAATTTAATCCAGGGCAATTTCATCGGCACAGATGCGAGTGGCACGCTCGATCTCGGAAACATCGGTGATGGGATTAACTTGTTTTCCCAAGTTAGCAATGTTCAGGTTAATAACAATACGATCGGCGGTACGGCTTCCGGGACACGCAATATCATTTCCGGCAATGGCGGTGACGGCATCTATCTGTCGTCTTCAGCGGTGGAAAATTTTGTGCGAGGCAACTACATCGGCACCGATGTTACGGGTACACAGGCCATCGGCAATTCATCAGACGGCGTTCGCACTGATGGCGGCAATACGCAAATCGGCGGCGCAATGTCCGCCGAACGCAACATCATTTCGGGCAATGGTGGCGCTGGTGTTGTGCTGGCGGCGGCGGGGAATTTTGTCCAAGGCAATTACATCGGCACGAATGCCGCTGGCACGCAGGGACTGGGGAATGTGACAAGAGGCGTGCAGGTCACGGCTGGCAACAACCAAATCAGCGGCAACGTGATTTCCGCCAATGGCCTTCTGGGCATCGAGATTAATGGAAGCAGTGCCACGCAAAATATCGTGCAGGACAATTACATCGGCACGAATGCTGCGGGAACTGGGAATCTGGGCAATGCTGGGATTGGTGTTTGGCTGGTTTCAGCGTCGAACAACCTTATCGGCGGCACGGCTTCCGGCGCAGGAAACAGAATTGGCTATAACGCGGGCAGCGGAGTGCATGTCGGAGGAGGTAGCGGCACGAGAAACACGATCGAAGGCAATTCGATCTTTTCCAACGGATTGAATCCAAATCTCATTAGCTTGGGAATTGATTTGGCGCCCCCCTTCGGTCCCACCGCAAATGATGGGGGCGATGGAGATACAGGGCCAAACAATCTGCAAAACTTTCCCGTGTTGACTTCCGCCACTTCTTACGGCGGCAATACGCTGATTCAAGGCACGCTCAACAGCACTGCGAATCGCGGCTTTCGCATTGAAATCTTTTCTAACAACGCCTGCCACAGCAGCGGTTACGGCGAGGGGCAAACATTCCTTGGCTCCATCAATGTGACTACTGTAGGCAATAACGCCAGTTTTTCCCTTAGCGTTCCAACCACTTCGATCATTGGGACTTTCCTCACCGCCACTGCCACCGATGCTGCAACTGGCGACACCTCAGAGTTTTCGCAATGCCTGGCGTTCAACAATCCTTGCCCCACAATCACTCTAGCCCCGCCAAACCTGCCCAATGGTTTTGTCGGAGTCACTTATCCGAGCCAGACCTTCAGCGCTGCTGGCGGTACGGCTCCTTATGGTTTCAGTGTCAGTACAGGAACTTTGCCGAGTGGATTGAATCTGGTTGGCGATATCCTGTCCGGCACGCCAACGGCAACCGGAACATTCAACTTCACCGTCAAGGCGACGGACAATCTTGGGTGTCAAGGATTCCAAGCATATTCGGTAACCATCAACAACAGCGGTACGGGCACAGCCAACTTGCAGTTTTACCCGTTGGCGCACCCGGTGCGGTTGCTGGATACGCGCCCTGGGCAAACGGGCTGTGATGCTCCCGGAGCGATGATTCCGGGTGGGACTTCGCGGGCGCAGACGGCGGCGGGCAGAACCTGCGATGGTTTGACGATTCCTGCAAATGCTCGTGTCCTGACCGGCAACATCACGACCGTCGAATCCGGCGGAGGATTTTTGACGCTTTATCCCAGCGATGTCCCGCGACCGCTGGTTGCCAATTCCAACTTTGCGGCGAATCAAATCTTGAACAATGTTTTTACCGTCGGACTCGGCGCCGCCGACGGAGCGTTCAACATTTATGTCACGACGAACACGAACGTTGTCGTGGACGTTACCGGCTATTACGCGCCACCTTCCGTCGGCGGCTTGTACTTTCACCCGCTGCCGCATCCGGTTCGCTTGATGGATTCGCGCCCAGGAGCGACGGCTTGCTTCACGCCCGGCGTGCAGCAAGCCGCAGGCTCGACGACAGCGCAATTGGGGACGACGACCTGCGATGGCGTATTGATTCCCGGTGGTGCGCAAGCGCTGGTCGGTAACGCAACGACAGTCAATTCGCAAGCCAACGGCTTTCTGACTCTGTTCCCGGCGAATGCCATGCGACCGCTGGCAGCCAGCTCGAACTTTCAGGCAGGGATCAACATGAACGCGCCGCTTACGGTAGGCCTTTCGCCCAGCGGCCAATTCAATATCTACGCAGCGGCAACGACAGATTTGGTTGTAGATGTGCTGGGTTATTTCAGCGCGCAATTGAATGATTCGAACGGCCAGGGCTTATTGTTCAACCCATTGCCCGCACCGGTCAGATTGCTCGATACTCGCCCAGGCCAATCAGGTTGCTTCACACCGGGATTGCAGATGCTCGGAGGCGGGCTGTACCTGCAACCAGTTCCCGGAGTTTGCACGGGCATTCCCATCACGGCCAAAGCCGTGGTTGGCAATGCAACAACGGTGAATGTCACCGCGAATGGCTTCCTGACTTTCTGGGCGGATGGCAATAACCGACCGCTGATTGCTACGTCGAATTACCGGAGCGGCACAGTCTTCAATCGCCACTTCATCGTCGGTGTGGGACTCGATGGAGCCTTCAGACGCTATGCCTCGACTACGACGGATCTGGTTATAGATTTGTCTGGCTATTTCGCACCGTAAAATCTGTCGCCGCAAAGGAAAAGGGCCACTCGGAAAAGTGGCCCTTGTTCAGACAACATAAAGTTTGACAGTACGTGTTTAGCGATCGCGGTTTTTAATCAAGTGATACAGTGCGCCACCTCCACCGCCAACCAACGCTCCTACACCCGCGCCTTTCTTACCGCCCGCCGCTGCACCGATGCCTGCACCAATCGCCGCCGGAGCCGCAATCGTCAATACCGTTTTCAGTTTGGAGCTACGTTTTTTCGCTGGATAGCTTCCAGATTTATAAACGACCTGTTGCCCGCCCCGATAAGCCACGGGTGATTGGGCGACACTCTGGTTGTTTTGATACGCATCCGCATATCCCTTCTTGAAGCCTTCGTTATAGCCTTCGCGATCCGTAGCGGCGATGTTAGAAGTCTGGCCACTAACCCCGGCTTGAAAACCTTCATCGTAGCCAGTTTTGAAATCCTTCAAGTAAAAATTTTCGTTTTCACTGGTTGCCTGTTGCGTCTGACCTTGGGCCAAAGCCATTTTGCTTTCTTCCGCAGAAGTGGATTGGGGAGAATCAAAAACTCGTCCAAACGCAAATCCCGAAAGTAGCAACGCGCAAGCCGCGCCAATCGCAATAATTCGTTGTTTAAAAGTCATCGTTGTGTTCCTCCATGTTCGAAATAACAATTTGGGGGAAGTGAGATAGTCTAGAAAGAGCAAGCCTGATGCCGCTGCATTCACATTTAAGGAAAAGGCATAACTCTTGTTATTTGTTTAGTTAAGCTGGCCTGGCTTCTAATTTTTAATCCCTTCCACACCGCAAATCGAATGGGCGTTCTAACAAACTACACGATCCGGTCTACAGGGTCTTATTTCCGAACAATTCCAACAAAATTTGTTTTGGCTGAAACTTTTTAACCAAGGACTGCACTCACCCGGCGTCAAACAAATTCGATCAATCACAACCCAAACTAGGAGAGAGTTATGAGTAAAAAACTTTGGATCAATGGTGTGCTTGCCTTGATGGCAGTTTGTGCGCTGGGAACATTAACGTTCGGCCAGGGAAAGTTACAGGCTCAGGAAAAATCGCTTGCATGCAATGATAGTTGGAACAACGGCAACCGCGTTGGTCATTGTTTGATGAAAGAACAGATGATTGCCGCGACTGGCTCGCTAACGGTTGATGGCAAAAAGAATGGCGGCGTTTCAGTCAAAGGTTGGGAGCGCCGCGAAGTGTTGGTGCGCGCCAAAATTCAAAGCTGGGCTGAGAACAAATCCGAAGCCGAATCCATCGGCAATCAGGTTCGTATCGAAACCGCTGGATCAAACGTTTATGCCGAAGGTCCGACAAGCGACAACGAACAATCATGGTCGGTCAGTTACGAAGTCTTTGTGCCTCACAATTCCAACTTGTCGCTGAAAGCCAACAACGGAGGGATCAGCATTTCAAGTGTTCGCGGACAAATCGAATTCTCGACAACCAACGGCGGCGCGACCCTGAAAAATCTGGCCGGCAACGTGCGCGGAAACACCAAAAACGGTGGTTTGACGGTTGTGCTTGAAGGCAACCGCTGGGACGGTGAAGGAATGGATGTCAGCACAACCAACGGCGGGGTGAATTTGCAGGTGCCGGAAAACTATTCGGCGCATCTGGAAGCCGGAACCGTCAATGGCGGGATGAAGTACGATATTCCCATCACCGTTCAAGGCGAAATCAAAAAGGAATTGTCGGCGAATCTGGGAGCGGGCGGCGCTCCGATCAAGGTCAGAACCACCAATGGTGGAGTTTCAATCAAACAAAGATCCGGAATCTAACCGGCGGTTGAAAGGAGCGGTTGCCAAACCGCTCCTTTTCTCAAGATTGTTCCTACCTCAGCGAAAATCCTCTTTGAGCTAAAAAAAACAGTGCTATACTCCCCGCGCTTTTGGCGAGACTTCAGCCGTACACTTAGCCAGACGCCATCAGCGTAACAAAAACGAAGCAGTACTTGAAAACTCTCTGCCCCCATAAACTTCTTCATCTGAAAGCATCCATCGTCATTATGTTCCTGAATTTGGCAGTAACTTGAAATCGCTCGTTGCAATAGAAAATTGAGCAACGGGAAAGAACGTTTCACATCGGCTACAGGCCAATCGGTCGAAGGCTCCGTCAGCCCGGAGCTTGGAGGAGGATTTTCATGCTCTCGAAAGACTGGGATCAGCGCAAAAAACAATACGACTTTATTATCATCGGCTCCGGGTACGGAGGAGCCATCAACGCCGCGCGTATCACCGCCGCGAATCCAAAACCTTCTGTCTGCATTCTGGAGCGCGGGAAAGAATGGGAAGTGGGGAAATTCCCGGACAATCTGTTGGAAGTACAGCAAGCTGTCCGCCATGATGTATTCAACCCAACGGGGCTTTACGATTTTCAGCTTTTCCCGGACGTCACGGTCATGAAAGGCAGCGGCCTCGGCGGCACTTCGCTGATCAATGCCAACGTCGCCATCGTTCCTGACGAAGAAACTTTCCAACAACTTGCCTGGCCCAAAAATACCAAGCTTCCCGAACTAAAACCATTTTATGACAAAGCCAGAACCATGCTGGGCGCAAAACCGCACAAACGCGGGACGGCTTCAGACGCAAATGCGTTTTTGAAGGTCAAAGGTTTGGACAAGCGCGCGCAGGAAGTCGGCACACGGGAATATGCGCTGAACATTGTCGTGACTCAGGAAGACGGCAAGAACGCTGCCGGCTTTGACCAAAAAGCCTGCGTGGATTGTGGAGATTGTGTGACCGGTTGCAACGTTGGCGCAAAAAACACGCTGTACATGAATTACCTGCCGACGGCACACAAACAGGGCTGCGACATTTTTACCAAAGTCGAAGTGAAGTGGATCGAAAAGCTGCCGACCGGCGGCTGGCGTGTTCACGGCGTGCGATACAATACTTTAGGTTCGGATGATTTCACGCTGGACGCTGGCCACGTCATTTTGTCCGCCGGTTCGCTGGGCACGCCGGAAATTCTGCTGCGGTCTGAAATGCATGGGTTATCGCTGTCGCCAAAACTGGGAACGCAGTTTTCCGGCAATGGCGATTTTTTTGCGATGGCATACAACACAGACCAGCAACTGAACACGATTGGATTTCCCGGCAAAAAGACGAATCACGAATGGGCGAAGCGTGGCAATGCGCCTGGCCCCAGCATCGTCGGCGCGGTGTATTACGGATCGAAAGATGCTCCGTTGGATAAACGCATTCTGGTCGAAGATTTTTCTTTCCCCAGTTCTTACCTGAATTTGGCGATGGGAGCGCTAAGGTTGTTTGGCCGCGCGGGCGAAGACATGGATTTCGGCGACGAAAAGCAGGAGCGCAAACGAATGGACAAAGACGTCGCCTGGAATCTGTACAAGGAAAACAACGGCGCGCTGAATCATTCGATGCTGTATCTAATTATGGGACATGACGATGCGCAAGGCCGGTTGCACTTAAAGCATGAAAACGGTCACGTCGAAATTGACTGGGACGATGCCGGGCGGCAGCAAGTGTTCAATCTGATCAACGAAGAAATCCGCCGACACGCGCGCTCGCTGGGCGGAACCTTCCTGACCAATCCGCTGTGGAGCATCACGCCGACAAAAAATCTGCTGACGGCACATCCTTTGGGAGGCGCTCCGTTGGGTGACGATTATCAGCACGGCGCAGTGGATGAATTTGGCCGAGTCTTTGCCAGCGACGGCAGCGTTCACGATGGGTTGTTTGTCGCCGACGGTTCGCTGGTGGCGACGGCGCTGGGCGTCAATCCCTTCCTGACGATTTCGGCGTTGTCCGAACGAATTGCAGACCGCATCGTTCGTAATCTGGGCGGCGAAGCCTATCCAGCTCGCCCGACAAAAGTCGTTGTGCCGGACATCAACCCGCAAGACGCGCTGCTCTACAAAGAAGCCGACCTGGAAAGACTGTTCCAACGTTTGCAAACCGGCAGCATCGAAACGATGGCCAATTCCGGCGAAGTCAAAATTGACACTGGCCTTGGCTTGATCCGCAATGACACCGTTTGGAAAGGGGATTTCCCGCAAGGCCATGTGCTGAACCGATTTTCCACTGCATTTAACGCCAGCTTCAAAAAGAAATTCACCAAACGACCGGACGGCAAACTCACCGGCATCACCAGCGATTCGGACGGACGCATCAACGCTTTGAATACGCTGGAAGAAATCAACATCACCGAACGCACAGGCACGCTGGAACCCGGCAAGTACATTTTGCTGAAGTATACCGAACCGCAGTGGCGTGGGTTTTATGACATCTTCAAAGTTATCAATGACAACTTGCTGATCGGTCGCGTGTATCTGGGCAGTTATCCGAAAGGGGCCAGGCTATTCACCTTCCCGATGGTTCGAGCCTATGGCCTGGATCACATGACTGTTGCCGATCACAAATCCATTTGGGACAACGGCGCGCTGCCGACCAAAGAACAACTCAACGGTTTGTGGGAAATGCGAATGGTATCGAACGCCAATAACACGGGTGTCGTTGCTTACCTGAAGTTCGACCACAAGCCCGATGGACGATTGGAAGCGCGCTATCAATTTCTGGGCTTGATCGAAGGCCTATCCGATCCGACCTTCGCCCAGGATCATTTCCGAATGGACGACTTCACGCCGTTTCACGATGAAATCCGCTTTGTGAACCAGGACATGTTGGTTGGCCAATACTTGACGGATGCGCGCCCGCCGCTGTTGCCGCTGTTTGGGCCAGATTCGCTGGGGATTTTCCAGCGCGAACAAGACGCCAGTGGCAAGGCACGCTTCGGATTCAAATACTGGCTGCGCCGCAGCACATTGACCGATACACCTGCGACAGGTTTCTTGCGTCCGTTGCTGGACGTGCGGTTGCCGGAAAAAACCGGGCTGGCATTCGATGAAGAAATGAAAGGCATTTATTACCCGGGCTTTGTGCCACCCGTCGGAGCCGACGGTGATAAACAAATCGAAGCCAAATCGCCAACCGAAGGCGTTGAGTGCAAGTGGGATATGAAAATCTCCGCCCGTGATTTCAACGAATTTATCGAAGGCTGGGATCACGAAGCACGAATTGACGGCACAGTGCGCTTCGCCAATTTCAACAACCAGGGGCAGATGATCTGCACGATCAATGGGACAAAGAGTTATTTCAATTACCTGCGCGTCAATCCCGTGACGCAGGAAGCCGAAATGCTGTACCGCATCTTCTTTTTCGCTGGACCGGGCCAGGAATACTGCTTCCACGGGCGCAAGTTTTTACAGAAAGACAACGACGGAGGACGTTCCGGCATTCGCGAAATCGTCCACGACTTCACGACGTTTTACGGACGGTTGACCGACGTGACGGCGGGGAAGGAAATCGGTTCGGCGCTGATGAAGTTCCGCACCTTTGAAGACGCGGACGCGCTTCGCAGTTTTGCCGATTATCTGACGTCGTTCCAGGTCACAGGTGAAAACGTCACGCCGTTTGTACAGGCGCAAGGCCGGTTGCGTTTTATGGCTCTGACCAATCAATTCGTTGCGCGCGAATACGATCCGGTTGGCGCGCTGCTCAGCTAATCAGGCAGGCATAAATTGTGGCGGCGTAATCGCTCTTTCCATTTTCCATTTGTCAATTTCCATTTCTCATTTTTCATTGCTGTGGCCCACACACTTGGTCAATGACAAATGGCAAATCAAAAATGAAATATGGAAAATGAAATTACCGCTGAATTTTTTGCCCCGAATGCATAACCCAGACAGAGGGATTTATGAGCATCTTTTCCTGGTATCGTCTGCCGCGAATATTCGGCCTGTTGCGGTTGAACACTTATCGCAACCGCATGCGGCAAGAAAATTTGTACGACACGGAACCTCTGCCTTCCATTCCGCGCGACCCTTTGCCTGCGCCGACGCAAAGTCAGAAAACGGCGCGCACTGCCAACGGCGCTTACAACGATCCCAATTCGCCACGAATGGGATGTGCCGGAGCGCGGTTTGGACGGAATGTGCCGCTTGATGCCGTCAAGGTGGACGAAGCTTCGCTGATGTTTCCAAGTCCGCGGCTGGTCAGCAAAAAACTGATGACGCGCGATCGGTTCATCCCGGCAACGACGTTAAATCTGTTGGCAGCCGCCTGGATTCAGTTTCAGGTTCACGATTGGTTCAGTCACGGCAGCAACGAAGACGCCAATCCGCACGTCGTTCCTTTGCCTGGAAACGACGACTGGCCGCTTCCGCAAATGAAAATCAACCGCACGGGCCGCGACCGGACCCGCCCTGAAAATGACACCAGCCAGCCTTCCAGCTACACCAACGCAGAAACGCATTGGTGGGATGGATCGCAACTTTATGGCAGCAGCGCCGAGGCGGAACGGCGCGTTCGGTCGTTCACGGACGGCAAGCTGCTCATCGGCCAAGACGGCTTGCTGGCAATTGATCCGCAAACCGGCGCTGAAATTACGGGCCTGAATGCCAATTGGTGGGTTGGTTTGAGCATGCTGCACACGCTGTTCACGCTGGAACACAACGCCATCTGCGACCGGTTAAAGCAGGATTTTCCAAACTGGTCGGACGAAGAGTTGTTTTTGCGTGCGCGTCTGATCAACGCGGCGCTGATGGCCAAGATTCACACCGTTGAATGGACATGCGGGATTCTGGCGCATCCGACGGTGCAGGCGGGAATGAACGACAACTGGAACCGCATTCGCAAATCGAAGCAGGAACATCACGCCGCGCCATATGCCATGACCGAAGAGTTCGTTTCGGTTTATCGAATGCACCCGCTGATCCCGGACGATTTTGTCTTTCGTTCGCTGAGCAACGGCAAAGTGATTTTGCAGCGCACGTTTGAAACGGTCGCCAACCAGCATTCGCGCGAAGTCATGACGCAGGTGCCGCTGGTTGATCTGTTTTACTCTTTCGGATTGGCGAATCCGGGCGCAATCACGCTGCACAATTACCCGCAGCATTTGCAGAGCTTGAAGCTGAACGGTGAAGTGAAAATGGATATGGCCGCAGTGGATATTCTGCGGGACCGCGAGCGCGGGGTTCCGCGGTACAACCGGTTCCGCGAACTGGTCGGCCTGGATCGAATCGAACGATTCGAAGACCTGAGCGACAACAAAGACTGGTGCGATGAAATTCGGGAAGTTTATGGCGGTGATATTGACGCCGTTGATGCGATGGTTGGCATGTTCGCCGAACCGCTGATCAAAGGCTTTGGATTCAGCGAAACGGCGTTCCGTGTGTTTCTGCTGATGGCTTCGCGCCGTTTGCAAAGCGACCGGTTTTTTACCACCGATTACAACGAACAGACGTACACGCGCGCCGGACTGGATTGGATCGAACAAACAACCATGACCACAGTGCTGATTCGGCATTTGCCGCAGCTCAAACCGATTTTGAAAAACGTTGAAAACGCCTTTGCGCCCTGGCCAAGTGCGTAAATTGAGAGGAGACAGCCATGAACGATGATCTGAAAAACTTGTACGAAAAGCTGGGTTACACCGGGCCGATGACAGAGGAAGCCGTTTCTTTTTCTTCGGTGGGAGAAGAGCGCACGGAATTGCCGCTGCTGGATCTGCAAGGTCTGGAAGAGTTGGAGGCAGAGTTAAAAGCTCATCCGCGCAGATTGCTGAAACGAGTTCGTGAAATGTGGGCGCCGGATTTCACCTTACCGCGATTGCGCCAGGCGCTGGCGCAGGCCCGGCGCGCGCTGGAAAAACCTGCCGAAGTCACAGCGGAAATCGAAGCGGCATCTTTCGGAATTACTCCGCTGCCGGATGGATTCGATTTTCCGGGAATGAAAGACTCCGGTATTGAAATCAATCCGGAAGATCGAAAGTTCGAAAACGATGATATGGTGGGGCTGCTTGGATGGGCGTTGTTTGCCGGGCCGTTCACTCTTTCCCGGCCTAACAAGAAAGATTTTATTCGCCACGACCCAAATAACCCCAACAGCTTCATTTACGATTTGCCAAACCCCACGCCAGGCGCTCCTCTGGAAGTCGCGTTATTTGCGGATTATGGCGTCGGCCGTTATTACTCCAAACACATCGCCCGGCAGTTTTTCAATCGCCGGTTTCCTTACGCCATTCATCTGGGCGACGTGTATTACGCGGGCCGTGAACATGAATTTCGCGATTTCTTCATTGGCCTGCTTGATCCGGTTCTGGACTTCACGCGGCTATTTGCGCTGAATTCCAATCACGAAATGTACTCAAAAGGCCGCTACTATTTTGATTACATCGGCAAACGGGCCAAGCACGTATCCGGCATTCAGCAACAACAAGGCAGCTATTTCTGTCTACGGTCAGATCAGTTTCAAATCGTCGGCATTGACACGGCGTTTTTCGGGGCTGGCCGCTGCCAGGACCAGCAGCAACTGGAATGGCTTGGCCGGGTTTTGCGCGAAGGCCGCGCCGCCAATCGCGTCAACATCCTGCTCAGCGCCGATCATCCGTACGAATACGGCAACAAGAAACCGACAAAGTTGCTGGATAAAGATTTAAGGTCATTGGCGGTGGATCAGAAACTGGTGGATTTGTGGTTCTGGGGAAATACGCATTACTGTGCGCTGTTCGACCATCGGGACTCAGAATTAGGCGAAATCCCTGTACTGCCGTTCATCGGCAGTTGCATCGGCCACGGAGGTTATCCTTATGACACGTACAGCCGTGGCAAATTCGAACCCGCGCCAATGGTCTTTCTGGAAGACCAGGCGCGCTTTCCGGCCTGGACGGGCATTCGCCAGGACAAAGGCAACAACGGTTATTGCGCAATGAAACTCAATGCCGACGGCTCGCTCCAGTTGCAATACATTGACTGGATGAGCAACGTGCGGTTTACGGCTGATTTAGCGCGGCAAGAGGCTGGCAAGCCGTTAAAGATTACTTCCGCTTGATTGGGAATTCAGGAGTCAAGTTTCAGCATTCTTCCGATTTCAAGCTGGAGCTTGAAATCGGAGCTTATCTCTTTCCATCCAGAATATCGCGCAGTTCTTTGGCGGCGGTGGCGGGGGAGGCGGCTTCGGCAATGGCTGCGCCAACGATGACTCCGGCCAAGGGGAGGTTGCGTAATGATTTCAGATCGTTGGCGTCAATTCCTCCGGCCAGGTAAACGGGCAAGTCTACTTTTTCGATCAATTCCGAAATTGCATTGAGCTTTTCTTCGCGGCTTAGCCCTTTGACTCGTTTGAATCCTCGTCGGTTGATACACAGGGAATCCACTCCCAAGCTGCGCAGTTGGCGCGAACGTTCGATAATATCCACGACACCCAAGCTATCGGCCATCACCTGACCATCGTAGCGTTTGGCTGATTTGACAACGCGCTCTACGACTTCGTCCGAAGCGCAACCCAGAACCGTGACCACAGTCGCTCCGGCGGCAAAGGCAAGTTCGGCAATCGGTTCACCGGCATCAACCACCTTGATGTCGGCAACAATTGGACGTCCACGGTGGCGGCGGCGCAGTTCCCGCACAGCGCGGATGCCTTCGCGAATCAGCAAAGGCGTTCCGGCTTCGATCAAATCCACTTGTGCTGCCACTTTTCCGGCCAGTTCCAATTGATGCATCAAATCTGGCGCGTCCAATGCCAATTGAAGCTTCATAGCTCTCCAATGGTTGAATTTTTGACTTTATTTGGGCCTCAACTCATTTCCACAATTATTGTGGAAATCCTTGTGGAAACTTGCTTCTTTAGCGGGTTAAGTCCATCTAAATTCGCTACTTATAGCAGTTTGCACATAATTTCGACATCTCTGTTAAGTTCAATTATTTCAATAGATAACCTTTATGTAAGGCTTTTTCGCCCACGAAACGCCAACTTGGTTAAACCACCTCAGCGTATCTTCCACAGCCGATTTCAAAACCCTCTATTTTCGCGGTGATTGTCACTGACTTAAAGTAGTTCTTGAACCTGGGTACGTGTGGTCTGTTGCAGCCAGGAAACAGTTGGTGAAACACTGCCAGGTTCAATTTCAATCAGCAATCAAAAATCTTCTTCTCGCATTTGATCCAGCCGTTCCAAAAAGTCCGGTTTGACCATCACCTGGCGCGGCTTTGTTCCATCTTCAGAACCGACGATGCCTTCGCGTTCCATCATGTCAATAATGGAGGCGGCTCGGCCATATCCGATGCGCAAATGCCGTTGCAGCAATGAAGTCGAAGCTTTCTGGCTTTTCACGACAATTCTGACCGCATCGTCGTACTTTTCGTCCTTGGGGAAATCGCCGCCTTCTCCACCACCGGCTTCTTTGTCGCTCAAGATAATCTTGTCATCGTAGGCCGGTTTGCCTTGTGAACGGATAAAATCGCAAATGCGTTTACATTCTTTTTCGTCCACATACGCGCCGTGAACGCGGATCAGGCGCGAAGTGCCTGGTCCCAGGAAGAGCATATCGCCCTGTCCCAACAAGCCTTCTGCGCCATTGGTGTCAATGATGGTGCGCGAATCCACTTTGGACGAAACGCGGAAACTGATGCGCGAAGGGAAGTTTGCCTTGATCAAACCGGTGATGACGTCCACCGAGGGCCGCTGCGTCGCCAGCACCAGATGGATTCCCACTGCGCGCGCCATTTGCGCCAGTCGCGTAATACTTTCTTCCACTTCGCGGGCGGCGACCATCATCAAATCCGCCAACTCGTCAATGATAATGACAATAAATGGAAGCGGTTGCGGCGCTTCTTCGTCGTCCATTTTCGGTTTCAGGTTGGAAACTTCCTGGTTGTATTGCTCTATATTGCGAACGCTAAACTGGGCCAGATGTTTATAGCGGTTTTCCATTTCCGTCACAGCCCACTTCAGCGCGTAACCGGCGCGTTTGGGGTCGGTGACAATCGGCGTCAGCAAATGCGGCAGGTCGGCATACAGCCCAAGTTCCAGCCGTTTCGGATCCACCAGAATCAGCTTCACTTCGTCGGGTGTCGCCTTATACAGCAGCGAAAGCAAAATCGCGTTCAATGCCACAGACTTGCCTGCGCCAGTTGCGCCAGCGATCAGCAGGTGAGGCATCCTGGCCAAATCCGCAGAATAATTTGCGCCATCAATGGTTTTGCCAAGCGCCAGCGTCAGCTTCGAGTCTGAGTTGCGGAACTTTTGCGATTCGATGACTTCGCGCAATCGAATGACTTCGCGTTTGTCGTTTGGCACTTCAATGCCGACGGTGGATTTCCCAGGAATGCGGTCAATGCGAATGGATTCGGCTTTCAGCCCCAGGCAAAGGTCATCTACCAAACTGGTGATGCGGCTGTACTTAACGCCCGGATCGGGTTTGAATTCGAACGTCGTGACAACAGGGCCAGGGCTGATTTGTTTGACCTGACCGGAAACGTTGAATTCCTGGCACTTTTCGGCCAGTTGCCGCGCGCGTTCCAGCAGATCGGCTTCAACCATTTCAGGGCGCGCAGTCGCCAGCGTCAGCATTTCAGTCGAAGGAAGTTTGTAGTCGGCCAACACGCGGGCAATCTTGGTGGCCAAACTGGCGGATTTTTTTGGTGCGGGACGCTCTTCGGTTTCTTCGGCGCGTTTGACGGAAACCGTTGCCAGCATGTCTTCGACGCTGCGAACTTTGCCTGGCGCATCCGCGTCGTCTTCGTCAAATCCAGTTGCCGCTTCGTCGTCCTCAAATGTGTCAGGTTCGTTTTTGGTTGTTCGCCGTAAACGGCCCGTTTTGCCTTCTGTGTCTGGGGAAAGCCTGGCGGTTGTTTTGCGAGATGGACGCAAGGCAACTGATGGGTCTTGTTGTCCGTTCCCGGCGATTTCAATGTCGGGATTGACGGCGCCATAGCCACTTTCGCTGGCAACATCAGATGAGGGCAATCCTGCGGTTTTGCTCCTGCGTGAATTCTGGCGAACAGGTTTGGGCGAATCTTCGCGCCCATGGTTGTTGATGACAATCCCATCTTCGCTTTGGTCGCGCCTGTAATCGCTTTCGTTCAGCCTGCTGGTTCGGACCACCTCTGTTTGGTCGTCATAGGGTTTCTGCCAAAGGCTTGTGATCCAGTCCAGAACAATCTGGACGAAGTTTTGATCGTTGGGGCGCTCACGCAGCTTTTTCAACAATGCTGATACGGAAAGCGGAGTTGCCAGCAACAATCCGACAATGAGCAACAGCACCAACGCAACAAAAGCGCCTCCGATGCCGATGTAACGCGAAATTCCGATGGTCGAATCCTTTACCAGCCAATATCCGATGAACCCTCCCAGACGAAACGAATCGGGTTCCCAGGGGATCAGCGTCAGAAATCCTGTCAGCGAAACGATCAACAAAAAGATTCCCACCAGTTCCGCCTTGCTGGTTTCTTTGCGTTGATCCGTCCATTGCCACCAACCCATCACAAACAGAACTCCCGGCAGCAGCCATCCGGCAATGCCCAGCGCCTGATAAATGAAGCTGGCAATGTTGGCGCCAATCGGCCCGGCCAGATTCTTCGCGCGCCTGTACGCGCCAGTAGAAGTCCACGACGGATCGTCCGCGTGATAGCTGATCAACGCCAGCACGAAAACAAATCCGGAGGAAATCAGAATCAAGCCCATGACTTCATTCCACGGACTGTTCCTGGGTTTTTCAGGTGTTTGGATTTCCATAGTTCTTTGGGTAGTCGAAAGACGGAAGTTGGAACGCTACTGACTACCGGCTACTGACTACTGTCTACTCGCTTTGACAACAAATACTCTTTGATGAAATCGTCCAGGTCGCCTGCCAGCACCGCATCAACGTTGCTGGTTTCGTGTTTGGTGCGAACGTCCTTGACCAATCGGTACGGATGCAGCACGTAATTGCGAATCTGCGAACCGAAAGAAATGTCGCGTTTTGTGGCCGCCAGCTTGTTGGTTTCAGCCTGCTTCTTTTCCAGTTCCAGTTCGTACAGCCGCGATTTCAACACTTTCATGGCCACGTCGCGGTTTTGATGTTGCGAGCGCTGATTCTGGCAAGTGACCACAATGTTGGTCGGCAAATGCGTGATGCGAACCGCCGAATCTGTGGTGTTGATGTGCTGGCCGCCCGCGCCGGTTGAACGATATGTGTCAACACGCAGGTCTTTGTCCAGAATTTCAATTTCGATGTTGTCATCAATTTCCGGCGTAACAAACACCGAAGCAAAGCTGGTTTCGCGACTTTGGCCGGAATTGAACGGCGACATGCGAACCAGCCGGTGAACGCCGACTTCGCCCGCCAGCAATCCATAAGCGTAATCGCCTTCGATGCGATAGCTGGCCGATTTGATCCCGGCTTCTTCGCCCGGCTGCAAGTCAATCTCTTCGGTTTTGAAGCCGCGTTTTTGCGCCCAGCGCAAATACATTCGCAGCAACATTTCAGCAAAATCCTGAGCGTCGGTTCCGCCAGCGCCGGAGTTGATGGAGAGAAACGCGTTGTTCGCGTCGGTTTCTCCGCCAAGCAGCATTTGCGTTTCGCTTTCTTCGACATCCAGGGCCAGCTTTTTGACCGATTCGCGCAATTCGTTGGCGGAAGCGTCGTCTTCGGCGGCAAAATCGAACAATACTGCAATGTCGTCTACCAACCGCTGCTGATCTTCGGCGGT
>CAZMXG010000035.1:0-51779 GCA_964570175.1 uncultured Heliomicrobium sp. | reverse complement strand
TACGCATTTTATGATGGTCAAACACTTGCAGCTTTCGCCTTTCCAGGAAGCGTGGCTGAGCTGGGGAGCGGTAAGCGTATTTATTGCGGTGTTGATTTTTGTTTTATTGATCACACTTTCTGATCCTGTCACCCGTCTGATTCGGCTTGAAATGCGCTATCTAGGCAAGCAGCAGGAAACGATTCTCCACGCAAAGAGTGATGGGTTGGATAGCGAACACATTCAACAGGCGATGATTGAACGCGCCGAAATCGAAGCCAGGGATTTAGCAGAACGGATCATTGGCGAAGGGCGTCAGTTGACTCGTGGAAACACCACGCGTCTTCAACAGCAATCTTTGCAAGCACCCTACCGATACAAATCTACAAAAAAGGGAAAAGACTAACGCCACAGACTGGCGCGGAGCCTGTGGCGCAATTGGAAGTAGCGCAGTCAAACCTGGTCCCAGGTCGTTCTTCAGTTCCCCATACTCAGAAATTCGAATTGAATAAACAGAGTCAATTCGTTGACCAGCCGCTTCAGCCGGAAGACGAAGAGAATTTCTTCCAGCGGGAAGAATTTTTGGAATTGCCGGATTTGCCGGAAGAAGGAGATTGGCAATTTACATCCAAGGCACGAAAAAAAGCAGTGCGCCCGAGTCTTAAAAAAGCATCGTCGGATACAACTTTGAAGGGGTTAAGAAAACGGAGCTTAAAGAAAGCAAAAGAGCAGGATATGCCACCGACTCCAACGGGTCACGATTGGCACGTCAGTGAAGGAGGATGGAATCTGGTCAAAAGCTGGTCAGAAAAAGACGGCTTGTTAGGGCAAAAAATCAAGAAAGAGCGTTACGCCGGGTATCTGAGCAAAGAAGCCTGGCAGGTAATGAAGGAATATGAGTACGAAAAGATTATCGCGAAGATCGGGCAATAGCCTGGCAGATACAGCAGGAGCGGACCCTTTTGCAGTGTTTGAGATCATCGCCAACGCCAGAAAGATCAGTGACTTGTCACCAGGCAGTGAGGCGTCTGAGTGTGCCCGGCGAATCGAAAAACACGCGGATGTAATGGTGAAGACGGCGCTTGGCACCGCCGATCTTTCCATCGTCGAAGTGCCATCAAGTGTAATTGAGCAAATTGTCGAACTGATACGAGCCTATCGCTAGCTGAAGTTTGAAACGTTAACCCTGACGAAAACTGTGGAGGAAAAGTTATGACTACCGAACAAGCACTATTTTTGCGGGATTTTCTATTGCAAAGGATTGAAGAGGCACATTTGGTAACACTGCGTGTTTTGTCTTCAATTCCTGAAGCGCAAAGCGATTATCGCCCAGCCAAGATTTCCCGGTCTGCACGTGAAATGGCAACTCACATCATCAATACCGAATTGATTCTCATCAATGGCATTGTGTCGGGGTCATTCAGCAGAAGTGCATGTGACTTACCGGATCCTCAGATGGATTTGAGCGAAATGATCG
Source organism: uncultured Heliomicrobium sp. (assembly GCA_964570175.1). GTDB lineage: Bacteria > Acidobacteriota > Blastocatellia > RBC074 > RBC074 > RBC074. The sequence goes on along the minus strand of CAZMXG010000035.1, from coordinate 50,323 downwards.
CCTATTACGACGACCGATTTGTGGAAGGCATAGAAGCGATTCGAAAAATAACAGTGAAAAAGCTGACCAGTTATTTGTCTTTTTATGGCGTGTTCAGGCACCCTGCCGTTGTTTTTCTGACATTTCTGCACGACCACACAGTTCACCATCGCGGACGGCTGAGTGATTATGTTCGCGAAATGGGGTCAAAGGTTTCCATGCTTCGCAGCGTTGACGGGAACTTCGTTTCCATGGGTCAGCCAGCAATGAAGTATTTGTGGACGGAACGTTCCTGGGAACAAGACGATCTGGCTCGTGCCGCCTGAAGTGGAACAAATAGCTTACCGGGAGCGTTTGCTGAAACGTCATTTTCCCACGTATGCAAAATTTCTACGCCTCACGGAGTCGCAGAAAATCCTTCGAACACAATTCACTTTAGGAGGTCATCACTATGGAAGTCAGCAAACATATTCCAGGAACATTCTGTTGGGTTGAACTGGGCACGTCTGATCAGGAAGCCGCGAAGAAGTTTTACGGAGAGGTTTTCGGCTGGGGCGTTAACGATGTTCCCATGGGACCGGATGGCGTTTACACCATGTTTCAACTCAAGGGCAAAGATGTGGCGGCTGCTTATACCCAAGGCAAGGAAGAAACTTCAGTGGGAATTCCTCCTAATTGGGGACTTTATATTTGTGTCGAAAACGCTGACGAATCTGCCAAAGCGATCAAGGCTGCTGGTGGAAATGTATTGGCTGAACCGTTTGACGTTTTTGATGTTGGGCGAATGGCGGTCGCACAGGACCCCACAGGCGCAACGTTCAAAATATGGCAGCCGCTCAAGAACGCTGGAGTCGGCATTATGGGAGAAGTCAATTCAATGTGCTGGCAAGAATTGGCGACAAACGATCTGCCAGAGGCGAAGACGTTTTACTCAACGGTCTTCGGCTGGGATCCTCAAACTAAAGAAGGCGACAGCATGCAGTACACCGAAATCTACCTAAAAGGCGCGGACGGCAAGCCATTTGCGTTTGGCGGAATGTACAAAATGATGCCGCAGATGGAAGGAATTCCTCCGCATTGGCTGCCGTATTTTGCGGTTGCCGATTGTGATGCGACGGTTGAAAAAGCCAAATCGCTGGGTGGTCAAGCACACGTTCCACCGATGGACATTCCCAATGTTGGCCGGTTTTCCATGCTGACCGATTCACAAGGTGCTGCTTTTGCCGTCATCAAGCTAAATTTCTAAATCTCTCAAAGCTTCGTGGCAATCACTATCGGCCGCGATTCAATAGCGAAAGGCGCCTGTCCGTTGTCATCGAGCATTTGCATCCCGCAACGGTTTGCCCGCCTTTCGCTGTTTTGTTTTTCCGAAGATAATCGCCACGTTTTGAACCTCAATCCGTTTGGAGGCGCACAGTGAGGAAGCTTATGTACTGGATACTTGGAATCGTCGGCGTACTGGTTTTGGCAGGAATCGTTGTTTTCGTTATTGGCAGTTTTCTCCCGGAAGCTCACGTTGCCAGCAAAACTTTGACCCTGCGCCAGCCGCCAGAAACCGTTTGGAAGACAATTAGCGATTTCGCCAATCAGCCGACATGGAATTCTGAAATGAAAAGTGTCGAACGATTACCGGATCGCAACGGCCACGCGGTTTGGCAGGAAGAAATGTCTGGCATGAAAATCCCGCTTGAAACATTGGAAATAGAAGCTCCCAAAAAACTGGTCAGACGAATCGCTTCTGAAGATTTGGGATTTGGCGGAGACTGGGAATACATCATCACCCCAACTATAGAAGGCGGTTCTCAGTTGACCATCACTGAACGGGGCAAAGTTCCCAATGCCTTGTTTCGCTTTATGTCCAAATATGTTTTTGGTCACACCGCGACGATGGAAAAGTACATGACTGCGCTTGCTGGCAAATTTGGTGAAACGCCCGTGATTCGATAATCAACCACAAAGGAAGCGAAGATGGCAGCATTAAAAAGCAAATCGCTGTACAGCGTTCATCCTGGCGTTCTGATGGTGGAGAAATGGATCAGATCTTTGCCGGAAAAAACTGGCCGTTCGCTTGATGAATGGATGACATTTATCAAAACGTCGGGTCCGAAAGATGAAAAAGAATGCCGGGTCTGGTTGAAGGAAAACTTCAACCTCGGTACGAATACCGCTGGGTGGCTGGCCGAACGCGCTCAAGGCAAAGGTTGGGAAGAAGATTCTCCGGAAGGTTATTTGAAGCAAGTTGAAGTTTACGTCGAGGAAATGTTTTCCGGGGCCAAAGTCGGCTTGCGGCCAATTTACGATGCGCTACTGAAACTGGGCCTCAGCATTGGGAAAGACGTCAAGGCTTCTCCGGGCAAAACCATCGTGCCGTTGTACCGAAATCACGTTTTCGCGCAGTTGAAGCCCACAACGCGAACCAGAATTGATCTGGGCTTTGCATTGGGCAATATGCCGGTACCAGAGCGGTTGATTGATACCGGAGGCTTTGCCAAAAAAGACCGAATTACGCATCGAATCCCCATCACAACGCTTCATGAAATTGACGATGAAGTTAAGCACTGGCTGAAAGTCGCCTACGATTTAGATGCCTAGAGACTGAAACAACAAAAAGGAGTTCGTCATGCCTGACTTTGCGAAAGACACTAAAGCGACAGTAATTCCCTGCCTTCGGTATCGAAATGCTCCCGCCGCCATCGAATGGCTGTGCCGGAACTTTGGATTTGAAGAGCGTCTGGTTGTGCCCAATGAAGACGGAACCATCGCACATGCACAACTTGGCTTCGGCAATGGGATGATTATGCTTGGCTCAGTTGTGGAATCAGAGTTTGGCCGCCTGATGAAGCAGCCTGATGAAATTGATGGCGCGGAAACCCAGAGCGCCTATCTGGTTGTTTCTGATGCTGATGCAATTTATAAGCAGGCCAAGGCTGCAGGAGCGGAGATTGTCATAGATATCAAAGATGAAGATTATGGCGGACGTGGTTTCAGTTGCCGTGATCTGGAAGGCCGCCTTTGGAGCATTGGCACATACGATCCCTGGGCTTGAAGCCGTGACAGGTTATGGTGCTAACCGGACAATTTTCCAAATATTATTCTGTTTGATGTAAACGATCCGGTCGTGCAAACGACTTTCGCGTCCTTGCCAGAATTCGATATGGTCCGGTTGCAAGCGCCAGCCTCCCCAAAACGGAGGGCAGGGAATTTCGTCTTCGCCAAATCGCGCCTCAATTTCAGCCACACGCTGTTCCAGAATTTCACGTTTAGTAATTTCATCGCTCTGGGGCGAAGCCCACGCACCGATTTGGCTGCCGCGCGGTCGAGTCCGAAAATACTCTTCCGACTCCTGCCGGGACGCTTTTTCAATTCTTCCTTCGATCCTTACCTGACGATTCAACGCGTGCCAGTAAAACGTCAGAGCCGCTTGCGGATTTTGCATCAGCTCACGGCTCTTGCGGCTTTCGTAATTGGTGAAGAAAACAAAGCCACGCGCATCGAAGCCCTTCAACAAAACAATTCTGCCTGAAATGCGGCCATTGCTTGTCGAAGTTGAAAGCGTCATCGCTTCAACGTCAGGCTGTTCGGCTTGCATTGCTTCCTCGAACCAATGCTTGAACTGCCCGAATGGCTCCGGGGCAACGTGGCTTTCGTCAAACGGTTGCGAAACGTAATCGCGGCGCAACTGTGAAATCTGCTGAGATAAATCCATCATAAAATTTATGGCTCCGCTTAGCCGGCAATCGCTCCCCAGGCAGCGCCCAACAACGCAAAGATCACCGCCACCATTGCAGCGTATGTGATTGCGGTAGAGGCCTTCAAACGGCGCGAAACTGCGGCGCAGCCAATCCCCAATAAAATGACTCTCCAGATGTAAAAGACATCAACATAAGTGAGAAGATAATGCACGAATTTGGGCAGCTTGATTCCACCCAGTTCCACCATAGCGGCCAAGTTCGATCCAATAGGATTTCTGATGTCTATTTCTTCGACTGGTTTCAGATACAGCAAAACTGCCATCAAAACGGTCCCGATCAAACCCACTGCGAGCATTGAATAAGCAGCCACAGCGACCAGAGGCTTAAATTCATTTTCGATGCCAAACATCATGCTCACCAATTTGGCCAACCCGGCAATGGCCAATACGATCAGGATGCTAAAAACAAAGCCAATCACAGGGAAACTTGCTTTGATATAGGGAGCGGCTTTGCGCATTCCTTCAATTCGCTGATCAGCCACTTCTTGAGTCATCTGGCCATCCTGCACCGCTTTTTCAATTCCCTGGGTTGTAAACTTTTCAACGCCGACGCGATCCACCAACACCCAGCTTCCAATTGCGCCAATCAATGCCAGCACCAACAACGGAGCAATTAGTTTAGGGGCAAGACCGATTTCCTTGAACGTTTCACCGGGTGAAAAATAAACGCCGATCAACCTGCTGAAAAAGCTCTGCGGCGCGGGTGGCTCGGGTTGAGGGTTAAGTTGGATATCTTGAGTAAGTTCAGAATTCATAGTTCCTCCTGTGAGTTAGGGGTTTATGGAGTACTGCCTGGTGAAACTACGTTGGGTGAATCGTGCAGATGACATGCTGCCCAATGTCCGGGCAGGATTTCTGCAAGTTTCGGTTCTTCAATCTTGCATCGCTCAATCACGTGAGGACAGCGAGTATGAAAGCGGCAACCCGATGGCGGGTTCAAGGGCGTTGGCGGATCGCCCCCAAGCTTTTTGACCTCTCGTTTCATAGCTTGCGGCACTGGCGACGGAATGGCCGCCAACAAAGCCTGTGTGTAAGGATGAAGCGGCTGGGCGTAAATGTCATCAGATGAGGCAAGTTCAACCAGTTTGCCCAGATACATCACGCCCACGCGCGATGAGATGTGTTTGACCACTGCCAGTCCGTGCGAAATGAATAGATAAGTCAGCCCAAACTGCGCTTGCAGGTCCTGAAGCAAATTTACAACCTGGGCCTGCACCGAAACATCAAGCGCGGAAACAGGTTCGTCGGCAACGATAAAGTCAGGATTTAACGCCAAAGCCCGCGCAATGCCAATGCGTTGTCGCTGGCCGCCACTGAATTGGTGCGGATAGCGATTTGCGTAATCCGGATCAAGCCCTACAACCCGTAATAATTCGGCGACCTTTTCGCGTTGTTCGGCTTTCGATCCGACTTTATGAACAATCAAAGGTTCCGCAATGATCTGGCCGACTTTCATTCTTGGGTTGAGTGACGAATACGGATCTTGAAAAATGATCTGCATCCTTCGTCGCAGCCCACGAAGTTCGGTTCGATTGATTTCAGTAAGATTGCGCCCGTCAAAACGAATCTCGCCGCCGCTAGGTTCAATCAATCTCAACAAGCAGCGTCCGACAGTCGTTTTTCCACAGCCAGATTCGCCAACCAATCCAAGGGTTTCTCCGCGCTGGATGATGAAGGAAACTCCATCAACAGCCTGAACGACTTGATTGTGTGCGGCTGGAAAATGCTTGGTTAAGTTTTTGACTTCAACGAGTGTTTGATTGGTCATCAGAATAGATATTTCGCTCAAGTTCTGACGGGAGTCAATTTTTACGCTTGATAAATTTCACCCACACGAACGCAACGCGAAAGATGGTCAGCGCCAAGATTAACCAATGGAATCTCGCCTTCCCTGCATTTGTCTTTTGTGTGCGGGCAGCGAGGCGCAAACCTGCAGCCGGATGGAAGATCAAGCGGATTCGGCACCGTTCCTTCGATAGTTTGCAACCGCAACATTCGCCCATGCCGCTCTTCATCCAGGCGAGGCACGGCGCGTAGCAATCCTTCCGTGTAAGGGTGGCGTGGGCGAATAAATAACTCTGTAACTGAGGCCTCCTCGACGATTTTGCCTGCGTACATAACGGCTACGCGGTCAGCAGTTTCGGCGACAACCCCTAAATCATGGGTAATCAACAGCAACGCCAGATTCCGTTTCTCACGCAACTCTTTCAACAAGTCCAGGATTTGAGCTTGGATCGTCACATCCAGTGCTGTTGTTGGTTCGTCGGCAATCAGCAACTTTGGGTCACAAGCCAATGCCATGGCGATCATCACGCGCTGGCGCATGCCGCCTGACATTTCGTGTGGATAACTTTTGGCGCGAGTTTCCGGCGACGGAATCGCCACGTCGCGCATGCCTTCGATTGCTTGAAGCCAGGCTTCACGTTTGGAGACTTTTCGGTGCAACCTGATGGCTTCGGCAATTTGTTCGCCGACGGTCAGCACAGGGTTTAAGGAAGTCATCGGGTCCTGAAAAATCATCGCGATATCATCGCCTGAAATTGCGCGCATTTCTTTTTCGGTCAGCTTTAGCAAATTGCGACCTTCAAATAGAACTTCGCCGCCAACAATGCGGCCTGGCGGGGAAAGAAGCCGCATGATCGAAAGCGCCGTGACAGATTTTCCGCAGCCGGATTCGCCCACCAGGCTAAGCGTTTCGCCAAGCTCGACCGTAAACGACACGTCATCCACAGAGCGCACTTCCCCTTTGCGTGTGGCAAAATAGGTTTTCAGATTTCTGACTTCAAGCAGGCTCATAAACGTTTCATTCGGAAAGCGATTTCATTGCCGCGACTATATGTCACAAGCTGACTGTCGGCAAATTCTGTCACTCGTCAGCCAAAACTGGCGGTGTGTTGAGTATAAAACCTCCAAAGTCAGTCCTAACAATCACCAATTGCTGGAATGCAGATTGCTGAAAGTGCCCTGACTTCCCGGAAATCAATGCATCCAAATCTCAAAAGATGCGATGTTGAAAGTAAATGTTAGATGAAAGCAGAACTGATTTATAACCCAACGGCTGGCACATTGCGCCACAACCTTAAACAAATCGAACGGTTAGCCGAAGAGTTAAACCGGCAAGGCCTTTCGGTGATTCCCATGCCGACTCGCTGCGCAGGACATGCGACTGAACTGGCACAGCAAGCTGTAAAAAATGAGATTCCGATCGTCATTGTTTGTGGAGGAGACGGAACAATCAATGAAGCAGCCCAGCCGTTGGTCGGCACAAAAACAGCGTTGGCGATTTGGCCCTGTGGAACCGCAAATGTGTTGGCCGAAGAATTGCGTTTGCCCAGAAGCCAGAAAGCCTTGGCAGGGTTAATCGCGGGCAACAGTGTTCGCACGATCAGCGTAGGCCGGGCCACGAAACCCGAAACTGGATGGGAGCGGTACTTTTTGCTGATGGCGGGAATCGGGTTGGACGCCGCAATTGTGGAGGGCGTGAACCTGAAGTTGAAGAAGGCTCTGGGAAAAGGAGCTTATTTTGCGTCGGGGTTGGATTTTCTGGCTCGAATGCCTGTCCAACCATTTTCGGTGAAATTCAATGATCGTCATCACGAAAGCACATTCACGGTAATTTCCAATGCTTCGCGGTATGCAGGGCATTTTACGATTGCGCCCGGCGCATCCATTGATGACGACAAGTTGAATGTCTGTGTGTTTAATTCGCGCAGCCGGTTGATGTATTTGGGGTACGCGGCATTGAGTTTAATCGGCGGTCATACAACGAGTCCCGGAGTTATATATCAGGAAGCGAAACAAGCGTATGCCAATTCAAACAACGAAGCGTCTGTGCAAATTGACGGAGATGTCATGGGAAAATTACCCATGGAATTTGAGATTGTGCCGGAGGCATTGCGTGTGTTTGCGCCGCTTCCTGGCAGGCAATGACAGGACTTAAAAAGAGGAGAAGGTAACGATGAGGAAAAATACGTGGGCCAGATGTCAGGCAATTACGATGTTTCTGATGTTGATGTCGCCAATTTGCGGGATAGGGCAAACGCAATCTGCGTCTGGAACTGCGAATGCAGGTGCAACGGCGTCCGTGATTAGCGCTGCCTTGTTGCCGGAAGTGATCGCCTTGCGACAAGAAGGTAATGCGGCGCTTTACAACATTGACTATGCAACCGCTCGAACCAAGTTCGAAGAAATCCGAAAGCTGCAGCCGCAGCACCCTGCCGGAGACGTTTATCTGGCCACAACAATTTGGCTGGAACACCTGAACAAAAGCCGGCGATTGCAAACCGGACTTTATAGCGACGATTCCAGTTTTTATGCCGGAGCCGAAAACGCCAAAGAAGACAATGAAGGGGATGTCGTGGATGCGGCAGTGGATCGCGCCTTCCGCGACCGAATGGCTCAGGCAAAGACGAAAGCTCTGGCTTTGGTCGCCCGCAACAAAAATGATGCCGACGCGCAGTATTTTCTGGGCGCGTATTATGGCGTGATGGCCGGTTACGAAGCTTCCGTCGCGCGAAAGTTTTTTGCCGCCATGCGAAACGGTTCGCGCAGCGTTGATGCGCATGAAAAGGTTTTGAAGCTGAAGCCGGATTATTACGACGCGTATCTTTCGGTAGGCATGTACGATTACATCGTTGGCAATTTGCCGTTTGTTTATAAAGCGCTGGCTGCCATGGCCGGAGTTCGCGGCAACAAACAACGCGGCATCGAACGATTGCAAACCATCATTACCAAAGACGCGGCCACGTCGGATGACGCGCGCGTGATGCTGCTGGCAATTTACAAAAACGAAAAACGATATGCCGATGCGCTTGCCCTGTTGCAACAGCTTAGCGGCAAATATTCGGCCAGTTATTTGTTGAAGCTGGAAACGGCTTCGACCCTGGTCACGCTGAAACGGTCGAAAGAGGCTTTTGCCGCGTTTGAAGATTTGTTGAAAGACCCGGCGGCTGCTCCGGCAATTGATCTGGTGCATTACCAGTATGCGGAGGCTTTGGCGGCGGACAACCAGCACAAATCCGCCGCGGAGCACTTTCTGGCTGTGCCCAAAGCGAAAGCCGCCGATCCCAGCCTGGCAACAATGGCGTTATTGCGAGCGGCCCAAGTGTACGATCAAGCCGGCGAGCGCAATGATGCTGTCGCTCAATACAAGGCCGTGCTAGCACGTCCGAACGTTTACGATTCCCGTGAACAAGCCGAACGCGGGCTGAAACAGCCATTTGTGGTGAAGACAAAAGAAAAGAAGTCGATTGATTAGGGTTCTTTCGCGACTGACCACTATCCGGAAGTTGAATCGTATTCCTCGTCAGTTTGACGAGGCTTGCCGAAAATCCAGACGATGCCAATGCTCAGAAAATAAAGAGCGAACATTGGCGTAGCGAAGATCATCAGATTGTAAGGGTCCGGTGTAGGCGTTAGCACGGCAGCAATTATCAGGATAACGACAATCGCGTAGCGCCACGTTTTCAGCATTGTTCCTGCTGTCAGCAAGCCGATTCGCCCCAGCAGAAATGACAGCGACGGAATCTGAAACACCACGCCCAACCCCAACATAATCATGATAATCAGGTCAAAGTAATCTTCGGCATTGATCAGCGTTTGGAATTTGCCGGATTGTTGCAAACCCAGCAGGTATTCGCACGCGCGGGGAAATGCGATTTTGTAAGCAAATGTGACTCCGGCAAGGAAGAAAATGGCGCTCATAGAAATCACAGGCACCGCATACCGCTTTTCGTGTTTGTACAGCCCCGGCGCAATGAACGCCCAAACTTGATACAGCAAAAAAGGAATTGCGAGTCCAATGCCCGTGTACAAGGCAATGGTCATGTAAAGCGTAAATGCGCCTCCGACTTTGGTGATGACCAATCCATTGGTTTCGTCGTAGGAAAGCGTCGAGCCCGTATCCGATTGAATTTTGCCGATTGACGAACCGGCAGGCACGACATTCTTGCCGACGGTCCAGGCCTTGGCCGTGACCAAATCGGCTTTGCCGTCTGTAACGACTTTTTTAACTTCGATTGTTGTGCCGAGCGGAATCTTTACCTGCCCAACGGAAGATTCCTGGACGAAAGTGTACTGGGCGATTTCGTTTTCATTTAATTGATTCAGATCAGGCGTGCCATTGATGGACTGCGCGGCAATCCTCATTTTGCGAATCTGCGCATTGATCGGAATTGAAAGGAAGTTAAAGATTCTGTCCGACACCAGCCAGCAAACAATAAACGCGATAAAAATAGCCGCCACCGAATTCACCAGCCTGCGACGCAATTCGTCCAGGTGATCCAGAAACGACATTTGTAACCCTTCTTGTTCTTCTACTTCAGTGCTCATCTTTTGCTGACTCCTGACGTTGAATCGAAAACAAAAATTGGCTGCCGTCTTGAACTTAACTCGCAATCATTTGCGGTTGGACGGCAACCAATCTTTTTCGGCGGCGAACCGCCCTCAAGCTGATCATCAAACACTAAATCCAATGTTGCTGCTTTGGCTCGGTGGCAGCGGTTGCGCCAGCCGCAGCGGCTTCTGCCTTGGCTGGTTCCTGTGGCTCGACTGCGTTCGTCTGCTGCGCTTCATTCAATTGCCCCGCACTGTGATCGGTTGATTCGTATTCACCGGAATAGGGATTGTAAGTCTCGTTCGAAGAACTGTACTCTGAATTTGAACTGGAGCTTGCAGCACTTTGTGGAGTGATGTCAGTCCGGTACTTTTCCATTTCCACTTCCTGTTCCCAGGTGCGTTTGAAATCGTCCGAAGCGCGGCGAAATTGCGACATGGCCTGGCCAAGTGTCTTGCCAAGTTCGGGCAATTTGCGCGGGCCAAAAATAATCAGTGCGACAACCAGAATCAAAATGACTTCAGGCATTCCTAAGCCCATAACTACCTCTTTTCGTTGTGACAGGGAAAATTCCGAATTCGTTTACCATTGCTGCTAACCGGCAGAAACTATAGCGGCCAGTGGCGAGCCAAGCAAGCGGGCAAAGTTTGAATCGTACGACTCGGCGCAGCTTTGCACTGAAAGCTGCGCCGAGTCGTTACGGTTTACCACTTTTATTCGATGACAACGCGTTCGCTGGCCGACCGTCCGAAAGTTTCCGGATGATACATTTCTTCGGCTTTGGTTGGCGGCACGACAAAATTGCCGGGTGTCGTTGCGCGCGCAATATACGAATAGTTGTAAACGCCTTCCCACAACATGGTGGTAAAGGCTTCGACGCGTTCATCGCGCATGTTCTGGTGCTGGAACCACTGCCAAGACCACCACCAACCGCCACGTGCGTTCACGTCTTTGTCATCACGCGGCAGGCTGCCTGTGATAGCCAACGCCGGGTTCAAGGCCTCAAACCCAGCGGGCATTGGGTCAACCAGCGCTACATGATAGCGCCGAGCCGCCGCATACATCGTCAGCCGGACTCGCACACGCGCTCCGGCTTTGATGCGCCACGAACCGTCTTCCAATCGCCGAACGTCGTTCGGATCGTCAATGGATTCGTAACTGCGCGACACGGTGAAGCCTGCGTCATACGGTTTCAGTTGCAAACTGGTCGGCGCGTAATTCATCCCGATTCGATAATACAACCGGCCGGTGCCCTCTTTACTTAAAGCCAGATTCTGCGTCGCAGGCATTGCCGACGACATCAGATAACTCATCGGTACATTGATTTGCTGGCTGTCGGTCGTTCTTCCTCGGAATTCGTGACTTCCTGCCAGGCCATCGCCCAGCCATGCGCGCGCGATAAAATTCGGCGTCGCTTTTTCGTAAACCTGGAAGTACCGATCCAGCGCCAACAAAATGAAGGCGTTTTCCTGCGTATTTTCCCAGCGACCTTTGACACGGTTGGCCAACAAGCCGCGCACGATTTTCGGAATCAGATCGTTTTTCGGATCGTCGCCAATCAGCGATTCCAGAATGATGCCGTCGGCTCTGCGGTTGGAATGCAGCAGCAAGTGCGCGCTGTCCGTGTACGAAGTCGTGAAATGAGCAGTGCCAGCCGTTTCTTCGGCGCGGTTGTTCAGGTGGCGACGAATCGCCGTGACTTCCGCGGCGGAACTAACATCGCCCGAAACCACAGGCAGCAACCAACCCAATGCTTCGAGCGGCAGTTTTTCCACGCCGCCAGCCTGCGCGATCAGCGAACGAGCCTTTGCCGCGTCGCGGTCGCCCATTCGATTGCGAACGTTCAGCGCGTAAGCGGTCAGCACACGTCTAGCTTCAATGCTGTAATAGCTCGGGAATTTGCTCTCGATTTGCTTCAGATAGTTTTGCGACTTCTGAACCATGTCTGACGGAACGGCAAAGCCTTTTTCTTTTGCCCGCTGCATAGCGTGCGCGGCGTGAATGCTGACGTACGGCCAGCTTTCTTCGCCGTTTCGCCAGAAGCCATAACTGCCGTCGAAGTTTTGCAATGACTTCAGTCGTTCCATATCCCGTGCCACCGAAGCGATCAAGGTTTCGGCGGGCGGCAAACCTTTGGCATCAAACGCACCCAAAACGTCTTTCAGTGCGGCGATAGCCAGCACGCGGGACGAAATTTGCTCCGCGCAGTCGTACGGGTAATTGACCAGATAAATCACCGCGTCGGTCAACGCCTGCAACTGCGTTGACGAAGTTGTGATTTCGAGGCCCCCGAATTGGCGGAACGCATCCGATGGAGCCTTGACCGGTTGCATGATCGCTCCGGCGTCTATTTCACCATAAGTGGCGAAAGCTTCCGTGGTTGCTGGAGTCCACACCGGCAAATTTACTTCTGCCGCGTCCGCCCATTTCCCCGAAGCCACAGCAATCTGGAATCGAGCCGTGCCGGGTTTGCTGGTTGTCGTTGGAAAACGAACTTCAACGCGATCATTTGCCGGAACGGTGACTCGACGACCAGCGCCAGCCGTAAGCTGCGCGTTTGAAGTTCGCACAGCGACATCCACCGTCATCGGATTGTCGGTTTGGTTTTGGACGACGACGGGCAATTCAAACCGGTCGCCAAAGTTCAAAAAGCGCGGAGCCGACGGACGCGCCATCAATGGCAACCGAGCCGTGATTGCCGATTCGCCAGAACCGAACTGCTTTTCACCCGCAACGGCAACGGCCATCACGCGATAGCGCGTCAGATTGTCCGGCACTTTGACTTTGACTGAAGCGCGTCCATTGGCATCGGTTGGCAAAGCAGGCGCGAACGTGGCCAGCGCGTTGAAATCAATGCGAGCGCGGATCGGGGTAGGTTGGGACTGCTCCGGTTCTTGCAAAACGCCTCCGCTCACTTTCATCTTCGCTTCTGCCATCGGTGTAGCCATTGGCGCAGGCGGAGCAGCCATCCGTGCTCCCGCCGTTACCGCAACACTATCAAGCGCCAGATTCCCTTGCTGCCCTTGCTGAGCCTGACCAATCAAGGAATCGGGTTTTGACAACACAACATTTTGTCGCAAATGGTGATTGCTTACGTCGCCACCGCGCTGCGTATAAAACGTTGCCAGCGGATCGGCCAGTTGGTAATTGCTCAATGCCAGCACGGATTCATCCACGACGACAACCGCAACTTCGCCGCCCGCGACAGGTTTCCCTGCCGCATCGCGCAACTCGACATCAACCGTAGTTTCGCCACCGGGTTCGAGTGCCTTGTCGCGTGGTGTAGCCGTTACCGCCAGCTTTCGTTTTAGCGGAGGAACCATCAGATTCAACGTGCCCGAAGCAAACGCCGGACGCCTGGGCAAGCTGGGTTTCGCGTTGCCTGCGTCGTCGGTGCGAACCGCCGAGCCGACCAGATCAACCTGCACATGAAGATTCGGCACATAGGCTTCGTTGATCGGAATTTTCAGCGTGTGCGAAGCCGTGGTCATCGTGAAGCGTTCGGTGCTGACCAAGCCGGAACGTTGCAAAGTAACGATGGCTTCTGCAGGGAAGAACGGCGTCTGCACCAGAATTTCCGCCGTCTGCCCCGACTCGTACTCTTTCTGATTGGGAATCAGTTCGACTTTTTCCTGCGCTACGTCGCGTTGCGGTTCCGATTTGCCGCCCGCCACCCACAACGTCATCTGGCTTTCGTTGCGGCGTTCACGGTCATCCAGGATCGAAGCCGTTACGCGGTAACGCCCGCCTTCATTTGTCCGAAAGCTGCATTGCACAGGATTGTTGCCGGAACGAACGACACAATCCTGCGGCGCGGTTTCGCGCTCTTTCCATTCGCCGTTTTCAAACGCCCAATCAATTAACACTGCACGCATGCGGATTTCGCGGCCCACCATCAGCTTGCCGTCAATGTCTGTGGCAATGGTTTCAACGACGAGCGGTTCGCCTTTTTGAACGAACATGCGCGGGCTGCGAATGCCGACGTAAGCTTCAGAAGGATGCACAAGCAGCGTTGTCGAACCGGCAATTGCCTGGCGATTGACGTCCTGAACGACAGCTTGCGCGGTAATGGTCGTCGCGCGGATCGGCGAAACGGAATCGAAATCAATTCGCAGATTGTGTTTGCCTGCGGCGTCCGTGCGGCCAGCGAAGTTTTGCGAATTGCCGCCGCCGTAGCTTGGCCGGTCGTACCACCACGGAGTCCACGTGCCGAAATTGAAATCGCTTCGGTTCGGCGGCGTGTAATTCGTCGGTGTTGACGTCACGTTCCATTGCGTTTCGGTGTTCGACAGCGCGCCTCCGGCGTAATAATTCGCCGCGGCTGTCACCGTCGCTGAACCTTTGACCAAGTGTGGGCCATTGCTGGCCGTGACTTTGACTTCATATTCAGGACGGCGGAATTCTTCGACCTGAATCAAATGCTCGTGAAAATTGTCCGGCAAAACCAAAGATTCCGGCTTCAGCGCCAGATGCGCGTAGCCCAGGTGTATAGTCGGCGGCAGTTTGAACGCCATATCGAATCCGCCCAGCGCATTGACGCGCGCAGTACCTTTCAGCACTTCGTTGTTGCGTGAATCGCGCAGCATATAACTGATGTTTCTTGCGTCAGCGGCTGAACTTATATCGCCCGTTTTGCCTCCGCCCAAACGTCGAATCCAGCCTTTGACGTGGACTTCTTCGCCGGGGCGATAGATTTTCCGGTCGTCGAAGACAAACCAGCGCAATGAATCGGAAACCGCACGGCGATTCCAGGCGCTTTGCGCCCCTTCCCACCAGTAAGGACTTTCGGGCAGGAATGCCACGTCTTCGCCTTTGCGAGCGACCAGCATTTTTTGCGAGCCGGACGCAGGCAGCGCCAGCTTCGCCAATCCATCGGCGGCGGTACTGGCTTTCGCCTGACTGCCCAGTTCAGTTCCAGCGCCGCCGAGCAATTGCAGTTCCGCGCCTGCAATCGGTTTGCCGTCTTTCAGGGAAGTCGCCCAACCAACCAAATCGGTTTGATCCACAAAGGCATCCAGGCCAATTTGCGTCGCCTGAACCCACAACATGATTTCCTGTTCCCATTCGCGGCGCTTGACCGTAGGTTCGATGGCCAGAATCACGTGTCCCAAACCGTTTTTCATCGCCGGGCTGAGGTCAATCGCCGTTTCCGCCATTTCGTCGGCTTGACCGTTTATCGTCAGAGTCTGCGTTTTGACCAATTCACCGGGAGGCGTTTGTGTCGCTTGTTGTCGCTGGTTGCGCATTTGCAGAAATTGCTGATAGCTGCGCCACTGTTCGACGGTGACGGCAAACATCCGAACTTTCACGCTGGGCTGGTTGATCGTATAAACCGAAAAGCGCGGCGGCCCGTTGGGATCCAGCACCACAAAACCGCTGCCGTTCGCGGACAACATAGGATATGCGTCGCCGACGCTGAAGCTGCGCGAAACGCTGCGGCCAAGCGTTTGGCCAAATCCATCGCGCAACGCGGCGTCAATTGTCACGGTGTAACTTGTACGTCCTTTGGTTGCGCCACTGATTTGGATCGTATTGCCGAAAAGGCCAACTTTCATGCCTTCGATTGCCGGAGCCACTTTCACCCACGTTTGCTGAAACGCTTTGGCGTCCAGCGGGTTGTTAAACACCATCTGAAACGGAGTGAAGGGACGGCAGCCATCTCCCCATCCGCAGCGCGCTTCGGTCAACTGCAACGCATCGAAGGTTTTGAACGTGAATTTTTGAGATTCGGTGGTGGCGCGTGGGCCTTCGGCGGAGGGCGCGCCGGGTTGAACCGAAACTGTGAAGGTTGTTCCGGCAGGCAACGGTTGTTCAGCGCTTGCGCCGATCATCGGTTCCGCGCGAAAGGCCAGCCAGCGATCTTGTTCAGCGGCTTTTACGAAACGCGCCGCAATGTCATCGGCGGCAATTTCTTCGGCGGTTGCCAGCCGCAATCGCCAGGTCGCTCCAGCCGCAGCCAAGCGAATCGCTTTCAGCATTTTTGCCGGATCAATTCGCTGATCGAATTCTATGAAAAGAATGGGGTTGCGCCCGTGCGGGCCGTCGTTCGGATAACTGGATTTGATCTTTACCGGCGGCGTCGCAAACGCCCAACGCTTTGCCGTTGCCAACGTCCCGCCGGTCGCGGATTTTGTTCCGGCGGGAACTTCGACCGAATAGTTCGTGGCCATCGGGAATCGGCCTTCGGGTTCAAAGATCAGTGTCTTTGTGCCCAGCCATCGCCATTTGCCTTTGGTTTGTGGAGTCAGTTTGACGGGAACTTGCGACGCAGCCAGATCGCTGACCGAAGTCACAGCCACCATCGGCTGTGAAAAGGTGACGGTCAAATGCGGAGCCAGCGCCAGTTCTCCTTCGGGTGCGAAGCGCACAATTTCCAGCGCGCCGGTTGCTGTCGGTTCGGGCTTTTCGCCGCTGTCCGCCGGAGGAAATTGCGAATTGATCGTCTGGCCGGTTTTGGGCGGAGGCAGCGAACGGTCGCGCATCGCAAAACTTTTTTCATCGTCAGGGTCAGTTTTAATCGGCGGCAATCGTTTCAGCAGATTATTGATGATGTCGTCTGTCAGCGGCGAAGTTTGCGGCGTCGGCAGCGCTTCGCGACGATCTGCGCCTTCCGTGCCTTCGCTCAAACGAAACTTCAACCCTTCTGTCATATCACCTCTTTGGATGGGGCGAACTGGAACTCTGCGACCTTGTCCGCTGACTGTGGACCAGATGGCGAATGGCAACGTCAGAGCAATTAACGCGACCAACAACATCAACCTTGAGTTCGACGATTCAAAACGTAATTTGGGTTCCATTGGCTGACTCCTCAATTTCCTTTCAACACAAAACTTCTCATCTGGGGGCTGAGTATTTCCGTTCAACGAACGATCCCCAAAACTTTCCTTGCCAATTCTGCCTGTCAGGCTTTCAAGTTGCCAATCGCAGTTTTGGGAATGTGGTCAGGGACGCGAAGTCGGCAAGCTTTGTTCCAGTTTGTTTGCCAGCTTCAACCGCCGCTGGCTATGATTGTCATATGAGCATTCCGACTGCCGCAATTCTGGTGATTGGCGATGAAATCCTGAGCGGAAAAGTTGAAGACGCCAACGCGCGTTTGCTGATTGGCGAACTGCGCCAGCTTGGTGTGGCGCTTCGCCGCATTCTGGTGGTGCCGGATGAAGTTGCGGATGTCGCGGCGGCAGTCCGCGAATTGTCGGCGCGATTCGACCACGTGTTTACTTCAGGCGGCGTCGGCCCAACACACGACGACGTGACGATAGTTGGCATCGCGGCTGCCTTTGATAAACCGGTCGTCCGGCATCCGGAACTTGAACGCAGGTTGAAGGCTTATTTTGGCGATGGCGCAGACGAATCCAAACTGCGCATGGCGGATGTGCCGGAAAATGCAGCGCTGCTGGAAATGCCGGATTGGCGTTGGCCTGTGCTGGTTTGCGGCAATGTGTATATCTTGCCTGGCGTGCCGGAACTGTTTCGCAAAAAATTTCTGGCCATGCGCGAACGCTTTCGCGTTGAACCTTTTTTCACGCACGCCATTTACACGCTGGAAGAAGAGTTCGACATTGCTGAGGCTTTGCGCGAAGTCGCCGACGCAAATCCAGCCGTCGCCATCGGTTCTTACCCGAACTTCGCCACGCCGGATTACAAGGTCAAAGTCACGCTGGAATCAAAAGACAGCGTAGCGCTGGAAGCCACAGTCGCTACACTGATGGCAAAACTGGATGCCAGCAGAATCGTTCGTAGGGAATAGACTGAAGAACCCATCACCTCTTTCATTTTCCATTTACCAATTTAGATTTTTCATTTGTCATTGCCTGAAAGCCCGGCGCTTCATCCGGGCAAAATGAAAAATGACAATTGATAAATCGTAAATGGAAAATGAAAGCTGCTGTTGCGTTACTGGGCAATTAGTTCAATTGCCCAGCCCCTTCGATTTTGCCGCGACTTCCACTTTCGCCTGCTTCGGAGCGCCTGCTTTCACTTCCAGCGGAACATTCACACGCACGCTGTCCACCAAACAAACTTTGTCTTTGTCGTCGTTGCAAAAGTAAATCACCGCGTCAATCGTCGCCGTGGTCGCGCCGCTTTTGGCTTCGACGGGAATTTCCAGCGGGAATTTCGGCTCTGTGAAATTGCGCGCGGATTCTTTAGTCGTAATCTTGATGGCTTTATCGTCTGCGGATTTGTACGCCACATAAAAAGGCGCGCCCGTGTTGTATTTGTAACCGGAGGGCAACGTGAACGAAAGCGAGATCGAACCGGTGCCGGGAGCGATGGTTTGTTTTTCGACTTCGACCGTGCGGCCACGGAATTTTCGCACCATCGCCATTGTCAGCTTTTCCAGGCCTTTCAATTCAACGGTCGAAACTTTGCCGCTGTCGAAATCAATCCTGCGAACCAAATGATTGTTTGTGTCAGCGACGAACAGAGCTTTTGAAGTCGCTGAAATCCCGCCGGGTTCGTTGAACGTAGCCAGTTTTCGTTCGCCGTCTTTTGTTCCGCGTTCACGCGTTCCGGCAAAAGTGCGGCTTTCGCGCGCCGCGATTTCCAGTTCTTTTATTTTGTGGTTGTACGTGTCGGCGATGTACAGCTTGTCGTTTGCGTAAACCACGCCAAGCGGATGCTGCAATCGCACGCTACCGCCTTTGCCGTCTGAATCTCCGAACTCGAACAGGCCTTCGCCAACAATGGTGGTTACCTTACCAGCCGGATCGAGCGAAGCCGCGCGGATGGAACTGACTTCGCTGTCGGCAAAAAACAGCGACTTGCCATCCGTGGTAATCCCGCTGGGTTGCGCCAGCGCAGCTTCCAGCAAGGGGCCATCATGACGGTTTTCACCGCCGCTTCCGGCATACCGTTTGGCTTCGCGCGTTTTCGGATCAACAACCCACAACTGATGAGGCCCAGCCATTGCGATATACAGCTTGCCGTCGTGCATTACGGCATCCCACGGAGAATTCAGCGCGACAGTTGTCCCCGTGCCTTCGATGTTGAACTTTCTGGCCTGTTCGCCTGTGCCAACCAGTGTTTCGACGGTTCTGGCTTTCAAATCGGCTTTGCGAATCAAATGGTTTTCGGTATCGCAGATGTAAAGCGTGTCGCCGTCCAGCGCCATTCCTTGCGGATGATTGAACTCGGCTTCCGTAAAGCTGCCATCGCGTTTGCCGATGGAACCGTCACCGATTACGTCCTGAACCATTCCGTCGAGCCGGGTGATGATGATTCGGTTGTGGTTGGAGTCAGAGATAAACAGACGGTCGTTTTTTTCATCGGCCAGCACTTTGCCAGGATAGGCCAGCAAGCTTGGCGGCGCGGAAAACTTTTCCAGTTTGAATTGGATCGGCGTTTCGTTGAGTTCATTCTTAGCACGGAAGTACTCGCCCAACTTGCCGATCAGGGTGTCAAAAACGTCGTATACGCCTTCGCCCGCATGGGTTGCGACAATTTTGCCTTTGGGATTGATCAACATCAGCGTCGGCCAGGATCGTGCGGCGTAGCTTTGCCAGACTTCAAAATCCTTATCGTTGATGATCGGGTGTTCAATTTCGTACCTCAGCGCGGCTTGGCGAATCTGCTCTGTACCTTTTTCGTTCTGGAACTTGGCCGAATGAACGCCGATAACGACAAGCTGATTGCCGTATTTTGCTTCCAGCTTTTTCAAATCCGGGATGATGTGCATGCAGTTGATGCAGCAGTACGTCCAAAAATCCAGCAGCACAATCTTTCCGCGCAAGTCACGAAAGCTGAGTGGTTTTTCCGTGTTCAGCCATTCCAGGCCAGAAGGGAAATCGGGCGCATTCACATTGCCTTCAAAGATGCTGTTTTTCGGTGGCATGGTTTTTTTCTCTTCCTGTTTTTCCTGCGCAAGTTGTGGAACAACCGCGAACGCAATGACGGAAATTGCCGTCGCTAACCCGCGAGCAAATCCGGCGGTGAAATATTGATCTGGTTTCAGCATCTTCTTCAGCTTTAACATTTGGCGCACCCTCAAGATTGTTTGATTAGATTGCCGCTGCGAGCGAAGCCGGATTATAAGTTTGAAGTTCCATCTCAGAGGTAGTCTCCTTGTTCATAAGCTTCCCTTTCTTGTGGCGTCAGTTCGCGCGCGGTGATGATGTGAATGCGCTCGTAGCTCATGGGTGCTGATTCGGATCGTCGGTCAACAATCCTTCCGCCTGAGCAGCCTGATTCAATTCAACATCCGCTGAAATCAGCGTCAGTGGGCCAACACCTTGGATTGTCATCCGCTCTTCGATCAGCAATGCGCTGGCCAGTTGAATTGCATCGTACCCGCGCAGGTTGTGCTTTTCAGCCAAGTCCATCGCTCGATCTACAACAACGTCGTTGGTGCGGAGAGCTTTGAAACGAATCCTGAATTGATTTTTGAATACGGCCAGCGCCGCAGCCACGTCAGTCGCTGTAATCAAGTTCATGCGCTCGCGGCGTTTTAGCGCAGCCACGATCTCGGCTCCGGTGGCGAGAGCGGTAAAGATTTCGTTGGCTGGCTGAACGTCAATCAAACCGCGCACCCAGTTGGTTCCTGTTTCCTGTGCGTAGTATTTGACCAGCGCGCTGCTGTCGAAATAGTACGCGCTCATCAGCGTCGCTCCTCGATGATGACTTCAGACAACGGCTTGCCTTGCACAACAATCGGCTGAAAATCGGGCGGCGCGGGAGGCACAACAGCGGGCGGATCGGCAAAAAGCCCTTCTGCCTGCATCTGCCGCACAACCGCCGACAAATGCACGGATTCGATTTCTTCAATCAGGCGAGAGACGGTTTCGGGAACAGACGTTCCGCGCACTTGCGCCTGTTTTTCCAATCGTTCGTAAACTTCATTTGGTAAATCAATCGTGACGCTCATTACATGTCCTCCTTGTAGGAGAGGCCAAATCCTGCGAGGCGATGTTAAACACGCAAAAGGTTATTGAGTCTTTGCAGTTACCGCAACACGAAAACCGATATAGTTTTCGCGGGCAGTAGGCGGGTACGAACCACGATTGGCACTGCGGACGATGCTCAAACCACAGTTCCACGAACACCCACGCAATACCCTTTTATCTTGCTCGCCACCCGTTAGCCATGGCCTACCATCGTTTGGCGGAGTACCATGCTGCCCTCCGTAGCTGTTGTGATAAACATCCTCGCACCACTCAAAAACATTACCATGCATATCATATAGGCCGAATTGATTTGGTGGAAAGCTGCCAACGTGAGTCGTTGTCTCACGAAATATCCCCTTGGCCCCACCGCCATAAGGATAATTACCGTTAAAATTGGCTTGGTCGGGGGCGAGCAATATGCCGAAGGCAAATGGTGTGGTTGTTCTAGCACGACAGGCATATTCCCATTCGGATTCGCTCGGCAGCCTGTACTCTTTGCCGCTCATGCGAGAAAGCTTCCTGCAAAATTCATTCGCATCATTCCAGGAGACTTGCTCTACTGGCAAACTATCACCTTTGAAGTAGGACGGATTGCCATTTATCACAGCTTGCCACTGTGCCTGCGTCACTTCGTATTTGCCCATGTAAAAGCTCGGCACAGTTACGTGGTGCTGTAGGCTTTCATCATCGTGTCGTCTTTGCTCAGATTCTGGAGAACCCATCAGAAACTCACCTCCCGGCACGCGCCTCATCACTAATTTGACGCCGTTCAGGTTCTCGGTGAATTCATCTCCGAGGTTTGGCAGCCGTTGAGTATTGCCCTGTGAATCAAAAGAGTTCGGCAAAACCGTCGTAGTCGTTTTCGTCGCCACATACGTCACCACGGCAAGAACGATTGCGGCCAATCCTGCTCCACCCCATTTGATTGCCGGACGCAAGCCACTTGGCTGAGCAGGCGTTAGTTGCGGCTTCGGCGGCGGAACAGTTTTCGGTTCTATTTGCTGTTGAACTTCGCGCGGCGGTTCCGGTTTCGGCGAAAGATCAACGATCACCTTGCCACGCTCGATGGTCGGTAAGTCAACTTGCGGCTCCGGGCGGTTGGGCGGTTGAAGAATTGGTTCAGGTTGCCGAATCTCCGAGCGGTTGACTGGTTCGTCAAGCTTCCGGGTTTCTTGAACCGGTTGCTCGATAGGCCGCAGCAAAGCCGCGCGCATTTCCATCGTTGATTGATAACGCTGTTCCGGGTCTTTTGACAGAGCCTTCTCAATCACCTGCTTCAGCCAGTCCGGTACGTCTTTCGGTAAGGGCTGCGGTTCGGTCATCAAAATCGCCTTTATCAACGAAGATTCGTCTCGCTGCGGAAACGCCATCCGCCCTGCCAGCATTTGGTAAAGCAGCACTCCAATTGACCACAAATCGGTTTTTTCATCCCGCACGGCGTCAAAAGCTTCCGGCGCCATGTAAGCCCTGGTGCCAGCAACTTTGCTGGCGTGCAGGGTGGAAGCAAGCACTTGCGAAAGACCGAAGTCGGCCAGGCGCGGTGTATTCCCCTGCATCAGAATATTGGCTGGTTTTAGGTCTCGATGAATGATGCTCTTCGCGTGCAAATGTTCGAGTCCGGTCAGAATGCCGCGCGTCATTTCGACCGCCGCATCCACAGAAGGAGCACGTCCGCCGTAAAGATTCAACCAATCTTTCAATGAACCGTCCGGAACGTATTCACTGACGATCACTACCTGCTGGTCGAACATCCGCGCAGCTAAAAACTCGACCACATTGGGATGCCGACCGGCACGCGCCCAGACCGTGGCTTCCTGCAAGAGCGCGTCAAAATCCGGATCAGGATCGTTCGATAACTTCAGCGCGACCGGCGAACTCTTCGGGTTTTCGGACTGTGCCAGCCAGACTTCGCCAAACGAGCCTTTGCCGAGCCTGCTGATGAGTTGATATGGACCGATGCGGTCGTTGACTTTGGGCATTGGGGGATTACCTCTGGATTCTTGATGCAAATCAAATCTTTGGACGAGGCGATTATATGGCGCAGCAAGTTGAGCGGCCAAACAAATATGTGGTGAGCCGGTCGGACTGGTCATGGTGAATTGCTGCACACCTCGTTAGAAGGCTACACAAAGGAGCGAAAAAGTTATGTCTGTGTTAGCAACTACTCAAATCGGAGTACGCCGTTGGGGCTTTCGTTGCGGTAACGGCACCCTTATTTCATAATCACACTCGTTCTAAAGCGATTGGCTTTTTCTTTGGACTTGAGAGGTGATGTTTATGATTGAAGTGCTGACACCCAAAAAAACGGATTTAGGCTGGGTAATTGACTTGCCGCCGGAAATGGCTGCGACGATGAAAATTTCACCCGATTCCATCGTGGTTCTGTACCCCAAAGAAGGTTCGCTCGAAACCGAAATCCTGCCGCCGCCCTCCGCTGAATTACAAGCGGACTTTGAACGGCTGTTTGATAAGTATCAAGATACGTTTGAGGAATTGAAACGCCTTGGCGACTGAGCCTGTCTACTACCTGGATTATGCCGAAGCCGTTACGTTACATATTCTCTTGATGCGCCGTTTGGGCGAAATACGCTTCGGTGCTTTTGACCGCGCACTGGTCGAATCGGCGCTGGCCCGCCCGCAACAGGCCGCACAATACGAAAACGCCGACCTCATTCGCCAAGCTGCTACACTCTGTTTTGAGCTGATCAAAAATCATCCTTGGGTGGGCGGCAACAAACGCACCGCCACAATTCTGGTTGATCGCTTCTTGCACAAAAACAATATCGAAGTACGAACCACCAAGGCGGAAACCATCGCCCTGGTTTTAGCAGTTGAAGCCAATCAGTGGAACGTTGATGAGATCGAACGCTGGTATCGTCAACACACAGCCGACAAAAACACCAAACCATAAGCCATTCAAAATGATTTTTTTGACGGATCGCTGACTGTATCGGTTGATTCGCAGTTGAGCCGCGTAAAACGGCGGCGTTAGAATGATTGAGCCATCCTGCAAAGTTCACATTGTTCTGAGCTTTCGCCACCCCAATCTCAGGCCGTTTACCAAATACGCGGAAGCGTAAGCTTTACGTTTCACCATCAAAGGAGTCAGCCCATGCAGCCACTCATTCGCTTTGCCACCTTTGCCCTTTGTTTATCGCTCGCGCCGTACGCGCTTGCGCAATCTGCCGACACTTCGCCTCGGCCCTTGCTCGCTGGCGTCGCCAACACAGACATTGACCCGACGCCGTATCTGGTCAGCGAAAAATATGACGGCGTTCGCGCACTGTGGGATGGCAAGGCGCTGCGTTCGCGTGCGGGCAACGTCTTTGCCGTGCCTGCGTGGTTTATTGCCAAATTGCCAAAACAATCGCTCGATGGTGAGTTATGGATTGGACGCGGACAATTTGAAAAGCTGTCGGGAGCGGTGCGCAAAACGACGCCGGTGGATGACGAATGGCGGCAGATCAAATACATGATTTTTGAATTGCCCGACGCGCCGGGGACATTTGCCGAACGCTACGAACAGATCAAACGCATTGTCGCCGCGGCCAACTTTCCGCAACTTGTCGCCGTGGACCAATTTCGGTTGCCGGACAATGCCGCGCTCAAACGCAAGCTCGCGGAAATTGTTCGTGCGGGCGGTGAAGGATTGATGCTGCACCTCGCCGATGCGCCTTACGTCACCGGTCGCAATGATTCACTGCTGAAATTGAAACCGCTGGATGATGCCGAAGCGACAGTGATTGGCCACGTGCCGGGCAAAGGTAAATACGCGGGAATGATGGGCGCGCTGCAAGTTGAGATGGCAGACGGCAAACGCTTCCAAATCGGCACGGGCTTCACGGATGTAGTGCGCGCCAACCCTCCGGCCATTGGCACGCTGATTACATTTACTTATCGCGGGTTGACGAAAAACGGCTTGCCGCGCTTTGCGAGTTACCTCAGAATCCGGGAAAAGTTCTGAAGTGCTGCGGCAAGAAATTGCCAAACCAATTTTCAAAAAAGAGGACACTCTATGAAGCGCCCCAATCAAATGAAGTGGCAAGTTGCCGGACTTGTCGCTTTGCTAACTCTGAGTTCGCTTTTGGCCTTCGCCCAACAACAGCGTTCCCAGCCCGCGTCTGCTGACGATGCCTTGCGCGCTTCGCCGCTGCTGACACGCTTGTTTGCGCTGGATGCGTACACGCAATATGAACTACTGGATGATCCAAATTCGCACGCCTTTCGCATCATTTATCTGCCGCAGGAAACGCGCCCCGGAGCAACGTTGCTGATCAATGGCACACGACACGGCAGCGATGGCGGAGGCATAGAAGTTTACGATCCGCGCACAGGGGAGTCGTTGAAGTTCGAATACATCGGCGGAGACGAAGCGCGGGCGCGCAAGCTGCCGGGCCAATTTGTTTCGGAAGATCACTACATCGTGGCGCAATTGCCAAGGCCAGTGCCGGTCGGTGGCGAAGGGCGTGTGTTGATTTACAAAACCTACAAAGACGAACGGACATACTACGCTGAGGGCGACCAGATTGTGTGGGTGCGAGCACTCAGCGCAATGCGCTTTGGCGTGGTGTTGCCGCGTGGGTACGCCTTCGCTTCGGCCAACATCGCTTCGCAGGTGACGACGATGCCGGATGGACGGTTGAAGCTGTCGCTGACCAATCCGAGCGCCGGCGGTTCGCCCATCACGATTCGGGCGCGGAAGACTTCGGCGACGTTTGAAGGCCGAGCCGATTGGGACAAAAGCCGCGATAAAGCGTGGGACGACAGCAAGACGCTTTACGATCTGGACGCGCCAGAAACGCATAAGTTTCATGTCGAGCAAACTTACAGCGAGATGCGCAAGGGCAGCCGGGTGCGGCTGAGCAATGTATCGGCATTTGATTTGAAAGTGATTGATCTGGACACGGCGCAACCGCTGGAACTTCAGAAAAAAGGAAGGGAAGTTCACGCCAAGCTCCAAGTGCCCATCGTGAATGATCGTCAGAGTGCGCGGTTGAAAGTCAGTGGCAGTTTGATTGATCCGGCGTATGACGTGGTGAATGGAAGCTTGCGATTTCAGCGCACGTTGACAGGCTTGCGCAACACGATTTTGCTGCCTGCGGGTTGGGAAGTGGCGAGTGTTTCGCAGCCATGTACACTCGGCACTTATCAGGGCCGGGCGTTTGTGGCGTTGGTCAACATCCAGCAGGAAGATGCGGTCAAAGTCACCATCCTTGCCAGAAAGAAAACGGCGTAACCCTACCAGTTATGCGTCTTTTGATTGGGGCAGCTCAATGATGAAGCTGACACCGCGCGGATGATTTTCTTGCACACGGATGCGGCCCTGGTGTTCAGCGACGATGCGGCTGACGATGGCCAAGCCCAATCCCGTACCGCGCTTTTTGGTGGAAAAGTAGGGATCAAAGATGCGTTCGCGGTCCGTCGCTGAAATTCCCGGGCCGTTGTCGGCAATGGTTAATTCGACAGAATCGCGTTCGGCAAGCTCACGCGTAGTGACAATGATACGGCGGTCGCCGTTTTGAGCAGGCGTAAAAGCCTCTGCCGCATTGTCTACAAGATTGACCAGAACGCGTTTAATTTGCTCCGCATCCAACATCACTGGCGGCAGATCGTCCGCCAGGTGATGTTCCAGCCGGATTCCATCTAGCCGTTCATCATAGAGTTTCAACGCATTGGCAATGACTTCGTTCAAGGATTCCGGTTCCAGCTTTGCATTCGGCAGCCTCGCAAAGTTGGAAAATTCATCCACCATGCGCTGCAAGGTGGCGACTTCGTCGCCAATCATTGTGGTGCATTCGCGCACCAGATTGGTTTGCCGTTCATTCAAGCGCGGCGTCAGGCTGCAGGTGTTGTACGTAGAGCCGCCCGTTGAACCATTTGCTTCGCTGAGCAGGTTTTTGGCCAATCGTTCGGCGGACAAGCGAATCGGCGTCAACGGGTTTTTGATTTCGTGCGCCATGCGGCGCGCGACTTCGCTCCAGGCCGCGCGGCGCTGGGCTTCGATCAATTCGGTCAGGTCTTCGATGACGATGACTGCGCCGCGTGATTGGCCGCGCGGGTCTTGCAATGCCGTGACAGTGACGGCCGCATCAAGCTTCGCATTGTTGGCCAGCGTGAAATGGACTTCGCGGGTGATGGAACGCAGCCGTGCCGCGCGGCGAATCATGCGCCACAATTCTTCGCGTTGTTCTTCTGGCAGCAAAGCTTCCAGCGCCACGCCGGTGACGGATTGTTCGCCGATTCGCAGCAACTCTCTGGCTGCTTCGTTAAGCGTGGTGACGTTGCCGTTTTCATCCAGCGAGATGACGCCGGCGGATAGGCTTTGCAAAATCGCTTCAATATAACCGCGTCGTTCGTCCAGCGCGGCATTGCTTTGCTGAAGCTCTTCGGCAGAAAGTTCCAATCGGCGGCGGTTTTCTCCCAGTTCCGAGGTCATTTCGTTGAACGACAACGCCAATGCGGCCAGTTCGTCGTCGCCAACAACTTTGGCGCGAAAGCTCAAATCGCCCTGCCTGACGTGTTCCGTCGCTTCCGCCAATTGCTGAACCGGATCGGCCACGGTTCGCGCCAGATACAGCGCCAGCCAGAAGGCAATGAAAAGCGTCAGCAGTGTGATCAAGCCTAGCGTCAACAGCGCAGAGTTTTTGACTGTATTCTGATAGCGTTTCAGCGCATCGTAAGCGGCTTCAAGTTCGTCAATTCTTTTGATGCGGTCGGTGATTTCCTGCGGAACCTCTTGGGCAATGACCAGCGACCTGTCTCCCAATTTTGGAATCTTGGCAGAAGCAATCAGGTAACTTCGGTCTTCCACACCGCTGATCATTTCGGCGAACAATTTTCCCTGTCTGGTTTTTGCGCGTGCGCTTTCCCACACATTTTGGAAATCTTTGTCGGACAGCGAAAGTTTGGATTTTGACTGTTCGGCAATCAATGCGTCTCGATCAAAGACCTGAGCCAGGGAAAGCTGTTGCGTTTTCAGTTCAGAGGCCAACGCGTCATTTAGCTGGTCATCATCTGTCCTGGCCATTAGCCGTGCCATGGTCATCGCCAGTTGTTGCAAATCAGCCAGTTCGCCCTCGACGTATACGCGCTGAATTTGGCGTGCGTTGATTACCATTTCCCGCGCAGGTTCGCTGAACCATTTATCCACGCTGCGGTTGATCAACCCGCTGGTCGCAAAAAAGAGGAAGATCACAGGCAGCAGCGACAGCGCGATCGAGTATTTGACCAGACGGGTTTTGAACTTCGCGCCAAGTTTTGCCCGCACCTGTTCCCGACGCAACTTGATGATGTTGCGAATCAGCACCATCAACAGCACGATGAATGCCAGCAGGTTGATGGTCGAAAGCGCGTAAAGAATCAGCGTTTCACTGGCCGAAGTCGGTCTGAACCATCGCAGCGTGTCGAACGCCGATTGCACGAAAAGCAATCCGAACAACAACAGCGTTAGTACGGCCAGCACGGCAATTCGCCATCGGCGGCGATTTCGCTTTCTGATGATCAAGGGTTGGCTTTCTTGCGAATTCATAAAGTTTGGAACTGTCTGCTTACGCGGGCGGATTCTAAATCACATGCGATCGGTTTGCGACGTTTGCTTGGCGGGGCTTATCATCCCGCCACCTTGTTCGCCACTTTCTTTATGAATACCACTGACTTCTTTATCAATCCGCAAACCAAGTTGTTGCGCTCCGGCTGGCGCGCGCTGGCGTTTATGTTTGTTCTGATTTTGCCGCAATGGTTGATGTCAGTGTTGTTCAAATCGGCTTCTTCCGGGGAAAGTTCTGTTTTTGAAGCCAGCATCGGGATGATTCTGGTTTACGTCATTTTAGTCGGCTGGGTTTTGCTGCTTTCGTGGGCGAGTTTGCGCTTTCTGGATCGGCTGAAGTTTGGCGCGCTTGGGTTTTCTCTGCATTCAACCTGGCGGCGCGAAGTTCTACTCGGTTTCGCTATCAGTGCAGCGATGATCATTGCCATTGTCGGGCTTCAGTCGCTTGCAGGCACTCGCGTCCGGCTGAATACTTTTTGGTTTAAAGCCGAAGGCATTGATTGGGCGGCGCTGGGTGTCGTCAGCAAAGAGTTGCTGATGGCTTTCGCGCTGTTGATTCTAGCCGCAGCTTTTGAAGAATTGGTTTTTCGCGGCTATGCCTTTCAAACGTTGCTTCGCGGAATTTCGCCGGTTGTGCCGATTCTGGCTTTGTCGGCTTTCTTTGCGTTAGGCCACTGGAACAATCCCAGCCGCACGCTGTTTTCAACCGTGAATACAGTGCTGGCTGGTGTCTGGCTGGCGGTGGCGTATTTGAAAACGCGCAGTTTGTGGTTTCCGACGGCACTCCATTTTGGCTGGAACTGGACAATGGGGGCGATTTTCGGGTTGCCGGTCAGCGGGTTATTGATCCCGCAGCACCCAATCATGCTTTCGACCGTCGAAACCCCAGTGTGGCTCACCGGAGGCAGCTACGGACCTGAAGGTGGTGCCATGGCAACAGTCGTTGTCATCGCTTCGATCTTTTTGATTTGGAAAACCCGTTGGCTGACGGTTTCGCCGGAAATGCAATCCGCTTTGTCAGAACCGCTGCCACAATCTGAAACCACCATCCGCCTGGATCTGCAAAAGGACGAAAGCTGAGCACAGCAGGCTAAAGAATCCACGTACCAATCAATTTTGTCGTGCATTTGCTATCGCCTCTTCAGCTACAAGCCACTACAGTTTCAAAC
Source organism: uncultured Heliomicrobium sp. (assembly GCA_964570175.1). Taxonomy (GTDB): domain Bacteria; phylum Acidobacteriota; class Blastocatellia; order RBC074; family RBC074; genus RBC074. Next base: position 20,664 of record CAZMXG010000035.1, on the reverse strand, counting down.
AGCGAACGCACACCCTGCATCGCGGCACCACCAAAGCCGACATTTCGCTGGTAATGATGCACTGACAAGTTTGATTAAACTTTGGTTGCGCAAAGCTTTGTCTCGACAAGCATCGGCTTTTTGGCTATGTTTATAGCGCTATAAAAATTGGAAATAAGATCAACAGCGCGGCAACGACCGCGCTGTCGTCCATTCAGGCTCAGACATTTACATTTTGTTTGACCAAGCACCATTAAGGAGATTTATGAGCAAGAATATTGGTTGGAACCCAAGTTCCTTCGGTCTGGATCACCATGGCCTGAAAAACGGTACTCAGACGTTTGGGCAGGCGTTTTGGAACCTGACGACCTCGGAGCTATATGAACATTCAATTAAGCGCAACGAAGCAACGGTAGCGCATCTTGGCCCGCTGGTCGTCAACACAGGACAACATACAGGCCGCTCGCCAAACGATAAGTTCGTTGTCCGCGAAACATCGTCGGAAAAACATGTCTGGTGGGGAAAGGTCAATCGCCCGTTTGACCAGGCCAACTTCAATCGGCTGCGCGACAAAATGCTGAAGCATCTGGATAACAAAGACGTTTACGTCCAGGATTGTTTTGCCGGAGCCGATCCCGAATATCGAATCCCGATTCGCGTGGTCACCGAATATGCCTGGCACAGTTTGTTTGCGCGCAATATGTTTGTCAGGCCCGACTGGAACACGCAAGCCGCCAGCCACGTCCCGGAATTCACCGTCATCAACGCTCCCACCTGCCAAGCCGATCCCGAAACCGATGGAACAAACTCCGGCACATTCATTCTGATGGATTTTGGCCAACGGATGATTTTGATTGGTGGAACCAGCTACGCGGGCGAAACGAAAAAATCCATCTTTACGCTGCTGAATTATCTGCTGCCTTTGCGCGGGGTTCTTTCCATGCATTGTTCGGCCAACATTGGCCAGGGCGGCGACGCGGCGATTTTTTTTGGTTTGTCAGGCACAGGCAAAACCACACTATCGGCTGACCCCGAACGACAATTGATCGGTGATGACGAACATGGATGGTCGGATCGCGGCGTGTTCAACTTTGAAGGCGGCTGTTACGCCAAAGTCATCAACCTGTCCGCCGAGGCTGAACCGGACATTTACGCCTGCACGCGCCGATTTGGAACGGTGCTGGAAAATGTGGTGATGGATCCAGTAACGCGGCGGCTGGATTTGAGCGACGGCAGTTTGACAGAAAACACGCGGGCGGCGTATCCGCTGTCGCACATTTCTAACTTCGAACCGTCCGGAACCGGCGGCCATCCGAAAAACATCATTATGCTGACGGCGGATGCGTACGGGATATTGCCGCCTGTCGCCAAGCTGACGCCTGAACAGGCAATGTACCATTTCATTTCCGGCTACACGGCCAAAGTTGCGGGCACGGAAAAAGGCCTGGGCAAAGAACCGCAGGCGACCTTTTCCGCCTGCTTTGGCGCGCCGTTTATGGTTCATCATCCGGGCGTGTATGCCGAACTTTTGCGCGAACGCATCGCCAAACACAACGCGACTTGCTGGCTGGTCAACACGGGTTGGAGTGGCGGCCCATACGGCGAAGGCCAGCGAATGAAGATTGCTCACACACGAGCGATGGTTCGCGCCGCGCTGTCCGGTCATCTGGCCAACGTCGCGACGGAGCCTGACCCGATTTTCGGCGTTCACGTGCCGATTGCCTGTCCGGACGTTCCCAGTGAGGTCTTGAAACCGCGCAACACCTGGAAAAATCCGAAAGCGTATGACGAAAAGGCCAAGCATCTGGGAAAACTCTTCCGCGAAAACTTCGAACAGTTCGCCGCCGGAGTTTCCGACGAAGTGAAATCTGCCGGGCCAACGGCCGATTGATCGTTGCGTTTCCGGTCTGAAAACCTGGGCTCACCACAAAAGTCACAAATGGAAGTCTTCCTTTTGTGACTTTTGTGCTTTTTGTGGTTAAGTTGCCTGCAGAGAATTTAATTTATGCAACCTTCACCTGATTTCATTGTGATTGGCAGCGGCGTCGCGGGCCTGCGCGCCGCGCTGGAACTGGCCAAGGCTGGCCGCGTTGTTGTGCTGACCAAAGATCGGCTGGATGAATCGAACACCGAATACGCGCAGGGCGGAGTCGCTGTGGCACTTTCAGATGACGACGAGATTGATCTGCACGTTGAAGACACGCTGATTGCAGGTGCCGGCTTGTGCGATGAAAAAGCCGTTCGCATTTTGGTGGAAGAAGGGCCGCGTTACATCACAGAGCTGATCGAGCTTGGCGCGCAATTCGACCGCGAAGGTGGAGAATTGGCTTTCACGCGCGAAGCCGCGCATTCACGACGAAGGATCCTGCACGCGCACGGAGATTCCACCGGGCGAGAAATAGTCCGAGCATTGATTGCCGCCGCCAAAAAACATCCGAACATTCAGTTGACGGCGCACGCGGCGACGATTGGCTTGACGGTTGAAGATGGTCGCTGTTGCGGCGTGCAATTCGTTGATCCGAACGAAAGTTTGCGCCGGGAAATGTTTGCTCGCGCTGTGGTGCTGGCGACGGGTGGAGCCGGGCAATTGTTTGCGCAAACGACCAACCCCAGCGTGGCGACAGGTGACGGAATGGCAATGGCATATGCCGCTGGCGCGATGATGTGCGATTTGGAGTTTGTGCAGTTTCATCCGACGGCGCTGGCTTTGCCCGAAGCGCCGCGTTTTTTGCTCAGCGAAGCCTTGCGCGGAGAAGGCGCGATTTTGCGAAATCACGAAGGAGAAGCGTTTGCCAAAAACTATGACCCGCGCGCAGAACTTGCTCCGCGAGACATTGTTGCCCGCGCGATTGTCGCCGAAGCCAAGCGAACGAATCAGCGATGGATGTTTCTGGATTTGACTCACTTGGAAGCCAGCTTTTTGCGCGAACGCTTTCCGAAAATCTATGAAACCTGTCTTCGGTACGGCTTGGATATTGCCAAAGATTTGTTGCCGGTCAGCCCAGCCGTGCATTACGTGATGGGCGGCGTTCGCACAGACACGCACGGGCGAACCACTTTGCCTGGTTTGTATGCTTCTGGCGAAGTCGCCTGCACGGGCGTTCACGGCGCGAATCGGCTAGCCAGCAATTCCTTGCTGGAAGGTTTGGTTTTCGGCGCTCGCGCTGGAAAGGCAGCCTTGACGGATTCATTCCCTTCGACGATAAAATCCGAAGCCGATCCCGTTGAATTCGATCTGGCCGATTGGCGCCTGGATCAGCACACGAAATCCCGCGTGCAGGAGTTGATGTGGTGGAAAGTCGGTTTGATTCGTCGAGCTGAAGATTTAAAAGCGGCAGTTCAAGAACTGGCGCAAATGTCCGCAGAGAACGTCAACCAACGAACCAGAAATTTTGTTAAGCTTGCCCTCCTGATGACTGAAGCCGCGCTTTGGCGCGAAGAAAGTCGCGGCGGCCATTTCCGCGAAGATTTCCCCATCCCCGATGATGCCCGCTGGCGCGTGCATTCCGCGCAGCAACTTGATCAGCCGATTCTCCCCGTCGAACAAATCAGTGAAACTTGAACAAGAAAGGTAGTTTTGTGGCCGTAGCAGAAAACGTTTCCGCTCCGAATCGTGCTCCGCTTCCAGTGAAGTTGGGGTTGATGCTGACGGCACTGGCCATTCTGGTTTCGCAAATAGCGCTGACCCGCGTGATGTCTGTCATCGCAAATTACCACTTCGCTTTCATGATTCTTTCCGTCGTCATGCTCGGCATGGCTTCTTCCGCAATCGCAGCCTTTCTGGGAATGAAGCGCACGGAACACCCAGTCACGATTTCTGATGGCATCAACGCCGCGTACAAATCCGCCATGGCAACCTTGCTAACTTTATTCTGCTTTGTCGTGATTGTGGCGCGTGATTGGGGGGCGGGTTTTCAGCCGTTTCAACTGCTGTTTGCGGCGATGCTGTTTTTCAGTTGGTTTTTCTATAGCGGATACGTTGTGGTGGTTGTGCTCAGCCATTACGCAAGTGATGTGTCCAGGCTGTACTGGTTTGATTTAATGGGGGCAGCCGCCGGCTGTTTGATGGTGACGCCTCTGCTGAACCGATTTAATGCGCTGAGTGTGCTGTTGCTGAGCGCGGTTTGCATGGCGGTTTCCGGCCTGTTTCTGGCGCAACCTCACGGCAATCAACGCACGCGCAGAAACGGTTGGATGTTATGTGGATTGCTGTTGTTGATTTGGGGCGTCAGTGTCGCGCGACCAGAACTTGTTCGTTTGAAATTTGCGAAAGGACAAGATCAAAGCCAAGTGCTGTGGGAACGCTGGAACGCGCTGGCTCGCGTTTCTGTGACAAAGGAAATTCCCGGAACCAGCGAAGCCGTTCAAATGCTTCAAACCAAAAACGGCAATCAGGTCACGGCGGAAGAAACAGAGAAACTTCGTCGTTTGTGGCAGGCGGGTTGGGGCGTCAGCCGGGATTTCAAAGGTTTCGTGTTGCCAACGTTATGGCTGCAGCTTGATTCGGATGCAGGCACCCCGATTCTGCAAAACGGCGTTGCGGCTTTACAGGACAAAAGCAAGCTGGATTTCCTTTCTTGGGACGTGACAGCGGCGGCGTATGTTTGGCGCGCGGCTTTGGGATTGCCACCTGAGCGTGCGTTTATCATTGGCGGCGGAGGCGGGCGTGATGTGTTGACCGCGCTCGCCTTTAACGTCGGCCAGGTGGACGTTGTCGAACTCAATCCAGCGGTTGTCGAAGCCGTTCAGCAGCAATTTGGCAATTACAGTGGTCTTGTTTATTCCCACCCGCAAGTTCACTTAACGATTGGAGAAGCCCGCAATGAATTAAGTCATCGAACGGCAATCTACGACCTGATCCAGATGTCCATGGTTGATACCTGGGCTTCGTCTATGGCGGGTTCTATGGTCATGACGGAAAACAGCTTGTACACGCAGGAAGCCTTTGATTTGTATTTCTCACGGCTGAAACCGGATGGCGTGTTGAGCGTTTCGCGCTGGTACGACCCAGAAAAACATGGCGAAACCGCTCGTGTAGCCGTGCTGATGGCCAGTGCATTGCGTCGCGCAGGAATAGGACGCGCTGAAGATCATATCGCCATTCTGACCAGCCCAGGCTTTCTTCACACGGCAGTGGCGACGCTGTTGCTGAAACAGTCTGCCTTTACAGAAAACGACAAGACCGCATTACAACAACTTTGCCGGGGACGTGGTTATTCGCTGTTGTGGCCGCAACTTGACCGTGAAGAAAAGGCGACTTCTTTCGACGTCGCTGGGCTGTTGCGGCTAGATCCGCAGGCGCTTGCCCAGAGCCGTTACGATCTTAACCCGCCGACCGATGATCGGCCCTTTTTTTTCAACATTGACCGGCCGGTTCAAAGCTGGCTGGATGCTGTGCGCTCCGGCGATTTCAGCCGGGGCAGCCGTTCAATGTTATTGCTTGGCTCGATACTGCTGTTAATGTGCTACGCCTGCTTCTACTTCACCATTAAGCCACTAAGGACTGACTGGGCGCGAAATCGAGCGAAGGCGACAGATGGAAAATCGTTTTTACCGCTGTTGCTTTACTTCGGCGGAATCGGTTTGGGATTTATGTTGGTTGAGCTGGCGTTGATCCAACGTTACATTTTGTTTCTGGGTCATCCTTCCTATGCAATTTCAGTCGTTTTGTTTGCGTTGTTGCTGTTTGGCGGGTTTGGAAGTTTCCTGACAGAAAAGGTCAGCGAAGCGAAGCTGACTTGGGTTATCAGGCTGGCACTGTCGTTGATTCTGGCTGGCATCTTGTTGACGGCATTTGTGGCTCCGGGATGGCTGGAACGAATGGCGGGTTGGAGTTGGTCGGCAAGACTAGTCACAGCCGTATTGTTGATCGCGCCTTTGGCCTTGTGGATGGGAATGATTTATCCGCTGGGAGTGCGTCGGCTGACGCAGATGAAGCAGCAGGACTTGGTGCCCTGGATGTGGGGAATCAACGGGATTTGTGGTGTTATGGCCTCTGTGCTGGGAATGTTGATGGCGATGAACGTTAGCTACACGGCTGTTTTGTTGGCTGGTGCGGCGGCTTATGGTGTAACGCTTTTGTCGCTTTCGCTGCCAGAAAATATTGCTGCGAAAGAGCTTCCCGTCTACCCCATCAGCGGAAAGCTGTAAGCATTTACTCTAAAGAGCCTGAATTTCTCCTTGCCACGTGTTAGCAAAAGACTTACCATCCGCCCGACTTTTCGTTCGGAAGTGGTTCCGAATCCCGACCCGGTTCAAAGTTGCTGTCACTTCCGCTTTGAACAACAATCTTAGAAAGTAAAATTAACGCTGACTACGGAGCTTGCCCATGCCGTTCGACAACGACTTTACCATCGGAATCGAGGAAGAGTTTCAGATCATTGACCCGCAAACGCGCGAGTTACGGTCGCGCGTCAACGAAATTTTGGAAGAAGGCCGGATGCTGCTCGGTGAGCAGGTAAAGCCCGAAATGCATCAGTCAATGATCGAAGTCGGCACGGGCATTTGCCGCGACGTCAAAGAAGCAAGACAGGACGTCATCAAGCTGCGTCGCGCGATTGCCGAACTTGCCGCTCGCAAAGGCTTGGCGATTGTCGCCGCTTCGACACACCCAATTTCGCACTGGGCCGATCAGCAGATCACCGAAAACGAGCGTTATTATCAAATGATCGAAGAGTTGCAGCATTCCGCCCGCGCGCTGTTGATCTTCGGTATGCACGTTCACGTAGGGATCAAAGATCGCGAAGCCGCGATGGCCGTGATGAATGCCGCAAGATACTTTTTGCCGCACATTTACGCGCTTTCCACCAGTTCGCCTTTCTGGATTGGGCGCAACACGGGAATGAAAAGTTACCGTTACGAAGTCTTCAAACAGTTCCCGCGCACCGGCATTCCCGAATATTTCAACTCTGTCGGCGAATTCGATAACTTCGTCAATCTGCTGATCAAAACCGGCTGCATTGATAACGGCAAAAAGATTTGGTGGGATGTGCGCCCGCACCACGTTTACCCTACGCTGGAATTTCGCATTTGCGACATTCCCACTAAGGTGGAAGAAACCATCACCATCGCCGCGCTTTTTCAGGCAGTCACGGCCAAAGTTTACAAGCTGTATCGCCAGAACATGGGATTCCGTTTGTATCGCCGGGCTTTGATCGAAGAAAATAAATGGCGCGCTGCGCGTTACGGCTTGGATGGCAAGCTGATTGATTTCGGCAAACGCGAAGAAGTTCCGCTTCGCAGCCTAATCCAGGAACTGTTGGAATTCGTAGACGATGTTGTGGATGAACTGGGCTGCCGTGAAGAGATCAATTACGTGCATACGATCTTGGAAAACGGAACCAGCGCCGACCGGCAACTGCGCGTGTTTCAGGAAACCGGCGACTTGCGCGCTGTCGTGGATATGTTAATGAAAGAAACACTTGAAAATGTATTTTAAGCACGTGATCTATGGTTCAAGACTTGAAAGACCATAGGCGACGGAAATTTGCTGACCGCCCCTGATTTGAAATAAGCTCGCCCCACGTTTACTACCCCGAATCGCCCCGCCGAGAAAATAGCCGCTGAACCCTTGCCATTGGAATTCAGTGGTCGCTCCTTCAATCAACCCTGTATTCGCTTGTGACCGCACCGACCAGCGGCGCTAAGCAACTGATGGTGCCTGTATGAAAAGATGGTCAACGATTTTATTTGCGATAGTCGCGTTTTCCGCGTTGTTGTTCATGGCTGTGCGTTGGATGGCGCCGTTGATGGGATTAGGAGGCATTGAAAACGAATGGTTGCAGGCCATGTCACATTTAATGCCTTTTGCGGCGATGGCCGGAACGACTTCGATTGTGTTTTTGGTTTTAACCTTTCGGTGGAAACCCAAGCTTGCTTATCCGGAAGCGAAGCGTCTGGTCGAAGAAGCCGAGCAATGGAGCGATGAATTCGTCATTGGCGAAGAGCTTGAGCGCGGGCAAGACGGGTTTGCCAGCAATGGCGCGTTCAATGTCAATTATCAATTTGTCAACAAAGGCGCTTCATCCATCATTGATAAGCTCGCGACTGATTCGACAGAGTTTCGGGTTTCTCAGGCGGAAACCTCATTCGCCGGTTCAATCGCGCCCGTTCGCGCGACTGAACGTCCAAAAATCAATCTATCCCGTTTGCCCCAGGTGACAGATGAAACCGTACTCGATTTAGCAATGAACGACGATCCGCGCGATGCCGAAACCCAGCTTAATTCAGAGCAAAACATGAACCTCACGAACCTCGCTGTGACAGAAACGCTGCCAAACTTGAACGGCTCGCTGGTCAGCGCGCCACCTTTGCTCAATCAATTGCCGCCGCCTTTGCCGGAATTTGCTGGACGTTCGTTTGAGCTGGCCGAATTGATGGCTGCGCGCGCCAATTCCGAAAATCGAGTCCTCAGCATTCAGGGAATGGGCGGAGTCGGCAAAACGACGTTGGCGCTGAAACTGGCCCATCAAATGTCGCCGCATTACCCTGACGCGCAACTGTTTCTGGACCTCAAAGGAGCCAGCCCGCAACCACTGTCCGTCGCCGAAATCCGTTCGCACGTCATTCGCGCGTACATGCCTGCCGCGCGATTGCCAGAAAACGAAGCCGAATTGGGCAAGCTGTACAGTTCTGTGCTTAAGGGGAAACGCGCGTTGTTGCTGTTTGACAACGCAGCCAACACGCAGCAAATCACTCCGTTGGTTCCGCCAGCAGGCTGTTTGCTGATCGTCACTTCGCGACAGCATTTGTCCATCACCGGAATGTTTGCCAGCCGCCTGGATACCTTGCCTGCGGCAGAGGCTCAGGAGCTGTTGCGGCGTCTGTTGCCGCAAATTGGCGACCAGGCGGGGCGACTGGCTGAGATGTGCGGCTACCTGCCGCTGACAATGCGACTGGCCGCCAGCGCATTGACGCAAAATCCCAACCTCAGCGTTGCTGAATACGCCAAGCGGTTGATTCGATGGCAGGGGCAGGAAGGTGCACGCCGCGCGGTTGATGCAGTCTTGCGCGCCAGCTATGAAATGCTGGTTCCGGGATTGCGAAAGTTGTGGCGGATGCTGGCGGTTTTTCCCGGCACATTTGACGTAAACGCCGCCGCCGCCATTTGGAAAATTCATCCGGACCGAGCAGCCAACGCGCTCGACCGCCTGATGGCGTACAGCCTGGTGGAGCGTAATCGCGCAATCGGTCGTTTCCGGCTTCACGATTTGATGACGCTGTTTGCTGAATCTTCGCTAAACGGACAGGAGCGAGCCATCGCCCGACATCATCACGCGGCGCATTATCAAAGCGTGTTGCACGAAGCCGACGCGCTGTATGAACAAGGCGGCGAATTTTTGAAACAAGGTTTGGATTTGGTGGACTTGGAATGGTTGAACATTCAAGCGGCGCAAACCTGGGCGGCAACGAAATTTGAAAGCAATCGAATGGCTTGCGATTTGTGCAATTCGTTCCCGGACGCTGGAAAGTATGTGCTGAGTTTGCGCCAACATCCGCGTGAACGTATTCGCTGGAGCGAAGCCGCGCTGGCAGCTTCTAAACAAATGAAGCGCCGAAAATCCGCTGCCAAGCATCTGGTTGCGCTTGGCGATTCCTATGCCGATCTGAGCGAAATTCATCATTCGCTGGATTGTTACCAACAGGCGCTGGAAATCGCGCGCGAAACCAAAAGCAGTCGTGGCGAAGCAGATGCGTTGGTGGGACTGGGCACTGCCTATTACCTGGGCGGAGATTTAATGCGTGCGCGCGAATATCACGAATTCGCTTTGAGAATTGCCCAGGACTTGGAGGATCGCCGTGCGGAGGCCAACTCACTCGGCGCGCTTGGGCTGACCCTGTACGCGCTTGGTAACGCCCGGCAGGCGACGGACACGCTTGAACGGCAACTGCATCTGGCGCGGGAACTGGGCGACCGGCGAAACGAAAGCAACGCGCTGGGCGGGCTTGGGCTAACGCATTACGCGCTGGGCGATGCGCGAATGGCCATTGACCTGCTAAATGAACAATTCCGCATCACGCGCGAAATCGGCGACCGGCGCGGGGAAGCAGGCGCGCTAGCCAATTTGGGTTATGCCTGGTCAAATTTGAAAGAGTATGAACTGGCAATCAACTATCTGAATCAGGCGCTCAGTATTGCCCATGAAATTGGAGATCGCTACAGCGAATCAAATGCCTTGGGTGGCCTGGGCGTGACGCATTATTTGACCAACAATCAGTCGCAAGCGATTGAGTATCTGGAACGCCAACGGCAATTGGCTGTGGAAATCGGTGACCGCCGCGGAGAAGCTTCGGCGCTGACCAATCTGGGCGAAGCCTACACTTCGACGGGCGAATTAATGCGCGCGCTTGCATTGCTGAAACAGGCATTTAACATCACCAGCCAGATGGACGATGTTTCAGGCCAGGCGTCGGCACTGTCCAATTTGGCCTTGGCGCTGGAAAAATTTGGCGACCGTGCGCAGGCAATTGAACAAGCACAGAAGGCGCTGGAACTATTTGAGATCGCCAAACATCCTTCGGCTGAAACCGTCCGCCGACAGTTGGTTGAGTGGCAATAATGTCGAAACAGAAGGGTATCGAAATAAATTCATTTTCCATTTTCCAATTTTCATCTGTCATTTTTTATTGTGTCAGTGGGGACTTGAGCAATGACATGTGACAAATCAAAAAATGGGAAATGAAATGATAGAAAAAATTACCTGCCTGTTTATTTCATTTCTTTCGTATCCAGCAATTCCACTTCAAACACCAGCGTAGCGTTCGGCGGAATCACACCGCCAGCGCCGCGTGCGCCATAACCGAGTTGCGGCGGAATGACCAGTTTGCGTTTGCCGCCAACTTTCATTGTCATCACGCCTTCATCCCAACCTTTGATCACACGTCCAAGTCCGATTGGAAAAGTAAACGGTTGGCCGCGATCAACCGAACTATCAAACTTCGTTCCGTCTTCCAGTGTGCCTGTGTAATGAACCGTCACTTGATGCCCGGTTTGTGGACTTGCGCCCGTGCCAACAACAATATCTTCGTACTTCAAACCTGATTCTGTAGTCACTGCTTTTGCTCCCAGGACAGATGCTTTGAGCGGAATGGAAACCCACGAAACGGCTTTCCAGGCTCCCGCGCGTTTCACCCAGACTTCCGTGTGGCTGGAAGTTCCGAGCGGTTTGTCATTGCGCATATACGTCGAACGGCCTGTTACGACAGCCGTTGTCCCATATAACCGCACTTTGAATTCCTCACTGCGAATGTCATCAAGCTGAATCTTTCCGGATTCCAGCATTTTCAGCATCTCGGCTTTGGTTGCGAAACTGCCATCAGTGTTGATGGCCGTGAAATCCTCGGCAAAGATTCGTTTCAGCGTCGCCACGTCTTTTTTGACAACAGCCGTAAACCATTCCCGCTCCAGCTTTTTCAACTGAGCCTCAGGGCCAGCGGCAGACGTGCCAGCCGCTTTGGCTTGTCCAGCACGCGCAGGCTTCGTTTGGCCGTTTGCGACAGAAGCCGCCAGCAAAACGCTTATCGCAAATAGAAAAATGTGCTTCAAGAGCTTCGACTCCTTGTGTCTTTCGTTTGGCACGAAAGATTGATGTGTGTTATTTCGATTTGGAACTTCCACCAAAATCACCGCGACAATACAGGATAGACAGAAAACCCGGCAAGTTGTGCGCTTGCTCTGCAAACAGAAAAGGAACGCAAAGCGATGAAGAAAAACCGTGCATGCAATTCTCCGGACAATTCAAAAACCGATTCCGCTTCCGACGCAAAACTCAACCGCCGTTCGTTTGTAAAGCTGCTGCCAGCCGCTGGCGCTGCCGGTTTGACGATCACAGCCGCTGAAACTGCTACGTCTCAAACCACAGGGACGGGAGCGGGAACTGGCGGGCAACAGCAAGCTGCCCAACGCGTCACACGCGAAATGATGCAGGCGGCTGAAAAGCTGATCGGCATTGAACTCAACGAAGCGCAGGAAAATATGGCTTTGCCCGGCGTGAATCGGAACCTGGCGAATTACGAAGCGTTGCGAAAGATTGATGTGCCGCTCGACACAGAACCGGCGACAGCATTTCACCCGGCGTTGCCCGGCAAGCTGAAAACCTATCGCCAGCGTGTCGCCAAAACTTCGAAAGCAGCCAAAGTCGCGAGCAAAACCATCGCGCCGAAATTCACTTCTATTGAAGAGTTGGCTTTTGCCACTGTTGCGGAACTGGCCGAACTTGTCCGCACACGCAAAATTTCTTCGATGGACTTAACCAAAATGTATTTGGGGCGGCTGAAAAAGTACGGCGACAAATTGCTGAATGTGGTCACGTTGACCGAAGAATTGGCTTTGCAACAAGCCGAAGCCGCCGACCGTGAAATCAAAGCAGGCAAATATCGCGGCCCGCTGCACGGCATTCCTTGCGGAGTCAAAGACCTGTTCGCCACCAAAGGCATCAAGACCACCTGGGGAGCCGAACCGTACAAAGACCAAATGATTGATTACGATTCAACCGTCGTCGAACGGTTGCGCGAAGCCGGAGCCGTGCTGGTTGCCAAACTTTCAATGGGCGCGCTGGCGCAAGGCGGTCGCTGGTTCAAAGGCATGACGCGCAATCCCTGGCAGCCGGAAGAAACCGGACAAGGTTCATCGGGTTCATCGGCGGGTTCGGCGTCGGCGACTTCGGCGGGCTTAGTGGGATTTTCAATTGGAACGGAAACGCTGGGTTCGATTGTGTCGCCTTCATCGCGCTGCGGAGTGACCGGTTTGCGACCGACCTATGGACGCGTTAGCCGCTACGGCGCGATGGGTTTGAGCTGGACGATGGACAAGATTGGCCCGATTTGTCGCAGCGTTGAAGATTGCGCGCTAGTGCTGGCGGTAATTTACGGCCCTGACGGCCACGATCTGACCGTGGAAGATGTTCCGTTCAACTGGAATCCTGATCGGCCTTTAGCACAAATGAAGATCGGTTACATCAAGGCCGAGTTCGAGCCAATTGCCAGGACAGGCGGTGGAGGCGGCAATCAAGGTGGGCAAAACAACGCTGAAGAACGCCGGAAGATGTATGCCGAAGCTTTGGATGTTTTGCGAAAGGCCGGAGCCAAGCTGGAACCATTTGAATTGCCGCAATTCGATTTCCAAAGCCTGCGAACCATTTTGAATGCCGAAGCCGCCGCCGCATTTGACGACATCACGCGCGATGGCCGCGTCAATCAATTATCCGGTCAAAGCCCAAACGATTGGCCGAATAGTTTCCGCACGGCGCGCTTCATTCCGGCTGTAGAATACATTCGCGCGCAACGCGCCCGCACTTTGCTGATGCGCGAAATGGACAAACTGATGGCGAACTGGGATTGTTTTGTCACGCCCGCGCCAGGCAGCGCCAGTTTGACGCTGACCAATTTGACCGGACATCCGGCGGTTGTCACTCCATGCGGATTTATCAACAAGTTGCCGCAAGCGATTATGTTCACGGGCAATTTGTACGACGAAGCCGCTCCGCTGAGAGTCGCGCAGGCGTATCAACAAGCAACCGACTGGCACCGGAAATATCCGAAGTTTGATTGACGGGATTACTGAGCTTGAAGAATCAGATTTTGCCAGCCGTCTACCGATGCATGCCATCCGGATGGAATCAAGGTCGTCGAACCATATTCAACCACGATTGCCGGAGCGGTAAGTTTTGCGCCGGGAAGCAGGGTTTCTCGTTGAAAGACTGCGGCTTTGCGGCGTTTGTCACCCAGCCAGATCATCGCTTCGCGTTCGGGTTTGGCTTTGTGGCGGCGAAAAGTTTTTTCCTGTTTGAGCTTTGGTTTGTCCGTAACGCCTGTGGCTCGCAAACGAACGCTGACAATTTCTACGGCTTTGTGTTCGTCTGCGTGGCCGTATCGTTCGCGATGCGCTTTATGAAACCGCGCAATGACGCCAGTTTCGCCGTCTTCACTGGCGCCGATTTCAAGTTCAAATGACTGACCTCGATACCGCATGGCAAGCAAGCGTGTCAGCTTCGCTTGTTCTGGTGTGAAGCCTTCTGCGCGCAGATCTTTTTTGGCTTGTTTTTCCATCGCGGCGAATTCGCGTTCAATACGGCGTGGTAATGTTGATTCGCCGTTGGCTTCAATCGTCAGCATCACGGTGCGCGAATAATCTTTCACCACGTCTGCCAGCAAAACTCCAAGTGCCGAAAACGCGCCCGGGAAAGAGGGAATCAGCACACGCGGGATTCTGAGCGCGCTGGCCAACGCCGCTGCGTGCAGCCCGCCCGCTCCACCAAAACTGACCAGAGAAAACAGCCTGGGGTCGTGGCCACGTTCAACTGAAACCAGCCGTAATGCTTGTTCCATGTTCGCATTGGCTACGCGAATGACGCCAAGCGCAGCTTGTTCGCGCGTGACCAGATTTGACGAAGCGCGTGACATATCTTCGGCCAAACGATCCAGCACCACTGCGGCGCGGAATTCATCCAGCGCCATTTCGCCCGCCAGCAAGCCTCCGCCAGCAAATCTGCCCAAAACCAAATTCGCATCGGTTACGGTTGGCCGTGTGCCGAATCCGTAACAGGCTGGCCCAGGATCGGCACCGGCGGATTCAGGCCCAACGCGCAACGCGCCGCCTTCGTCAACATACGCGATCGAACCTCCTCCGGCCCCAACGGTGTGAATGTCCAAAATAGGTACGGCAACAGGCAAGCCGATGATTTGAGCTTCGTTCGTGGTTCGCGCTTCGCCTTTGCATAAAGCCACATCGGTCGAAGTCCCACCCATATCAAACGTGACGATATCGCCTATTTCAGCCAATTCAGCCACTCGCATGGCGGCGACAACTCCACCAGCCGGTCCGGAAAGAATTGTGCGAACCGGTTCACGGGCGGCAACTTCGGCGGAAATCGAGCCTCCGGACGATTGCATGATTCGCAAAGGAGTTTCGTCCTGTCGTTTTAATTTGCGCGAAAGTCCTTCAATCAATTCGCCCAGATAATCGCTGACTCTTGGAGCCAGATAAGCATTGATGACAACTGTCGAAGTGCGCTCAAACTCTCTGTACTCCGGCAGGATTTTGTGGGAAACGGATACGGGAATCCCCAGCGGTTCCAGTGCTTGGGCGATTCTTTTTTCGTGGTTCGGATTCGAAAAGGAAAAAAGCAGAGAAATGGCCACGGATTCGACTTCAGCGTGCTTCAGTTTTTTTACCAGAGCAGTCAGTTCGCGGACGGTCAGCGGTTCGATCACATTGGCTTCGGCGGAAACACGCTCTTTGACGCCGAATCGTAATTCGGCAGAAATCAACGGCTGAGGCCGCTTCACGGCCAAATTGTACAGATCGGGACGCGCTTGGCGGCCAATTTCGATTACGTCTTCAAAGCCTGCGGTTGTCACCAGGGCAGTGCGTGCGCCTTTGCGTTCCAGCAAGGCGTTGGTGGCGACGGTCGTGCCGTGGACAATCTCTATCTCTGCTTCTGAAAAATCTCCAAATTCTTCATAAAGTAGCTCAAGCGCTTGGTTAAGACCGGTCAGGATGGCTTGCGCGGGCGCAAACGGAGTCGAAGGAACTTTGAAAGAAAGCTGACGATTTTTGAAAGCAATGATGAAGTCTGTGAAGGTTCCTCCGGTGTCCACCCCGATCCGGAGTTGACTATTCAACGACTTAATCTTCTTGGTCATTTCTCAGTGGTTTCAGTGATAGTCAGGCCAACACTCCTGGCTGTAATCAAATCTGTTTTGGAGTTTTGCCAAATTCAAAGGGAAAAAATAATGAAACCCCAGCCGGATGTTGGCGTTAAGCAGGCTTGAGTTTGCAACGATGCGCCCGGTGCGAAAGTTAGACTCACTGGGAAATTTTCGACGGGCGCATCAAAAATTGAAGTTTTATTTCCCGGCAAGCTCATGAACTTCGGCAAGGCCGATTCAAATCTCTGGTTGAATGCAAGCCGACCTCATTTCACTGTAACGGTGCAATCAACCTTCAAAACCATCACTAAGGTTTTACCCGTCGCACGCCACATTGCGAGATGAACCATAATTTTGCAAGCAAACTGCTTCTTTTCGCCTGCCTGACAGGATGGTATGGCACACACTGGGAAGCACGGTTGCGATCGGTGGATCAAGCCAAGCCTCTGGTGATTTTTACAACTGTGCCAAAGCGGATTGCGGCGAATCTAAAGCTGAGTAATGGTTCAACGTCATCAATGCATGGCTTTGCGACTTTGACTGTGGTCAAAGCGAATGAAGACGATTCTTTAACCGGTACACTGGTTTATCGGCTGCCCGACGATGCGCGACAAAAAATAGCCCAAGCCTCTGGTCGCAAATTAGCTGAAGTGCCAACCAGCATCACGCAAACAAATCTGACGGCGAATTTTCGACGAGGTACTGCGTGTCCTTTGGTCAAATTGCAGGTTTTGGCAAATGACGCTGCGGTGGGAGACGCAACAGTGAATTTTGACAACGTAACACTCGATATTACCGAAACGCCCACGCAGATTAATCAGCTTTTTTGCAGTTGGACCCGGCAAATAAATGCCAAACGCCAGCGATTGGGAATTATCGCCGCAATCAATCGGTTGATTACGGTTGAAGAAGATGTTGAAAATAAACCATTGAAACCGTAAGCTGTTCGCTTCTTGACGCCCCAAGTTGCCCTTAACTCACAACCATTCCGAATCCGAATCATTTGATCAGGTGTTGGGTTTGATCAGAAAAGGTGATCCGGTAATCCCCCTTGAATCTCAAATCACGTTTTGGAGGTAAGAACATAAGTCTATGAACACCAAATTTTCGAGAGCTATTTTGGCCTTTGCCTGCTTGCTGGGGCTAAGCTCTATTGCTAGCGCACAAGCGCAGCAATTTACGCCAAAAAAAGTTGCCTTTACAACTACGCCAAAGCTGGTTATTGCCAAGCTGAAAAGCGGCGAAGCGGATGTTTATGATGTTCGCGGCAAGGTTTCCTTTACGGTGACAGCGGGCAACTCTGATGATACGGTTGCGGGCACTCTGGTTTATGCGATTCCTGACGATGCTCGCCAGAAAATCGCTTCCATGTCGGGCAAAGCCGTCAACTCAATTCCTGCCAACATCACCAGAAACGACATCATTGCCGCTTTCCAAAAAGCCACAGCGCCGCCAATTTTGCACCTGGAAATCAATGCCATGGACATTGATGTGGCAGGCGTCAAGATGCGTTTTAGCCGCATTGTGCTAGACATCAACGCCAGAGAAAGCAATGCACCGGATTATTCAGTGCAGGAAATGGAAGCGTTATTCACGGTTTGGGCCAAGCAAATCAACGGCGGACGTTCACGCCGAGGGATCGTGGCCAGGTTCAACAAGGTCGTCAACGGTGAGCCAGACTAATTGCCGCGCAACGAATTTTGAACTCGATTGACCCGACTTGATTGAGTTTGAAGTTGAAGCTGCGTAATCTGGACGAGAAATTAGGCAGTTGGCTGCGTTCAGCCTCCCATCCGGGGTGGCAAATAAAACCGCAAATGCGGTTCGGACGTAATGCCAACTGCCGTAATGTTTTTTATGTTGAGCCGATTTCACAAATTGATTCTGTTGGCCTGTGTCTTCGCTGTGGCAACTCAACCGGCGTTCGTGACGGTTTATGCCTATGGCAATCAAACCCAGCAGCGTGCTTCAATCAGTGGATGGATAGAAAACAATGACGGGAAATTGCGCTTGGCACTGACGAATAATTCGTCCAAAGAATTTAGCGGCATTGCTCGGATTAGCCTGGGCAGCAATGAAGAGCAAAAGGAGATAGGCGAGGTATCAATAACACTTTTCCCAAAAGAAACCAGCTTGCTGCAAGTCAACGGAACGATTCCCTCAGGCGACCATTACACGCTCGCGATTTATGATCAGTCAGGCGGGCGAATGTTTTTCAGAATTGCTCCGCTCCGCCAAATATCCGATCCAACACCCGCTACTGTTGTCACAATTACGCCAGTGCAACAGCAACGCTCTAAAGCAGGAGCTTCGTCATCAAATAGTGCGGCATCCGTTCTTGCTGCAAATCCAGCAAGCAGCGCAGATGAATTTGCGATTGCTGCCACGCAAGTTCAGGTCAAAGCCAGATTGTTGGCCAGCGAAGACGGCGGAGATTCTTTCACGCTTTTTTTTGAGCTTCGATCTCAGAAATCGGTGAACACGGCAATCCTGGCGATTACCGCAGCCAAGTTGAAAGATCAAAAACAGATCAGCATTAACCCTCAGGCAAATGTTGAGTTCAAATTGCCGGATTCCCTGGAAACCGACAAAGTGAATTACGTGCTTACGGACAAAATGGGACGTGTGTTGGCCAAGGGCGAACTGAATCTTGTGAAGTTGATGGATGAAGATTCTGTGACCGTTGGCGACATTCGTACGGATCGTTCTTCCTATCAGTCCGGCGATACGGTTCGAGTAATTACTCGGCTGGATGGTAAGTCTCAAAGTGGTTATCGTTTTGAAGTTTCCGTCAGAGACGGGTTGAGCCAGTCTCTTTTTCGAGATCAAAAAGTTGTTGGCAAAGACGAAAGCCTGAATTCGCTGGAATTTGCTTTTACCCTTCCAGGGAACCTTTCAGCGCCAGTCGTTTTTGAGTTCCGAATTTTCGATGCTGAAACCGGGTTGCTATTCGATTCCGGGGAACGCGAAATCCCTTTGGCTGCCGCAAAGCCGTGAACTCAAGAATTGTAAAAACTTTTGGCTGAGTTGACAGAAAGATTGCGTGCGGAGCATTGATGTGAGTAAAATGCCTGCCGAGTCGTCCCCGCACCAACAGTCACGCTGGATCCAGCTAACAAGGCAATTACTGATTTAGCAGGTCTAAAACAAGGTTTTTTCTATATTTTTTGTCGAGTTTTCCCGTGCATGCGGGATTTCGAAGGGGGTTACGATGTCAAAGAACTCTTTCTTGCGCCCAACAGTTCTTGCGTTCTCCTTCATGCTGTTGTTTCTTGCTTTGGTTTCTGCACAGCAAAATACACAGCAGCAAGGCGGTGAAAGTAAGGAGAGGCAGGAAGTTAAATCCTCGCCTCAAGCATCTTCACAGAACCAACAATCTCCGCAACGTCCGGGCCAGCCGGCTCAGGGAAATCAAAAGGCACCGACTGAAATCTTTACGACTGAACTTGTCTCACTGACCATTACAGTGACGGATCCGTATAACCGGTTAGTCACTGGTTTGGACAAGCAACATTTCGAAATCTTTGAAGATAAGGTCAAACAGGAAATCACTCACTTTAGCGATGATGATGTGCCGGTCAGCTTGGGAATCGTTTTTGATGTTTCCGGCAGCATGAAAGGCAAACTTGAGCGGGCGCGTGATGCGCTCAAAGCCTTCATTCAGACCAGCCATAATGATGACGATTTCTTTCTGGTGGGTTTCAATCAGCGCGCAAACTTGCTGGCAGAATTCACCGACGGTGATTCTCTATCCAATAAACTCCATCTGGTTGATCCGAAAGGGCAAACTGCCGTTTACGATGCGGTCTACCTGGGGATTGAAAAAGTGAAACAAGGCCACCACGACAAACGTGCCTTGTTGCTCATTTCTGATGGCCAGGACAATTCCTCGCGCTACACGTATGGCGAACTTCGCAAGCTGCTGAAAGAAGCTGGAGTGCAAATTTATTGCATTGGGATTGTGGAAATGGGAGGCGGTTCCGGCGGTGCCCTGGATATGCAAGGACAGGGAATTCTGGAAGAGATCGCTCAGGTCACAGGAGGCAAGGCATTCTTTCCTCGCACAGCGGCAGAATTGGAAGACCAAACCACGCGCATTGCATTGGAGTTGCGCCACCAATACAGCATTGGCTATATGCCGACAAACGTCAAAAAAGATGGCCAGTGGCACAAAATCAAGGTGAACGTGAAACAGCCTAGAGGATTACCTACTTTGAAGGTGCAACATAAGGAAGGGTATTACGCTGTAACGACTCAAAAATAGCTGGCAGATTTAACTTGAACGAAAAAGATGAGGAGTGAAGGTTTTCCTTCACTCCTCATCTTTTTCGTCAGAATCATTTTCGGATGGATCGTCATCCAAATCATCTTTTTTCTTTTTCCCTTTACCCTTTTTTTCTTTGCCAAAGCTAGCTACCGCTTCGTCTTCGGTTTTGTGACTTTCAATCAAATCCAGTAATTGAGTGATTTTTAGCGCACCATACACGCGATCGGTCACACCAACCAGTTTCAGCACTCCACCGGCTTCAGTCGTTCGCTTAAAAGCTCGAACGATTTCGCCAATTCCCATACTGTCAATGATTGGTACTTCGGTTAGGTTTAAGAGGATTTTGGTCGTGCCGGCCGATAGAACTTTATCCACCAGCATCTGCAATTGAAAACCGCCCTGCCCCTTGATGAACTTGCCGCGCATGTCAAGCGACGCGATTGTCCCAGCGTAATGAATTCCGATAGTCAGCATAATAGGGATTGTTGATCAATTTCTGATAGCGGATTGCGAAAAGCTCTTGAGGACTGAAAGGACCTTGATGCTTTCCAATCTTCACGTTTGCTATCAACTCTCTAACAGAAGAGAAGATGGTGGCAAACCTCTATTCGCAATTCAGGAAAAGCGGGCGCATTTTACCTGACAATGTTTCAAGTTACCAATCATGTTTAGGCAATCCTGAAAACCTCCGGTCTGGCGCCAGGGCAATCGCATTAAGAGCGGAGGACTTTGAGCAAGTACTTCTCATCAAGAGCGGCTCTGAGTCTTTT
>CAZMXG010000034.1:0-51925 GCA_964570175.1 uncultured Heliomicrobium sp. | reverse complement strand
CTCAGGACAAGTGTCACAACTTTTCCCTTGACGCCGTCACCTACTTCATAGATGGCAAATGGAAAATGTGATTGTCAGGTCAAGATTTCATTTTGCACTTCGACGTTACATTCGCTTGCCGGTCAGCGGGTCGTAAAACATAAGCGTTCCATCAAAACGTCCAGCCGCCAGCCGTTTGCCGTCCGGGCTGAACGAAAGCGAGAAAATCCAGTCATCCTGTTTTTCCAAGGTGTGAAGCTCTTCCAGCGTGGCCGCATCCCATAGTTTCAACAATCTGTCTGCGCCCGTCGAAGCCAGCAGTTTGCCGTCAGGAGAAAAGGCAATGGCGTGGATGGCGTCTTCGTGTGCGATCAGGGATTTTACTTGTCTGCCCTCGGTTGCGCCGATTTCCCAAATTCGAATAATGCGGTCGCCTCCAGCGCCAGCCAGCAATTTTCCGTTCGGATGAAACGCGATGGAGTTCACAGCGTCCAGCGCATCGCTGAGCGTGTAAAGCCGCGCGCCAGTCGCCACATCCCAAATCTTGACGGTGCGATCCGCCGAAGCAGACGCCAGCAGTTTTCCGTCGGGACTGAAGGCAATGGCGAACACTGGTTCGGTGTGATCTTTCAGGTTTTTGAGTTCGTTACCGGTGGCCACATCCCAGAGCTTGATCATTCGGTCGTAGCTGCACGTCGCCAGCAAATTTCCGTCAGGGCTGAAAGCTATGGAAAAGATGTTGTCTCGATGGCCGCGAATTGTGCGCACTTCTTTCTTCGTGGCCACATCCCAAAGCTTGACTTCGCCGAATTGCGATGGATTACCGCCTGCCGCCGCCAGCAGCTTGCTTGTTGAATTGAACGCGAGCGAACGAACCTGATTGGCGTGGCCCAGAAGCGTTCCGACCAGTTTTCCGGTACTGGCGTTGAGCAATTTGACTTGCTGATACTGGCCAAGCGCAATCAGCGAATTGTCCGTGGCAAAGCTGACTGACGTGATGGCTGCAATGGCTGCGGCGTTCGGCCTGATGTCAGGGATGATGGTTTCTGGTTCCTTTCGCGGCGGAAGTTCCGCCTTTGCCAGAGAATCAATTAGCCCAAACGCGCCTGCATCAATCCAGGCTTTGATGTGTTTGATTTCTTCAGCGCTCAACTGATCGCCAAGCGGCATTCGCGGCTTCACCGAACCTTCGATCATTTTGACCAGCAGACTTTCGCCGCTTTTGCCTGGAACAATTGCCGCGCCGCGTTTGCCGCCAGCCATCAGCGCTTCATAGCTTTCCAAATTCAAATCGCCTTTGCGGGTTGTGTGGTTGTGGCAAGCCACGCACTTTTCCTGAAAGATCGTTTCGACTTGTTTGAAACCGGGTTGAGTCTGAAAGCTGAGCGCAGGCGAAACGGGGAAGCTCGCCCAAGCGGCAAACAAAAGCAGGAAAAGCGGAATGGAGTAAAGCACACGATTGTGCTGCGAAGGCATACGCATGATTTTTGTTTTGAATGAGTTGTTCAGGTTGACGCAGGCGGAGCTTACGTCAATTCGTGTGCGAGGTGAAGAGACGCTCTAGCGCAATTTGGCGTCCGCTTCGGCGAAACCAACTTGCGCGCGTTTTGAAGTCGGGCGCAGTTTCAGCGCTTCGGAATAGTCTCGCTTGGCCGCCGCATAATCCTGCTTGCTCAGTTCCAGATCGGCAACAGCCAACAGTCCCTGAAGCTTTTTCAAGTCTGTCAGTCGAGCGGAAATTGTCGCAGCATCTGCTGCCTGGCTGTTTGCTTGCAGGTATTCGCCGTAAAGTTTGATTGCGTCGGCGTACCGTTCCTGCTGTTCCAGGTCTTGCATCGGTTTTAAGTGGTCGTCTGCTTTTGCAATAACAGGCGTCGCTGTCGGTGATGCGGTTGCAACAGAAGTTTCAGCCGATTGGGAATTTTGCGACCACAAAAAGTACGCGCCAGCAGCGGCAATCAAGCAAAGAAGAATGACACTGACGGCGATCAGACCGGAGCGGTTGGAACTGCGCGGTTGCGTTTGAGAAAGCGGTTGTCTGGGCGCAATGTTGGTTTGAAGCTGATCGAATGCCGCAGGCTGCGCCGGCGCAGGCTTGGTGGCGGTCGGTTGCAGGGCTGCTGGTTTCGGTGATTGTGGCTTGGCGTTGGGATGGGTCGAGCCAGCCGGAAGTACTTCTGTCGTCAGCGGCGCAGGTTGCGTCGGAGATTCCAACACTTCCGTCATCGAATGTGTGAGCTGATGTGCCGGATTGGCAGCAGCGCGTTGCTTGTCGGATGCGTTCGGGCGTTCGTATTCCAGCAAGGCGTCCAGAAAGTCTGCTGCTGTGGCAAAGCGGTCGCCAGGGTTTTTGGCCAAAGAACGCATGACAACTTCTACCAACGCCGCCGGAACATTCGGTGCCAACTGCGACAGCGGCGGCGGCGAAAGCTCCGTGTGGCCTCTCATCACTTCGTATTCTGAGCCGGTTTCGGAATAGGGAAAGGGCAATCGCCCGGAAAGCGCTTCATAAAGAGAAACCCCAATGCTGTACAGATCAGAGCGCGCGTCCACTTCCTGGCCACGAATCTGTTCGGGCGACATGTACTCAATCGTGCCAGGATTGAAGCCTGTGCGCGTCATGCTGCTTTCGCCAGCAAGTTTGACGATCCCAAAATCCGTGATCTTCAGCCGTCCCAAACCATCCAGCAGCAAATTGGCCGGTTTGATGTCGCGGTGTGTGATGCCTTTGAACTGGCGTCCGGATTCGTCTTCATAACTGAAGTTGTGCGCGAAATCGAGTGCAGACAACGCCTGTTTGAACAATGCCACGGCTTGATTGGGCGCCAGCGCGCCTTGTCGTTTGATCAGGTCGCGCAGGCTCATGCCGTTCACGAATTCCATCACCAGGTAATAGTTTTCCGGCGAAGTGAAAAATTCGTACACGCGCACGATGTTCGGATGATCAAGCTGCGACTGAACGAAGGCTTCGCGGACGAATCGCGCTTTGAGCTGTTCCTGCGCGTGCGGAGGAAAAGAAGAAAGCAGAATGGATTTGACGACGACTTCGCGCGGCAGCGCCTGATGGCGACCACGATAAACCGCTCCCATGCCGCCTTGCGCCAGTTCGCTGGAGATTAGGTAATTGCCGATGATTTTTCCGACCATAGAAAATCGGGTGTCCCAGGTTTATGAAACGATGTTGGACGACTTGATTGCGCTGATGACGGTTTCAGACGCTCCCATCGAACGAAGCTGGCTCAGGGCCGATTCGCGCGGTTTGAATTTGATGCCGTATTTTTGCAGGGCAGAGACGATGCGATCTTCGGGCGCGTAATTTTGCACCAGAGACGCCACTTCCAAAAAACTGACGCCCCGTTTTGGCCCGGTAGTCTTGCGCGGCGCAGTGGGTCGCGGAGTCGCGGGTTTCGCTTCCGGTTTGGCGTTGGCGGCTGGTTCTGATTTTCCAGAGACTTCCTGAACAAAATCGCCAGCAAACAAATCGTTCGCCAACCGGCCAGCAACTTCGATCAAACGATCTTCGCCGACGCGTTCTGCCTGCACGCCCCAATCGCCGGGCGAAGATCGTTCGACACTGGTGGCGATAACGTCAGTGCCCGCCAGCAATCGCAACGAAGCGGAGGCTTCAGCGTTGACGCCGCCTTCGCGTTTGACGTCGTCGGTGACGGGCGTCAGGCGAGAAGTAATGGTTCCTTCGATTACCAATGCCGCTTCGCTCTTTTTGGTTGTCACGCGGAAGCCCGCCGCCGCCAGCTTTTCGGAAAGCGTATTTGTGGCCACGGTGGACGGTTTGTCCAGATTGGTTTCAGTCACACTCAGGAAAATGCGAACTGGTCTGCGTTGTTGCGGTTGCGCGTTCACGGAAATCGCCAACAGGCAAGCAGCCGCCAGCGTTAAAAATAAACGTGTCATATAACGTAGCTTTAATTGATTCATCGCAATTCTCATTAAGGCTTCACCCATCGCACGGCGTCACCTTTCTGAACGCCCTTGCCTGTGCCGTTGATTTTGGCTTTGGCGGCGTTTTCGCGGACTTCGGTGATTTCGATGGTGGCTTTGGAATCCAGGTCAAATTCGGCCAAGCCCTCTTCTTCGGCGGTGTCGCCAGCGGCCTGCGCGCCTTCGCGTTCGACCTTGTGAACGGTGAATTTGTCACCGGCTTTGATGCCGTGGCGCGTTCCCAGATTGATGTAAAGGGTTTGGTTATCTTCCGCCACGCGCAACACACGGCCACGCTTCAAAAAGAACGCGGCCAGTTTGGCGGACAGGCGATCAACGGCTTTTGAAACCAAGTCTTCGTACACGTTTTTCGCGCCGCCGCGACTGTCGGTTTTGTTGCGCTTTTCGCTGATCGTCACTTTGTCGCTAAACAGGATGGCGCGTGTCACCGGATCAACCGCCGAAGCGCCAAGCTCCACCGTGTAGGTGACTTCTATGCGAGCGAACTGATCACGTTCGACTGCGCCTGCGCGCAACAGCTCCGGGAAAACGTAAGCGTCGGGCGGTTCGGCCAGATTGCCGGGCAATTGGCGATTGAAGCCGCCTTTTTTGGAATCGGCTATCAGCTTGGTCAGTTGTTCGACCTGTTCGTCGTCCAGCGTGACAATTTGTTTGAAGCCTTTGCTGTTATCGAGCGCGATACGCAGGCTGCTGGCCAAGGCTTTGGCATCGCCTTTGTATTCGGCGTCTGCGGCAGTGCTGAGCCGGAAGTAGCGGACGCCTAACGTTGGAGATTCCGGCAGCGTTTGAGCGTTTGTGCTTGCCGTCACTAAAGCAAGAAGAGTGATGGTAAGCAGTGTGAAAAGATATTTGTGCATAAGTTTTCGCCTAGATTTGGTTTACCAATCTGTCGGGATTGAATCTTCGTCGGTGGCGACCGTGGGTTGAAATTTCGGATCAGTCAGGTCAACGCCGCCGATTTTGGCCAGATGGTTGGCGACGGAACTCAGGGTTGCCAGATGCGCCGGACCTTCGGAAATGATTTCACCCAAACCTTTCAAGCCGTCGTTGAGTTTCTTCGGCTGCGTTGAGATCAAATTGGTTGGGCTGTTTTTCGTGTTTGCGGCGGCAGATTCCGCGCGTGGCTTAACGTCTTTTGCCGTTTCGATGGCAATCTGTTCCTGTTTGGCGGCACCATAAAGAAGCTTGGCCAGTTTGCCGTAATTTTCTTTATCCTGCTTACTCATCTCTTTTTCGCGGGCTTCTTTGTCGGCAATTTCCTGATCCACCATCGCGCGTTTTTCAGAGCGCTGTTGTTCGTCGGCTTGCACCTGCTTTTCTACCTTTTCTGAAGTCTTTTCGTCGTACTTCCCGCCGTTGGTTTGTCTGCCTAATTCCGCCAGCAGCTTGCGCTTTTCAGCAATCGAACGATCTAACGCTTCGATCTCTTTCTGATCTTTTTCAATCTGGCCTTGCGCGCTTTTCTTGGTGGAGTTTCTGAGCGCCTGGCGGCGGATGACATCATCAGCCAGGCTGAGCGTAATGCGGGCATACGCCGATTTCACGCGTGCGCCGTCCATTTGGCTGAGGATGTTGTCAATTTCACTGCTGCCCCCCATGCCTGGAATACGCTTTTTGAGTTTATCGAATTGTGCATATGCCGGTGAAGCTGCCACAAACAAAACAGCAACCAGAGCAATCCCCTGAAGGACGCGGAAAGGGAACTTGGATGTCATAACTGAGTCTCCTACGGATAGAATAAAACCTTGGTAGAGGGGGAATGACCAAAGAGCGGACGGGAAAGGTCGGGTACGAGGCGGCGAGAGTGTAAGTTTTCAGTTTTTTAGTTGCAAGGCTTAGTTTTATGTCACTGCTGGCCAAGGCATTGAAGAGGCGAACATAAACATTCGCCGCCACGGAAACCGGCTCGGTTCTGTGGCGGCGAATTCGTGAAAAGCGTTGGGTTCAAAAGCCTTTGCCTTTGGTGGTCAGTTTTACGCGCAGCAGCGCCGTGTTCGCTGTAATGTAAAGCGTCGAACCGTCGCCGCCGAATGCGCAATTTGCCGTCGGAACCCCAGTATCGAAAGTCCCAAGCAACTTGCCTTCGGGGGAAAACACATGAAGTCCGCCTGGACCAGTGGCATATACATTGCCGTCTTTATCCACTTTCATTCCGTCCGGCAAGCCGGGTTTATTGGCTTTGGCCCAGGCTGTTGCGTCAAAGAAAACTTTGCCGTTGGCGATAGTTCCGTCCGGCTTCACGTCGTAAACCATCCAGATGGCTTTATCCGGATCGGACGAAGCGACGTACAGTTTCTTTTCATCCGGAGAAAGCGCAATGCCGTTGGGACGAGTGATTTCTTTGGTCAGCAATGTAATCTTGCCGGTTTTGTCCAGCTTATAAACGCCGCAATAATCCATTTCGCGCGCTGGATCGTCAGCCCCTTTGGGCAATCCATAAGGCGGGTCAGTGAAATACAACGAACCATTCGAGTGATAGGTCAAATCGTTTGGGCTGTTGAACCGTTTGCCGTTGTAATTGCTGGCCAGCGCGATAATTTTTCCGTCGGCTTCAAGTTTGGCCACGCGACGATCGCCATGCTGGCACATGACCAGCGTGCCCTGGGCATCGTAAGTCAGTCCGTTTGTGCCGGGTTCTTTGCCTGTAAACGGCTCTTTGCCGCTGTAACCAGCGGGATGCAGAAATTGGCTGGCAGCTTTGCCTTCCTGCCACTTGATGATTTCGTTACCGGGGATATTGGAAAACAGCAGGTAATTTTCCTTCTTGTTCCAGACCGGACCTTCGGTCCAGACGTAGCCTTCGGCCAGCTTTTCGACTTTGGCGTCCGCCGGAACCAGTTTGTCGAATGCTGGGTCAAGCCGAACGATCTTGGTATCTGGAACTGTCGGCGTTGCAGTCGGTGAAGCCGTCGCCACTTTCGTTTCAGCGACCTTTGCGGGTTGTTCTGCCGGAGTGCAAGCCGTAAATGCGAACGCTGACAAAAACAACGCCGCCGAGGCCAACATGCGTTTAGTCATTTCGATGTCTCCTGTGAATTGCTAGTGATGGAAATTGGTGAACTTCGTTTAGCGCGGCATACCATACGAGCCATCACGGTTTGAGTCAATTTCAACAGGTGATCTATTGCTCTTCGTAATTCCAGGTCAGTCCGCCATCCACATAATACGTCGAACCGGTGACGTAATCGGCGTCGTCCGAAGCTAGAAAGACAGCGACGCTGGCGACATCGGCGGTTTGTCCCAGGCGTTTGAGTGGAATCTGGCTGAGCAGCGCCCCCAGCTTCGTCGAATCGTTCAGCAGCTTCGAATTGATGGGGGTTTCGATGGCTCCGGGCGCAATGTTGTTGACGTTGATGCCCAGGCCACCGAGTTCGACCGCAAGATTGCGGGTCATCATTTTGACGCCACCTTTGCTGGCGCAATACGCCGTAAAGTTCGGAAAGGGAAGCTCTTCGTGAACGGAGCTGATGTTGACGATTTTGCCTCGGCGTTCTTTGGGTCGCAGGTGGCGCACGAATTCCTGCGAAGCGAAAAAGACACCTTTCAGATTTACGTTGAGCACTTTGTCGTAATCTTCTTCGGTGACATCCCAAAACGGCGCGTGCGTTTCCAGCCCCGCATTGTTGACCAGCACATCCAGCCGCCCGAAATGATCAACTGCTGTTTTCACCAGTCGCCGAATATCTGCGACTTTTCCCAAGTCCGCCTGGACGATCAACCCGCGTTGGCCAGCGGCTTCGATTTCGGCCAATGCTTCTTCGGCTCCTTGCGCGCCACGGTTGTAGTTGATGACGACATCCGCGCCTTCCTGCGCAAAGCGAACGGCAATGGCGCGCCCAATTCCCTGGCTGCTGCCGGTAACAAGTGCAATTTTGCTTTTCAGTCTCATTCCTTCTCCTTCAAAAGTTTTGGTAGTGATTCTCCGAGCGCAAAGGAAATCCCGGCTTACGGAACATTTATTCCGTGCGGCGCACTTTTTGCCTCGATTCAACGCTAAATTCCAAGATGGAATGACCAGAAAAATTCTTTCACTTCGGCGCAACAAAAAAATCTTCGTTGCCGTAATACGCTGCCAGTTTCGCGCGGTAACAGAAAGAAAACTTGAGAAGAGTTGAGAAGAAGAGAGGAGTTTTTTGATGAAAGCAAAATTCAATGCAAAGTATGCAATCTTTTCCGTGGTTGCGATCATGCTGGTATACGTTCTGTTCCATAACGAACGCTTTGTGGTCGAGCCTGATCACCCCGCTTGGCAGCATTACGAGCCATTCAAGTGGTGGTTGCTGCCGCATGCCATTGCGGGCGCATTTGTCATCCTTCTTGCGCCGTTTCAATTTTCAGATCGTCTGCGCCGTCGGTTTGCCGGCCTGCACCGCATTTTGGGGCGGTTCTATGTTGTTGGCGCATTCATCCTTGCGCCGCTCGGCGCTTACATCCAGTACCTGGAAGAGCGTCAGGGGTTTCCACGTTCCTTCACAATTCTGGGTGTAATTGACGCCGTAATGTTGTTTAGCACCACGCTGATCGCCCTTATTTTCGCCATCAAGCGAAAGATCGCTCAGCATCGCCAATGGATGATTCGCAGTTACGCAGTGGCCCTGGTCTTTGTGGAAGTGCGTTTTGTTTTGGGCGTTACGGGTTGGGAAGCGTTGGGTGTCGAAATTGTGCAGGCTGTAATCTGGTCCTGTCTGGCGATGTCTCTTCTAATTGCCGATGTCATCAATCACTGGATGGAAATTCGCGCAGCGGTGAAAACACAAGTTAAGTTGCCTGTTCCCGCGAAACAGGAAGTGCTGAGCGGCGCTGTTGAATCCGCCTAGCAGATAATCAGAAATGCAGTTTTGGAATTCCCTTGCTCTGTTTCCCGCAATTGGATGAGCCAATTGAATGGGGAAGAGCAAGGGAATTTGTTTTTCCCCGCGCCAGTTTCAGTCATTCTGGCGCTTTGTCGTGATTCTCTTGGCGATGTGGCTGCCAGCGAAAACCAGTTGGGTTATACTTCACCGGCAGCCAAAACGACTGCGGAAAATTCGATGCCATTCAGCTAAAGGAGCAATTTATGCAGCCAAAACGTATCGCTGGTTTTCCGGGAATTCTGTTCACTGGTATCGCCTTGTTGTTCACGGCAAGCTGGACTTTCGCGCAATCCGCCATGCCAGTCAAACAAACCCAGGAAGAGTTTGTTGCCGAAGTCAGGAAGAATTTTGAACAGGGGAACTTTGCCGCGCTGGACGCCGCCGCCGACCAAGCCAGAGCGAGCAAAGAGCGTTTTCCCGGCGCAGACTGGAAGTTATTCGTGTTTTATCAATCCCTGGCATGGCCAAACGTTAGCGGGACGGCGACGGACCCGCAGTGGAAAACGCATCTGGATCGGTTGGAAAAATGGATGCGGGAATCTCCAAAATCTCAAACAGCACGAATTGCCTCTGCGAACGCCTGGGTGGAATACGCCAAACTGGCGCGGACTTCGGATCGTGATTGGCGCGGGTTCGACAAAGACGTTGGCGGCAAGGAGTATCAAAAGCGCTTGAAACAGGCCAACATCGCCCTGGATTTCGACACCAAAAACTTTTTTGTCAATCTGGCCCAGGAAGCCAAGGGCGAAATTCGACGAGACCCAACCGCCAAACTTCCGTCGCTATGCCCGCACTTTTATTTCGTCAAGCTCGCTTTGGAACAAGGCCGCGCCTTTGACGATTGGACGCGTTACAACGACATCTTTGCGCGAGCTGTCGCGCTGGAACCGAACTATTACTATTTTTACCAAACCAAAGCTTTCGATTTGATGGTCCAAAATCATGGCGTTAAAGGCCAATGGGAAGCGTTTGCCGAAAACTCCATCAAATCCGTCGGCGGCGCTGAAGGCGATATTACCTATTACATGATTGTGTCCTTTGTCCGGCCTCGATATATCACCCAGGATGGCCACGGCGATTTTTTTCGCGACAACAACATTTGGGGACAGAAAATCTGGGATGGGTACAAAGAACTGGAAGCAAAATACGGAACCAACAAGTTTCGGTTGAATGAAATGGCGTTGCTGGCGGCAAAAGCACAGCAGTTTGCAGTTGCGAAAATCCTGTTTGAACGAATTGGCGACGATTGGGACGAACGCGTTTGGGGAACGCGAACCGCTTTTGAAGGCTACAGAAACGTGGCCAAAGCCAAAGCTCCAACTCCGGCGACCAGGCTGAAAAGCGATTTGACGAGCCTCAAAGCCAGATTGTCTTCGCCGCAAACGACTTATCCGAAAAGCCAGGGCGTGATGATTGACGCGGTGGTTGAATACCCTTCGACGGCGTCCGATGCCAGCAGCGCGTTCGAAGTCGAGTTGGCGGCATTCGCGCTAGTGCTATCCGATCCCAAAAAACGTTCTGCGGAAACGACCTTGCTGCCGCAAACCGACAACAGCCCATCCGTCAAACTCATCAAATCAGGCGGTTCAATCAACCTGACGTACAAAATCAACTTCGCTTTGGCCGCAGGCGATTACAAGGTCCGAATGAAGTCGGTGTCTTCGAATGAATTGACGATCAGGATTGGCGGTGCAGCGAAACGCTGACAGCGGGTTCTGTTCCGCGTAGTTTCGCTCTCAGCTTTTAATTCATCAGCATTGAATTAGTGAGCACTGTCCATAGCAGTCTCTTAGCCATTGGGGGAATTATGCATCATCCAGGAATGATAATTCGATCAGTTCTTATCAGCCATTTATTTGTACTTCCGCTTTTACTCTCGCTAAAAGCACCGGACAATGTGTTACCGATTCAGGATGCGGCGACGCTGCAAAAACAGGCGATTCAGCGAATCGAACGCTGTGTCGTCCAGATTCGAAAAACAGGGAGTGTTCAGTCCGTCCTGGGAGAGATGCAACGGGCGGAAGATGAATTAACCCGCAGTTATCAGGAATTCCTCCGACGCCAGGACAATGCTTCTGCCGCATTAAGCCTGCATAAAATGGCCGACATTCAGCGATTGCAAGCCCACTGGCAACAAGCCAGCGGCCTTTACCAACAAGCTTACGAACTGGCGCGAAAAGCCAATCACACCGCCTATCAAATCAAGTCACTGATCGGTCAGGCTCGTGTGGCCTATCAAGGGGCGAAAGATCGCAATGCTGCAATTTCTTACCTTGATGAAGCGATCCGCCTGAGCATGCAAAACGTTGAAAAACGTGACCTGTTTGATGTGTATGATTTGAAAAGTGCAGTGCTTAGTTCACGAAACGAAACGGCTGCTGCCTTTGATTATGCCAGTCGCGCATTTTCGATTGCTGCTGAAACCAACGACCCGGAATTGCTCTTTTACGGCTATTTCAGCCGGGGCGGTGTGTATGAAAGGTTAGGCCTAGGGTGTGACGATAAAAGTGCGGCCCGGGTTTGCATTGAAGCGCTAGACCACGCCAAAAATGATCTGGAGCAATCCATGTTGTTGGCCAAACAAAATGGCTATGACTTTTTCATTCAACCTTTGACGCGGTTGTTGTCAGGCGTTCGAGGGAAGCGAATGTTGCTGGAACTCAGTGACAGCCATTCTAAAACCATCTCGGGAATAGATATTTTCAGCCCCATTCGACCCAATGATGTACTGGTCAATGAAAGATTTGTTGATGACCCCCGCCCTTTACCTTCGGTGTTTCAGGTTCTTTTACGCGAAGAAGTGCTTCAGTTCGGAGATGACGCCATTGGCTTGCAGGCGCAGGCCAAATTGCTTTACGCGCAGGGGCAGGTCGAAACGGCAGTGAAAACCCACTTAAAGGCGGTTGAACGGATCGAAACAGACCGACGCAAGATCGGTTCGGAAATCAGTCGAAGTGCGTCACTCGAAGACCTGATGCAGATTTATTACGAGCCTGCCCTGATCTTGCTGCAACTGCGCCGTCCTGCGGAAGCCTTTGCGTTGCTCGAAAAATCCCGGTCGCGAGTTCTGGCAGACTTACTGCAAACGCAGGATCTGAAATTATCCCAGCCTGCCGACCGGGATTTTTATGCGGAGTCGGTGCGGATCAACGCGCAGATTTCAAGGTTGCAAAAAGACCTGCTCAATTTGCGAAGTTCCGGCAGTCAAAATTCTGTAGACGTGACGGCAAAAGAGAAAGAAATTCAAACGCTGGAAAGCGAATACCAGAAATTGACCCGCAGCGTTGTGGCGTCAGGGTCAAAGGTGCAGGAATTGATCGCATCGAAGCCCGTTTCTCTCACGGATTTCCAGCAGATGCTAAAACAGGACGGCGGCGAAGCACTATCCTATCTGGTTCAAGGCGATCAAATCGTTTTGATGCACATCAGCGGCGATGCGGTTCACACACGTTCAGTCGTGTTGATTCGCGAACATTTGGTCAAGAAAATCACCTCATTACGCCGTAGCCTGCGGGATCGCCGGGAAAAGTTCGATGAAAAATCGGCTCGCGAACTTTTTCTATTTCTGATTCAACCGATGCTTGAATGGATCAAGTCCGACCGACTGGTGATCATTCCGCACGAGGATTTGAACTACATTCCATTTCAAGCGTTGATCGCGCCGGATGGGCGTGCGCTGGGAGAACGTTTCAGCATTTCGTATGCGCCCAGCGCCACGGTGCTGATGCGATTGAAGAAACCTGAGAATCTTCAACGTGGCCGCTTGCTGGCCGTCGCTGACCCGAGCAGCGTTGAAATGCAGGGCGAAGTGAAGGCCATTGGTAAATTGTTTCCGCAAAACAGTCGCGTCATTAGCAATGCGTTGGTGAAAGAATCCGAGTTGAAGGCACTGGCGGGCGGTTACGACCTGATTCATCTTGCCGTCCACGGCAAATACGTTGCGCAGGAGCCGCTGCTGTCACACTTGAAGCTGGCGCCGGAAGCGAACGATGACGGGCAATTGACCGCAGCGGAAATGTTTGGTTTGCCGTTGGCGAACGCGCGGCTTGTGGCGTTGAGCGCGTGCGAAACCGGGCAAGGGCAGGCGACGCGCGCGGGCGAAGTCATCGGGATGGTGCGTGCGTTGCTCTATGCCGGAGCCAACAACATCGTGCTTTCTTCCTGGGAAGTAGACGACGCTTCGACCGCGCTGTGGATGGAAACCTTTTATCACGAAGCGCAAACGAAAACACCGGTCGAAGCTGCACGCGCCGCTTTGATTGCCGTAAAAAAAGACCCGCGTTACTCTCACCCGTATTTTTGGAGTCCATTCCTTCTAATCGGCAGGTGAAAATGACAGAACCATTTGAGGCGTTGGCGGGCAAGTTGAAAGAATTGGGCGGAAGTTGGGCGGCGTATTCCGCCATCGGCAGCTTTGCGCTGTACCTGTTTGGATACCTGGCGCTGCGGTTTCATTTGACGGCGCTTGGCATCGGAACCGACCTTGCGGTGTTGGATGAACGCTACCTGTTTACCGGCGCGAAGTTTCTGGTCTATCTGCTTTCTTCCATTCCGATCATTGTGTTGGCGGCGTTGCCGGTTGTGGCAATCGTCTGGCTGATTGCGCGGTTCATTCCTGCAAACGGGCGCGGAAAAATGGGGCAGTGGTTTTCGAATCCTGCTCGGTTGGCCATTGCCGGCATTGCGGTTGCGATATTGATGATTCAACTTGTGATGCGGCAATGTTTCGAGTTCAGCAATCTGCTGCTGGCCGATCAGCAGCCGGCGGCGTGGCAATGGCGCGTCATGTTGAGCGCGTCAGAATCCGTGCGGGCATTGTTTTTTGTTGCCCTGGTTGCGGGCATCGTCATCACAGGATTTCTGTTGCGGGCGGCGCGCAGGCTATTGGCGCAAACTCCGCGATCGCGTTTTTTGATTAGCCTGTTGATGTTGCTGATTGCGATTCAGTTCCTGCTGTTGCCCGTCAATTACGGCGTGATGATCGTGGACAAAACCTTGCCGCGCATGGCTGACCTGGGCGGCGTCGAGCCGTTGAAAGAAGGTCAGGAAGCTTGGCTGGTTTGGGAAGGAAAAGACGGCGCGACCTGGCTGGTGCGTGGCACGGAAGGGCGGCGGCTGGTGACGCTGCCGCAAAAGGAAGTGAAGAAAACCGTGATCGTTCGGTATGATCCAATCCTGCGGTG
Organism: uncultured Heliomicrobium sp.; assembly: GCA_964570175.1. Taxonomy (GTDB): domain Bacteria; phylum Acidobacteriota; class Blastocatellia; order RBC074; family RBC074; genus RBC074. The sequence goes on along the minus strand of CAZMXG010000034.1, from coordinate 37,950 downwards.
CATCTTTGCCGGGAGGTGTTCGGAATGAAACGCAAACCGATTTTGCAGTCCCTGTCCGATTTCAAATTCTTGTGCCTTGTGACCATGCTGCTGTTTTCGTTCGTTCGCGTTGTGGCGGACGACCCGCGCCTGGTGATTGATCCGGGCGGCCACACAGCCCTGATCAAGCAGATTATCTTCACGCGTGATGGGCGGCATCTGATTTCAGCCGGGGACGACAAGATGATCCGTGTCTGGGAGGTTGCGACCGGAAAGGTCGTTCGTACCATCCAAGGAGAAATCGAAGATGGAAGTGGAGAGATTTATGCTGCCGCGCTTTCTCCGGATGAGCAATATCTGGCAGTCTGCGGGTTTTTAGCAGGAATACCGGAACATCGCTATGGTATTCGCATCCACGATTTCCACAGTGGAGAGGTCGTTAGACTGCTTAAGGGACACGAGGAAGCCGTGTTTTCACTCGCGTTTTCGCCGGACGGACGCTGGCTGGCATCGGGCAGCGGGGATCAGACCGTACGTATTTGGGATTGGGCGGCAATAGTGATGAAGGATCCAAAAGTCCTGCGCGGACATGCGGATGCCGTAGAGGATGTGGACTTTTCTCCCGATGGCCGCCGCGTGGTTTCGGCAAGCTGGGATCGGAGCCTGTTGCTGTGGGATGTCGCGAGCGGAGCCAAGCTAGCCGATCTGGCGGAGCGTCATACCGATGAAGTGTGGAGCGTGGCCTTCTCGCCGGACGGCCAGTACATCGTTTCGGGCGGGGACGACAAGAGAGTCCTGATGTGGGAAGGGAAAACCGGCAAATTCATCAAAGAACTCTATAAACAGGGAAGCACAGTTGATAATCTTTGCTTCAGCCCCGATGGCAAACGATTGCTGACCTCGGGTGGGAACGGTGAATTCGTCAACTACCTGCTCGCCTTTCCCTCCGGCCAGGTCATCACCCGATTTAATCAGCACGACAGCTTTGTATTGGCGACGGCTTTTGCGCCGGGTGGCAAGCTCGTGGCGACCGGCGGAGGCAGTGCTAATCTGATCCACCTCTGGAATCCGGAAAGCGGGAAAATCATCAGGACGCTGGGCGGCAAAAGCGCGCCGGTCTGGGCTGTTGGTTTTGCGCGCGATGGCCAGTCCATTGCATTTGGAACAAAAGCGGAATCCAGTAATATCAGCCAGTATGGCCCATTGCAGAGAACCGTCACGCTCGCATCAGTGGATGAGGCGAACATCAGCTTGGGCGGCGTAGTTAAGAATGAAGCGGATTACCTGCGAGCCCGGACGACGGTTGGTGATAACACGCTGAAAACGACAACGACGTTAGACCCGAACTTGCAGATCATTAGTGGCGGGCAAGTTTTCAAAACCATCACACGGGATAGGGCATCGGGGTACGTTCACCGCTGCTACACATTTAGCGGCGACGGTCGCTACTTCGTTAGCGGCGGTGGGAACGGATTTCTGACTCTTTACGAAACCGGGACGGGAAAAATGGAGCGCCAATTTGTCGGCCATACTGGCACGATTTGGGCGGTGGCGGTATCGCCGGACAATCAAACGCTGGTTTCCGGTTCCAACGATCAGACAATCAAGCTGTGGGATATCGTATCGGGCCGAAACCTGTTGACGATCTTTGTTACGACTGACAACGAATGGGTAGCCTGGACGCCCGAAGGCTACTACACCTCTAGTTTGAATGGCGACCAATACATCGGCTGGCACGTCAATCAGGGCGTGGACAAGGCTGCGAAATTTTACGCCGCCGCGCAGTTCAAAGACCGCTACCGGCCAGATGTTGTAGCGGAATATCTGAAGACGCGGGATATCCAATTGGCGCTCAAGGCTGCGGACGAAAAGCGAGGACGCTCGTTCACAGCGAGTGCGCCTGCGACAACCATTGCCGCTTCCTATCCTCCGGTCGTTTTCATCGCCGCGCCCGACAAAGACGTAAGCGACACTGAAATGGTGATGGTCAGAGCCGAAGCCAAGTCCGTACCGAACACGCTACCCGTCAACGATTTGAAGGTGCTGGTCAACGGGGTGAAGGTCGGCGGAGCCAGCGGCAGCCGTTGGGAAGGGCAGGTGCGATTGCAGCCGGGCGAGAATACATTGGCCGTGATCGCTGCCAACGAAAAAGCCGTTTCGGAACCCGAAGTCAAAAAGATCACGTTCACGGGCCGCGGCACACAGGCCAAACCGAACTTGGTGCTGCTGGCCATTGGTGTCAAAGCGTATCAGAACAGAGAACTGTCTCTGGGGTTTGCCGATCAGGATGCGTTGAAGATGGCCTCGATGTTCCAGGCGCAGGAAGGGCTGCTTTTCAATAAAGTGCATATCAAAACCCTGACGAACGAACAGGTCACTCGCGATGCGGTACTGGATGGGCTGGATTGGATGAACGGAAAATCATCGCAGAACGATGTGGTAGTACTATTCCTATCGGGCCACGGCGGATTGCACAAAGGTAATTACTATTTTTGGACGCACCAACACAACCCAGCGGGAAACCCGGAACGATACGATGTTAAATGGAGCACGCTGATTGACGAGTTGACGGAAGTTTCGGGAACGAAGCCGATTCTGTTTGTGGATTCCTGCCGCGCCGCTGCCGTCACAGGCTCGCGGCGCAAAGGCGACGATGGGTTGACCGAGGCGCTCAAGGATTTGAAGCAAAATTACCAGGGCGTTGTCTTTTTCGCCGCTTCAAAAGACAACGAAGATTCAATCGAAATGGACAGCCTAGGGCACGGCGCGTTCACCTACGTGTTGCTCGAAGGGTTGAAAGGCCGAGCCGACGGGCAACCCGCAGACCGTGTTGTTTACATCAACGAACTCGGCAGTTGGGTACGCACGGAGGTTTGGAAGCTGACCCAAAGACAGAACGGTGTATACGAAGAGCCGCCCGCAAAGAGCGGCTTCCAGCCGTTCCCGATCTTCGCGTTGCCCAGGCAGTGATTGAGGGAAGCGCCCAGAATTGTTTTGTGAGGTAGCCGAGATGATGATCTTTCACCACATTCCAGCCTTGGTCCTGTCTGCAAGCCTGATCTGGTTTGCGCCGATTCAGCAAAATCCCCAAAACCGTCAAACCAAACCGCCGGACAAACAACCGCCCGACAAGCAACAACCCGAAAAGCCAAAACCCCAGCAACCGCCTCCCGTCAAAAAAGAAACGACGTTGCAATGGTTGCTGCGCTTTGTTGGTATTTCGGCGACGCCCAGTGCGATGAGGGGAGAAGATGACAAGCTTGCTGGCGACATCTGGCTTTACGATTCGACCACACAAACCAGCCAGCGCATTACACGCGAAGGCGGCTATCGTTCGCCGATTGTGCTGACCGGAGATACAAAATTGCTCGGTCTTAAAGGTGAGCAGGTCGTCGAAATCACAATTGACAGTCGCACCACAAAACCAGTTGTCTCCATCCGCGGTGTCATCAAGTTGATTGGCGTGAATGCCCAAGACGCAAATCAGGTTCTTTTCCTGCGCTCGAGCGGAGATGAGAAATATTCTGTTGGAACGCTTTCGCTTAGTGAGGGAAAGATCGAAACACGCGACCTGGACATGAATTCCGAAGACGATCAGCGGATGCTAGTACATCTGCAAGGCTGGGAACGGGTTTACGATGGCGGCAAAACTGTCGTTTATACGAAGGCCGAAACCAAAGAAGGTTTGGGCGGCGCAATCGAATGGCGCGACGTCTATCTGAAGCGCGAGGGGAAAGAAACCGCCAATGTCAGTAATTGTGACGGTATCAATTGCGGGCAGCCATCCTTGTCACCTGACGGGCGATGGGTTGCTTATATCAAATCGGACAAATCGAATTAGAGGCGCAGTATGCCACCGCGCCTCTCCACGATCTTGCTTTCAGATGATGGCACTTACTTCGCAGCAATCTCTTTGGGGCGAATACCCGCGACATTCAGTCGCATTTTGTACAGACCACTGCGAGCGCACAGGTACAGCGTTTTGCCGTCGTCATCTCCCCAAGCCATGTTGTGAACATGCTTTGGCGCGATGATTGTGCCCAGGTGTTTTCCTTCAGCCGATAGCACCCACAACCCGCCGGGACCGGAAACGTACAGGTTACCTGCTTGATCTACTTTGATGCCGTCAATCGCGTCTTCGCCTGGTGCCGAAGTCATATCGAAAAACAACTTGCCGTTTTTGACCGAGCCTTCCGCCGTCAGTTCGTACCGCATGACGACTTTTTTCTTGTCGTCCCAGTTGCCGACGTACAAGTATTTTTCATCCGGAGAAAGCGCGATGCCGTTTGGCCCACTGAGTTCCTTTGTCAGCAATTGCAGCTTGTCTTTGCGAAGCGAATACACCCCGCTAAAAGCTAACTCTTTGCGCGGATCATCGCCGAACTTCGGCAAGCCAAACGGCGGATCAGTGAAAAACAGCGTGCCGTCGGAGCTGTAAACCAGGTCATTCGGGCTGTTCAGACGCTTTCCTTCGAACTTATCGGCCAGCACGGTTTCGCCGCCGTATTTTTCGATCAGCAGGACTCGGCGATTGCCGTGCTGGTTGATCGCCAATTGTCCGTGACTGTCCAGCGTCAATCCGTTCGATCCCGGCTGGCCGTATTCGGCAATGTCCGCGCCGCTGTACCCGCTTTGTTTTTTGAATACTTCCAGCTTGCCGGCTTCACTGCCATTTGGCGTGTATTTCCAAATCACGTTGCTGTTCGGATCGCTGAACAGCAAATGGGCTTTGTTCATTTGATCGCCCGCAATCCAAACCGGACCTTCGGTGAACTTGAAGCCTTCGGCCAGTTTGAAGATTTTTGGATTCGGGCCAACGATCGCGTCAATCGCCGGATCGTTTTTGATGATCTGGACGTTAACTTCGCTGGGAACTAGCGCCACAGGCACATCCAATCCACGATAAAAATCCAGCCTGGCTTCGCGCACCCAGATGAAATTTGTTGGCGGATTGGAAATCGGCCCGTTGATGCCAAAAATCGCCAATTGAATCTGTTGCCCCGGTTTGACGTTGCGACCGACGACAAGGCGATTCGGCGCATTCCAGCCGCCAACCACAGAGCCTCCCATTTGTCCCAGATAACGAGTCAATTCGCCGTCCACCCAAACTTCGGCGTAATCATCCAGCGCGGTTTGAAAAACGACGGTCGAACCCGTTGGGTCGAAATCGCCGACGCGTTCAGGAATCGTCAGCTTGATGCGATACCAATTGAAACAAAGCCGCCCTGTGGAACGCCGCGCTTCCAGTGATGACGCTGGAATTGCTTCCCAGTTGGAATCATCGAAATCCGCCGGGCCAGCTTTGGGCGCGTAATCGTAGGTTCGATTTGGAGCGCCTGTTGGCTGTTTATCCGCGCCGGGCGATTTGAAATCCACTTCGATGATTTTGGTGTCGCTATACCGCCACTGGCCTTTGACCAGCTTTGCACCTTCGTCCGTGGCCAGGTTGATCGTCGCGTCAGGCTTGGCGGTGGGAACGACTTCTTGCCCGCTGGCCAGCGCCGCCAACACACCAACAATCAGCGCTGCCAGCAAGCCCAACCGTGTTTTTGAAAACCTGCAGTTCATACCTTCCTCCTTAACTCTATTTTTCTCCCACGAAGACACGCGAAGTTTCACGAAGAAACTGGAAGTTCTCTTTTATGCCTTTGTATCTTCTTCGTGTGTCTTCGTGGGAGAATGTTTTTCTTTCAGGCTTATCGCGCCTTCACAACGTAGTAATTGATCGGCCCTGGAACTTCCTTGAACCAATGCGGCGTTCCAGCCGGAACGATAATTACGTCGCCTTTGCCGATGGAGCGCGTTTCACCGCCCTTTATGCCCGTGCCACGAATTTCGCCAGGAGCGATCAGGTTTCCGCCGACGATTTCGCCGCCTGTGACCAAGGTCGCCGAACCTTCCAGCACATAAATTATGTCGGCATCTTGTTCGTGAACTTCGACCATGCCCGCTTTGTCGCGGTGGCTGGCGTGAACCATGTATTTGTCGCTGTTGTCGAACAGCACTGCGCCTTTGACAAATGCCGCATCCACTTTTGCGCGCTCGAAATAGCTGACCGATGCTTTGCCAGTTTCTGGATTCGTCAGCGCGTTTGCTCCGGCGACGGCAAGTTCCTGATCTTGCGCGGCACTGGCGGCTCCGCTGACGCCGATAGCTCCGATGATTTGGCCATCCAGCACAATCGGCACTCCGCCTTGCAAGGGGGTAAAGAACGAATCGGGCAGGGAAGTCATCGCCGTGCGGCCTTTGTTGATGATTTCTTCAAAAGCCTTTGTTTCGCGCTTGAACAGCGCAGCCGTACGCGCCTTGCCGATGGAAATCTGCGAACCGGCGGCAAAGGTGCCGTCCAGCCGTTCCAGCGCCAGTAAATTGCCGCCATCGTCTACCACGGCGATTGCCGCGCCCGGAGCTTTGAGCTTTGCGGCTTCGGCTTTTGTCGTCTCAAGAACGCGCTTTGCGCCTTCCAGCGTCAGCATTTTCTTTTCCGCCACCTGGGCTTGGGCCATCGCGGTTAAAGCAATCAACAAGCTGGCGGCAAACAAACTTTTCAAAATGGTTCTCATCGTGTTCTCCCTCCTCGAAAAAAGAAGCCACAGATCGCCACCGCTGTAGCGCTGCAAATGCTGAGAGGAGACCTGATTTTCAGCATCCGCAGTCTTTAGCGGTTGGCGTTGTGGCTATTCAATAAATCGTTCGTGTGAAATTGTGGGCAGCGTTTACATCTTGGCCATTGCGCCTTCGGGCGTAATCGTCACTTTGAACAATTCGCCGTTTCTGGTGAAGAAGGCCGAAGTTTTGGCGGCGTGAACTTTGCCGTTTTCGGCTTCGCCAGCATTTGGGTCTTTCTGCCGCGGGCCTTGATTGGGGCCAACGCCTGGTTCTTCGTCTTTTTCGGTTCCGGCGTCAAACAGCATGAATTCGCTTGTGATGTCGCCGCTTAGCGGTTTGCCGTTGTTGAACAAGTCAATGCCCTGGCGTTTCGGCGCGTAAAACCAATCGTTGGATTGACCGAACATCGTCAACAGCGAAAGCCGCATGCCGGGTTCGGCATTGAAACTGAACTCATACGCCCCGCCGGGACCAATTGGGCCGGGTCCGTTGCTATTCGCCGGTGTGTTAAACACGCCGTGCAGCATGATTCCATCCGCTTCGTTGTGGCCGCGTGCCTCCAGGTTTTTGACCAGTTCACTTGGATTGCCGGTTTCGGCCAGCGGTTCCAGTCCACCGTTGGCCGGAACGCCTTCGCGATACAGACGGACTTCGCGTTTGTGCAGAACCCACAGGCCAGGTGACAGCGCGAACGGCCAATGGGTTCCGTCTTTGGCAACCTGGCCATCGGCGCTGGAAACATTTTCGATGCGAACTGTGAACTTTACGCTTTTGCCCATCTTGTGATCCTGCGCCAGCGCGGCGACGGAAAAAGCAGCCAGAGCAAACAAGCTCAGAAAAATCGTTCGTTTTAACATTTGGTTTTCTCCCTCCAGAGTTATTTGGTTAATGCCGGCAATTGCAGAAACAAGCGCGAAGTTAGTCTTTAATGCACCATTGCTTCGCGCGGGCTTCTGCAAAAACCTTGCCTAAACTTGCCCGCGTTCTTAAACAGATTCCCGCGAGCAGCCGCCGAAGTTGCATATGAAAATGCAGCGTTCGTTGTTGTGATGGTGCAGCTTGGCGCACAGCACATGGCCAATGCCTTTCAGCCGCAAGTAAGTTTCCGCTGCCAGTAACATTCCCAGCGGCGGAGCCGTGAAATAAACCCAAAGCGCGTTCCAGGCTTGCGCCGAAAACGCCGAACCGAAAGTGCGCGCCGGGTTCATGCTCATCCCGGAAATCGGAGCTTCCAGGCTGATGTAAGTAACAACCAGGCCACCCGCGAATAATCCTGTATACCTGGCAAGCTTCCTTTTGTTACTCACGTGTAGCACGACGGTCATCAGTAAAAAGGAAATTCCCGCTTCCGCCAGAAATGCAGCTCCAAGTCCAAAACTGCCAGGCAGTGTTGCGACGTAGTTGACCGTCGGCGCGCGCAAGGCGGTTTTCAAAATCCGCGAAGAGATCAACACTCCCGAAACTCCACCGATGAATTGCGACAGGATGTAAAAGGCGGCGTCCCACGGCTTGATCTTGCCCAGCCGCCAAAACGTCAGCGTCACTGACGGATTAAAATGTGCGCCCGACCGTTTACCCAAAGGCGAATACACGATGCTGATGGAAGTCAGTCCCATCGCTAGCCCCATCAAAACGCGCCGTAGAAACGGATCGCCAACCGCCTGGTGAACTGGCGAGCCAGGATGTTCCAGCGACACGCCGAAAAAGCACGCTGACATCATGAAAATTCCCAGTTCAGCGGCTTCCATCAGGTATTCCGGCCAATGTGACTTCAACGCATTGATCATAAAGTCGCCAGTTGCTTTTCCTGCTCCGGATTTGGGTGTAACTCAGGCAGAACCAACTTGCCCGACATCGTGACTTCAAATCCGTAAAGTTCCGTTCGATAACTCGACGAGTCGCCAATCAATCCAAATAGATCATCGTCCCTGTTTCTATCGGTTTGCGTAACGATCTCGTCTACCAGATAAGGATTGAAACTTCCCATTTTATTCCCTCCTTTTTAGAGTTATTCGGTTACGTGTAACACGGAGTTAAAACCGCCGTGATTGTCAGTTACTTTCAAACCATTGCTCGGGTCGTCCAGCCATTGGCCGTCAACCACCAGCTTGTATTCATAGCTCCCCGCCGGAAGCAGTTCGATTTCCGCGCGCCACATCCCGCTTTGGTGCTTCGCAAAAAACGAGGCTTGCGGGTTCCAGGCGTTGAATTCACCGGCCAGCGAAACACTCTTTGCCAAATCGTTGTGATACCAGAACACCAGTTTGCCGCGTTCAATGCGCGGTGCATTGAAGTCGCACTCTTCGTGCGTGTGAATTTCGCTGGCCGCTTCTTCAACTGCTCGACGGGCATTCAGCACGCCGTACCCTTGTTGATGAAGCGACAAGTTCGCAGAACGGTCAGCCGTGGCGACCAGAATGTTTTTAATTGCCGCCGGAGTCAGCTTGGGATTTGCTTCCAGCATTTGCGCAACAACTGAAGCAACAATCGGCGTGGCAAACGAAGTCCCATCAACGTGTTGATAGTGAGTTGCGACAATCTTGCTTTTGCCTAGTTCAGTTTCGGCCGTCTCTCGAATTTCGGCAGGTGAAGCTATAGCCAGGGACAGCGGCCAATCCACTTTGCGCCACAGTTCTCTGACCAATTTTTGCAGTTGATAATTCGGTGCGGCTGCAATGACCGAAAGAGCTTCGGCGCGGCGGTAAGAATCCGTTTCTGGCAAAATTGGTGCAGCAACCCAGATAGCTGGTGCCACAATTTCCGGTTTGACGATTCCGTCTATGGTTGGGCCAAAACTGGAACAGTATGGATCAACTTCGCGCGCGCCTAATTCGTTGTTGTCGTTGTAACCGCCAACCGTAATTACGGAAGGTGAATTGGCAGGTGGGATCGGACGAGGATCGGCTGTGCAACCGGAATTTCCGGCGGCGACAACCAGCGTTAATCCCTCGCGAACTGCTCGTTCGGCAATTTCATCAACGATGCTTTCACGAAACGATGTATCCGCGTCACCTCCCAGCGACATGCTGACGACTCGGATGTTGAAACGGTCTTTGTTCGTAAGCACCCATTCCAATCCGCGAACAATGTTTTCATCGCTAATGTGTCCGTCGTCGCTGACCTTGACTAAGGCGACCATTGCTTCCGAAGCTAAGCCGCGATAAACACCGTTGGACAAAAAACCATTGCCCGCCGCTGTCACAGAAGTCTGCGTGCCATGCCAATCCCAGCTTTCTGGTGGCAGGTTCGCATCAAGCCTCGCTTTCGGATTCGCCACATCGTGAAACGCGATGATTCGATTGTGCGGTTCGACCAAATCCGGATGCGGATAAAAGCCGGAATCTAAAATTGCAATGGTAACGCCTTGACCTGTTAGCGTTGTGTCTGCGTTCAATCGTTCTGCAACCGGAATCACGGCAAGGCGGTTTGGGGCATGCGTATGGTTGTGTGCTGTTTTCGTTGCTATCGTCATAAGCTCAATCAATCATGGTTTTTTCAGTGGCCCATTGTTTTCTACATTTGGATGCCGCGGTCTTTATCCGAAAGCGGCTGGCAGTTATTCCAGTTTGCAACGCGCAAAGAATTCTTTTTTGGCAGCATCTGGCAGGGAATAGAGAATACGGGTCAAAGCATATAAAGCTGTTAATCCAAACCGCTGAGCGCCGTTTTTTGAAAGGATGGCGAAGCAAGCTTCAGGACTGTACGGCTTGTGGCTATACTTCGTTGGGTTGAATCCCAGATAAGCTGGAAGAAGCTGTAAGCCTGATGCCAAAAAACCTGTTCAAGACGAGGTGAATTCATGCTTGCGGAGATTTTGCCTGCACTCGACAAAGACGAATATCCACGTTTTCGCGACAGTATGCCGCCAAGCGAACTTCGCGAAGGCAAGTACCTGTTGCGTTTTGCAAGCAGCCCGGATGAGTTGGATGAAGTGTTGCGGTTGCGTTTTGAAATCTTCAACCTGGAATTAGGCGAAGGGCTGGAATCGTCTTTTCAAACCGGTCGTGATGTGGACGAATACGATCTGGCTTGTCATCATCTGATGGTAATTGAAGCCGCAACAGGAAAAGTCGTTGGCACTTACAGGCTGCAAACCGGCGCAATGGCCGCAGCGGCGACAGGGTTTTATTCCGCTACGGAGTTTGATCTATCGCGATTGCCGCTGGAAGTTCTGGAAGATTCTGTTGAGCTAAGCCGAGCCTGTATCGCCAAAGAGTATCGAAACACGCAGGTGCTGTTTTTGCTGTGGAAAGGTTTGGCTTCGTACATTGCGTTTAACCGAAAACGGTTTTTGTTTGGCTGCTGTTCGCTGACCAGCCAGGACGTCAGCGAAGGCAAGCTGACGATGGAATTGCTGGAACGCGAAGGCCATTTGCATTCCAACTACGCTGTTGCGCCGAAAATCGGGTTTGAATGTTACCCGGCTGATTTTGCGGTTGAAGCGCCCTTTGAAGTGAAATTGCCAAAGCTGTTTCGATCTTATTTGAGGATTGGCGCAAAAGTTTGCGGCCCTCCGGCGATTGATCGCCAATTCAAGACGATTGATTATTTCGTGCTGTTTGATTTGTTCGAAATGGACAGGCAAACGCAGCGCATGTTTTTCGGTGTGTAAACCAAAGGGCGGAGAAGACGTGTTCAGAATGCTTCGCGCGACATTTCGTTTGGCGGTTTTTTTGTTGGCAACCTTGACGTTTCAAACGGCGTGGTTGATTGGCAAAGCCTTGCTTCCGGTTCAAAGCACAACGCGACGACGGTTTCGCAAGCTGATTTTTATTGGCTGGTCCAGGTCGCTGGCCATTATCCTTGGCATGCTCGTTCGCGTAGAAGGCAAACCGCCAAAACCACCGTTCTTTCTGGTTGCCAATCACCTTAGCTACATAGACATCATTCTGCTGGCCGGGCAATTGGAATGCACCTTCATCGCCAAAAACGAAATTTCCGGCTGGCCTGGAATGGGTTGGTTGGCCCACGGCATCGGCACGATCTTTATTGACCGAAAGAATTTTCAGGACATTCCGCGCGTCATTGGGCTGATTGACGAAACATTGGCCAAAGGTCTGGGCGTAATTCTGTTTCCCGAAGGAACCAGCACGATGGGCAGCGGGTTGATGCAATTCAGCCCGGCGTTGCTGGAACCTGCGGCCAGAGCCGCGTATCCGGTTTCCTATGCGGCAATTCGTTATGAAACTCCATCAAATGAAATTCCGGCGCATGCGGCTGTTTGCTGGTGGGGAGACAGGGATTTTGTGCCGCATTTTTTGAAGCTGCTGACGGTGTCGAAATTCGACGCGACAATTGTTTTTGGCGAAGACGCAATTCAGGCCGATGACCGAAAGGTCCTGGCAAAAGCCTTACGGAGCGCAGTCAATCAAAAATTCGTTCCTGTGGTGGGCTTTTCATCGGCAATTCAACTGAGAAAATCATGACAAGCAGTAATGTTTATTTGCTCAGACAAGGTCTGGACCTGCTCGGTCAATTAGACGATGAGCTTTATACCCGTGTGGCGTCGGAAATCACACATGCTGGCGTTGGCAGTCATTTGCGACATTGCCTGGATTTTTATGACGCTTTTCTTCGGGGCTTCAAACTGGGCAAAGTGGATTACGATTTGCGCGAACGCAATGAATTGATTGAAAAAGACCGTTCAGCGGCCAGCGCCAAAATCATTGATGCGATTGTGCAGCTTCAGCGGTTGCCCGCGAATCAGGACAAGGAATTGCTGGTCAAGCTGGAAGGCGAGCAAGCCGAAGCTGCTTCTTCCTGGAATCGTTCCTCCATCCGCCGCGAATTGCAATTTCTGCTCAGCCATACGGTGCATCATTACGCGTTGATTGCGATGTTGCTGCGAATGCAGGGCTTCCAGCCTGCAGTGGATTTTGGCGTTGCTCCATCAACCTTGAAATACTGGCAGGCCAAAGCCTGATGGGTATGGACAACGAACCAGGCAAGTTGCGGGGATGGTGGCGACATTGGCGCTGGCGACTCTTTGCTTTGTACCTGTTGCTGGTTCTGTCCACGCACGTTTGGCGATGGTGGAAACCGGTGGAAAATTTGCCGGGATTTTGTTTCTCTTGCCGTTCCTTAACGGTCAATGCAATTGACGGCGAACGCATTTTGAACAGCCAAATACGATTCGCTTATCAGGATAGAGGCCAGACTGCCGAATCTGTTTTGCCAATCGTTTTGCTGCACGGCAGTCCTGGCGAAGCGGGTGATTTCAGCCGAATCGCCCCCATGCTTGAAGCCTCGCACCGGCTGATTATTCCTGACCTTCCTGGCTTCGGTGCTTCTACGCGTGACATTCCGGATTATTCATTTCGCGCCCACGCAAAATACATTGTTGAGTTGTTGGATCAGTTAAAGGTTCAGCGTGCGCACTTCCTCGGCTTCAGCATGGGCGGCGGAGTTGTGTTGAATCTCTATGATATTGCACCGGAGCGTATTGCATCCGTCACGATGTTGGCAGCAATTGGTGTTCAGGAAATGGAGTTGCTGGGCGATTACCATTTGAACCATGTCCTTCATGGCTTGCAGCTTGGATTTTTCTGGCTGTTGCGCGAAGGCTTGCCGCTTTCGCCGACTTCGCACGCGAGAGATTTTTCGGTTTCCTACAGTCGCAACTTTTACGATTCCGACCAGCGGCCGTTGCGCGCATTGCTCAACCGGTATGACAAACCAATGCTGATTATCCACGGCCAGCACGATTTTCTGGTTCCGGTCGAAGCCGCTCGAGAACACCATCGCCTAGTTCCACAGAGCGAACTGATTGTTTCGGATTTCGATCATTTTATGGTGTTCAACCGGAAAGATTATCTTGCGCCGCTATTAACCGATTTCGTTGCAAGAGTTGAATCAGGTAAAGCGTTGGCCAGGGCGCAAGCCGAACCAGCTCGTGTGGCCGCATCGCTTCAGCCGTTTGATACGCGAAATTTGCCCAAGTTCATTGGCGTGACGGCGTTTGTGGTCGTGTTGTTGCTAGCGGCTGCAACGCTGATCACGGAAGACCTGACTTGCATAACTGCTGGAGTGATGGCCGCACAGGGCAGAATTGATTTCGCACTTGCAGTATTTGCCTGCTTTCTGGGGATTTACGTCGGCGACTTGCTGCTGTTTCTGGCTGGGCGATGGTTGGGAAGAGCGGCGTTGTCGCGCGCGCCGGTCAAATGGTTTGTCAGCGAGCGTGCTGTGCAGCGCGGCTCGGAATGGATGCAGCATCAGGGCGCAAAAGTGATTTTCATCAGCCGCTTTCTTCCCGGCGCCCGCCTGCCAACCTATTTCGCCGCTGGAGCGTTGCGAACCAGCTTCTGGAAATTCGCGCTTTATTTTGCGATTGCGTGCATCGTCTGGACTCCATTGCTGGTCGGACTGGCCATGCTGTTGGGCAAAGGGCTGGTCGAATCGGCATTGTTTGCCGGACAAGGCGTGTTGCTAAAAGCATTCATCGCCGCTGTTTTGATTTATCTGACTGTCAAAACACTGGTGCGGCTTTCGACGTGGCGCGGCCGCCGCTTACTGGTATCAAGCTGGCGACGAATGACGAACTGGGAGTTTTGGTCGACATATGTCTTTTACCCGCCGGTTGTTGTCTATGTCGCGTGGTTGATGCTGAAATATCGCAGCCTGACATTGTTCACGGCGGCGAATCCTGCGATTCCTGGCGGAGGCTTTATCGGCGAATCGAAGGCGGAAATTTATCGTGGTTTGGCAAATGCGAAAGAGTTTCTGCCAAAGTGGCAATTGTTGGCCGCTTCTGCCGACGCTGCAGAGAACGTTCAATCGGCAAAAGACTTTATCGCCAATCAAAGTCTGACTTACCCGGTTGTGTTGAAACCTGACGCCGGGCAGCGCGGTTCTGGCGTTGGCATCATTAAGACAGATGCCGAACTGGAAAGTTACTTGCGGCAGGTGAACGTAGACACGCTGATCCAGGAATTTTTGCCGGGCGAAGAGTTCGGCGTTTTTTACTATCGCTACCCCAATCAGCCGAAAGGGCGAATTTTCGCAATTACGGAAAAACGGTTTCCGACCGTTACAGGCGATGGCGAAAGCACTTTAGAGCAGTTGATCCTGAACAATAGCCGGGCAGTTTGCATGGCCAGATTTCTGCTCGACAAGCATGCTAACCATTTGTGGGATAAACCCGCTGTTGGGAAAGTCGTAGCACTGGTTGAACTCGGCACGCACTGTCGCGGTGCTGTCTTTCTGGATGGCGGATGGGTCAAAACTGATGAGCTGGAAGCTGCAATTGATCGAATCTGCCAGCATTTCGAAGGATTTTACTTTGGCCGCTTCGATATCCGCACGCCCAGCATTGAGGACTTTCGGCAAGGGAAAAATTTCAAAGTGATCGAGTTAAACGGAGTCACTTCGGAAGCCACAAGCATTTACGATCCGAAAAACTCTGTTTTTGCGGCGTACAAAACTCTGTTTGCGCAATGGCGAATCGCGTTTGAAATCGGCTCACAAAACCGGGAACGAGGTTTTCAACCAACGCAGTTGCGAACCTTATTGAAATGGATGGTTGCGTATCGTGAGCAATCGCAGAGCCATGATAGTTTTCAAGCCACAAAGCCGCGCAAACAAATGAACTGAGATTGCCTACGATTTCGATTCGTCCTTATCCTTTTTGGGCGGGCTAAAAAAGTTTCTCAAGGCCTCAGCCCCCGGCATAAATTGCTCCCACATTTGCGGTGCGCTCGCTCCCAATTCCAAAAAGCTGCGAAAGCGGCGATCAAACTCTTCCTTGGTTTTCAAATAAGCTTCGAAGCTGGCGGCCAGATGATTTTTCAAAAAGTCCTGAATTGAATCTTCACGCGAACGCAAAATCTGGAACAGAAAGGGAAGCGGCAGTAGGTTCTGGTTCTTTTCCTCTTCCAGAATCGCCTGCATCAGGACTGACTTGGTGACATCGGTTTGCGAAGTGGAGTCAATTACCTGCACATCGTGGCCAGTGCGTATGATCGCGATCAGGTCTTGATACGTGACATAGCTGCCTGTTTCGGTGTTGTAAAGACGGCGGTTTCCGTATCGTTTGATAATGACGGTGTTGCCGTTGGCCGGTTCGCCGGTTTCGATGCCGAAGGATTTAGTCACTGCGCGTTTGGCCGTTCGCTTTTTGGATGGGCGGGCTTTCGATTTGCTTGTCTTTTGAGCCATAAAATTCTCGTTTTTGAGGTCAAGGTTGTTTCAGAGGCGCAGTATAGAGGTTTTTCGCCGATGCGAGCAAGCAGGTTTTTGAAGGGAGTTTTAAGTCAAACCTATGTTTCTGGTGGATTTTAGCCAGTTTGAACCACTGGTTTTAGAGAAGATTTTTCGCAATTGCGAAAAATCTTCTTGACCTTTTCTTGCGTGGACGTATGATGGCTGCCGTCAAACCACTTTTCCCGGAGAGATCAACATGATTCGAAAGTTGAGCGGAACCGTCGCAATCATCACTGGCGCGACCAGCGGTATTGGCCGCGAAACTGCGCGCGCGTTTGCCGCAGCCGGATCAAAAGTCGTCGTCGCCGGAAGGCGCCAGGAACGCTTGGGTGAATTAGTCAAAGAGATTGAATCCAACGGCGTCCCAGCGTTGGCAGCGCCGACGGATGTTGCGGACCAAGCGCAGGTTGAAGCCCTGATTGCGGCGGCAATTGAAAAGTTTGGGCGGGTGGACATCCTGGTCAACAATGCAGGAGTAGCAATTGCTTCGCGTTTTGCGGAAATGCCGATTGAAGATTTTCGACGGCTGATGGATGTGAATTTCTGGGGAGCGGTTTTCGCCTGTCGCGCTGTTGTTCCGCAGATGCGAAAACAAAATAGCGGTGGAGTGATCCTGAATGTCTCTTCAATTTTCGGCAAACGCGGGATGCCGTTTGAAACGGCTTATTGCGCCAGCAAGTTCGCGCTGGCAGGATTTTCCGAGGCGCTGCGCGCGGAAGTAATGTCCGAAGGCATTGATGTTTGCACAATTTACCCCGGCGCAGTTGAAACCGAAATCTTTGACGCTGCTGCGAACAACACAGGGTTAGAGCTTCCCGCTTACGTTCCGAAGTTTCCAGCCAGCCAGATGGCGAAACTGATTGTTCAGGCGGCTCGTTTTCCGCAGCCCGAAATTGTCGCCGCATTGGATGCTCAGGCGATCAACATTGCCAACACTTTTGCGCCTGCGCTGGTGGATTTCGCGCTCGGCTGGAGCGTGCCATTTATCGAAGGCATGCGGCGAGCGAAGCAAAAAGGCACTGACTCAAAAGACAATGGAAGCGGCAATCTTTACCAGCCGCAAGGCAAATAACTACAATCACCAAATTCTAGAAGGAGAAACCGTTATGGCAAACAAAGCGAAAAGCGCAAGAGAAACCGAACCAAAGGCGACGCATGAAAACCAGGATGCAAATGCTGGTGCAGCAGATTGGGCAAAACAGGTCGTAGAACATCTGGTTGATGCGCAGAAAAAATGGATTGATCTGACCGCGCAGCAAAATGCGCTGGTGCTAAAAGCTGTAGAAGAAGGGATGGATTTTTACCGCTCGGCTCCGACGCCTGAATTGGGAAGTTGGGCGCGCCAAGGGTACGAAGGCTTTGTCGAGGCGCAACGCCGCTGGGCCGAAGTCGCTTCACAGCAGAGCAGCCAGTTGTTCGAAGCAATCAAAGAAAACGTGAGTTTCAGTCCTGCCGATGTGACTCGTGCGGCTTCGGATTTTGCGGGTCAAGGAGTCGAAACTTTTGTGAATGCCCGCACCCAATGGCTGGATTTTGCGGCCCAGCAAAACGCGCAGGTTATTGAAGCCGTCAAGAAGGGCTTGAACCTGGAAGAAAATTCGCCTGCCGCTGCACTGGCCGATTTCGCGCAACAAGCTGTGACCAACTACGTCGAAGTTCAGAAGCGCTGGCTTGATCTGGCGACGCAGCTTCCGTTCTTTGGAACTGCCCCGAAAAAGTAAGTGTTCAGGCTGTTTCAGGGAGTATGCCTTTTTCACCGCAGAGGCGCAGAGAGCCGCGGAGGTTTCGCAGAGTATTCTCCGCTTTATCTTAGCGTTCTCTGCGCCTCTGCGGTGAATTGCATCCTGCCTGATAAACTTCGTGTTCATTTGACGGTAGCCATGGTAATTTCCGCTCACGTCATATCCACCTGAAAGGCTCTACACAAAATGTCTCGACCAACGAATCGCACGTATCCGCGAACGGTGATGCTGAAAGACAAGCAGATTGTTTTGCGATTGATGCAGGCGTCAGACCGGGATGCGGTGCTAGCTTTTGCTCAGGCGCTGCCCGCTGACGACCTGCTGTTTCTTCCGCTGGATATTTCGCATCCGAAAGTTGTTGATAGTTGGATGCGCCATTCGGATTCCAGCCGCACAGTGACGGTCGTTGCCGAATCCGAAGGAGGCATGGTGGGGTTGGGCACGCTGGTTCGCAGTGAAACCAACTGGGCCCGACACCTGGGAAATATTCGCTTGTTGGTCAGCACGGGCGCGCGCGGTATGGGATTGGGAAATGTCCTGGCAAACGAAGTTTTCGCACTTGCGGAAGAAATGGGCTTGCGGAAAATTGTGGCGCAAATGGCTTCGGAGCAGCGCGGCGCGCAAGCAGTTTTCGAAAAGCTGGGATTCAAGGCGGAAGCCTTGATGGCCGATTACGTAATGGATCGCCAGGGGCGCACGCACGATTTGATTGTTATGAGTTATGACGTAACTGGGCTAAATGGCTGAAAGGCGGTGGTGATGTTTGTGCAAGCGCTGGAAAATTTTCAAAGGCAATTTTTCAAAGGCCTGAACCAGATTGCCGAACCGTTGATTCGTGCGGGTTTCGGCAATCCGTTGTTGTGGCCAACCGGCACGATTGTGGTGGAAACCGTTGGCCGAAAGTCCGGGCAAAAGATCAACATTCCGTTGTTGGCTACGCGCATTGGAAACGTGGTTGTTTTCAGCACGGTTCGTCGCAATTCCCAGTGGCTGAAAAACATTGCCGCGAATCCAGAAGTTCGCTACTGGCTGGCCGGAAAACTGCATGATGCTTCCGCTTCCGTTATCACTCCGAATGAGAAAGCATCGTTCAGCCAATTGCCGGCGCAAGCGGGATGTCTTGCCCAATTTTTGCGTCAGCAAAGCCGCTTGTTTGGAATCAGTTTTGCGCTTCTGACGCCGCGTTTTTAGCGTGAGGTGACGATGAGCACAGAAAACATAGTCCGCATTCCACAACCTCCTGAAAAGTTCTTGCTCGAAAATCTGCTCGACCTCAGCGCGACTTCTCCGATTCAGGATATGGTCCGGCTGGCGCGCGAATACGGACCGATTTACCGGCTGGAAATGCGCGGGCGCGTGGCCATCGTTCTTTCGGGCTACGAGCTGGTCAACGAAGTCTGCGACGAAAAACGCTTCGACAAATCCATACGCGGCGCGTTGCGCTTGGTGCGGCGATTCAGCGGCGATGGGTTGTTTACTTCCAAAACCGAAGAGCCAAACTGGTCAAAGGCGCACAACATTTTGTTGCCGAATTTCGGCCATCGCGCAATGCAGGGCTATCACCAGATGATGCTGGACATCGCAGAGCAGTTGGTTCTGAAGTGGGAGCGGCTGAACGATGATGACGAGATTGATGTTTCCGCCGATATGACGCGGCTGACGGTGGACACGATTGGCTTGTGCGGGTTTGATTACCGGCTGAATTCGTTTTATCAGGATGGCTATCACCCATTCGTCAGCGCAATGGCTGGCGGTTTGGCGACCTCGCTGGATGAACTGCGCGATGTACCGTTGGAAGGATTGATCCGGCAAGGCCGTGAGAAGCAGTTGAAAGCGGATATCCGCTGCATGAATGAAACTGTTGACCGGATCATCGCCGACCGAAAAGCCAGCGGCGATGATTTGGCCGACAAACCGGATTTACTCAGCTACATGCTCAGCGGCGTGGATAAGAAAACCGGCGAGCGGCTGGAAGACCTGAACATTCGCTATCAAATCATTACCTTCCTGATCGCTGGGCACGAAACGACCAGCGGCTTGCTGTCATTTGCGATTTACGCGTTGCTGAACAATCCCGAAGTTTTGGCCAAAGCTTATGAGGAAGTTGACCGAGTTTTGGGGCACGACCTTTCAGTCAAACCGACTTACGCACAGATCAACCGGCTGCAGTACATTACGCAGATATTGAAAGAGACCTTGCGATTGTGGCCAACGGCTCCAGCCATCGGGCTGTATCCTTATGAAGACACGGTCATCGGCGGCAAATATAAAATTAAACATACTGATACGATCAATGTATTGCTTCCGATGTTGCACCGCGATAAGAGCATTTGGGGCGAAAACGCTGAAGCATTTAATCCCGACAATTTCACTCCCGAAGCCGAAGCCAAGCGACCCGCCAACGCTTACAAACCGTTTGGCAACGGCCAGCGCGCCTGCATCGGTCGCCAGTTCGCTTTGCAGGAAGCGACTTTGGTTTTAGGAATGATCCTGCAGCGCTTCAAGCTGGTGGATCACACTCGTTATCAACTGAAAATCAAAGAAACGCTGACGCTGAAACCGGATGAGTTGCGAATCAAAGTTCGTCGGCGGGAGTTGGGAGATGGGAGTCGGGAGTCGGGAACTTCTGTGAAAGTGGGAAGTACTTCGAGCGAAGTTTCTTCACCGACTACCGACTACCGACTACCGACCACTTCGCAACTGCATAATACCCCGTTGCTTGTCCTGTTCGGATCGAACATGGGCACAGCGGAAGAACTGGCACGCCGGGTGGCCCAAGACGCTGAAGCGAACGGCTTTATCGTGAAGGTTGCTCCGCTGGATGATTACGCTGGACGGTTGCCGAAAGAGGGGTTGCTAGCCATCGTCAGCTCCTCGTACAACGGCCTGCCGCCGGATAACGCCGTGAAGTTTTGCGATTGGCTGAAAAGCGATGAACTTTCCAGTGATGCGCTGACGGGCGTTACTTACACAGTATTTGGTTGTGGCAATCGCGATTGGGCAGCAACGTTTCAAGCGGTGCCACGGTTGATTGACGAACAACTGGCTGAACACGGAGCCAAGCGGCTCTATCCGCACGGTGAAGGCGATGCGCGAGATGATTTCGATGGGCAGTTTCAGCGCTGGTATCAACCGTTGCGCCGCACTGTCGCGGAATCCTTGGGCATCAGCATCGAAGCCGAAACCTCCAAGCCGCTCTACAAGCTGGAAATCGTGCCGGGCCAGCAAATGAGTCCGTTTGTGGATTCGTTTGATTCCAAACCGATGACCGTTCGCGTCAACCGAGAGTTACACAACAAAGGCCGCGAAAATCCCTCGGATCGTTCAACCCGCCACATTGAACTGGAACTGCCGGAAGGCGTCACATATCGCGCAGGCGATCATCTGGGCGTCATTCCTCATAACAGCGAACCGCTGGTAAAGCGCGTCGCCGAACGGTTTGGGTTTGGCCGCGATGTTTATATTCGATTAAAACCCACAACCAATCGAAAGACCTTTCTACCGGTCAGTCAGACCATTTCAGTTTATCGTTTGCTTGGCGATTACGTAGAGCTTCAGGACGTAGCCACGCGCAGCCAGATTCAAACGCTTGCCGAATACACAGAATGCCCGCCGGAAAAGATTCAGCTTCAGGCGTTGCTGGGCGATGACGAAGCCAGTTCGGCCCGTTACAAAGAAGACGTGCTGGCAAAACGAAAATCGTTGATTGATTTGCTGGAAGAATTTCCGGCTTGCACCTTACCGTTTGAAGTTTACCTGGAAATGCTTCCGGCGTTGCGGCCACGGTATTATTCAATCTCTTCATCGCCGTTGGCTGGGGAACGAACTTGCAGCATTACTGTCGCAGTTATTGATGCCCCGGCGCGTTCTGGGCACGGAGTTTTCCAGGGCGTTTGCACGAACTATCTGGCGCGGCAAAACGAAAACGATGTGCTTTACGCTTTCGTCAAAGACACCAAGTCTGCGTTCCGTTTGCCTGACGATCCGATGACTCCAATTGTAATGATTGGCCCCGGAACCGGCTTGGCCCCCTTCCGAGGCTTTTTGCAGGAACGCGCAGCGCTCAAAGCCGCAGGCAAACCGATTGGCCGATCATTGCTGTTTTTCGGCTGCCGTCATCCAGAGCAAGATTTCATTTATCAGGATGAGTTGAAACGCTTTGCTGAAGCGGGCGTGACAGAGCTTTTCACTTCTTTTTCGCGTGTCGAAGGGCAAAAGAAGTGTTACGCCCAAGACGAAATCTATGCCCGTCGCGACGACATTTGGCAAATGATTGAAGCCGGAGCGGTGATTTACGTTTGCGGAGACGCCAGCCGCATGGCTCCTGACGTGCGAAGAACCTTCGCGGCGATTTACCAGGAAAAAAACGGCGCGAATGCGGCTGCGGCTGAGGCCTGGTTGAATGAGTTGACGACGCAGAATCGTTACTTGGTGGATGTGTGGGCGGCGAATTGAAGATTCGAGGTTTGACGAATAGTGTTTGATGAGATTATCAGGCAAATGCGGGAAGCGGCATTGGCGGGCCAGGTCTACCTTGTGATTCACGCCAACCGCGAATTGAAAGCTGATGGCTTGGTGTACGATGACGTTATCAGTTGTCTTTTGACAGGAGAGATCGTCGAACAACAGTTCGACGAAGACTGGCAACAGGAAAAATATGTAATTTATGGCGATGCTCGTAGCGGTGACGAAATAGCAGTTGTTGCTAAACTTGGACATGACCGTGCGACCGTTGTTATTACCGTTTATAGATTGCGAATCACCGATTATGACTTCTGAAAATAACGCTAAAGTTTGTATCAATTGTGGCAAGCAGGCAGCCCATGAAGTTCGACGGGATGAATTGTTTGGTACTGGAGCAGATGCTGTGATTATCGAAAATATTCCGATGATTAAATGTTTGAACTGCGGAATTGTTTATCTAGAGCCGAATGTTTCTCGAAAGATTGATGAAATCTGCGCCCAACCAGAGCTTTACACTTCGGTTGTGGAAAGGCACGTAGCTCACATTGCCTAAAGGAGAGAACTGTATGTCTCAACCTGAGCTAAATCGGCGATTGTCTTCAATGGACGCCAGTTTCCTGTATTTTGAAAAGAAGGAAACGCCGATGCATATCGGCAGCGTCAGCCTGTTTGATGGCGAGATTCCCTTTGAAAACTTCGTGGCGATGTTGGACGCGAAGATGCACTTGTTGCCGCGCTACCAGCAGATTGTCGTGCCTGATCCGTTCAGTCTTGGCCATCCGACTTGGGAACACGATCACAACTTTAATATCCGAAATCACATCTTCAGGCTGCAAATTGACGCGCCGGGCGGCGAAAAGGAACTGATTGATTTGGCTGGGCGAATCCTGACGCCGATGATGGAGCGCCACAAACCGCTCTGGGACATTTATCTGGTGTACGGTTTAGAAGGCGGCAAGACCGCGATGATCTGCCGTGTGCATCATTGCATGGTGGATGGAATGTCCGGCGTTGATTTGCTGAAAATCGTCCTGGATTTTTCGCCGACGCCTGCGCCGATTCCACCGAAGCCTGCTGCCAGAGTGCGCGAACCGCAGCCTGATCCGACGCGACGGTTGTTCGATTCGATTCTGGGCGGAATGCAGGAAGGCATGAATCGCTGGATGGAGTTTCAAAACGGATTGCTGAATCTGACGCAGGCGTTCACCGAACAGAGTTCGCGCGATGCGATGAAAAACATCAGCGGAGAAATCCCGAAGATCATGCGCCCGGCGGAGCGATTGCCGTTCAATGGGCCGTTGTCAGGCGAAAAGCGCATGGTTTGGAACACGTTTAACTTTGCCGAAGCGCGCGCAATTCGCGGCGCGCTCAGCGGCACAGTCAACGATGTGGTGCTGACGGCGTTGTCCGGCGCGGTTTCGCGCTACGTCGAAAGTCACGGCCAGTCGGTCGCCGGGCGCAAGATTCGCTTTATGGTTCCGGTCAGTTTGCGGCAAGAAGATCAACATGGCGCTTTGGGCAATCTGGTTTCGATTCTGCCGGTGGAAATCCCACTGGACTTGAAAAATCCCGTCGAACGATTTCGCTATGTGAATCAAAAGACGATGGCGATGAAAGGCGGGCGCGTTGCCGAAGGCCTGAATCTGTTTTCGGCGCTGATGGGAATTCTGCCCGCGCCGATGCAGGCTTTGATGGGCGCGCTTTCGACGGCGAACATTCCGGTTCCGGCGATGAATATGATTTCGACCAACGTACCGGGACCGCAAGTTCCGCTGTATGCAATGGGGCATCGAATGGTGGCGTATTACCCGTATGTTCCGGTCGGGTATGCGGTCGGATGCGGCTGCGCGATTATGAGCTACGACCAGCATTTGTATTTCGGTCTGACTGCGGATATGAAAGCCATGTCCGATGTCGAACGGTTGCGAGATCAGTTGTACGAATCGTTCTATGAATTGCGAAAAGCTGCCGGTGTTGAAGAAATCAAACCCCAACCGGTGAAAGCCAAAGCCGCCAAAGGCAAACGCGGCTAAAATTGAAACGTTGTCCATCATCCAGGAACAGAGGTGTTTATGTCCGGATATTCCTCATCAGTGCTGCTTCACAAAGAAATGCGGAAATCGAACCGTCCGATTTGGATGGAATCGTTTGCCGGGCTGGACTGGATGGCGTTGCATGCCGCGCCGGTCTATTACGGCTTGGGAGTTCCGCGCGGCAACGGTTCGGCGGTCATCGTCATTCCAGGGTTTTTAGGCACGGATCATTATCTGTGGGAAATGAATTTGTGGTTGCGGCGGATCGGCTACACCGCCTACATGTCTGGCATTGGCTGGAACGCGGACTGCCTGAATTCGTTGGTAGAGCGACTTGCGGTAACACTGGATAAAGCATTTGAAGAAACCGGCGGCAAAGTCCATCTGATTGGCCATAGCCTGGGAGGCATTCTGGCGCGTTCAGCAGCAGTACGCTGGCCCAACAAAGTCGCTTCGGTTGTCGCGCTTGGTTCTCCGTTTCGGGGAGTCTGTTCGCATCCGATCGTGCTGGAAATGGCCGACCGCGTTCGGGAACGCGCTAAAATCAAACACCGTCAGGAAACCCATCCCGGTTGTTTCACTACCGTGTGTAGTTGTGATTCTGTTGCGGCCTTGAATCTGCACTTGCCGACTTCAGTTCCGAGCGCCGCTGTTTACACCAAAACGGATGGAGTTGTGGATTGGCGCTATTGCATCAATGACGATCCGGCCACAAACCTGGAAGTTCAGGGAACTCATGTCGGCTTGGCCTTCAATCATCAGGTTTACAAAATCATCGCCGAACAATTGCACTCTGCCGCACGCTGAATTGGCCTTTTCATTCTTGTCACCCGCCTGAAATTTAGGAAGCGTAGGCTCGCCCGAAAATTAATGTTTGTTTTTGCTTGTGGAAAGCGTCGGATATTTGCCTACGGCTGGTTAATTCTGTAAAGTACGCACGCCTCCGTGAAAGCGAGCGCCCTCACAATGCGCTGCTAAACTTCACAACCAATGCCCCAGCATGGTTTCTTGAAATGTTAGACCGGGCCATCGGCAACTACCGTATCGTGGGCGAAATAGCCAAGGGTGGAATGGGAACGGTGTATCGCGCGCACCACCTGCATTTGCCACGCGAAGTCGTTATCAAATCCATTCAGCTTGAATCCTACTCTGAATCTGCGCAGGAAGTGTTGAAAGCCAGGTTCCGCCGTGAAGCTTTCATTCAATCCCAGCTTGACCATCCCAACATTGTTCGCGTGCTGGAGTTCATCAAATCCAGAGACAATTACTATTTGGTGATGGAGTACGTTTCCGGTGTCAGCCTGCGGGAACTACTGGATAAGCAGGGAATTCCGGCTCCGAAACAGGCAGTCTATCTGTTCAAACAGATTCTGTCTGCGCTCAGCTATGCCCACAATTTCAGCTATCTGGACGAAGAGGGAAATCGTCAGCAGGGATTGATTCATCGCGACATCAACCCGGCAAATTTGCTGCTGGATAACAATGGAGCCGTCAAAATCGCGGATTTCGGCACAGTGAAAACGGCAGGCTCGGCTCGACTGACGCAGCTAGGATTTCACCCGGGAACGCTGGAATACATGTCTCCAGAACAGGTGCGCGGAATCGAAATTGATGCGCGTTCGGACATTTACAGCGTCGGCGTGACGTTTTACGAAATGCTGACCGGGCGATTGCCTTTCCCGCTGACCAGAGAAGGCGCGGATTGGGAAGTGCGAAAAGGGCACGTCGAATTGCCTCCGCCGCCGATTACAAAACTAAAACCGGAGGTGTCATCTGAACTGGCGGCGGTCGTCAAACGCGCATTGGAAAAATCGCCGAATGCCCGGTATCAGTCTGCGGCGGAGTTTTTGGCAGCCGTCAAAGGATTGAAACCGGCTGCGCTGGAAAGCAAAAAGAAGGAACGAGGCCACGTTCGTAAATTCGATTCGACCAAATCTATTGTTGTTAAGACCATTATCAAACCTGACCCGGAACTGTTTCAGCAACGTGTCGCCAATATCTTTGAAATGGGAGACGCCGTGACAATCCCTGTTTCGCCCTTTCCCCCAGCGAATTCACTGGAAGCCCGAAACAGACCGGAGTTTTTGACCGCCAGATTTTCAATGAGCCCAAGTGTTACCAAATCGCAAACCGTTTCCAAAACAAACGATGGCGTACTGAAACGCCTGGGCCCGTTGATCGCAAAATACAATCTGCCGCGCAATGGCGTTCTACATGGAGCGCTGGCAATCTGTCTGGTCGCAGGATTTGTATTCTTTTCGACAAGCAGCGGGAAGCAGGCCTTTCAAAGTGTGATGACCAACATGGATAGAGCGCCCCTTGCAAATCATCCCAACGGCGATTCCACAGGCAACCTGGCCCAGACACTGGAAACGCGGGAACAATACGACAACGCGATTCAGGCTTACGAAAAAATTCTGTTTGAATCCACAGATGCAAAAGAGCGCGACAGTTTGACGAAAAAGATTGTTGACCTTCGGACGTTCCAGCGCTTGATGGAAGCCGCTCGGATTTCCGAGCGCAGCGACCGCTTGATGGCTGCGCGTCAACGGTATCTGGAAGCTTTAAGGATCAAACCAGATTCAAAAATTGCCAGAACGTGTTTGGCGGAAGTAGATCAAAAGCTGTCTCAACCACTTCGTTAGACAAGTGAAAATCACTTCGGATTTGGTGAAGCGTTCCCTGTAATAATCATTGGGTGAGCATCGGCTTCGCGGCGATAAAACAGGCGTGGACGTTGGGCCTCCGGTTTCACTTTTCCTTTCAATTGCGAAGCCTTCTTTCGGAGCAGAATGCGTTCGCGCTCTGCCTGGTATTTCTTTTCCTGCATGAGTGGAACTTTCACGGTCGCGTGATCGAACCATTCGCGCAGCAAAACTTTCCCGTCGCGCGGACGATTGTCAGCCGCCATCTGTTTCAATCCATCTTCAATCAAGGCAAACGTCAGATAACCGTGGCCGAGTTCCTTGTTTTCCAGCGCGGCCTGATAACTTTGCGAAGCCGTCAACACGCTGATTCCTTTTTCATAAGCCAGTTGCGCCAATCCTTTTGAATTCATTGGGCCGCGGCGCGTTTCTTCGGATTCCAGAACCTGCCCGGAATTGCAGGCATCAATCACCATCAGCAATTGGCCTGCGCCCACGCCTTCAAACAGCGAAGTCAGTTCTTCATCCGAAATGCTGTTGCGCAGCACTTGTTTCATTGCGGTTGGCGTCAGGCTTTCGCGTTTGCCCGCGTAGCCAAGATCGTGCGGGATCAGATAAAAGCGCGGTTCGACGGCCAAGCCGTGCCCGGCGAAGTACACAATAACGGCGTCTTCCGGCTCGGTCGTTTTCAGCTTTTCAATCGCGGCGATGATGTTGGCTTTGGTGGCTTGCTGGTCAAAGAGCGATACGACTTCGATTTTGGCGAAGCGATTGAGCGCGGTTTGCCGCTGTCGCAGCTCTTCGCTGAAATCCGTGGCGTCGGGAACGGCGAAGTTCAGATTGTAGTTCGGGTTGGAATATCGGTTGATGCCAACGGTCACAATGTAAGCCGTGCCGCGTCTGCGCAAAGCATCAGCGCCAATTACTGAGCGATTGGCATCCGCGCTTTTGACGTTGTCACGATTGAAGGCGTACGCCGTCAGCCGGTTTTCTCCGGCAACAATTGGAATTTGGGCTTCCAGCGTTGCGTTACCGCGCCCTTTCAGTGCGTCGCCTCGCCAAACTTTGAACAGCGCGCCGTTACGGAACAAACGAACGTCTTGCGCGCCGCTGCCCGCTGCAGCTTCGGCGATGTCGATTTTGACGTTGACGGTTCGCTCGTTGAGGACAGGTTTTACGGATGCGGTGGTTTCATTGCCAACCAGCATTCGCACGCGCGGCTGGCGGCGATCAATTTGCGCGATCTGCTCTTTCGGCTGCGGCCGCTTGCCCGCCAGGACATCCGCCAGCAAATCTGGGTAGAAAAATTCATTGAAGAAAATTTCAACTGGAGCAGTAGAGAAAGTGTTTTGACCGAAGCGCCACAAAATTTGCGCCCATGCGGCGGGCGAACCGTCAAACAAACCTTCGGGCGTGACCACCAACCAATCGCTGCTTTCGCGCATGGACAATGCCGTTGCCACAAGCTGACTGCGTTCCGTTGACCAGATTCGCAAGCTGCCGTCGTCGTGTGCCGAAGTCAGCCAGTTGCCATCGTCGCTGAAATTCAAGCCATTGGTGCTGCCTGAAGCTCCGGCTAGTGTCGCTCGTGTTGTGCCCTTCACAGTGTCCAGCAATTTGACGATACCGTCGAAATTTCCCGCCGCGATCAGTTTGTCGTCAGCGGAAAACGCCAGGCTGTAAATCGCTGAAGCAGAATCGTTGATTGTGCGAGTCGTTTGCCAGTCGGCAGTTTGCCAAAGTTTGATTGCCTTATCCGCTCCACCTGAAACCAAAGTTTTGTCGTCACTGCTGAACGCTAGCGCGAAGACCGCGCCGTTATGAGCTGGCAACGAACGAAGCTCGCGCCAGTTGGCAGTTTCATAAACGGTTACAGCACCATCCGCCGAGCCCGAAGCCATCAATTTACCGTCGCTGCTCAAACTGATTGAATTGATTTCCTTTTTTTGTTTCAGCGTCGTGATTGCGTTGCCGCCAGCATCTTGAACTTTGATGGGCCAAACTTTGATTGTTTGGTCGGAACCGCCGGTCAGCAGTTTGCCGTCGGTGGTGAAGGCCATTGAATTGACGCCGCCGTCGTGAGCTTGCCATTTGCGAATTTCGCGCGCGCCTATGACTTCAATCAAACAAACAATTCCGCCTCGGCTGCCTGTGGCCAGTAATTGGCTGTCAGCACTGAACGCGACCGAAGTCATGCTGCCTTCGTTGCCCGCGAAGCTGGCGACGGCTCGACCGGCAAACACATCCCACAAGGTTGCGCTGGTGTCCTGGTTGCCCGTTGCCATCCAGCGGCCATCAATGCTGAAGGCGACAGCGCGAACCGGATTGGCTCGGCTGGTCAGCATCAACGGACTGGCGAAATCGTCAAAGCTGTGAACTTCCAGATCGCGTGTGCCTGCGGAAATTGCCAGCCGCTGACCGTCGGAACTGACCGCGGCTGCTTCGTATTTTTCCGTTCGTTCCGGTTCGGCAGACAACTGCGTCGCCGCGCGCGAAGCCAGATCAAAACGTTTGCTGGTTCTTTCCGAAGAAACGGCAAAGACTTGCGACGCAATAGTGTTGAAGCCGACGGCGACAACGCGGCCGGCATCAAGCCGAAAATTGAACTCAGGTTGAGCTCGAAGTTGCGGCATCCGCCACAACTTGACTGTCGCGTTATTGCTGCCTGACGCCAGCCATTCACCATTTTGACTGACTGCTAAACACGTGATTGGCGACTGTTGCGTCGCGGTTTGTATGGCCTGTCCGCTTGCAAGATTCCAAAGCTTGAGCGTCTGATCAGCGCTGCTTGAAACCAGCGTTTGATTGTCCGCGCCAAAGGACAGAGCCAGCACCCAGCCCGTGTGACCGGTCAACGTCCGCGTTTCAGTTTTCGCGGTTACATCCCAAAGCTTGACGACGTTATCAACTCCGCCCGAAGCCAGCAGTTTGCCATCGCGGCTGAACGCGACTGTGTTGACACGACCTTTATGACCGTCAAGGCTGGCGAGTTCTTTGCCCGAGGCTACATCCCACAATTTGACTTTGCCATCCACGCCGCCAGAAGCCAGCAATTGGCCATCGACGCTAAACGTTACGCAGCGAACTGCGCCAGTGTGACCTTTTAGCACGCGCAACTCATTGCCGGTTGCGGCGTCCCAAATCCTGATCGTCGCATCGGAACTTGCCGAAGCCAGATAGCGATTGTCCGGGCTGAACGCCAACCCGTCGCTGCGTTCGCTGTGTCCCTGTTGCAGAATCAGTTCGGGCTTGTCGGTTGAATTGGCTGGACGCTGCGCGAAAGAATGTCCGGGCGAGAGACAAACGGCCGCAACCAGCAACAGAAAGGCGCTTGTGATTTGGAGGATGGCTTTCATGCTTTTTACTTCACTACGATCCGAATTTGATTGGTCGGCTGTCCGTTGACTGTCAACCACAATGGTTGCTCGCCGCTTCCCGCCAGCCAGCGGGGCAACGCGATGTTGATTTGATCCAGCCCGGTCATTTCGTTTTGTGCTCCGGCGAACAGCACCGGCAACGTCGCATCACCCAATCGAGCGATGATTTCGCCGCGATGATTTCTCAGGCCGGTGCCGAACAGAACCAAAATCAGTTGATCGTTTTCACCGAAGCCGATTTGAATTGCAGATTGTTGTCGTTCTGAATCTCGACGAAGCAAAGGTTCGTAACTCAACGATCCGTCGCTTTGCGTTCTGAGCAAGACTGCGACAGGAACGAATCCGCAATCCGCAATCCGCGATCCGCAATCGGTAAAAATGGCCGGAGCCGTTTCGACGATTTCAACGGTTGCTGTTGAAAACTGATCGCCCCCATTTCGAACTGCTACGGTTGCGTAACCGAGCGCGGCGTCCGGCGGAATCAGAAATACGACTTGTCCGGCGGAAGTCGAAAACAGCGGCGCAAAATGCTCAATGCCACGGCTATCCAGGATGACGACTTGCGTGCCCGAAAGCTCAGTCGGCAGCGGCAGCGTTTGGGCGTTGAATGAACCAGTCGCCAGCTTTTCGCCAAACGCGATTGCGATGGATTCAACGGCCAGTTTTTCCTGCGCGAAGTCTGCGGCGGAAACCACTGTCAGCGGCGCGAAATCGTCACGCGCGAAATTTAGCGGCAAACTTTCCGCGTTGGCATCCACGAGTTCACGGCTGACGGGCGAATCGCCAAAACTAAACCCGGAAAGCTCAGGCAATTTTGTCGCTGTGACTGGCGAAAACCGCAGCATCGCAATTCTGTGTTTGCCGGCGGGAAGCTTTTGCCCAATCGGCATCGAAACGAT
Source organism: uncultured Heliomicrobium sp. (assembly GCA_964570175.1). GTDB lineage: Bacteria > Acidobacteriota > Blastocatellia > RBC074 > RBC074 > RBC074. The sequence goes on along the minus strand of CAZMXG010000034.1, from coordinate 7,001 downwards.
GAAGCCAAGCCGGCCTTCTTTGACTTCGTTGCGATTGATCAGCAGCGTTGCCGAATTGAGTTCGTCTGAAACCTTTGCCGATTGCAGCCGCCAATTACCGGCAGGGAAATTCAAACTGAATCCAACTGCGTTTTCTTCGCCGCGCGCATCCAACTCAACTTCAATGGTGTGATTGGTTGAGCGAAGGTTTTCGGTTCTTAACCTCAGCGTTCGGGGGTCAACGTTTTTGACCTGTTTTACCAAACTGCCTGTGAATTCTGTTGCTGCAATTCCAAAGGCAGGAGCCGTCACACTTGGGCCGCCAACCTGCGCCAGCGGCTCAAGCGCGGCGGCATAACGACCGGCTTGTACCCAGTCGCCGACGGTCAGCAGTCCATTGCCGAGCGTGTTCCGTGGCGCACTGTCAGCGCGTTTGAGTTCATCCGCGCTGAGTCCCCCAACCAGTCCGCTGATGATATTTCCGACGCGAACCCAATCTGCCATTGTCACCTGACAATCGCCGTTCGCATTTGGCGAAAGATCACCTTCGTAACTGTTGACGGTCAGCGCAACTGCGGTTGAAGTCAGTGGGCCGCAGCCAGCCGTAATTACCACATCGTAATTTCCGGCATCGTTGAGTTGGGCATTCGGAATGGAAAGCGTAGTGCCGGTTTGTCCGTTGATGTTTGCGCCATTCTTTCGCCATTGATAACTCAGTCCGGTTCCGCTGGCTGCGACGGAAAAGTTTGCCGCTGTGCCCAGGCAAACCGATTGCGCGACGGGTTGCGTTGTGATGCTTGCGCCTGATCCGGGAGAAACGTTCAGCACAACTTCATCGCTGGCGATGCCGCACCCGGCTGTACTGGCAGCGGTTAGTTGCAGAGTGATGCTGCCGGTTCCAGTGACATTCACCATTGAATTTAAACTGCCAATGTTGGCAATCGCTGCTGCTGCGTCGCCGGTTGAACCGGTCACTGCCCAGACGGTGGAAGTCCCGGCAGAAGCTGTACCATTCAATGTGAATACTGTCGTTCCGTTCGCTGCTTTGCATTGCGATTGATCCGACCCGGCGTTGGCGGTCGCGGATGGATTGACCGTGACCTGAATGGTGGTTTCGATGGGCACGGCGCAAGCCGGAGTCGCGACCTGCACTTTGTAGCTTCCCGAATTGGCCAGCGTCGCAGCGGCGATGGTTGGGGTCCGTCCGGAAATCATGGAATTGTTCGGTAACGTCCAGGTGTAACTGGTTGCTCCGGGAACCACGGGCGTATCCAGATTGATTGGCTGGCCTTCGCATACCTGCAAATTGGTTTCGCCGTTTGCGGAAGCTGTGATCGAAGCCGGGCAAGTGTTGACGACATAGGCGTTGAAATTCCACCCCAGCGAAGTACCGTTCAGCGGCGGAGCCAGAACAGTTCCGGCAGGATCTTCGGGTAAGCTGGCTGGCTGGTAATTGAAATCGAACCGCGCGTCATTGGGCGTGATTTCGTAACTTCCCTCCAATGCCAGCACTCTGGGCAAGACAACGGCGTTATCAAGCAGATAACTGCCCGTGCTGTTGTTGGTGCTGACGTCCGTCGGCAACGAACAACCCGAAGCTTTCGCGTTTGTCAGATGTAAATTGACTGGAATGACTTCTGAAGCGTACCCGACAGGCATTGTGATTCCGCCGCCAATTTTCAAGCCGACCGATGTTCTGCCGCAAAAACTGGCGTCAACGGTGGTCTGCGACGGTTCGGCGGTGACGGCAGGAAATGACGGCGAACCGCTGCTGCCAAGCGTGACGGTTCTGGATGCAGGCAGAAACTCAATCGCTTCGCCGGTAGGAATTTTGCCGCTTGGCGTGATGGTGTAAGTGATTGCTGCACCGGGCTGTTGCTGCTGTGCCGTTTGACCGGAAAGCTGAACTTCTTGATTGCCGACGGCATTGTTTGATGCAATTTGTCTTGGATCATTCGAACTTGAACTGCGGGCATCAATGGGACCACGGGCAGCAAGGAACCTGTTTATTTCCGAGGCTTCTGTCCTTGAAACCGGCGGCGGATTGGCTTCAGCAATCGTCGTGTTTGGTGGATCGCTGAAAAGAATGATGAACGTGTTGTTGACCGGGATTGTCAGGGTCGAATTTTTGAAAGCCACCGTGCGCATCAGCGATGCGGTGGAAGCCGCAGCCGTTTTGGTCAGTGTCATTCCGAAAAGTGCCGGGCTGGCAAACATCGTCATTTTTCCGGTTTGGCCTGCGGGGATTATTTGATCAAAGCGCGGCGATGTCAGCGGATAGCGCGAATTCAATTCGGTGGCGATTTGTGAAGATGTTCGACTGTCTGTGTATGGATAGGTGTTCAGCGACGAATCAATCACGGTTCCGTTGACGGAGCTCATGCTGCTGGCGCGGTTGCTGCCGACCAGATTGCCACCCACCGCATTGGCAACCTGCAAGGTCGCGCCGGACTGGCTGGAAGTTGTTACGCTATCAGCCGTGATCTGGCTGGGAAAACGGCCATACATGGTTCCGTCAAAACTCAGCGTGGTTGACGTTGTCGAAACTCCGCAACTGGTCGGCGCGGCAATTCCGCTTACCGGGATTGCGCTGACCGATCCGGAATAACCTCCTGCCCCGTTCACGATTTGCGTCCCACGCAGAAAATTGAAAACGATTGGGCAGTTATTGCCATTGATTGCCACTGCCAGCACATAACCAGTTTTCGAAGGCGCAATGTCCGAAGCCAGCATTGTCAACGTCTGGTTCGCATTGATGGTTCTGATGATGTTGACGGCAATTCCGGTCAGCCCTTCGACAAAAAACAGCCGAACGCGCGCGGCTTGCTGTGTGTTTGTATTGGTCAAGGTAATCGTAGTGTTTGCTGAACAAACTGGAACCGTTGTTCCCACAGAGCAGGTGGAACTGAATAGCGGATACGCCAGTACGGAACCCAGTGTGCCTGGCGTTGTTTGGTTGATGGGAAATGCCACAACGTTTGATGTCAAATTCACAGTTGGGTTCAGTACTGAAACATTCAAATCCGTTTGCGATGCGATCAAGGCTCCGGGAATGGTGGCATTCAGCCGCACACTGCTGACGAAGCTGGTTGCAACGCTTTTGCCGTTCACACGAACGACGGAATTGCTGGCGAAATTCGATCCGACGACGCCAATCGTCTGGTCCGGAATCGAATTGCCTGTGATAGGAATTGTTGTGGATGTCGGCGTCAAACTGCTGATCGTCGGCCCTTGAATTTGATTGATGGTGAAGGTGACGACATTGGAATAAGTCAGCACTTCGCCATTGGGCGTGACGGTGCGGTGCAAGACGCGAACAGTCGCTGTTCCCGCTTGCGACAAGTCGAAAGTTTGCGGCACAAACACCAGCCGCGACGATGTGGATTGGCTGGTCAGAATGGTGCGGCTTTGGCCGTTCCACAGCACATCGGTCGTGCCGTTGGAGTTGATCAGGTTCGATCCAAAGATGGCGATGGAGTTAAGCACCGTGCCGACCGTTGTGGACGGCGGTTCAAGTCCCGTGATGACAGGCGTTTTGGCGTCCGTGATGATGAACGGGACGATGTTCGATGAACCGCCGGCATTAATGATTTGCAGCGAAACCGTGCGCGCAGCCGTCAGTTCTGCTGAAGTCGGCGTAAACACAAGTTTGGTTGCGCTCGATTGCGCAGCGTTGAACGCGTGGCTTTGGCCGTTCCACAACAATTGCGTTGTTCCGTTGATCAGGTTTGTGCCCGTCAGCGTGATCGGCACTGGCGTTGAAGCCGCAGGCACTGACGAAGGGCTGACGCCAGTGATGTTCGGTCTGCTGGGTGACGAAGACGTGACTTGAATGATTTCCGGCGCAGTGGTGTCGCCAGCGGTTTGCACCACGACAGCGATGTTTCCAGGTGATTGCAGCAAAGCTGAAGGGAGGTTCGCTCTCAATAGTGTAGCGTTGACAAAGGTCGTTGCGGATTGCTGCCCGTTGAAAAACACTAGCGAGTTTGCGGTAAAGCCGCTGCCGTTGATTGTGACTTGTTGAGTGGGACTGCCGACTGCTAACTGACTTGGCGTTACTCCTGTGGTGTCGGTGTCGGCAACCCGTGTCGGCAAATCTTCGATGATGTATTCACCGTTCGGGCCTGAAGCGATGTTGCGGACTTCACCGGTCGAAGAGCGCATTTCAACGTTCACCTGCAACCCTGTATCGGCAATGGTGTAGACGCGGCCTGTCAGATTAGCCAGCGGAGTGCTGCCGCCGGGCTTCACAGCGCCCGGCGCTTGAATGACTGCGCGCGAACTGGGAATTCCATTGACGAACACCGTCATCATCGCAATTCCCGGCAGCAAGTTGTTGTTCGTTCCCGGCAAAGTCGTCGCCGGAACGGTCAGCGATGCGTAACTGTTGTTCGTCCATCCTTTGAAACTGCATTGCGCCGAATTCGGGTCAGGCGTCAAAAAAAAGGTTTGTTCATTGTCCAGCCGCATTAATTGCACAACAGGGTAATTTGCGTTTGAACCGGTGGAGTTTCCGCCTGCCGCTTCGCCCCCACCTTGAAAACGCACGCCTGTGGCGCACATTGGATTGCCGCTGCCATTCCAGTTGGTTGTGTTCAGCGCCGGTGCCACTGTGGGCACAACATCCAGGCCGACATCATAAAGTTCGACTTTATCCATCAACACTTCGACAGGATTTCCGCTGGCGTCTGTCACCTGAGCGCGTCCGCCAACGATCAAAACTTTGCCGCTGGGCAACAGCGTCGCCGTATGTTCATCACGCGGAAAGGTGATTTTGGTGGTGTCGCTGAAAGGAACCGAAGCGCCTTTGGCCGGGTCGTATAATTCCGTGGTGTCTACGTTATTGATGGAATTGCTGCCCGCGCCGCTGGCTTGAATGGTGTATCCGCCGGCGATCAGCACTTTGCCGTTGGCCAGCAGCGTTGCCGTGTGCCCGTCGCGTCCGGCTGGCGCTGTGACCGAAGTCCATTGCTGGTTGGAGGGATCGAACAAGTTCGCGCTGCCCGAAAAACTAGATGGCGAACCCGTTGTGGATTGCAATCCGGAAACAACCAGCACCTTGCCGTTGGGCAACAGCGTTGCTGTGTGGCGAAAATGACCGACGTGCATTTGGCTGGTTTGCTGCGTCCAGCGGTTCGTTGCCGGATCATAAAGCTCCGAAGTTTTCAGCGCGGCTGTCGTGTCTCCGCCTGCGGCCAGCACTCGGCCGTCGAAGAGCATTGTCGCAGTGTGGAATCTGCGCGCTGTGACCAGGGTTCCCGCCGTCGTCCACGTGTTAGTCGCCGGATCGTAAATGTCGCAGCCGCGAATAACGTTTGTCGCCGAAGTGTTCCAACCGCCGACCGCCAGCACTTTGCCGTCCGCCAGCAATGTCGTCGTATGGTCCGCGCGCTTGTTGGGCATGATGTTCGTGGTCAGCGACCACGAACTTGTCGAAGGATCGTAAACTTCGGCAGTATCGAGTGTTCCGCTGCTGCTGGAACCACCTGTGACCAGAACCTTTCCGTTTCGCAAAAGTGTGGCAGTGTGGTCGCCGCGCGCGACGTTCATATCCGCTGTTGGCTTCCACGTGTCGGTTGCAGGGTCGTAAATTTCGGCGGATTTCAGTGCGCCTGTCGAATCGCGTCCGCCAGCAATCAGCACTTTGCCATTGGTTAGCAGCGTCGCCGTGTGGTCGTACCGCAATGTGCTTGGCGAACTCGATTGCGTCAGCCATTTGCCTATCGCCGGGTCGTGAAGCTCAACGCTGCTGAGTGCGGAATTGAGCGGCAGGGAAGAAGCCCCGCCCACCATGACCACCATTGCATTGGCCAGAATCGTTGCCGTGTGAAACCCGCGCGCTTCGCCAAACGAACCTGCGGAAGTCCATTGGCCAGTTACGAGCGAGTAAATTTCAGCCTTGGCGGTCGCCTGCCCTTGCGAACCGGCAAAGCCCCCGGCAACGAACAAAGAACCATTTGGTAACAGCGACGCCGAATGAAATGCACGCCCCGTTGCCAGTTTGCTGGAATCCGACGTCCAGGTGTGGCTCGGCACATCGAAGACTTCCGAAGTGGTCAATGCGGCTCCGCCAGCGGTGAACCCGCCGACAACCAGCACTTTGCCGTTTGTCAGCAACGTGGCGCTGTGACCGTAACGTGCAGTCTTCAGGCTTGTCGTGACGCGCCATTTGTCCGTCGCTGGATCGTAAATTTCCACGGTGGTGGTTGGTTCATTCGGCGAAGAGGTTCCGCCCGCAACCATCGCTTCGCCGTTGGAAAGCAGCGTCAGAGTGTGCGCCACATGCGGACGGATGAGTTTGGTGGCAGTGGCTTTCCAAACGCCATTGGTTGGATCGAAGACTTCCGCGGTGTCCAATGCCACGCCGCCATCCGTTTCCCCGCCGACCGCCAGCGCGAATCCGTTGCGCGACGTTCCGCCGCCGCTGGATACGTAAGACAGCAACGTGGCCGTCGCCCGGTGTCGCGCTTTGGTCAGCGAACCGGTCTGCGTCCAGGTCTGGCTGACGGGATCGTATATTTCCGCTGTACTTAAAAAACTGGCGCCGCTTTTTCCTCCTGCAACCAGCACGCGCCCAGTTTGCAGTAGAACGGCGAAATGACCTTTGCGCGCGAATTTCATCGCGCCGGTTTCCGTCCATTCGCCGGTTTTGGGGTCGTATAGAAATGTGTTGTTCGTCGCTCCGGTGTCAGAGCCATTGCTGCTGCCTCCGGCGACCAGCAATTTACCATTGGGAAGCAAGGTCGCTGTGTGCTGCACGCGCGTTGCGGGCAAGGATTTTCCCGCTACCAACGGAGCCGCTGTCGTTGCAACGGTTTTGATTTCCAGTTCGCTGGCACTGTGCAATCGTGCCGCGATCAAACCGACAATGAGAAGAGCAAGAAGAGTCAGGGAAATTCTGGCGGGGCGTTGCGATAAAGTGATAAGGCGTAACTGCATGATGAATTCCTGTGGCGTGGCTTTGGAGTGCGGGGGGGGGGGGCGCGGGGCACATAAGAATTTTAAAATGGAACACACCACCC
>CAZMXG010000033.1:0-51935 GCA_964570175.1 uncultured Heliomicrobium sp. | reverse complement strand
GACCGAAGCTCCTCCTTAGAAAGCGACTGCCAAAGCGACGCCGAGAGCGTCGCACTCCAAATTTAAACCGCCGGGCTCTTAGAAAAAGATGCGGATCCCGAACTGGATGTAGCGCGGATTATTGACCGCAAACAACGTCCCGAAATTCGGATCGTAAGTTCCCCGCAACCGGTACAGTTTGAATCCGTCCAGTGTCGTGATGTCGAAAGAATTCGCGTTGCGCGTGGCGAATCCCTGCGGAATGTTGACGTGGAAGAAATCCGTCGGCAAGGCATTGGACGACAGGCGAACTCTGTTGACGTTCGTGCGGACTTGCGCGAGCAGCGCAGCCCCTTCTGCCGTGGAAGCCTGCGGTTTGCCGTTGAACGTCGCCCAGGTGTTGTATTCCGCCGTTGTAATTACTGACGGCCGAGTGACGCCGCCGATGGTTTCGTTTTCCGTCGTGATTTCCGTCGGGAAGGTGCCAAAACCCGGAGGCGTGTTGCCCGTGTTCACAAATCGGAAGTTCGGATGGTTGAACACGTTGATCATATCCACACGGAACTGCACTTTGCGTCGTTTGTCCCCGCCAAAGCTGAACAAATCTTTTTGCACCGACAGGTCAAAGTATTCCTGCATCGGCGCGCGAACTTCCAGCGTGCGCGATGCGCTGCCCAATTTGCCTTTGACCGGACGCATAAACGCAGCCGGATTGATGTACGGTTCGCAGTTTGAACCGATTACGCAGCTTGGCGACCACAACGGATTCTTGAGCGGCACGCCCGGAACCAAATCCAACCGGACGATGCGGTTGGTTCCGCCGAGTTTATTGGTATCGGTGATGAACGGAGCGAAGGGTTGTCCGCCCTGATAGCGAACCACGCCTGAAGTCGTCCATCCGCCAACAGCGGCATTGACCACCCCGGGAGCGTCTTTCAGCAAGCGACGGCCTTTGCCGAACGGCAGGTCGTACACGAAGGTCGCCGCAAAGTTATGTTTCAGATCAAAGGTGGAAATGGCACGGTCGCTGCTGCGCGGTGCGCCATACGAAACCTGGCCGCGTGTACTGGCTGTCGTCAGCACGCGAACATCCGGTTGCGCGTCAGAAGCATCGTCAATGGATTTACCAAAGGTGTAATTTGCGTTGATCGTCAATCCGTTGCGCACGCGGCGGCGCACATCCACATAAAACGCGTGGCGAATGCTGTTGGCCGATGGATCAAAGAACCGATTGAGTTCGCCAAATCCGAAATACGGAGCCGTCACACTGTTGCGCTGAATTGTCACCACTGCACCCAGCAAGTTGCGGCGTCCCAGCGGATCGGCAAAGGTCGTTTCCGCTGCGATGTTGTTCGTTTCCAGATAGGTCACGAAATCCGGATTGCGCGGGTTGATGTTGACCAGGGGCAGATACAAATGCGTCCCCTTGTTGCCAACGTAAGCGATTTCGATGGCGGTTCCTTTGAAGGTTTCAAACTGAAACGCGAGATTCCAGTTTTGCGAATACGGAACGCTGCCGCTGGTGAATTCATTGGCCAAGCCCGGAATGCCAATGCCGTTGCCGTAGACCAGCCCATCCGAAGTGGTGCCAAGCAAGGTGTTCAACGGAGTGCCGTTGCCTTGCAGCGGTTGGTTGGCCGACAACCGAATGGGCGCGGTCGCATCCGCCGTGCCGGATGACCCGGTGGCAATCGTGCTGACCGTCGTGAATCCGCCAAAGTCCGGGTTCGGCGAACGGTTGTTGCCCGTCAGCGGAGCATGCGACAAACCGTAGCCTCCACGAACGACGAAATGTCGGTTACGCAACCAACTGTTCATCGGACTCCACGCAAAGCCGAAGCGCGGTTCCAATCCCCAATAATCAATCGGCGTGATGTATTTCGAGCGCCCGCCCTGCCCTGAAAACGCAAAGGCCGGAATTCGGACCGAAGTCGGCACGAAGTCGGGAATCGGCGCGGTCGTGGCAATGGACAATCCCGTCGCAGCGGCTCGGCGTTGCGCATCGGTCAACGTTACGGTTTGCGCCAAGTCGGGACGAAACACTCCTTGCAGATTGTCTTTTTCATAGCGCGGTAATTGCAGCGAATAGCGCATGCCCAGGTTCAGTGTGACATTTGGGCGAATCTTCCAATCGTTTTGCACAAACGCCGCGTAACTGTTCCAGCGATAGTTGTAATCCAGCAACAACGGACGAATGTCCACAGCGTTTGGCACGCCGATCAGGAAGCTGGCCAAATCGTTGCCGCCGTTGGTCAATCCGGTCCCGCGATTGTTGCTGGTATTCACCGTGCGAAATTGCCAGCGTCCACCGGCAGCGGCAAAGAACGGCGTCACGCCCAATCGAGCGTGATTCAGATCCACACCGAACTTCCAGGTTTTGTTGCCGCGCGTCCAATACAGAATGTCGTTGAAGTTGTAGCGTTCTTCCAGATTGAAGTTGTTCGTCGAACCGCCCGCGCCCAAATCCGCGCCGACGTATCCGTTGTCCTGTGTCAGGAAAAACAGCGGAATGCCGCCTTTGGTCAGGTGAGGCAACCCGTATTCTTCGGCCAGACTGCGACCGGTCTTGATTGCGAATTCCGGCGAAAAGTCTTCGCTGAAATTGCCGCGCGTGTAATTCAAGCGTAGTTCGTTGACCAGTGTCGGCGTGAGGATGTTGTTGAACGTAAACAGGTATTGTTTGGCATCGCTATACACGCCCGTGTTGCCGTTGACGTCATTGCCCGCGCCGCGAATGCCGACGGCTGGCGTTTTGGTGTAGCGGAAATTGGTTTTGAACCGGCTGGTAAAATTGTGATCCAGGCGCAGGGTGTAGCGCTTTTCATCCTGCCGGACGAAGCGTTCCAGAATGTAGTTTCTAACCAATCCGGAATCGTCAAAGTAATCGCCGCCTTTCGGCATCAGCTCAACCAACTTTAACGCCGTCGGATCGAGCATGTTTTGCGGAATGATGTTGTTCGGAAACTGGCAATAAAACGCCGTCGTTGCGCCGTTGACCGTGCAGGTTTGCGCCAGTGGCGTCAGTTTCGCGCCATTCACATTAAACTGCTGGTAAATGTTCGCCGGACCAATCGAAGCCTGATTGAATTTGGCGGCCACATCCGCAGGCAAAAACCCGCTGTTGGTGCGCACCAGGTTGCTGAAATTGCCCTGGCGTTCGGCGGCGGTGGGCAACAGATTGGTTGCCGTCACAAAATCCAACCGGTATCGCGGTTCAAAGGCAAAGAAGAAAAAGCTTTTGTCGTGACCGTCGTAGCTGGCCGGACCAAACACTTTTTTTGGCAACCAAACCGGGCCGCCAATCGAACCGGAAAACTGGTTGTAGCGCAGATTGTTGGCCGGACGCGGCGCGGTTCCCACGCGAAACGGACGCGCATTGGTGACAGGGTTGCGGTGATACCACAACGCGACGCCGTTGTACTCGTTGGTGCCGGATTTGGTCGTGATATTGATGATGCCGCCGCCGGTTGTGCCGAATTCCGCCGAGTAAGCCGACGTTTGCACGGAAAATTCCTGCACGGTTTCGGGCGTGAAGCTGACGATTGCGCGGCCAATGCCGACGCCGGTGTTGTTGACGCCATCGGCCAGCATCATCGTGCTGCCGGGACGGCCACCGTTCAGGCTCAGGTTGAAACCGGGCACGGGTTGCCCCGCAGTCACTTCAGGATCTTCGCTGCCCGCATCGCCGGAAACGTTTGGAAGCGTCACCGCCAGATCGAGCACGCTGCGATTGTTCAGCGGCACGTCTCGCAATTGCCGCTCGGAAATCGTCTGTGTCGTCGTGCCGCGTTCCGCGTTGATTAGCGGAGCTTCGGCGGTGATGGTGATTTCGTTGGCGATTTCGCCGGGTTCCAGCGCAATGTTGACTGTCAGTGTTTGCGCCGTGTCCACCTTCAGATTGTTCAAAATCGCTTTTTTGAAACCGGGCGCTTCAACCAGAATTTTGTAGACCACAGGGTCCAGCAGCGAAACGTTGTACACCCCTTCGCTGGTTGTTATTACCCGTTGCGACTGGTTTGTGCCCACATTGGTTATCGTAACCGCTGCGCCTGAAATTACGCTGCCATTTTTATCCGTAACCGTGCCGCTGATGCCGCCGCGATTGGTTTGCGCCAGAATGGAAGCGGTAAATAAGAAAATGAGTGTTGAAACGTAGATGAACCTCTTCATAATCAGACCTCTTTGCTAAACCAGGGTGAGTTGTAATCGTGTCACCGAAGCAGGTGCGAAGCTGCAGTGAACCGTATTCCCGCTGATTGTCGCCTTGCCTGCTTGCGGCTCGATGACGCGCGGATTGTCAAAACTGTTATGTGCATGAATGTCTTTGTGGGTCAGCATTGTGACTTGTGCTTGCTTGACGGTTGCGCCGCGCAAAGCGATTTCCGTTTCCTGCGCGTTTTGAAAGTCGGGGTTCGTCACCGTCAGCGTCAATGTTTTGTCGCGCAAGCTGGCCGAACCGTTCAAGCCCCGCATCGTCGCCGGTTTGCCATTGCGCGTGTAATTCAGCCGCGACGACATCACTTCGGTGCGCAAAGCCTGCGCGCCTTGATGCGCGGCGTACATTTCAAACACGTGATATGTCGGCGTGGTGATGAATTTGTCTTCGTGCGCAATGAACAGCGCCTGCAAGCAATTGATGAGCTGTGCGATGTTGGCCATTCCGACCTTGTCTGCGTGGCGGTGGAAAATATCCAGCGACAATCCGGCCAGCACCGCATCTCGCATGGTGGCTTGTTGGCCAAGGAGGTGCGACGGATGCGATTCGCTACCGGGCTTGTACCACGATCCCCATTCGTCCACGACCAGCTTGACGCGATGCTGCCGGTCAAATTCGCCCATAATCGCCCAGTTGTCTGTGATGAGTTGTTCGACGCGGTTGGCTTCGCTGAGCAGTTCAAACCATTCGTCATTGGGGTAAGTAACGGCGTCGCCTTTGCCTTCGGTCCAGTTGGTCGTGCGGCCTCCAGTGACGTTCCACGAATAATGATGCAGCGCCCAGCCCCACATTCGGCCAAATCCGCCTTTGGCCGCCATTTTTTCAAAAAAGCGCCGCGTCCAGCTTAAATCGCCGCCGTTCGGCCCGGAACCGACATACGCCAGATTCAATCCGTAGCGCGGAACCCATTCGGCAAAGCGGCGATATTCAATGACGTACTCTTCGGGATTGAAATTACCTCCGCATCCCCACGATTCGTTGCCAATCCCCCAGAATCGCACGTTGTACGGTTCGCGTTGTGCGCGCTGTTCGGCCAGCGTCGTCGTTCCCGCCGGAGAGTTGCAGTAATCCACCCATTCATAAAAATCGCGCGCGGTCAGGCTTCGCAGGTTTGCAGCCAGGTAAGGTTGCGCGCCGCTCAAGTTACAAAAGCGCAAAAACTCATCCGTGCCGAATTGATTGGGATCGTATTTCCACGGACCGTCTGGAGCGCCTTTCGGCCATTCCTGCGCATCTATCCAAAAGTTCGGCCGACGCGGTCTTGAAGCGCGCGCGCCGATGCCATCGCGCCAGTTGTAGCTGTCGGCGAAACATCCACCGGGCCAACGAATCACAGACGCTTTGATTTTTTGCAGCGCATCCACCAAGGCTTTGCGAATGCCGCCGACGTTCGGAATCTTCGAATTTTCGCCCACCCAGATGCCGTCATAAACCACGCCGCCCAGGTGTTCAGCGAAATGACCATAAATTTCCGGCGCGATTCGGCCAATGGATTCGTCGAGCAAAACTTCAATTCGGGCATCGGCGAGTTTGGATTGTCCGGCGGCAAAGGGATTGCGCGAAATCAGCGCAAGACCGCCAGCGGTCAAAGCCGTGTTGATGAACTGTCGTCGTTTCATTGTTTCTCCACGATTACTTGTTTCTTTGAATTCAAAGCAAAAGAACTCTGAGACGCTATAAAAGTGTTCAAGCCGCCGCGCCGTTCCATATCCGCGATGATACCCACTGACGCGTACAACGGGACGATAGCGGCGACTTGTTCACTGGCTTTGGTCAACACGGCGGCGAACTAGCCGCCCGCGGATTCGCCAACCAAAGCAATTCAATTTGGATCAACGCTGCATCCTGCCGCACGCGCTTTGCCCCGGCAGAATGCGTTCTTACCGGAACATCGGACTTAACTCCGGCAGGATTTTGCTCAATTCCGTAGCCACGATTTTTCCGAATGTGGCGCTGCCTTTCCGCGACAGGTGCGTGCGGTCAGGCGAACCATCCTGGTTTTTCACATCAAATTCAGCCGCAGCGCTGGGGCCGATTTTGTTTAGCATCTCAATGCTGAGGACGCTTAGATCAATTAAGGGAACTTTCTTTCCCGCCGCCACTTGCCGAGCCGCGGCGGCATAACTGGTCAAAATATCGGCGGCGATTTGGCCGTCTTTGAAATTCCGTCGCGCCAGCGAAGTCACCAGAATCGGTTTCGCGCCAATTGCGCGGGCTTCGTCAATGTATCGCCGCAGAAAATCTTTGTAGGTCGTATTGGCGTCCGTTTCGCGCTCAGGGCCTTTGCCGGGTTGATCGTTGTGGCCGAATTGCAGCAGCACATAAAGCGGTTTTTCATCCAGAACTTTTTTCCAATAACCTTCGGCAATGTAGCTGCGCGAACTGCGACCGTTCCGGGCAAGATTGATGCATTCCACCTCTGCGCGGCATTGTTCGCGAAAGCCAATTCCCCAGCCTGAACCTTCTGTGACAGTGGAATCTCCGACCAGCGCAATTCGCGTCGGGGTTGCGCCGTTGATCTTCACGGCTTTTAGGGAAACGCCGAGCGCGTATTCGTAAATGCTCGACCGCGCCACGTTGTCAAAGGTGCAATTTTCCAGCCGAATGCCTGTGATTGGCGCTTTTTCAAACCCACGCAGGTATAGCGCGTAATTGCTTTTTGTGCTTTTCACATCGCGGACGCTGACGTTGCGGACAGTGGGCATGAAGTTTCCAACCGCGCCTTCTTCATAAGTAAAATCAACCGAGACAATGGAATCACTGACTTGTCCGATCTGGACGTTTCGCATGTGGATATTTTCGAGCACTCCGCCGCGAACGGCGTTGGTTTTCAGCCGCAGCGCGCGTTCCAGGTGCGGACTGTCCATGCGGCAATTTTCGGCAAAGACATTGCGGACACTGCCGGAAATCTCGCTGCCAATGGTCACGCCTCCGTGGCCGTCTTTCATCACGCAGTTCTGAATGATGACGTTTTCGGTCGGCACATTGACGCGGCGACCGTCTCCGTTGCGACCGGATTTGATGGCGATGCAATCGTCGCCCGTGTCGAAGTAACAATCTTTGATCAGCACATCCGTGCAGGATTCGGGATCGCACCCGTCGTTGTTTGGGCCATGCGAATTGATATGAACTCTGCTGACAGTGACATTGCGGCACAGCACCGGATGAATTTCCCACATCGGCGAATTGAGAATTGTCACCCCTTCGATCAGCACATTCTGGCAGCGGTAGGGTTGAATGAAGTTCGGGCGCAGGAACGAACCTTCGCCAAATTTGCGTTCACTGACCGGGATACTCTTCTCTCCCATTTCAATCAACGCTCGCCGGGTCTTGTCCTGATTTTCGGCGCTCCGCGAACGCCCTTTCCACGGCCACCAGTGGGTTTGATCGGCCTGGCCATCCAATGTCCCCTTACCGGTGATAGCAATGTTTCGCTCTTCAAAAGCGTAAATAAACGGCGAGTAGTTCATCAGCTCGACGCCTTCCCAGCGAGTGAGCACCAGCGGCAAGTACGCCTGAGGGTCGCGGCTGAATTTGATTGTCGCGCCATCGCTAATGTGCAGGTTGACGATGCTTTTCAGATGAATCGGACCGCTCAACCAGATTCCCGGAGGAACAACAACCCGTCCGCCGCCAGCTTTATTGCAAGCAGCGACAGCTTTGCGAAACGCTTCTGTGCAATCGGCCTGGCCGCCTTCAACCGCGCCAAATTTGCGGATGTCGAAATCCCGTTTGGGAAAAACAGGTGGTTTGATACGACGCAAAATTTGCGGGACTAGCGCCCAGGCATCCAGTGGAACGCGTTGTGGCAGCGTGATGGGAGTCAGCTCCGGCCACACCATGACGCTTGCCAAGCTTGATTTCAGAAACTCACGACGATCTGTCATCACTCTCCGGAACATGGCTCAGCACAGATAAGCCAATTTGAAGCGTGCCAGCACACGCCAAATCCGATCAAAAAAATAACGCAGGTAGAAAATTCAGAACGTTTTCCAGCAAAACTAATTTTGTATCCCCGGCTGAGGACGCTGTGACGGTCTTGTCGGGCTAGAATAGCGAGCTTAATATGTTAGAGATTCATTCAGGGCAATGAGCCGTGCCTGAAATCTTTCCAAAAGAAATCTAAAATTGCAGGTAAGTCATTGAGTACGCACCGGATTTATAAATTCGATTCTTTCTGCCTGGACGCCACTGCGAAGGTGTTGTTGCGCGACGGTCAGCCGGTCACCATGACGCGCAAAGCAGTTGAAACGCTCCTGGTGTTGACAGAAAACGCCGGCCAAGTCGTTCCCAAGGAAGAGCTGCTGAAAACCATCTGGCCTGACCGCGTGGTCGAAGAAGCCAACCTGACCCAGAACATTGCCATGGTTCGCCGGGCGCTGGCGGTCGAACGCGGGTCGGCGGCATTCATCGAAACCTTTCCCGGTCGCGGGTACCGCATGATCGGCCCTGTCGCTTTGGAAGACCCTAAATCTCTTCAGGCGACAGCGGAGCAAACTGATTTTTCGTTCAACATCCCCTTTGTCGCTGTCGAACCCAACAACGCTTCAGTTTCCGTCCAGCCCCAATCCGCCACACGCCCCGCCGGAAAATGGGCGGTTGCGCTGGCTGTTGTGACCGCTTTGGGATTGCTAGGTTGGTTTGCATTTCGCGGCAAGTTACCAGCGGCCGAATCTGTTTTCCATATCACGCCGCTGACGCGGCTGGCCGGCAAAGAATGGCAACCTGCCCTGTCCCCGGATGGCAAAAAACTCGCTTTCGTGGCCGAACAGGAAGAAGGCCAGCCGCCCGAAATTCGTGTGCAAACCGAAGGTTCCGATTCATCGTTGCTGATTTCATCCCGAACAGGTCATTACACCAGCCCGGCTTGGTCACCCGATGGACAGGCTCTGGCTTACTTGCGTATCGGCAAGGCCGCAACCGAAGTCCTGACGACGTCTCTAAATAACGGAACCGCCGGGACGGAACGCGTGGTAACGCAATTTACGCCTCCCAATTATGGCTATCCGTATCGCTTGTTGGATTGGTCACCCGATGGCCGCTGGCTGGCGGTTTCGCATTCCGAAACGCCTGGCAAACCGAATGGCCTGTTTCTGATCAATCTGGCGACGGGTGAAAAAAAGGCACTGACGAAACCATCGGAGATGGTTGGCGGCGACCTGGATCCGCGTTTTTCTCCCGACGGCAAACAAATTACCTTTGTGCGCCACATTCACCGCTCACATCAGGAGCTTTACGCTATATCGGCATCAGGCGGCGAGGCCCATCCCTTGACCAACGATGCCAAACAAATCAGCAGCCACGATTGGGCCAGCGATGGGGCAATTGTTTTCGCTTCTGACCGGGGTGGCGAGTTTCGTTTGTGGAAGCTTCATCTTGCCAGTGACGGCAAAGACAAACAGCCGCAGCGCATTGAAATTTTCAGCGCCCTGCCCATTGAAGTGTCGGTTGCGCGCGCAGCAACACGGCTGGCGTATTCCGTGCAACAGCAGGATCGCAATATCTGGCGGTTGGATTTGAAGGAAAAACAGTGGACTCGGGTGGTTGCTTCGTCCGCGCAAGACGCTTCGCCACAGTATTCGCCCGATGGGGGAAAAATCTGTTTTCGCTCCGATCGCAGCGGCACGGAACAGCTTTGGGTCAGCGACGCCGATGGGCACAATCAGGCGCAAGTGACCAAAGGCGAACTGTATCCTTCGGTTGGACACTGGGCGCCGGATGGCCGCCGCATTGTGTTTAACAATGCACGAACCAGCGAAATTTACGTTGCGGAATTGGAAACTGCTGGTGGCTGGCAGGTGCGCCCAACCGGACTTCATGGCGTTCACCCGATTTTCGCGCCGGATGGACAATGGATTTATGCCGGAACGACGCAACAAATTTTCAAATTTCCTGTCTCAGATGGCCAACCAGTCACCGTGCTCAAAACCGGTGGGTTTTCAATGAGTTTGTCGCAGGACGGCCAGCGGCTTTATTTCAAGCGGGAACAAAATGACGCAGTGCTTTGGGTAGCAGACACAACAACCGGGGAAATGACGCGCGCGCTGGATGGTTTGCTGCCGACCTGCACCAGTTGCTGGTCGCTAACGCCAACGGGGATTTATTACCTGGGAAGCGACAAAAGCTCGTTTGACACTCAAGCCATTTATTTTCATCGCTTCGCGGCCGCTCCGGGTGAAGCCGACCGGCTGATCATCAAATATCCGGAGCCGCTGGCTCCCGTGGGAAGCGGGCCGTTTTCGCTATCGCCCGATTTGCGTTACCTGCTTTGCGTGCGGATGAACAAATCCAACAGCGACATCATGCAGGTAGAGCCGTTCCGATAATCCTGCCATTTCGCGCGGTATCTCTGTTGCAGAACGAGCGGGATATCTGACGCGATCTTAAAAACCATCGTGCAAATACGGTCACCCCGTCAGTGACGGCGCGCAGCCCTGCAATGCAGAGACATAATTTGGCTTCGGATCTATCGCCTACGGCGAGAGAAGCCCCACCCGCCGCCAAGTAGTATCAATACGACGATAATGATCAGTAAAGTTTGATTGCTCATTCACTGATCATACTCCTTTTTTTATAGACCGTCGGTTTTTATTCAGGATGGAGAATTTTTGCAAAACCCATCGCCTCGTTGGGCAAAAACGAATCCCCTAACAATTCATAAATAAGCCACCTCCACGTTACGCACTCTTGCTTGCCTATCCAGTATTGAGGCTTCCCCTTTGTCAGAGCAGTTTGCGGTTTTCCTATCAGCGTTTGCCGGTTACTATCTCAGCTCACCAAAACTTATGACCAAATACGTTAGAACAAAAATTAGCCTTGCGGTTCTGGCTGTGGTGCTGCTGGCAACGAGCGGCTGGCTATATTTTCGCCGCCCTGAGCCGATTGACGTTGCGACATACGTTCCGGAATCGGCGCTGGGATATCTGGAGATTAATAACCTGCCGAAGCTGGCCGCTGAAATCACAGCGACGCGCGGCTGGCAACAACTCGCTCCGGCGTATGGCATTTCCGATAAACTGGCGTTTCTGGGCCAGGCGGGAAAACTTGGCTGGCTGGCCAGCTTGACTGGCAACAAAGAAGCCGCAGTGTTTACGGACGCGCAAATCGCTGTTGTCGTCACAGACCTGGAAGCACGCGCTGAAGACATCAAACCCAGATTTGCGCTGGTGGTCGTCTCACAAGGGAACGGAAAAGCCCTGAGCGCTGTGATCGAAAAACAATTGCCGGGATTGGCTGAAAACCTGCTCGGCCAAACCAAGCTTCAGGTTGCGGAGCAAGCTGGTTTACCGACAAGCATTTATCAAGCTGTGTCCGATCCGCAAAAAGAATTGATTTCAATTCAACTTGGAGATGCCTGGATTCTAGCGAACAATATTGAGTCCTTGCGTGCCTGCATCAGCACCAAATTGAAGCGACAAGCTTCGATGGCCAATAACTTTTATCTTCAGCAGGCGCATCCCGAAATTGGAGCGAATGCCGCAGCATTTGGCTTTGTCAGTGCCGAAGGCGTCAAACGACTGCTGCGACTGGGAACCTATCTGGCCTCAAACGGAATCCTGGGCAAAGCGGCGCTAGCCGGAGCCGTCGGCGAAGTCTTTACTGAATTCTCCACGCGCACTTGCGACGGACTGGCGTACAGCGCCAGCTTTGAAAATGGGCAATTGGTTGATCGGTATGTCACGCTGTTCAAACCCGAACTGACGGACAAACTGAAGGAAATCGTCAAAACCAATTCCGCTGAAGCGCAGGCATTGGCTGTGATTCCTGCGGCGGCACAGGAAGCGACGATTTACAAAGTCACCAATCCCAGCCAGACCCTGGAAGAGCTGGAAAAAGCCATCTCTGCGCGAGTGGATGTCGCCCAGAGTTTTTTGCTGCATCAATTTGTGCTGGGAGTGCGTGAAGCGGCGTTCGGCGCAAAAGCAGCAGACTTGACCAATACTGCCATCGGGGACGAAATCGCCAGTTTCAATTTGACCAAAGAACCCATTGACCGGGTTTGGCTGATTGCGACGCGCAACCGTGCGCCGTTGGCGCAGTTGGCTGAAAACATTTTGACGCAATTTCAAAACAAACAAATTGCCACCATCAGCCGGGAAAGTTTCAATGGCTATGAACTTCTAAATTCCAGCGAACCGTCGCGCGGCTCGGCTGTCTTTGTCGGTAATTTCCTGGCGCTTGGCCAACGGGATCAATTGATGCGCCTGATCGAAGCCCATCGCGCCGGACAAAGCCTGAAAACCACGCCTCAGTTTTCTGCGGCCGCCAAAGTCGCGGCCAATGCTCCATCGCAAAGTTACTCTTCCGTGAAGGAAGAGAGCGGCGAAATGATGACCGGATTGGCCAGGCTGGCTGGAGCGGCAGTCATCCCTGCCCAGGTTTCGGCCCTTGACCAATTGGCCTTGTCTGCCAGCACGACTTCGATTGGCAACCACGGGTTGCTGGTTGAATCACGTTCGCCGTTCGGAAACCTGCCGTTTCTGGTTTCGCTGATCGCCGGAACAAAGAGTTCAACACCTCAATGAGCCAATCCAGCAATCATAAATCGAATCAACGGGAAGCCTATCTGCGGGTCCACAACCTGACAAAAATCTATTCGGGCCGCGCTGAAGACATCGTGGTCTTTCAGAATTTGAATCTGGAAGTCGTTCGCGGAGAAATGATTGCCGTGATTGGAACTTCGGGCGCGGGCAAATCCACTTTGCTGCATTTGCTGGGCGGATTGGATCGTGTCACTTCAGGCAGCGTCCGGATAGGCGAATTTGACCTGACAAAAAATTCTGAGCTAGACTTGGCGCGCTTTCGTAACCGTCAGATCGGTTTCGTCTTTCAGTTTCATCATTTGCTTCCTGAATTCAGTGCGGTTGAAAACGTCATGATGCCCTTGTTGATCAACGGCATCGCGAAACGTGAAGCGAGAATTCGGGCGCGCGCGCTTTTGGATCGCGTGGGTCTTTCACCACGAGCTGATCACCGCCCCGGAGAAATGTCAGGAGGCGAACGACAGAGAGTGGCTTTGGCGCGTGCCCTGGTGGCAAAACCGGTCTTGTTATTGGCCGACGAACCCACTGGCAACCTGGACGAAGTCACAGGCGAAACGATTCATTCTCTGATCAGACAATTGCAAATCGAAGAGCAGTTGACTGCAATCATCGTAACCCACAACCAACGACTGGCGGCGATTTGCGACCGGGTGCTGCAATTGGAAAACGGCAAACTGAACGAATTTTGAGTTTTGAATTCTCAGTTTCGGATTCTAAAGCTGACACCAGTTCAGAAATTCATCATTCAAAACTCAAAATCAAAAATTCACAGGTTTTTGGATGTTCGAACGTTACACAGAAAAAGCCCGCCGCGTTGTTTTCTTCGCTCGCTATGAAGCCAGTCAGTTCGGCTCGACGCAGATTGAAGCCGAACACGTGCTGCTGGGTTTAATCCGCGAAGACAAGAATCTAACCTACCGATTTTTCCACCGCTCGCACGCGACTGTCGAATCCATTCGCCGCGAAATCGAAGGCCGCACGGTTCTGCGCGACCGCATCCCGAACAATATTGATCTGCCGCTGTCTGTCGAAGCCAAACACGTGCTGGCTTACGCAGCGGAAGAATCCGAACGGTTGGGCAATCGGCACATCGGCACGGAGCATTTGTTGCTGGGTTTGTTACGCGAAGAAAATTCACTGGCGGCAGAGATCTTGTATGAACGCGGATTACGATTATCAGACATCCGGCAGGATTTAATGCGGCAGGCGAATATGGAGCGTAATACGCATTCCCGGAAAGACACGCCGCACCTGTTTGAGTTTTGCCGCGACCTGACCGCTGACGCCATCGAAGGCAAGCTTGATCCATTGGTCGGACGCGAAGAAGAAATTGACCGCGTCATTGAAATCCTTTGCCGCCGCACCAAAAACAATCCGGCGCTGATCGGCGAACCCGGCGTGGGAAAAACCGCCATTGTCGAAGGGCTGGCGCAGCGAATCGTCAATTGCGAAGTCCCTTCATTTCTTATAGATAAACGGATTCTGGCGCTGGATTTGAGTCTCGTTGTCGCTGGAACAAAATATCGCGGCCAGTTTGAAGAGCGGATGAAAACCATTATGCGCGAACTGATGGAAAACCCTCAGTACGTGGTTTTCATTGACGAAATTCACACACTGATCGGCGCTGGTTCCGCCGAAGGCAGTCTGGATGCAGCAAACATTTTGAAACCGGCGCTTTCGCGCGGCGAAATTCAATGTATAGGCGCGACGACTCCGGCTGAATACCGAAAATCCATCGAACGCGACCGCTCGCTGGAACGCCGCTTCCAGGCCATCAAAGTCCCGGTTCCCAACGAAGAAGAAACGGTTGATATTCTGGAAGGCATCAAAGATCGTTACGAGTCGTATCACAACGTTCGATATACCGACGAAGCGATTCAAGCCGCTGTTTATCAGTCCAGCCGTTATCTATCCGAACGTTTTCAACCGGACAAAGCGATTGATGTCATTGACGAAGCAGGCGCCCGCGTCAAACTGCGCGTTCAACGGGAAAGCGGTTACACGCCGACGCCGCCCCGCTGGCATCGCGAACCCAGGGATTATCGAAACGATGTTCGCACCGACACTCCCACCAGAGGCGACTACAGAAACGAAACACGCGACCGCGACCGCATTTATTCCAGTTCGCGGCGCTCGCTGCAATATTACGAGCCGCTCGATTACGAAAACATCGCGGCGCTGGTGGTCAAACAGGATATTGACGATGTCATTTCCCGCTGGACCGGCGTTCCGGTTTCGGCGCTACAGGAAGAAGAAGCTTCCAAGCTGCTCCGAATTGAAGCGGAACTGCATAATCGAATCGTCAGTCAGAATTTGGCAATTTCCGCGCTGGCGCGTGCCATTCGGCGTTCGCGCGCCGGGTTGAAAAACCCGAATCGCCCGGTGGGATCGTTCCTGTTTTTGGGACCAACCGGCGTCGGCAAAACCGAAGTCGCACGCAGCCTGGCGGAATTTCTGTTTGGCTCTGAAAAATCCATGATCCGATTTGACATGTCGGAGTTCATGGAAAAGCACTCGATTTCCAAACTGATCGGTTCTCCGCCCGGGTATGTCGGTTACGAAGAAGGCGGCCAACTGACCGAGCGTGTGCGCCGCAACCCCTATTCGGTTCTGTTGCTGGACGAGATTGAAAAAGCGCATCCTGACATTTTCAATATTCTGCTGCAGGTTTTTGAAGACGGAATGCTTTCCGACTCGCTCGGAAATACCGTAGATTTCAAACACGTCATTATTATCATGACGTCCAACATCGGCGCGCGATTTGTCAGCAAGGGAGGTCACGTCGGCTTTCACTCATCGGCCCGGGATGCCCAGGGTAAAACCGAAGATCGCGTACTTTCCGCCGTCCGTGAAACCTTCAATCCCGAATTTATCAATCGTCTGGACGAAATCATTGTTTTTGAACCGCTGACTGACGACGATTTGCTGAATATCGTCGGCCTGCTAGTTCGGCAGATGAATCAGACGCTGCAACATCGCCAGCTTCAGATTCAACTGACCGACGATGCTAAACGATGGGTCGTCGAACAAACCTGCACGGATCGCAGCTACGGCGCTCGTCCGCTGCGGCGGGCTTTGCAGAAATTCGTTGAAGATCCCTTGTCTGATGCATTGATCCAGGGACAATTGGCAGGGTCTTCTCTGATCGAAATTTATCTCGAAAATAATACGCTCGGCATTCGCCCGCTGCTGGCTGAGGAAGAATTGCCGCCAACGTTGGAACCGGGCGAATCCAGTGAAGTTTTGTCGCGTTAGACGCTGCAAGGCCGCAAACTCAATTTAATAACCAGCTTTTTTTGCTCTTATTTTGCCACATCAGAGTTCATCTGAGTTCGTGTTTTTCTTCTACTCACGGACTAAAAAATCTGGTGGTTGACAAGTTTGGCCATTGGCTATTCAATACGCCATTCTTTTTCGTATAATTCGCAACCTTAAAATTAGCACTGCAATCTTGGCAATGTAGATCGTTCAGGGATCGTGCTTTTTGGCTCCCTGCACTGGGATTTGCCAGGCAATGTCTGTCGGAACCTTCTGGATGCTGTGCAGTGTAGATGTGTGCGGCGACAGAATTCAAAAATTGGATTTCGGACAGCGCCAACTCCTGAACGATTAACATAGGTGGAGAAGCTTCATGACCAAGCGCATTACCTTTTTGGCAAGCGCACTGATTCTCGTTTTCTTAACCCTCGTTTCAGTTCGTCCGGCATTTTCACAAAATCAGGACGTGTTTGTAGAGGACGTGGAAATTCGCGGCAATCGCCGAATCCCACGCGAGTCTATCCTTTATTATGTGCAGAGCAAGCCGCAAGACCGGTTTGACCTCAATCTGGCTCAACGCGATCTGCAGGCGATTTTGCAAATGGGTTTATTCGACCCGCTGGGCACACGGCTTTATGTCGAGGATGGGCCTCGCGGAGGCAAGATCATCATTTTTCAGGTCAAGGAATATCCGATCATCCGCGACTTGCAGTATCGCAACCTGAAATCCGCCACCGAAAGTGAAGTCCTCACACGGTTCAAAGAGCGCCGCGTTCAGGTCAGCAAGGAATCCCAGTTCGACCCGGCCAAAGCCAACGGCGCGCGCAACGTGCTGAAAGAATTGCTGGCTGAAAAAGGCCATCCGGATGCAAAAGTTTCAATCGAAGTGGAAGACATTTCGGCCACGACTGTCGCGCTGATTTTCGATGTTGATGAAGGGCCGCGCGTCCGCGTCAAAGAAATCGAATTCACGGGCGACCGGGACGGGTTTTCGCAGCGCCGGTTGCGCGGAGCGATGAAACTGGTCAAGGAATCCGGCCTCATTTCCACCTTCACTTCGAAGGACATCTATTTCAAAGAAAAGCTTCAGGATGACCTGGAACGCGTTCGATTTTTCCTGGGTTCCAAGGGTTACCTGCAAGCCAAAATCGGCGAGCCCGTGGTCGAAGACGCGGGAACGGTTTCTGGCGGGTTCCCCCTGCCAATCCCGGGCCTGAGAAAAACCGGTCCCGGCAAGCGCATCACCATTCCCATTGAAGTCGGTCGCCGGTACAAAATCACCAAAGTCGAAGAAAAAGGCGTGACGATTTTTCAGCCGGGCATCGTCAAGGCTGTTTCCGGCCTGAAAGAAGGCGATTGGGTTGATTCCAAGAAGATTCAGGAAAACGTTTTCAAAGGCATTAAGGACCTTTACGGCACACAGGGTTACATTCAAGCCTCTCCTGATTTCATTCCCAAATTTATTGATAAAACGCCTGAAGAAGGCGAGATCGAAATTACGCTGGAAATTGACGAAGGCCGTCAATTTTCGCTGCGGCGATTGGAATTCATCGGCAACACCAACACCCGCGACGTTGTGCTACGCCGCGAAGTCGCCCTGAACGAAGGCGACCCATATAACAAACGGCTGTGGGATTTTTCGATTCTGCGTCTGAATCAGTTGGGCTTGTTCGAGGAAGTCAAAGAAAAGGACGCCATCACGAGAACAGACGACCGCAACCAGACCGTGGATATTGATCTTCAGGTCAAAGAGCGTGGCCGTCAGGAAATTCAGTTGAACGGCGGCGTGTCTGGATTCGCGGGCAGCTTCTTTGGATTGACCTATTCCACCAACAACCTGCTCGGATACGGCGAAAGCCTGAGCATTTCTCTTTCAGGCGGCAACCGCCAGCTTTTCGCGCAGTTTGCCTTTACGGAACCGTATCTGTTCGGGAAACCGATCCAGGCTGGATTCCAGTTGTTTGCGTCGAAATATCAATACGTAGGCCAGGGCTTTAACTTCGCTCAGGCTAACCAGGTTCTTCAGGCAAGCTTTTTCGGCCTGTCTTCGATTGATGCCGACACGCTGTTTACGCAGCGCTCAACAGGCGGAACGCTAAGCATTTCGTCTCCAATGGCGATCTTCACGCGCAAGTTCCCGCAGTTTGCGCGCTCGACCCGATTGGGGCTGTCCTATTCGCTCTCAACCAGCAGCATCGAAGACCCGAAGGTCAACACGGACGCCGATCCGACCAACGATATCCCGGTGACGTTCTCGCAACCGAAGATTCTGACCAGCCGCATCACGCCGACGATTTATTTCAACACCAAGAATGCCTACCTTGATCCGACCAATGGTCAGAGCTTGTCTTTGGGCTTTTCACTATCGGGTGGAATTTTGGGCGGTGACGTAAACACGTTTGCGCCTTCTCTGGAATATCAGCGGTTTATGCCCGTGTTCAGAAAACGGACCGACAAGCCGCACGTGATTGCGATGCGTCTTCGCGCTGACCATATTCGTACCTTTGGCACGCCGTTCACGACCCAGACGCTTTCGTTTGTCGGCGGCATTCCGCTCTTCGAACGCTTCTTCCTGGGTGGAGAATACGATATTCGCGGGTACAACTTCCGTTCGATTTCGCCTGTGGTTCCGGCGGATTCCTACCTTTCGACCAGAAATGTTGTGGCAAAAGTGGTTGATCCGGCAGATTCGACCAAGCTGATTGACGCACCGGCGGGAACGGTTGCTGATAGTGTTCTGCGCAACTTTACCTTTGAATCGCCAGGCACGGTGACACCCGGCGGCACTTGCACGGAATCGCCTAATTCGGCAATTGGCTGTAACGTTGTCAATGCGCGGCGGTTTTACACGCCCATCGGAGGCGACACGCAGTTCATTTACAACCTGGAATACCGGATTCCCGTATTCAGCGTGCTGTCAATTGCGGCGTTTGCGGACGTCGGCACCGCGTTCAATGCGCGCAAATACAAAGACCAGCTTTCGACAACGAACTTCATCAATCAAACGATCACGCCATCGGGAGTCACCTTGAATCCGGCTGGCCGCGTTGCATCCGCAGAAGAATTGGCCAGCGCCCCGCGCGACATTCTGGGCAATGCGATTGGTTACCGCACAATCTTCATCCAGGGTGATTCGCGCGATTACAGCATCGTCCGGTCTTCCGAACAAAACGTGAAATTCCTTTCCGACCTTCGTTCTTCGATGGGTCTGGAATTCCGTGTTCAGATGCCTGTCATCAACGTGCCGTTTCGATTGATCTTTGCCTACAACCCACAGGCGAAAACAGATATTACCGATCCAACTGTATTGTTCCTTGAGCGCCGTACTGTGATGCGCTTCAGCGTTGGACGAACTTTCTAAAAGGTGTTGATGGTTGAGGGTGAGCGGCTGGCAGAAAGCCAACCACCAACGACTAACCGCCAATTACCAACCACCACAGAACAGACTGGAGAATGACCGAGAATGAAAACCAAGCTTATATTGACACTTGCCCTGGTTTTGGCCGCGACGGGGGCAGCGATTGCGCAAACGGGAGGCGCTCAAACCACCCCCTCGGCAAAAACCAAAATTGCCGTCATTGATGTGTTTGCGTTTCGCGACGGCATCGGAGAGCTGAAAATCAAATACGAAAAGCTGCAGACCGAATTTGCGCCGCGCTATCGTGAACTGGAATCCATGCAAAGCTCTCTGGGCGCCAAGGAAAAAGTTCTGAATGAAAGCAAAGATCTGACCCAACAACAGGCCCTCAAACTCCAGCAAGAGCTTGAAGAAGGCAAACGAGCCTATCAGCGGTTGGTGGAAGATTCGCAGACTGTCGCTGCCAAACGCGAAGAAGAAGAAACCGGCCCAATCAAGGAAAAACTGGGCAAGTTCCTGGAACAGTATTGCCAGAAAACGGGCATTGCGTTCGTCTTTGACGGCCGACAGTTGCAGGAAACCGGAGTCGTTGTTTATGCCGATGGAAAAGCCAACATCACGGAAGATTTCATGAAGGAATACAATAAGGCTTATCCGGCTCCCGCAGGAGCGGCGGCAAAAACCAATTAGTTCTCAGTGCGTTACAACAAGTTTCGGGCGCGAACCCGCCCACATAAATTTTAGGAGTCGAAGAACATGAAGAAACTATTTATTGCATTCGCCATCATCGCCGTGCTTTCGTTGTCGGCGTTCGCGCAAACCCAGGTGCCGCCTTCGCGTCCCGCTTCGGGCGGAGCGCCTGCCGCTACCACTGCGCCATCCGGTGGAACCGGTGCTGAAGGCAAACTCGCCTACATCAACACCGCACGCTTCCGCACTGGCATCAATGAGATGAAAGAAAAGATGGATGCGCTGACTGCCGAGTTCGAACCGAAGCGCAAAGAACTGGAAACACTGGAAAATGATGTCAACAATCTGAAAAACAAGATCCAAACTCAGGGAACCACCGTCAGCGCCCAAGTTCGAAATGGATGGGTTGAAGAAGGAACGGCCAAGGAAAAGCAATTGAAGCGTTTGGCAGAGGATTATGAAGCTTTGGGCCAAAAGCGTCAGGCGGACGTTTCCCAACCGATTCTGGAAAAAATCGGCAAGTTTCTGGAAAATTACTGCCAGCAACGCGGCATCGTGATGGTTCTGGAAGGCGGCGCGGTGCAACAAACCGGCGTCGTGCTGTACGCCGCGATTGCGTCCGACATTACGGAAGATTTTATGGCTCAGTACAACAAGGCCAATCCTGGAACTGGCACTGCCAAGAAACCTTAACGCTCAAAGGCAAAAGTCAGAGGGCAAATCTTAAAGGCAAAGGTGGGAATGCGAATCTCACTTTTGCCTTTTGCCTTTTCACTTTTGAGTTTCGTATGACTCTTGCTGAACTTGCTCAATTCATTTACGCCGAACTCCGCGGCGACGGTGAGGTCGAAATTACCGGAATCAATTCGCTGGATTCCGTCCAGCCCGGCGAAGTGACTTATGCCGCCGATGCTGCGCGATTCGCTGAAGCTGCAGCATCTCCTGCGGCTGCGCTGATTGTCCCGGCCAAACTTGCCGACAATGAAAAGCTTGCCGGGCGAAACTTGCTCATCGGCAAAGACGCCAAACTGACGTTCGCTCGCGCCATTGCCGCGTTTTACGCAACGTCCACAGAATCACGCGGCGTCAGCAGTGATTTGGTCCTGGGTGAAGGCTCACGCATCGGCGCTGACTGCTCCATTCACCCGCGTGTCACCATTGGCCGAAATTCGATTATTGGCGACCGGGTCACGCTTCACCCTGGGGCTGTCATTGGCGACAACTGTCGGATCGGCGACGATTCAATTCTTTTCCCCAATGTATCGGTTTATAGCGACACAAAAATTGGCGCGCGTTGCCGCATTCACAGCGGATCGGTCATCGGCTCCGATGGATTCAGCTTTACGCCCGACGAACAAGGTCGCCAGTTCAAATTGCTGCAAGTGGGTCGTGTTGTTATCGAAGACGATGTCGAGCTCGGTGCAAATTGTTGCGTTGACCGGGCCGGATTTGGCGAAACGCGCATTCATCGCGGAGCCAAATTCGACAATTTGATCCAAATCGGCCACAACGTGGAAATTGGCGAAGACACTGTGGTTGCTGCGCTGGCCGGGTTTTCCGGCGGCACCAAAATTGGCCGCCGCTGCATTCTGGCAGGACAAATTGGGACCAATCAACACATTACCATCGGCGATGGCGCGATCATCACGGCGCGCACCGGCGTGACGAAATCCGTCGAAGCTGGCAAACTGATGGGCGGCATGATGGCCGCAATGGATTATCAACAATGGCGCAAATCGCATGTGCTGTATACGCGATTGCCTGAACTTTTCGACCGACTGAAAAAGCTGGAAAAGATCGTGGCAGTGAAAGGAAACGAGTAGCGAAGTTTGACCACTGACCACCGACCACCGTTTATGGACATCAACGAAATACAACAAATTATTCCGCATCGTTACCCAATGCTGTTGATTGACCGCATCGTCGAAATCGAGCCGCTAAAGCGAATTGTGGCGCTGAAAAACGTGACGATGAACGAACAGGTCTTTCAAGGCCACTTTCCCGGCGCGCCAGTTTTTCCCGGCGTATTGATCATCGAAGCCATGGCGCAAGCCGGAGCGGTATTGCTGTTCCGCGAAGTTCCCGACCGCGAAAACAAGCTGATGTTTTTCACTGGAATCGAAGAAGCCAAATTTCGTCGCCCTGTGGTTCCAGGCGATCAATTGCGGCTGGAAGTCACCGTGCTGAAATACAAAATGGGATACGCCAAACTGACCGCGAAGGCGTATGTCGGCGACCAGTTGGCTGCTGAAGCCTCACTCTCTTCTGCGCTGGTTGATAAGAATAAAAAATGATTCTTGGTTTTGAGCTTTGGATTGAAGACCAACCTCAACCCTTCATCCGGCAATTCAAAACTCAAAATTCATAATCCAAAATTCAAATGCATCATCCGACCGCAATCATCAGTTCCAAAGCCGAGCTTGGCGCAAACGTCAAAGTCGGCCCGTATTCGATCATTGGCGACCACGTCACGATTCACGACGAAGTCGAACTTGTCAGCCACGTCGTCATCGAAGGGCCCTGCGAAATTGGCCAGGGCACAAAAATCCTTCCTTTCGCGTCGCTTGGGCAATCGCCGCAGGATTTGAAATACAAAGGCGAAGATACGCGCCTGATCGTTGGCCAGCGTAACGTCATTCGCGAATATGTAACGATGAACCGAGGCACGGTTGGCGGCGGAGGCCTGACTTCAGTCGGCGACGACAATCTGTTTATGGCGCAATCGCACATCGCACACGATTGCATCGTCGGGTCGCGCAATGTTTTTGCCAATCTAGCTTCGTTGGCGGGGCACGTCACGGTCGAAAACGACGCGACGCTCGGAGCCTTTGTCGGCGTTCATCAGTTTTGCCAGATCGGTTCGCATGCTTTCATCGGCGGAATGTCAAAAATCGTCAAAGACGCATTGCCCTACGCCCGCACAGACGGAACCGAAGCGAAATGTTATGGCGCAAACACCATCGGATTGCGCCGCAAAGGCTTTTCAAACGAAGCCATTCGCCGTATCCAGCAAGCTTTTACGTTGCTGCTCAATTCCCATCTCAACACCACACAGGCATTGGAGCAGATCAAAGCCAACTTGGCGGGTTCTCCGGAAATTGATTACCTGATTGAATTTATCGAACGGTCTGAACGTGGAATTACCAAATAAGATCTGGTCACTTTCCAGCTTCGATTGCCGCCAGCACGGCTTTCACATCGGGCGAAGTTTTATAGCTGATGACATTCCTGGGCAAGCTCACAGGCGCTTCGCGGCTGCCAAGCAATTCTTCCGAAACCAGCAACACGAAATTCTTGAAGCCGGCACGCTCAAATTCCGCCAGGCGATCTTGCAGATAACGCGGCGTCCAAAAGCCAAACAGTTCCACAAACACTTTTCGCCCGTCTGCAGTTTCCAAAACCACATCCGGCACAAACGCGGTTCCGCCCAGATCAATCACTTCACTGCTGAGCGTTGCAATCCATTCTGTTTGCAAACGGCTCCAATTGGTCAACAGCTTTTCCAGCGTTTCCGATGAATTGACGCTTTCCATCCAGTTGAACTGTTCGCGCGCGACCAAATCCTGCTGCCCGCTGTTCAATTCGTAAAAGGCCCGTCCGCGTTTGGTTTCGACTTCAGCGCGCAACCGCCAGCCTTTGCATTCCAACAACGCGGGCAAAAACACCGCCATTTTGACGCCGTACTTTTGCGACCGATGAAACAGCGAAACCGGTCCGCTCAAGCTGACTTGATACCCCGTCGCGGCGCTTCCCTTTACGGTATGAATCAAGTTGTAACGCTTGATGGCGTTGAAGATTTGGCGATAGCTGCTGGCGTCTTGAGGTGCAATGGTCAGCTTCATTTCAACACACCGGTAAAGCAGCGCCTGCGCTTGCGCCAGATTGTAGGTGGCAACCAAGCCTGCTGGCGTCGGCGCTTCAAAAGCAATTAGCCGCTGATTATCGCTGAGGTCGGCGTACAAACCGGCTTCAATCGTTTCAACGTCAGCATTTCGCTCTTCGGCAATTTCGGCGATCAATTGCCGCCGCATAACCGGGGTGAGGGGATGATGTTGTTTGGCTTTGAGAAACAGGTTTTCACGCAGTTCAGCGGGTTCGATTGCGCCACCGGTCTGGAACTCGCAAACATCCATCAGCAGCTTGATCAGTCCGCGCAGGATTCGATAATCGGTCCCCGTGCCGACGTATTCATCCAGCGCCGCGTTCAGTTCTGCGCGACGATGATTCACATGTTCGGCAACAATTCCGATCAAGTCCTCGGCAATTTGAAGACTGGACTTGTCCGGCTCCAACCGGCGAGGCTTGACGCTGTCGCCGCGCTGAAAATAAATGGCTAAATCTGCTGTCAGCATTTTTCTTTGACCAATGAAAAATCTGCCCACGAAGTCACACGAAAATTCACGAAGCAGGATTGCGGCAATTCTTCGTGTTCCTTCGTGTGTCTTCGTGGGAGAAGATCTTCCAACTTTACTCCAACCAGTCGTCGCCCAATGCCGGATCGCGCTGAAATTGTCTGGCGTTTGTCCGGCGCTGGCTAATTCTCTCTTCGGCGGTCTGCGCCGTGATGACTTCGTAAAGCACAGCCTGCTTATCAGGCTGCTTTCTCAAAATCCTTCCCAGCCGCTGAATGTGTTCGCGCGAAGAACCGGAACCGGAAAGCACAACGGCTACCGAAGCTTCCGGAATATTGACGCCTTCGTTCAGCACTTTTGAAGTCGCCAGCGCCAGCACGTCGCCCTTATTGAACGCCTCCAGCCACATGCGCCGCTCTTTGATCGGAGTTTCGTGCGTGATGGCGGGAATCAGAAACTGTTCGGAGATGCGATAGACCATCTCGTTTTCCGCCGTGAAAATAATTGTTCGCTCGCGGCGATGGCGCTGCATCAGCTTTTCCAGCGCGTGAATTTTGGCGTCATTGCCAAGCGCGATGCGTTTGGATTCGCGGTATGCCTGCATTGCGCGGCGGCCTTCCTGGCTGCGCGCGCTCATCATAATGAACTGCTGCCAGCCGCCCGGATCGCCAAAGTAAATTCCCTTTTCACGCGTGAACTGGCGAAAAATGTTTCGCTCGCTTTCGTAAAGCTCGCGCTCTTCGGGCGACAGCACAACGGAAATCTGCTCTGTGGTGTAATCGGCCAGAAATTCTCCGGCCAGATGCTGCGCTTCTTTGCGGTAAATGATCGGCCCGATCAACCGTTCCAGCATTTCATCCGCGCCGTCGGCACGTTCCGGCGTCGCCGTCAGCCCCAGCCTGAAGGGCGCAATCGCCATTTCGGCAGCGTACCGATAGACGTCGCTCGGCAGATGATGGCATTCGTCAAAGATAAGAAAGCCAAACTGATCGCCCATCCGCTCCATAAACCGGAACGCCGAAGCGTACGTCGTGACGATGATTGCGCCTTTTTCAAAATATCCGCCGCCGATCAATCCAATTTCGGCGTTGAACGAAGACAACAGCAAGTCATACCACTGATTCATCAAATCAATCGTCGGCACAATCACCAGCGTCGAGCGCCCGACCATTTCAATCGCCATCTGGGCGACAAAAGTCTTCCCTGCCCCCGTAGGCAAGATCACGGTTCCCCGTCGCCCGGCCTTTTTCCACGCGGCTATGGCTTCTTGTTGGTAAGGCCTGGGCTCAGCGGTCAGTTCAGCGTTGAATTGGAATTCGATGTATTGGCGAGCCTTGTCTTCGTGAGCAATATTGCGCTGGGTCAGTTCGGTCACAATCTGGCGATAGGCAATGGCTTGCGCGCGCCAACGCTTCACACGCTCGTCCCACGCAAATGGCGGTGGAGCCTTGAACGAACGATCTGCGCCTTCCAGTAGCAGCGTGCCCGCATCAAACTGAAGTACGAGTTGCGATTGTCTTTGAATTGCCGCGTTTGAATCGTTCATCGCGGCAATTCTAACACTGATCTAGGGGAACAGATTAAACAGGTGTCAAGAAACGTACCCGCAGTCCAGTTCCCTGACACCAAAGCAAAGTTACTTGTCGCCTTTTGCTACTGCGTTTTTCTTCAGCGCTTCGCTGACGCGGTCGAAGTTAGTTTTGTAAACCTGCAAATTCGGATCGCCGGTTTGGGTGCCGACTTCGACGGCTTTTTCGTAGTTGGGTTTGGCCAGATCGAGCTTGCCGTTCTTTTCATAAAATTCGGCTAGGCTGTCGTACACGTTGGCCGATTGCGGGTAGTTTTTGACGTTGGCTTTGAAGATGGTGACGGCTTCGTCCATTTTGCCCACGCCCATCATTTGATAGCCGAGCAGGTTCATCATCTGTTCAGGCGGCAGGATGGTGTAGTTAAATTTCGCCGAGAGTTTCTTGTAGTGCGTTTCCACCTGATTCAGGCTGGAGATGTCGCCATTAAGCTGCCAGCCTTCGAAAACTTTCCGCAATCCGTCGTAATGGCTGCGCAGTACGACAGAGCCGTGGTCTTCGTCTTCCATCAGCGCCGAACCCGAGGAAAATCCTTTGGGCGAATTTTTGGACAGGATGGCTTTGAAACGGTCGAAGCCGACTTTGGCTTCGCCGCCTTCGTTGGCCAGCGTGACATACAGTGTGCGGTTGAGTTCTTTTCGCTCTTTGAAGAACGCTTCGGCTTTGCGCGAAAGCAGATGATCGTCCCATTGCATGCTGGGGCTGACGGCAATGTAAGCGTTGAACACCTCAGGCCGCGTCAGGAAAGCGTGCAGCGCGAACAATCCGCCGAAAGAATGACCGGCGAAGATGCGGTACGGTTGGACGCGGTAACTGCTTTCGATTTTCGGGATCAGTTCCGTTTCGATGAACTTCAGGAACTTATCTGCTCCGCCCGCGGTTGGAAATTCAGTTGGCTGGCCGGCCGGATTTGGCAAGGTCGCTTTGGTCGGCGTCAGGTCGCGCGTGCGGTCGGTATTGGTGATGGCGACGATAATCAGGTCGCTCATTCGCCCGTTGCGAGCCAGAAATTCCGTTGTGGCAATGGTATGGCCAAGCTGCGCCGCTCCATCTGTCATATAAAGCACCGGATACTGATGTTTGTTATTGTCATACCCCGCCGGTGTGCGAATCAAAACGACGCGCTCTTCGCCGAGCACTTCGGATTTGATGCTCAGTTTGTTGATCGTTTGCTGGTTTTGTCCAAACGCCGTCAAAGACAACACAAACAGCAAAGACACCAAAAGAAATAAGCGTTTCATAGTTACCTCCAGGTTGAGTGAGAGCAGGAATTGGTCGCGACTGGTTTTTGCTTGAGATTCAGGCAGGAAGTATAAGCATATGCGCGCTGGCCGGGTGGCGCGCTTTGCTGTTTAGAAAAGAGTTTTACGAGAATTTACAACTCGCCTTCAAATTCAGCCAACATCACGCAGATTTGATCCAGCACCGCTGTCACATCGCGGCCTGGACCGATGTAATTGTTCCCCATTGAACTGATGATCACGACCTGGCTGCGTTTGGTCGTCACATACCCTGACAGCGCGTTTACGTAACTGAGCGTCCCGGTTTTCCCTCGGAAGTTTCCGGCGGCGGCGGTGTCGCGCATACGGCGTTCCAGCGTGCCGTCAGTTCCGGCCACCACCAGCGATTCGCGGAAAACGTTGGCGTGCGGATGCGTCAGCATAAATTCCAGCAATCTCACCGTGCTGCGCGGCGTCACCAAATCCTGTCTGGCCATTCCGGAACCATCGCGCAAACTCAAAGGGGTGACGTCAACACCGGCTTTCTGCAAAAACTGCCGCCGGGCTTCGTTGCCACGCGAAAGAGTGGTTTTCGGCCTGCCATATTCATCAAGTTCATGCTGACCGCCATTTGCGCCAAGCTGCCGCAGCAGCAATTCGGTGTGCAGATTCTGACTCTGTTTGTTAACGACTTTCAGAAGTTCGGACATTGGTTGAGATTCAACTTTTGCGATTTCAGTCAGCTTCGATTCGTCAAATGGTTTTGAAACACGTTCGACGGCATCTGCGCGAACGGCTTTTCCAAGTACACGAATTCCGCGCCGTGCCAGGGCTTCTTTCAAAAGCGTGGCCGCAAACTCAGCCGGATTGTGAATGGCAATGTTGACTTCAAACTTTTCCCGGTTGCGCGGAATCGAGCCAAAGAATTCCACCGTGTTGCTGTTCAGCGGGCGATTGACGCCGACGCGCGTTGCTCCATTCGGGCTAGTTGTCGCGTGGTTGACGATCTTGATGTATGAAGTTTCGGGCTGAACCTTGATCGCAGGTTTGTCACCAACTTTCTGGCCAGGGGTAACCGTGAAGCTGACGCAGTTGTCATTGATGGTCAGCGCGCTGGTTTCAGCTCCGTAATAAAACTGCAAATCGTCCCATTCCCAGCCGGGGCCGTTCAGATCATCGGCAAAAAAACTATCGTCGCCAACCAAATTGCCTGTGATGGTTTTGACGCCAGCGGCTTTGATTTGATCCGCCAATCGTTCAACGGGGCCAATTTTGTCCGCCGGTTTGTGGTCGTCGTATTTATCCGGGTTGTCACCTTCAAAACGCGGCGATAAATTCGGATCCCCTCGCCCGTAAAGAATCAAATCGCCAACAACTCGCCCGGCTTTGACTGGCTTTGTCACATAGACTGAAGTTTTGATTTTGAATTCCGGCCCAAAAGCGTCCAGCGCAGCCGTTGTGGTGTACAGCTTCATGTTCGACGCGGGCATAAAAGCCTTGTCGGCATCGCGCTCAAACACGATTTTGTCCTTGCCTGCTTTGACCAGCACTCCCCAGCGCGCGGCGGCAAACTTCGGCTGGTCCAACAATGCTGCAATACGGGTTTGTAATTCGGCGACGGTTTGCGGTTTGGCAGCAGGCGCAGCCTGTTGAGCCAGCATCGGGGTCGTAATCAGACAAACAACAAGCAGCAACGAAGCAAAGCGATTGAGTCTTTTCATTTCAGGATCGTTTTTGTGGGAAGTGGAAAGTGTTCAGCAGTTTCAATCCGGCCTTCGGCATCAACATTGAAGTACTGAACGGTGAGTTGTTCAAAATCCGCGATGCAAAAGCACGGATCGTGTTTTCGATAGAGCGTTCCAGCGTTGATGATCGTCATAGCACCAAAATTTCTGACTAGCCGGCGATGCGTGTGACCGTTAACGACAAAAGCGAATTTTTTGGAAGCGATCATCATCCATAGCGGATAATTCGAGTGAAGCGTCAGTTCATTGTCAAACGGCCAGACGCCGCCCATATCATCTCCACTCAAACCGTGCGTCAGCAGCATCCACCCAGCGACAGTTTCAAACTCCAATTCTATCGGCAACCGGTTCAGAAAAACCCAGGCCAGCGCATCGAAATCGAATCGGGTTTGGGCCTCGGGCAAACCGCGCATTTCGTTTTTCATCAGCCAGCGTTCGTGATTGCCACGCACGGTGACGACGTTGAACTGGCGAAGCAATTCAATCGTCCGGTTCGGGTCGCCCGGTCCGTCAACCAGATCGCCGACCGAACAAACCATATCCAGATTTTGCGTTTGAAAAAATTGCAGCGCGGCTGCCAGCCGAACGTCTTCGCAATGAATATCGCCCAGCACGCCGATTCGCTTGAGAGGAGATTTGGAGGCAGCGTAATCAGTCGTCACGCCTGAATGTTTACCACACGGCGCAAAAGTACGCGAGCATAAGCAGCATCTGCTGCTTATGCTCGCGTACTTTTGCGAAAGTTTAACTGGCTACTTGCCGCCTAATCTGAACGTCACTCCGGTGGTCACTGTCACAGGGTAACCCGGTGTGGCGTGGATGCGCGACACAACAGGCGCGCCGGGAGCAATACGCGATTCAAAAAAGTTCTGCGTCTCGTAATAGCGTTTGTCGGTCAGATTATCCACCGACAGGTTGAATTCGACACGGCGATTGATCTGCTTGTTAATGCTCAGATCAATTACGTCGAACCCAGCAGCGCGAATACCTGGGTTTTCGCCATCCAGCCGGTAATTCCCGATGTGGCGATACCGAAGCGAACCACTAAATCCACGCCAGCCCGCCATCGTCAAAGCCGCGTTGCTGATGAAATGCGGTGCACTGTCTACATAAACTCTTGGCTGTTCGCCTCTGAAAAAAGCGTTCATCACACGCGTCAACCCGCCATTGAATGAAACATATTTCGTCAGTTTGACGGAAGCTTTCGCTTCAAAACCATACGTCCGAGTCGGCCCTAGAAATTCAAAGCTGCCATCGTCCGGGATGTAAACCTGTTCGTTCGACCGGTCAATCAGAAACAAATCCGTGCTTAGACTGAAGCGATTGAAGTTGTGCGAAGTGCCAACCTGATAAAAGTCTGTCGTCGAAATGCGCTGCCCGTCAGCCCCTGTCTTGCCT
This sequence comes from uncultured Heliomicrobium sp., assembly GCA_964570175.1. Classification (GTDB taxonomy): domain Bacteria; phylum Acidobacteriota; class Blastocatellia; order RBC074; family RBC074; genus RBC074. The sequence continues at coordinate 21,590 of CAZMXG010000033.1, read as the reverse complement.
GAAAGCCGCGCCACACCGCGAGCGTCCTGGCTGGAAATGCCTCGGCCATAATTGAAATAAACAGCCAACGGAACCCGGTCGGTTGGTGTTACGGACAAATTGAATTTCGGCTGGAAACGCGAAGCTCCTCGGGTGCTGGAAAATTCTGGCGAGACATGATCGTCCACCTTGAATCGGAAATGGTCGAAACGCAGCCCGGCTTCAACGTGGACGTGCCCGTGCAGCAAATCAACACCTTGCTGAACGTAACCGGCAGTATTCGTCACGTGCGCGTTGGCTTTGGAAGCGATGCTGATCGGCGACCGGGCAACGGAATTGTCCAGGCCGACATTGATCTGGTTGTCGTGAAAATTGGCGCCTGCGACAAATAACGCATGCTGGCCAAAGAGTTTGAAAGGCTGCAAAAGCTGCGCGTTGATGCCTTCCTGCAAGCGCGAATCGTGCTGGACGATTTCGTCCCCATTCGTTTCGTCATTCAGAAAAAAAGTGAAGTTCGAATACAGATCGAACAGCGAACGCGCGACGAAGCCGTCCAGTTTGAACACGCGGCCTTTCGCCGATTCGTTACGGAAGTATGCATTGAAAACTCCCGTGCGAACGCGGCCTCCGTTGTCCCGGTCAATGAAGCCGAAACGATCCAATTGCCCGGCAAAAACCGCATCCAGCGGAATCTGCCCTGACGAAACAAAATCATTGCGGCCAAGATTCAACTTGAAACCGACCGTGTTTCGTTCGTTCAGGCGATGAACGAAATTCCCTGTGATGTTGTCGCGTTTATAGTTGAGTGGGTTCTTGAATGGTCCATCGGTGCGCGAGCCTTCGTAAGCGATCAAAGCTTCACCGGACTTTAGTTCCGGGCTGTATGCCAAAAACGTGCGGAACGTGTCGAACTGGCCGCCTTGAAAACGCGCAGTCAGTTGATCCGGCAACGATTCTTTCAGTCGAATGTGGACCACGCCAAGTCCGGAAAAATCGCCGTATTGTGCGCTAAAGGGACCATTCAAAATTTCAACATCTTGAACCAATTCCGGCGTCAGCGATTTCAATTGGCCAAGATAGCCTTGCCCGTGGCCTTGCGTTCCCTGGTTCTGCTGAAAATTATCCACCAGCACTTTCAGCCCGCCGTTCACTCCGCCGTGATCCAGGTTGTACCCGAAGCGGCGAATTTCCAGCGATTTGCCGCCGCCTTCATGCTGTCCAACGTTAATGCCTGCGTCGAGTGTATGAAAAACCTGGTCATCACGTGAAAACAGCGTGTCGCGATAAATGGTGTCGTTGCGCCGGTCAATTGCCGGATCAAGCTGCGAAGCCGAAATCACCAATCCGTCGTGTATCTTCGGAATGACGTAGGCAATTTCGACACGTAAATTTTCAGAAGGATCGTTTGCGCCCAGCGTCAGTTCCCGTGCGGTAATGTTTTTTCCGGTAACGCGCAATCGAACGGATTCACGCGGAACTTCCAGTTTGAAACGGCCTTCAGAATCACTAACGGCAATTTTATCGCCTGCCGAAGTAGCCAGTTGAATCCTCACGCCGGACACGACTTCATTGGTTTTCGTGACGACTGTGCCAGATATGACCCGAAAGGACTGGGCCATTACCGCAACCCGCCATTCACCCAGAACCAACAGGAAAATTCCCAAACTGACGGCACACCTCAAGGCAGAATTGAACGATTTATCGCTAATCATGGGTCTTGCTCCGGAAAATAGGATTGGAAAATGAGCCTCCTCAAGCCCATCTGTAGTTTAACTACGCAAGCAGATCGAAACCGGTTTGCAACACCTGAAATTTAGACAAATGCACTTTTTCATCTGCCACTTGTGTTGCGTAGCAGACTGGGACAATTCCGAGGCAATCTGCAACGAAAGACAGAATCCGTTCCTTGAAAAACTTCAGGTTAGCTCTCCCTAGAGAACGGTATAAAGGTTGCCTGCTTAGAGCACGTAGGTGCCCGAAGGCCTTTGGGCTTGAAAATTTCCCATAGAGTGCGTGTTTTCCCATGGGTAGGGTTGATTTTCGCGCTTCAGCAGCGAAACTTGAGCGCCAGAAATGCTCTGCATTCGATATTAAATCATCGAGTGATTGTCGCGTTCCTAGTGTCGGCAAAACAACAGGCTTCAACCCGAACCAAGACACAATAATGAAGTCTTGAAAAAGATTCTGTTGGGAGCGAAATGAAAATTCTGATCAGCTACGATGGCTCTGAAGCCGCCAATCTCGCCCTGAAAGATTTGCATCGTGCAGGCCTGCCCGTTGAAGCGCAGGTTGTATTGTTGTCTGTTCCAGGCGTAGCGCTTGCCGCGAAATCTCAACGCGAGGAATCTATTCCGGCGAACACAGATTCTGTCGAAGACATGGAGAAAGCGGCGGATATGGCAATCCGCGCCAGCCAGATTCTTCGCCAGGATTTTCCCGGTTGGGAAGTGCGCACGGATCTGGCTGTCGGTTCACTGGTTCGAGTCATCGCCAAAAAAGCCCGCCAATGGACACCCGATTTAATTGTCCTGGGCTTGCAGGAATGTGCGGCACAAAGCCGGGGGTATTTTGGCGGTCTTTCCCAACGAATCGCCGTTGAAGCGAGATGTTCAGTGCGCGTTGCGCGCACTGAGATCGGTGACTTGGAAGATGCGCCGCGCGTGCTGTTGTGTGTCAAGGATTCCGCTTACGCCCCTGCGGCTGTGCGCGCCGTGGCTTCGCGCGCCTGGCCCAAGGGCACTGAAATACGAATGTTCACGGTTGTGGATCCATTCGACTATTCCATCCCGGAATTTGTGGATAAGGCGCTGGAACGCGCCAAGTCCTTTCATCGAGTCATTGCCAACCAATTGGAGCGCACGCCAGCGTTCACTTCGTCCGTGATTCGAGAGGGCGATCCCAAGAAAATGATTTTACAAGAAGCACATGAATGGAAACCAGATTCGATCTTCATCGCGCCTCGCGGCAGAATCTGGATTCCACGCTTTCTCCCCGGCAGAATTTCTGATGCCGTAATTGCACGCGCCAAATGCACGGTTGAGTTGGTCAGATCAATGGAAATTGATGCTCGGGCCGATTCCCTGTTGGGAATGTCAGCCGCTTCGCCGGCCTACGAATAACGAACATCGCACAGATAGCGCAAACATAATGGCTGGCAATTCAGCGAAACACTGTATTGCCAGCCATTATTCTGCGTATGGCGCCAAACCAAGCTGAACAAAGTTAGGGCACAATTCAGACAGGGTTTTCAGGAAGTTTCAGCTACCCACAGAAATTTGATCTGCGTTCATCAGTGGCTTCTTCATGGTTGTACAAATATTGTTTGGTTCGAGTTAGTCGCCAGAAGCGGGTTTGAGCATCACGACAGGAGCCGGAGTCGAAGGGCGGTTTTCACGTTCATGATACCGTTGCTGCAATTCTTCAAAGGAAAGCACCACAGTTCCGCCAGATGCAACGTGCTGTTTGCGCCAGTTCGCAATCAGATCAAGACACGCAACATCAATGTAACTAAGGCCGTCAATCTCCAGGTTGACTTTGGTTTCAGCGGGGATGGATTCCAGCACCGCCGCAAGTTTGGGCAGGCGGATGAAGGTCGCTGCGCCTTCCAACGAAACAGTCATTTCATTGGTTGCCGGCTTGATCTGCGACCTGATATCCAGGTGAGAGAACGTGTAGAACAATTTGAGTAGCGCAAGGCCCAATCCGATCAACACACCCACCAGCAAATTGGTGACAACAATGCCGATCAACGTGGCAAAGTAAATCAGAACTTCGGCCTTGCCATAATTCCGCAATTCCCGCACCGGTTTCGGAGACAGCAACTTAAAGCCGGTAAAGACCAGAATTGCGGCCAACGCTGTAGTTGGAATTTTGCTGAGCAGAAACGGAGCCAAAACCACCAAACCCAGAATCCAGATCCCGTGCAAAATCGTGGATCGGCGGCTTTGCGCTCCTGCCTCCACATTAGCTTTACTGCGCACAATGACGCCTGTCATCGGCAGCGAGCCCAGTAAGCCGCAAATCGTATTTCCGATGCCTTGCGCGAACAGTTCCCGGTTGTATTGCGTGCGCTCTCCCTGGTGCAAACGGTCCACAGCCACAGCAGACAACAGCGTTTCTGCGCTGGCGATAAAGCACAACGCAAGTGCAGACCCAATCACCGGACCACTCATCAATCCTCCCAGCGATTGCATTGTGGGAAAGGTCATGACGCTGAACAAATTGCTGTCAATGTTGACGTATTTGATCGGCATCTGAAACACTGCCGCCACAACCGTCATCAGCACAACGGCAACCAGCGGCGCCGGGATCATTTGCAACTTTTTCGGAACGTAGCTCCAGGCGAAAATGATGGCAATGGTAATCAGCCCCACCAGAGCCGCCAGGTGATGGGATGATCCATCTAATGGCACGACCCCTTTGTAAATCGAAGCGGGAATGGAAAGCAGGTTTTGCAATCCTGTTCCCTTTGGTCCGTCGTCCACAAGAACGTGAAACTGGCTGGCAATGATCAGCACACCAATCCCGGCAAGCATTCCCTGGATCACTGCCGGCGAAATGGCACGAAACCATTGGCCCACGCGCGAAATTCCCATGATTGCCTGAACCACGCCGGCCAATAACACAATCGGCCCCAGCATGCTGATGCCATGTTGCGCGATGATCTCCCAGACTAGCACCGTCAATCCTGCCGCCGGACCGCTAACCTGCAGGGGACTGCCACAAAGAAAGCCCACGACAATTCCGCCGACAATCCCGGTAATTAATCCCAGCGCGGGCGGCACGCCAGAGGCAATCGCGATCCCCATGGAAAGAGGCAGCGCTACCAAAAACACGACGATCGAAGCGAGAAAGTCTTTAACAAATGTATCTCGAAATCCTTTGCCTGCGACGGTCGGTGACAAGCTCTGTTCACTCATAATCTCTCCAAACTCCTGATGACAAAACTTTTGCACACACAACCCGCAAGCTGTGCAGTGGCAGAAGAGCAAGCCTCGTGCCCTCTGCTGGTATGTTGACAGGGTTGGAGTTAGTTGAGTCGGGTGGACTGGGGAGTTGTAGGCATATTGCCACAGCGGCGTGGCAAAGCGGGACATCAGGATCCGTCAGAGTTGTTCTTGTTGGAGATCTAGCGAAAACCCTTCTTCACGAAATTCGTCCAACTTGCGATAAAGGGTCTTTCGATCCAACCCCAGCAATTCTGCGGCGCGCGTTTTATTTCCGCCGGCTTTGCGAAGAGTTTCAAGAATGTAATCGCGTTCAACTTCGTGCAGTGTCAGGTTGCGTTCGCTGGAGCGGGCAATAAAAGCCGCGCCACCACCATGATTCCGAATTCGTTCCGGCAGATCTTCTGGTGTTAGCCAGGCGCCGGGCGCAAGCGCCACAGCACGTTCAATCGCGTTTTCCAGTTCCCGCACATTGCCGGGCCACGAATAGGCGGTCAGGACAGCCAGCGTTTCCGGTTGAACGTCCAGCGGTTGCCGACCGGAAGATTCCGCCACCTTGTTGATGAAATGTTCAACCAGCAAAGGAATGTCGTAAGGGCGTTCGCGCAAGGCTGGCACGTGCAGCGGAATGACGTTCAATCGCCAGAAAAGGTCTTCCCGAAAATGGCCTTCGCGCACAGCGTCTTCCAGATCGCGGTTGGTCGCCGCCACCACGCGCACATTGATCTGTTGTTCGGCATTCGCGCCGACACGGCGAATTGAACCTTCCTGCAATGTGCGCAGAAGTTTGGGCTGCACCATTAACGGCAATTCGCCGATTTCATCCAGAAAGATCGTCCCGCCATCCGCAGTTTCAAACAATCCGGCGCGCGCCTGCTTGGCGCCTGTGAAGGCTTGTCCGGTGTGGCCGAAAAATTCCGATTCCATCAACTCTGCCGGAATCGCAGGACAATTGACCGGAACAAACTGCCCTTTGCGCCCGGAAAGTTCGTGAATCGCGCGGGCCACCAATTCTTTGCCCGTTCCCGATTCGCCTGTAATCAAGACGGTGCTATTGCTCTGTGCTGCGCGCGCAATCAAATTCATCAGGCTGCGCATCGGGCGTGACGCGCCGATAATTCGCGTTTGCGCAGAATTCATCTCCCGGCGCAATTTGGCTTGTTCACGCAAAGCCGCGGAATGTTCCAGCGCCTGTTCAACAGCAGCCAGCAATTCACGTCCGTGGAACGGTTTGGTGATGTACTGGTGCGCTCCCGCCTTGACCATCTCGACCGCATGCTCCACGGAACCGAAGGCGGTGATCACGATGACAGGCGCTTCCACGCGACAGGCACGGACGGTGAACAGGATTTCGTCGCCTTTGACGCCCGGCATGCGAATGTCCGTGATCACCAAATCCAGCACTTCGCGCTCTTCATTGATGAGTTTCAACGCCTGTCTGGCGTCGGGGAACGCGATGCTTTCATATCCCGCGTCATCCAGGATTTCGCAGAGGGTTTCGCGCAAGTCCTGGTCGTCTTCCACAATCAGCACTCGTTCTTTCATCGCGCCAAACTCTCCTTTTCCAGCGATTGCGTCATCGGTTCGGTTGATGGCTGAGTTTCGTGAAGTTGCAAGTGAACGGTGAACGTCACCCCCTGATCCGCATTGTTTTCCACCTCGATCCAGCCCTTATGCTCTTCGACAATCCGCCGGGAAACGGGCAAGCCCAGACCGACGCCGCTGCCCACATCTTTCGTCGTGTAAAAGGGATCGAACAAAAACGGAAAGGCTTCTTCTTCGATGCCAATTCCGGTATCGGAAAATCGAACGCCGATAAACCGCTCTCCGTCCTTTTCCGTCAACTCGTCTTCATAACCAATCCGTAATCGTCCGCCTTGCGGCATGGCGTGAATGGCATTGACGATGATGTTGATAAATACCTGCCGGAGCAATCCCTGGTCGCCGCTGACCAGTGGATTCTGCGCAGGATTGAATTCCACTTCGACTCGCGCGGGCTGCAATTTGGTTTCCAGCATTTCCAGCGTGCTGGAAATCAGAGCATTCAGACCAACCGCAACGCGCTGAATTTTATAGGGTCGCGCAAGATTGAGTAGTTGCCGAACAATGTTCGTGATGCGTTCGACTTGCGTCAGAATAATCGTGACATTGCGACGGCGGCGCTCTTTGGAATCTTCCAAATCCTGCAAAATCTGTTCGGCACGCATTTCTATGACATTCAACGGGGTTCCAATCTCGTGCGCGACCCCAGCCGCCAGCCGTCCCACCGAAGCCAGATGTTCGTTGTGCCGCAATTGCCGTTCTAGCTTCAGTCGTTGTTCCAATTCGCGCACGGCGTTGTTTCGCTGCTCTTCCAAATTGTCAGCCATGCGGTTGAATTCCCGCTCAAGTTGCGCGAATTCATGGCCATTGGCTGGCACAATCACACGGTAATTCAGATCGCCGCGCCCCAGCGCTCTGGCACCTTGCAGCAATTCCTCCACAGGGCGCAGCAAACTATACCGTGTCACAAGAATGACGACGAAAATAATGGTCACGAACAGCAACAAAGTCACCAAGGCAATTTCGCGGCGTGCGCGGGCGTAATCCTCCTGAATAAACACCATTGGCAAAGCCAGCTCGAAAACGCCCTCTGCCTTGTCGCCTATGCGGATTGGCATCAGCACGGAGATGACTTCGCGGTCGTTAATCATACGAAAAGTTTCGATGACTTCTCCGTTGGCCAGCACACGGCTGACACCCGGAGGATGTTTGATTTCTTCCTCCACCAGCGGATTCGAAACCATCTCGACCTCGCCTGTTTTTGAAAACAAAACGACGCCATAGACACGCTGGTTGCCGCTCAGCCGATCAATTAATTCCTGTGCTTCTGTCTGCTTGCCGAGCCGGTACAATCGCTCAAGCGCGATCTGCAACGTGACGGCATGGGCACGCACTTCCGTCCGCATCGCGCGCTCCAGCACATGCTCGCGTTGCCGCAGAATGAAATACCCGCCGACGGTCATCACAATGCCAACGACAATCGTCAAAATTAGGATCAGCCTGGTGCTGGTTTTCATGATTTGCGATTCAAGTTACTTCGCTGAGATATAATTTTTAGACAGGATTTTCAGGATGTTTCAGGATTTGCATAAAGCCTATTAGCCTTCGCAAAATCAAAATCTTGAAAAATTCTGCTCATCCCGTCTAAAAATTTTGTGCCCCGGTTTAGATGCCTGTAGCTCAGCCTCTTTGTTCCGGCATCGCAATTGATTCTTTCTTCTCTTCTTTTTTCTCGTCGGCTTTTTCGTCTTTCAGGGTTTTCAGCAGGTCTTTCCATTCAAACCAACCCTGTTTGCCGCGAATCCATTTTTCAAACCAGTTGAATTCAGCCACGGCTTTGACCAGTTGATTGCGGGGGTCTGGAATGCCGTGCGTGTTGCCGGGATAGACCATGAATTCCGTTGGCACACCGAGCTTTTTCAAGGCCATGTGCAGTTCTTCGCTTTGCGGACGAGGCACGCGCGGGTCGCCGTCCACAACGTGAATCAAGGTTGGCGTCTTGGCATTCTTGATGAATTTGAGCGGCGAGAAATCCCACCACTTGGCGAAATCTTCGTAAGGAGGTTTGCCACCGAAGTAAAACTCGCGGTTGCGTTGCACATCGCTCTGAGCGTACATCGAAACCCAATTGACCGTGCCTGCGCCCGTGGAAATCGCTTTGAAGCGGTCGGTATGCGTCAGAATCCAGTTCGACCAGTGACCGCCCGCGCTCCAACCCATCGCGCCCATTTTGTCGCCGTCCACCAAGCCCGTCGCGATCAGATGATCCACGCCGGTCATGATGTCGTCGTAGCCCTGGCGGAAATAATCGCCGCCAATTTCCATCTTGTGGCGTTCGCCGTAGTTGGTTGAGCCGCGATAGTTCGGACATAACACCGCGTATCCTGCACCCGCATAAGTCTGTGCGCCGTAACCGGGATTGAAGCGCAGCACATCCGCGCCCGCCGGGCCACCGTGAATTTGCACAATCAGCGGATAGCGTTTGCCGCGTTCGTACCCGACCGGCTTGACCAGCACGCCTTCGACCATCTTGCCGTCGCTGGACTTCCACTGAATGGCTTCGGTTTCGCCAAGCGCGATGTTTTTGATTTGCGGATTGGTATCGGTCAGTTGTTTCCAGCCCGCGCGATTACCGGCGGCAGCCAGCGAAGGCGCGACGAAATAATTGCCTGGAGATGACGAATCAGCGTAATTGACAATTACCGTTTTGGTGTCTTCGTCCTGAAAAACAGCGACAACGCCGTTTTCCTTCGTCACAGGCGTGACCTTGCCAGTATCAGTGGAAAGCGCAAAAAACTGATTGGTCGCGCGCCAGCCTTCGTTGAAGTAGATTGTGTTGCTATCTTCCGACCAGAAACCAACCGATACATCACCGTCAAAACCGTCGCCCAATTCTTTCCACTGTCCGCCGGAAACAGGGCGAATGTTGACGCGACCGTTGCGGAAATACTCGAAATTATCCGAAGCGGAAAACGCGATCCATTTGCTGTCGGGCGAAAAGCTCAAACTGCTTTCGCCAATTTCCTTGTTATCGGTCAGCCGTTCGATTTTGCCCGTGGCGGCTTCCAGCAAATATAAATCAGCGTAAATGCCCGCTTCAGTGACGGTTCGCTGGTAACGATCTTTTGAAGAACCTGTGAAGCCAATCCATTTCGCGTCTTTGGAAAGGGTTACATTGCTGACGCTGTAATCGGCGGAAGAAGTCAGACGCGATTCTTTTTTGTCCGCCAACTCCAGTGCCCACAAATGCGACAGCGGCGGATCTTCGTTACGGATTTTGACGGTGAATTTTTGTTCGATGCGGGCTTTGTTGTCTTTGTCCACGTGGTCCGGCGAAAGGAAGTAAATCCGTTGGCTATCAGTCGAAAATTGCCACGAAGCAACTGGCGTAGCGTGTTTGGTCAGTTGCTGCGGCTTTGCGGTTTCGATTTCGCTGATGAGCAATCCCCAAACTTGTCGCTCGTCGTCTTTCCCGGCAGAAAATGCCAGCCACTTGCCATCTTTGCTGAATGCGAATGCGCCAACGCCATCTTTGGCTTCCGTGATCTTGCGCGCTTCGCCGCCGTCAGCGCGCATCAGGTAAAGCTGATTCTGTGTGGGACTGTTCGATGGAGCTTCACGGTCAGAAGCGAAAACAAAAAACTTGCCATCGCGCGACCAGCGAGCATTCCCTTCGTTTTTCTCTTTGGTAAAGGTCATCTGCCGCGTCGAAGCCACGCCGCCATTCAGCGAAACCAGGTACAGATCGGTGAACCGTTTGGCAGCTTTCCAATCCGGCACGCTCAAACTGTAGAGCGCCCACTTGCCGTCAGGACTGATTGCAGGCGCGCTGGCGTTGCGAAGCTCCTGCGCATCCATAAACGTCATTGGGCGTTTGTTCTGCGCCGAAACGGGCTGTGTCAACGGCCGTGACAGGCACATCACGCCGCAAAGCAGGACAAGCAGGCAGAATTGCTTGAAGCAATTTGGGATGATTTTCATTGTGGCTCCTTTTGATGATCGAACTCGAAATTGCTCTTCCCTACTGCGACTGGACGAAGCAGCGAGAAACCGGAAAGCTCCGGCATTCTGTACCCGGCAACGAGCCTGTTTGCAAGAGGAGCGGAAATGCGGTGGGAGGCGGTTAAGAAAATTGGGGGTTCTGTGGGCGCTGAAAAGGCGGCGAATCAGCGCTGAGGTTCGTCACCCGCCAGGAACCGCTCAACAGGAGTGCGGCCTTGTGCATCACGCGTTGCAATTTCGCGGGTTGCTTCCTCGACCTTGAAGTCGCTGGCAGTCACAATAATCCCCAGTGGCTCTTGGTCAAACAGGCTGAGTCGGCGATTGATTCTGTCCTGGTTCGGTTTAGCTTCGCGGAAACGGATAAACAAGCGCCATAACAAACCTATCATCGCCAGTGTTCGGCCAGCTTGCTGTACGGTTGTAATATCGCTGGTCAGGCTAAGCGTCACCCCACATCCCAGCATCACCCAGGTCAGCCCTTTCATCAGTTCCATATTCACTCCACGGATCAACGTTTCCCGGCTGATTTCGTGGCAAGTTGCTTTGACATGCTCGAAATCGCCAAAGCGGCGCGCGGCATCGGCGGCGGCTTCTTGCGGCGACATCCCGGCGGCAATGTTATCGCGTGTGCGCATTGCAATGTGGAATTTGAGCTCTTCTTCAATTTCAGACTCAGTCGCCCTTGCGCAAAAGCGCCGCAAAATGGATTTGATCGTCGTCATACTTGCCGTCCTTTCTACGCCGCCTGCAAGACTTTGGCGATAGCGCCACTGACGCGCTCCCAGTTGGCGGTTTCATCCGCAAGCTGTTTTCGCCCGGCGCGCGTCAGTTTGTAGTACTTGGCGCGGCGATTGTTTTCCGAAACGCCCCATTCCGCTTCCACCCAACCTTGCTCTTCCATGCGATACAGCGCCGGATACAAGGAGCCTTCTTCCACCTTCAACACATCATCTGAAGTTTGCTGTATTCGCTGGACGATTTCGTATCCATGCAGCGACCCACGCGATAGGGTTTTCAGAATCAACATGGCCAGCGTGCCTTGCAACAAATTGGTTTTGGTTTGTTTCCCCATAAGAAACTCTTCCCTAGAGTGGGTAGGGGAAAGGTAGTTGTCCTCTCCCCGGCTGTCAAGGGAGTGGGCAAGTCAAAGGCAAAATTGCGGTGAGGTTGTCGCTTGTTTACAGAAGCGTTCGTTCTATCAGCCACCAGCCGCCAGCCAGCGCAATCAGAATGGAAAAAGCCGGAACGTAACGGGGAACAAATTTTGGCTGTTCGCGCAGTTTCCAGATCAGCGGAAGGATCAATGCCGCGATGGCGATTTGGCCAAGTTCGACACCCAGGTTGAAGGAAAACAGTGGAACGATTGCGCCGCTTCCCTGTTCGGCAATGCCAAGTTCACGAAGAACTGACGCAAAGCCAAAACCATGAATCAGCCCAAACCCAAACGTCAGCAGCCAGCGTTTGCTGGTGTCGCGGCGAAACAGATTTTCCAGTCCAACATAAACAATCGAAACGGCGATCATTGGCTCGACAATCCGCGAAGGCAGGCTGACAACATTGAACGTCGCAAGCGCCAGCGTGATTGAATGGGCAACGGTAAATGAAGTAATGATCTTCGCCGCTTCGCGCAGAGTACTGCCTGCCAGTAACAGCGCCAACAGGAATGCCAGATGATCAAATCCAAATGCGATGTGCTCCAATCCAAGCACAAAAAATTCCTTGAACGATTGCCCGGCTTTTGCAGCTTCGGTAAGCGCTGCGGCAGTTGGTTCATAGCTTGCGGCTCCGGCAATCAACATTTTTGAACCAATCAGGTTTTCGCCGCCGATCAATTCCACGTATTGGCGATGCCCGCGCGGAAGCTGTTCGATCAGGTTGGATTGCAACGTGAAGGTGCCTGTTTCCGGTTTGGCAAAAGAAAAGTGGAAGTGAACGCCATTGCTGTCGTCAAGTTTGATTTCGCCGATGTCGAACGGAAGCGATTGCCCAGCGTTGCCAACACTGATTGCGGCGGCGGCAAGTTTTTGAAGCTGGGGCCCGGCTTCAGCAAACTCTGCCTCAGTTATTTTGCCGTCGCGGTCGGCGTCAAGCGGAAGGAGCGATTCGATGTCGGCGCGCGCATAGGTCAATTGCGCTTCGATGCGATTGCCATTCAGTTTCAGCACGGCGGCGCTCAATCCCGGATCGTGGGCAAACGCGTTGACGGCGGCAAAAACCAGAAGGCACAACACAGGAATCAGTTTTGCGATTTGCAGGTGCGATTTCATAACGTTCTTTACGGAATTGCTTTACCGCAGAGCCGCGAAGATCGCAGAGGGCGCGCAGAAAAATCTCCTCATACTTTCCGCGCTCCCTAAGACGGTCATTGCGACTCAGCGGTAAACCGGCAAACGAGATTGTTTATTTGGCGAAGCCGACAATCTTGCGCCCGTTTTGCGGCGTAGATTCGTACGGGAAGACTTTGCTGAAGCCCAACTCGTTCGAAGTCACACCATCAACGTTGGTGAAGTTCAGCGGATTTACCTTCAGGTTGTTCGGATCGCGCAGGTCGCTGGTCAAGGCGATGACGGCAATGTCCACCACGTCGTCACCGAAGCGGCGTCCGTTGGGCCACCCGCCGGGCACGTAGAATTTGCCAGCCGGCAAACCCAGCAACTGGCTGGGCAAACGGAACGGATGACCGGCGGCCCGGCTTTCCTGAACGTCTCCGCCAAAAATGCTGAGACGAGAAAAGCCTGCGTCGTCAGGGTTTGTCGCGTCTGTCGGGCCGTTGCCAGCCAGACGGATCGGATCGGTTGAAAGGTCAACCTTGATCAGGTCTGGAATATAGATCGCCGCGATGTCTGCGCGATTTCTGTCAATCGCCACAGTTTGCCCCCCGGCAACCAACGCATTGATCAGCGTCGCCAATTCGGGGCTTTCTGCATACTTGCGGAACAGTTGCGAATCAACCGTCGGCAGCGTGCGGCTGTACGTGTCCTTGTCTTCGATCGCGACCAGGCCTTCGTTGAACAGCGGATTACCTTGGCGCGCAACCTGCACCCAGGTTGGACGCCGAATCAAGTCCAAAATCCCGCGTCCTTCATTGCCAGCCACAGGCATCATCAACCGGCTGGTCGTGGCGAACACACCGACCGTTTGCTGATCACCGCCAACCTCACTGAGTGGAACCCGCAGCGACATCAAGTGCAGATTGAATCCGCCCTGTGAATCCTGACCGGGATTGCGCAGCTTCAACAGGTCGAAAATTGATTGGATGTCGGCAAAAAAACCGTCATCGCGTTGGCCGGCAAATGCTGTGTAACCGTTTGGAAAGGTGAAGATCGCTTGCTGCGTGTATTTGTCCAATTCTGCGCGGGTTGCCACACCTTTGCGAGCCGGCATTTCAGGGTTATTGCCTTCGTTGTAAAACGGAGTCGCGTTGCCCTGATTGTTTGGCGGCACAATTCCCGTACCGATCTGCGTGGTCGTGCCAAAACGATTGTCAATTTTTGTGATGGTATAGGTTTGCGTCAGGTTCTGCGCGGCGTCGTCAATGTTTTGAATCACGCCGAGGAAGGATTGAAGCAGCGTCTTTTCGTTCTTGTACCGGGTTTGGAATTCAAAACGATATGTGATTGTAGGCCGTCCCAGGGCAATATCACTACCCAAAGCAACGTGAATCTCGTATCGCACGTTTTCGTCGAAGTTATATTTGCTCGGGCCGATTCCAGGGTTCTGGTGTGGGTAAACACCCAGCGCCAGGTTCAACGCTTTGACGCCATTCGCATCAGGGCGAACGAATGCGTACACGTCCGTGGTGTTTGCCGACGGATCGCGCGTGATTAACGGAGCATCCATGTGGCTGGAAGCATAAGTCGGGAGCGAAAGGGCAGGCAGCAATGCCATTGATGCTATCAGTGACAGCACAAGGCCCTTTTTGAATTGTTTCAACAGTCTAGTCATCGGATTTTACTCCTTCAAAAATGCAAGGTTACAGGTTTTAGCCCAGACATCTGAGCCGTTTTTTGTGGCACCAGACACACAAAGACCGCTACGCCAATCGCCTGGGGACGTCTTTGCGTGTTGTGATCGAGAAAAGTTAGAGCTTCAACTGCCGCAGTTGATCCAGTTCACTGGGCAGCAAAGTGTTTTGAATGGCCGAAGCGCGTTTCAAAAATTGCCGCGCTTCGGAAGGTTGATTGGCTTTTGCCGCGAGGACTGCGGCGTGCAGAAAAAGTCTTGCGTCTGCTGTGCCAGTGGCCAGCGACTGTTTCATCGTCTGCCAGGCTTCATCATGCTTGCCCGCAGCCGATTGCGCCCAAGCCAGAGCATCCAGCGTGAAAACGTCTCGGCGGTTTCTCAATTCGTCTTCAGTAAGTTTCAGTGCGGTGGCAGCATTTTCACCACGCGTCGCCAGATAAAGGGCAAAACTGCGCGGGTCGTCTTTTGGGCCATCCGTCGTTAACTCGGCTTCCACTTTTTGCGCGTCGTTGGCGCGACCCGCCGCGCGAAATGCGTCAGCCAGCGCCCAACGGTATTCCGGCAAAGGATTTTTTTTCACGGCGCGTTCCAGCAACGGCACAGCTTCGTCGAAATTGCTTTCCGCCATCAGCACGCGTCCACGAACCAGAAGCGCAGGCGCGTATCCTGGCTGCATTTCCAGCGCCAGTTCGCAACTCGCCGCCGATTGTTTCAATTCTCCCGCCTGAAGTTCATACAACGCTACTTTGCTCCAGACCCATGCCGAAGCCTCCGCATCGCCCGCGCCCGAAGCCTGGGCTGACATTCGCATCAAAACGCGAGCGCCGCTTAAATCGCCTTTCAGCCAGCGAACATGCGCGGCACGGCTGTAAGCTTGCGGCCCCGGCTTCAATTCCATCATACGTTGATACGCTGCGATGGATTCGTCCAGCTTGCCCTGTTCCATTAGAACATCGCCAAGCAAGCCAAAGTCGAATGCCAGCCCGCGCGAAGCCGTAAGCTGACGCGCAATCTGCTCGGCTTCGGCAAACCGGTGCAGGCTGTGGAGGACATGCCCGCGCAACAAAAGAGCGCCTTCTTTTGCCGATTGCGTGGACATCGGCGAAAACGATTGCACCGATGGTTGCACTTTTTCCAACTGGGCGCTTTTTGATTCCAGACAGGCGGCGCACTGTTCCGCCAGCTTGTAAAAACCAGGGTCAAAACTGGCGCGGGCTTTTTCGACATAATTCCAGCCCAGCTTTTCAATCACAGGCAGCGATTGTTGCTGGTTCTGATTGGCGCGAATCTTCTTTTGCGCTTCGCGGATTTCTTCGTCGAGCTTCGCATTGCCGTCATGCTCTGCCAAGGCGATCTCGCAGGATGTGATTTTGACGGATGCTGCGTCCGTCGTTCGACAAGCGTTCGTCAGCAGCATTGAAATCATCAGCAGTCCTAATCCAATCAAGCGTCGCATTATTCTCAACTCCTGGTTAAACAGTTCAGGGGACCAGTTCTTAAAGACCGGGTTTGAGAAGTGATGATGGGGGAGATTTGCCAAAGCGCCAGGACAACGAGTCGGCATTCGCCAAATCCGTGGACTCCATCATCACTTCTGAAACACGACCTTTTATAACTTTCCTCAGGGCAGACTTCCCCTCGCACATTCACGGCCCGGAAATTCTCTTTCATCCGTGAATGTGTCGTGAGAAGCCGTAATAAATCTTGATAAGTCGTTGTTAGCTTTAGCGTTCTGCCACACGCCGATTGGCGAATTCCTGAAACCGCGAATCGTCGTTTGCGCCTTTTCCTTCGCGCGTCAGCCGAGCGGCTCGGCCTAATTCCGCCACAACCGGTTCTTCTCCCGCCGTCAGATTGTTCAATCGTGTCAGCGCCAAGGTGTAATTTCCTGTCCGGTTTGGTTCGAACGGCGTGGCGACAATTACATACACGCCAGTTTCGGGCAGCGTGAAGGTAATTTGCGCGTCCTGACCGTCGCCGCTGTTGTCGTCAACCGCAACCGTCGAGCCATTGTTTTTGTTCAGCAGCAACAATGAATCGAAGGAGCCTGAAGTCATTTTGATCTGCACGCGGTCGCCTCCGACACCTGCAAACCAATATGCATCCAGATAATCTCCGGCAGCCGTTTGCAAATCGCCTGCAGCAATCTGTCCGTTTACTGCCGCTCCGAAGGCAATGCTTTGCATGGAATTGCCAATCAGCCGCAGCGTGTAACCGCCTCTGCCGCCGGGATTATCTTCCGCGCTGGTGACGACCAATATGTATTCCCGCGTTTCTGGAATCGCCGTCAACAGCAGGGCGTTGTTGTTGACGATGTCTCCGTTGCCTAATCCTCCCAAGTCGTCATCCGAAGCCACAGGCGTGAGCGTGCCATTGGTTTCCCGCTTGTACAGAACCAGCGCCGGGTCGAATGTCGAAGCGCGCAGATCGAACGCGACTCCCGTTCCCGCCGCAGCCGTAAAGCTGTATGCGTCGAAGTAATACGTGCGGAAGTTTGCGCCCAGCAACACCTGATCATCCGTCGTCAACGCACCGCCAATCGTTTGGCCAATGGCTGCTGTTTGCAAAACAACTGCGGGCGCTGTGCCTCCAATGCGGAACGTGACGACGTTTGAAGTTTGTCCATTTGCCGTTAGCTGTAATCCAACTTGCCCAGCGCCGGCCAGTTGCGGCGGAATGATGATGTTGACCTGATCCAGTCCTTCAAAATCCGGATGGCGGCCAGCAAACGTTACGGTTGCCGTCACGCCTTGGATCGTCGCCGTGACGGATTCTGCAACTCCGTTTTGGTCGGTCGGATTTGCCGCCGGTGCGTTGCGCAACCCCGTGGTGAATAGCACCAAATAATTTGGCTTTTGCGGCGTGCCGGGATCAACCACACGTTCGGTGCCGTCCGGGTTCACCAGCGAAACGTAATTGACGCCGTCGCTGGTCACAAAACCGGCAGCCGTGCCGCGTCCACTGGAATTCACAGTAAAGATTCCAGGCGATGTGCGGTTGATTGAAACCGAACCGCTACGTGTTGTGCCGTTGGCGTTGGTCACAGTGACAACGGCTTGGCCATCGGGAACATTGCTGGGCACGCGAAAATTGATTTGCGTGTTGCTGACGAAAAACAGACCGGCGTCGGTTCCATTGACGGAAACTTTCAACCCGCCCAAGGTCGTTGGCAGCGGCTGAGAAGTAGCCTGCGCCGATTGTCCATTTGTCGTCTGGAAAGTTCCAAACATGGCCGTGATGACGTCAGGGGCCAATGTGTCGCCGACAAAGCTGGCGGCATTGACCGCGGCAAATCCGGCTTGCTGCGCCGAAGGAACAAAGGTCGTTGCCACGGCAATGTCGCGCACGATTTCATTTACGCCAATCGCACCGATGGCAGTTGCAGTGCCGCTAAGCAAATTGATGATGTAAAGCTGCGATTGTGTCGCCCCGCTCACTGTCAAAGAAGCGTAGCTGGAACCGCCGTCCGAAATGTCGAATCCTGCATCATTGGTTGTGTTGACGCCCAAAGCGCCAATGGTGAACAAACTGCCTGCGTTTGGCGAAACGGGCGCGCCTCCGGGTGAACCTTGCCGAACCAGAATATCCAGCGTCGAATCAATGCCAAATAGTGTCGTCGTAGGAGTTCCCGCAACATTGTTGGTATACGCGACAGCGGTCACGTTGGGATTTGCGCTGGCGTTTGCATCGCCTGCAGCGAATGCAAGATTGGTATCAGTCGCGGCCAATGCACCGTTGTTCGGGTTCAAGCGCAGGTTTTGATCGGCATCGCTGACAACACGAATGCGATCGGGCACGGGATTGAAATCCACGCCGAATGAAGTGCCGCTCAGCACAGGCGTAAAGGCCGGACCTGCTGGCGTGGCTGCCCCCGTAGTCGTGTTGATGGTGTAAACACGGCTGGCACTGCTGACGGCGAATAACTGGCCGCTGGCTGGACGGAAATCCATGCCGACGATGCTTTCGCCAGCGCCAAGTCCTGTAATCGGCGTTGTGCTAAGAATCGTTCCGGGTGCCAAGCTGTTGAAACTGACCAGATTATTGCCCGCCGTCACGGCAAAAACGATTTCGACGCGCGCAGCAATCGCAATGTCACGGATGGGCGATCCACCACCGATTTCCCCAAGCAAGGTTGCCGCTCCCGAAGTTGTGTTAATCGCATACAACCCCGAAGTTGAAGCTCCCGCCACAGTCAGCGAAGCGAACGCCGCCCCGGTTTGCGGTGCGATGTCAAAACCAACCTGGTCACTGGTGTTGACGCTAAGCGCGCCGACAGTGGTCATCACTCCGCCGTTCGGAGAATTCGGAGTTCCACCGACCGAACCTTGCAAGGCCAGTGTGTCGGTTCCGGAATCAATCACATACAAAGTCGTGGTTGTCGCTCCGGCCTGACTGTTTGTGTAGGCTGCTCCGACAATGGTTGGATTGGCGCTGGCGTTTGGATCTCCCGCCGCGTAAGTCAAATTGGTATCTACGGCGGCGACAGTTCCATTGTTGGGGTTCAGCCGCAAATTCTGTTCTGCGTCGCTGACCAGGCGAATGCGGTCAGGAACCGGATTGAAATCAAAACCGAAGGCGTTGCCGTTCAACGGCGGATTGATCGCTGCTCCACTGACCGCTGTAGCCTGAGCAGTGGTCGTATTGATCGTGTACACGCGGCTGGCATTTGTGATGGCAAACAGTTGGCCGGTCGCCGGACGAAAATCAATGCCCAACACAGACTCCGCTCCCTGCAATCCTGTGATCACACGTGAAGTAACCGCGCCGGGCGTTCCGCTATTGAAGCTTAAAAGCTGATTGTTCGCGTTGACGGCGTAAATGGTTTCGACGCGGGTGACAATGGCAATGTCCCGAACTACGTCCGTCCCGCCGATTGCGCCAATCATCGTCGCCGCACCGGTCGTCAGATTGATTGAATACAACGCGGAAGCCGTCGCGCCTTGCGCTGTTAATGAAGCCAGCGCGACATCACCTGGCGCGGAAATATCAAAGCCAACTTGATCGGTTGTGTTCACACCCAGCGCGCCAATGCTGGCCAATTGCCCCGTATTCGGCGATGTCGGCGCTCCGCCAGCCGAACCTTGCCGAACCAAAATATCCAGATTGGAATCAATGCCGAACAGTGTGGTGCTGGTCGCGGCATTGAAGTTGTTTGTATAGGCGGCAGCAACCACATTGGGATTGGCATTCGCATTGGCGTCGCCGGTTGGATAATTCAGATTTGTGTCTGTGGCAGCGACAGCACCAGTGTCTGGATGCAGGCGCAAATTCTGGTCGGCGTCACTGACCAATCGTATGCGGTCAACAGTTGGGTTGAAATCTACGCCGAAAGCGGTTCCGGACAAGGCTGGAGTGAACGCTGCGCCACCGATTACTGTTGCGGCACCCGACAAAGTATTGATGGTGTAGATACGGCTGGCGCTGCTGATACCGTAAAGCTGCCCCGTGCGCGGTCGAAAATCAATTCCTGTAATCGTTTCTCCCTGAGCCAGTCCTGTGATCGCAGACGTGCGAATGATCGCTCCGGGCGTAATGGCGTTAAAACTAATGAGATTGTTTCCAGCAGTCACGGCATACACCGTTCCTTCATATTGCTGATCCGTAATCTGAGAACTGCTTGCTTGGACTGAAGCTTCCATTGGCAGTGTAACACCGGCAAAAAACAAGATCATCGCATTGAGCAAACCGGCAAAACCAAGAGCGAATGTGATTCTAAGTAGTGTTCGTTTGTTCATCTTCTTCATCGGACAGACCTCTCCCTGAAAGGTAAACCTTTTGTTCATGTTGGGATTGTGTTGAACGTTAGTCAGTTAAGGAGCGCAGCAAAAGGCAAGATCTGGGGTTTGGGCTTCCGTCAAATTTGCCCTCTCTTCTCCTGCTTGATTTACTCCCTTGTATTCACCGTCGCTTACTAGTTCGTAACAACTGCTCTATTGGTTTTCTTATTTGCAGTTTTTTTTCGGCAAGGCAGAAAAGTTTGCTATCTGCTCACCCGGCATTCAGGTTGGGAACAATTTCTTTGTCCCTGGGGTTCAGCGTTGAAGAGGAAAATGAGTGTGGAAAGTTACGAGGAAAAAAGGCTGGAACCGGCAAAAAATATTTGGCCTTACAATACTGAAACCAGCAATTCGCGAAGTTTTGTCATGCCTGCACGAATTCTGGTTTTCACGGTTCCAAGAGGCAATTGAAACTTATCTGCGATTTCCTGGTGAGTCAGCCCGGCAAAAAAAGCGATCTCAATCAGTTGGCGCTGCTCCAGCTTGAGCTGAGCCAATGCCATCCGAACCATTTTCTGCCGCTCATTGGCTGATGCCGAATCCTCTGGCGTGCCTTCCAGGGTCAAAAAAGATGCGGCTTCTTCCAGTGGAGCCTGTTCCCGCTTGGACAATCTTGTAGCACGCAACCGGTCAATGGCCCGGTTACGAGCAATCACAATCAACCACGACAAAGGTTTTCCGCGCTCAGTATTGTAATTTTGTGCCTGCCGCCAGACTTGATAGTAGGAATCCAGTGTCACTTCCTCCGCTGCATTTCTGTCATTCAGGATTCTAACCACCAGTCCGAAAACCAACCCGCTAGACTGGTCATAAAATTCCGCCAGCGCAGACTGATCTCCGGCTGACATTCTATGAATCAGTTCGACCCAATGTTGATCGGGACAAGGAAAGGCTTTCTTTTGCTTTGCGGGGAAGATATGAGACGACTTCTTCATTGTCTCCATCTACGTGAGCTGGATGGTTATTGGTTTTCGCATTTGTATTTTGTCCTATTGGAAGGCATCCGATGTTTTATTTTCTGGAGTATTGGAAGGAATCAGGCAGGTTGAGGTGCATAAAGAGGTGCAAAATTAGAGAAGGCGGACATTCTCATGTCCGCCTTCTCTATAGATTTAACTGACATTCGCCAGTCTAACTTCAAGTTGCCATTAGCAGCTTGGTGGGAAGACCGGAACGATGTAGCCATCAATGCAGTTCAGTGTCAGGTGATGCAGGTTGTGACCACCGTTGAATGCGCCCGCGCTGGAAGAAGCGTTCGGGTTCAGGTTGATCGCTGCGCCCAAAATGGCGATTCCGCCAGTCTGGTTGTAGATCTTCGCCCAGCCAGTGCGGCCAGCAGGAACGAAGGTTTCAAAACGCGGCGTGGTGCGCGGGAAGTTGT
>CAZMXG010000032.1:38706-52128 GCA_964570175.1 uncultured Heliomicrobium sp. | reverse complement strand
CGACCGCTCACGCGAAATCCGTCATATGTGGATACCATGTGTGCGTCCAGCGCACTCGCCTGACCCTAAATGCAGAGCCAGAAGGGGTGAGAACACCGGCATCGGGCAACAGGCAGAGCCGCGATTTCGGCCCTGATGCGCCGCCTCAGATACAACGCAACAAAAAGAAAAGCGGGCCAAGGCCGGAACGCGGGCCGAAAGGGCCGATGCGGGAAATGTCCAAAGGACAGTTTTACGGCGGGTACGATGATGACGTAGATGATTTTGACGATGATGATGTGGATGATTTCTACGAAGATGCGGATGATTTCCACGAAGAAGAATCAGAACAGGAATCAAACGAAGAAAACGTAGCCAGCAGCCAGAGCGATGTGAAAGACGAAAACAAACAATAGAGCAGATTTTCAGGTTTGAAGCTTCCGCCAATCCAGCGTCGCCGCAGCCTGTAAATCTAAACGAAACCTGGAGATGAGGAATTAAAGAATGGCAAAAAAATCCGGACAGACATTTCAAAAACGTGAGAAAGAAAAAGCGCGCATAGAAAAGCAAAAAGAGAAAGAATTGCGCCGTCTGGAATTGAAAGAGCGCAAAACGGATCAGACGTCTGAATTGGAGGGCGAGGATCCGGACATTGCCGGCATTCGCCCCGGACCTCAACCATTGCCGGAGCAGTGGCACGTCCTTACTACCGACTAAAACTCAGACCTAATGATTTTTGAGTTTCAGACACTTCAATTGCTGCCAAAGACGATCAGGTGCAACAAGGAAAGGTTGCTGTTGAGGGGCAATCAAACCAGAATCTTTCGCGCGCGGACGATAAATCGTTTAGGCGCAGAACCTATATAATTGAACGGATAACAGGTTACTAAGGTGAGAATGTCGTCAACGACAGCATCAAGCACTTCAGTTTCCTCCGGCTCAACCACTTTGGTGGATTCCACACGGTAACGATAAGAACCGCTAAAAGTCGTCAAGGTGATTTCATCGCCCAGGCGAATCTGACGCAATCCTCTAAAAAATGTGTCCCTGTGTCCTGCCAGTGCGACATTCCCGCGCTGGCCTGGCAGTGATGTGCCCTGAATATGGCCTACTGCTCGCTGTAAGGTCTCTTCGCCGGTGCCTTCCTGAATCATCGCCGTCAGACCGATTTGACTGATCCTGATTTGCCCCAACGAAGAGCCTTCAGGGATGACGAAGCCTGGATTTGCGGTTCGTGTCACGGTTGCGCTCTTCAGTGCCTGCTCAAATTTCCGAGTTTGATCGGCCTGATAAAGGCTCGCTTCGAACAGAACGTAACCCACGTAACTCAACAAAACGGCGCCGATGATGACAAATATGTTTCGGCTCCAACGGAAAACCGAAGTGGCTGTCATCGAAAAAAACATCTGCTGTGTGGTTTGGAATTTCATGATGAGCTGATCTCGTTTCCGGCTATGGCTTCAATGGCGCGAAATAACCGGCACGGGTGCGAACAACCAGCCCCTCCTGTCCCGGCTCTCTGGCTTTCACCTGAATGACTCTATATTTACCGTCGTATTTTAGATTTGTTGGGGCATAGGTGAGCGTGTACTGGTTGCGAATATCACGGGCGATTCGCTGACAGATGGGGATAATTTCCTTGACGAATTCCGGCAGGAACGCTTCGCCGCCTGTTGCCTTTGCCAGTTGCCTAAGCACTCGTGGATTCCGGTCCATATCGTCTTTATCAAAAATGCCTATGGTGTAGATGATGACATCGGATTGTTTTGCCAGGGTCATAACCTCAGCCATTTTGCGGCGGCTGGCGTTGTCGCCACCATCGCTGATCAAGATCAATACTTTCTTGTCCCGATTCCCTTTTTTCAGGTGCTCTAGCCCTGCGGCAGTCGCGTCATAAAGCGCCGTCATTCCCTCCGCGGCAAATCGGGACAAAGCAATTTCCAGTTGGGTCGCGCTGTTGGTGAAATCCGTGTCTGCCGGAAGGCCAAAAAAAACACGCTCGTTGAAGTTGACCACGAACATCTGATCCTTCGCATTGCTGGCGTTGGCAAAAGCCAGGGCGGCGGCAATAACTTCAGTGCGCTTCGGTCGCATGCTTCCGCTGTTGTCAATCACCAGGCCAACCGTGACCGGAATATCGCCGTGACTGAAAGATTCAATCTGCTGTAAAGCGCCGTCTTCGTATACCTGAAAATCTTCTTTGCCCAGCCCTGAAACAGGAAGACGTTCGCTGGTTTGCACGCTCGCATGCAAAACCACAAGGTCAACATTGATTTTGATCGTGTCTTGGATTTCGCCTTGGTTATTCGGGCGCACGGGCAATTGATGAGAATTGATTGGCTTGGCAAAAATCGGAAAAATCAATAGAAGAAACAGCAGCAGCGTGCCGACACTGCTTAAGGCTGATATGGATATTGCATCGTGTAATGATTTTGAAGGCCATTTCATCAGTCTGGTCCTTTAGTAAAAGTTTGAGCGGCAGACAGAAGTGCCCCTCCCACCTGCCGCTCAAAGTTAGGCAAACTCATTTACTTGCCCAGTCCACCAGGGCAAGTATCTGACTGGCCTAAACAATTCGTTTCGGAATAAACCAAAGCGCTAAACCCAATCCCAAAAACAGAAATCCGAACAAGCCTGCAAGTGGCAGGTTGCTGGCAGTTTGGGGCAAGCTTCTGACATTTCTGGAAGAATCATCCGTCGCCGTTTGTGTTTCGGGCGTTGCCTGAACCGGCGGAGCCGGAATGACTTGCGCGACTTCAACCTCGTCGCCTGTCGGTTTAATTGCTGTGATCGGAGCTTCTTTCAGCGCTTCGACAGGTTTTTCATTCACCGTTGCCGGCTCTGTAATGATGGCTGATTCCAGCTCGGAAGGCATCGCTAGAACAGGCATATTGGTGACTTTGGCCAGTTCGACAGCTCGTTTCTTGGGATACACAAACTCTTCCCCTGAATTAGCGCCCGGATAAAACCACGAACGGATGGCTTCTGGTGACCCAACTGATCTTTCTGCAAACGTCATCACAGTTTTGTCAGTCACATTCAATCGCCAATTTGGTATCGCCAGAATTGTCGCGTAAACGTGTGTTCTCTCTTTATTAAAAATGCGAACGATGTGACGGTCGGCCAACGAATCCACCAATTCAAAGACGTAAGTTCCGGCTGGCAAGACAATACCTCCAGGAACTTCGACTGGCTGGCTGAATGTCACCACGGTTTTCTTGTTCCAGGTGTCTGCCAGTGCGCTGGGTGAAGACGCCATGGCCATCAGGGCGAGACAAAAGATTGCTGCTACTGCTTTGATTCTAGTCATTATTACTTTTTTCATTAGTTTCCTTCATTTCTTACGTTAGGCATTTCAGTGTCATTTCACCGGAATACCCCGTCAGTAAACTCCGGATTTGAGCCTTGCGCTGTTCAATACAAGACAACAATTAAAAGATAGTCGGCAGATTGTTGAGTGCAACAAAAGCCCGGCGGGACGCATTGAAGACTTTGTCTGGAACTTACCTGGGTGAAAGGGAGGGTAATGCCTGTGCAGTGCAGGCTTATTACCAGGTTTTGCCAAATTCGCGCTTATGATTCGGCAGGTCTATGTTTTATTGTGTGTTTCAAGTTTTCCGCGGCGTTGAAAGGATGTTCCGCCTCAGGCTTCAGGCAAAATAGAAACTGCCGAATGGATGAGGAGCGTTGATTCCGATGAACATTTCGCCAACCGTACATATCAGACCGCCATTCTGGTGGGTCCGCTGGGTCCCCGTCGCCCTGCTCATCGCCGGCCTGATAATCCTGACGATTGTAATCGGCGGCAATGTACTGGTGCCGCTCCTGATAAGTTTTTCAATCGCTTTTATGTTGGAGCCGCTGGCCGACTGGTTTCAGCGGCGAGGTCATTCACGCAACGTCGCCGTGCTGCTCACGCTCGCCAGCGCAGTGCTGATCATGGCGCTGTTGCTGTTTTTTTTGCTGCCAGGCATCTATCACCAGCTTATCCAGTCCATCGAAAAGTTGCCGCTCGCTCTGCGCGCTGTGGCCGCGCGGGCGCAAAATTTACTGGGGTTCGCCCAAGCACGGCTCAGCCCGGAGGTTTTCGCCCGTCTGCAAACGGCTGTCACGAATTTCGAAAATGATCCTTCGGCATTGACGTCGCGCATTGGCGGCTGGCTGTCGAAAGGCCTGCTGGGATTGGTGGGCCTTGGATCGTGGGTGCTAGGACTGCTGATCATTCCTTTCTTTGTCTACTACCTGCTGCTGGATATGAGTAATCTGCGGCGCATTGTTGAGGAACATATTCCGGAACGTCATCGCGAAGTCGGCAGACGCTTGCTGGATGAAGTCGGCGAAGTGGTGCGCGGCTATGTTCGCGGCCGCTTTCTGATGGCATTGATTATCGCGGCAATCTACGGAACGGGTTTGTTGATCCTCGGCGTGCCGCTGTGGGCGGGGATTGGATTGATCGCAGGTTTCCTGGGAATCATTCCATACCTGGGTGTGATCAGTGGCCTGATCCTGGCGCTCAGCTTTGCCGCCCTGGACGGAGCAGGCCCCGGACGTTTGATCGGCGTGGTTGCTGTTTTCGCGATTGCGCAAGGGATCGAAGATTACGTGCTTACGCCACGCATTATTGGCAACAAGTTGGAATTGCATCCGATGCTGGTCTTTATGGCGCTGATCATTGCCGGTGAACTGTTCGGATTGCTTGGCCTGGTGCTGGCGATTCCAGTGCTGGCGATCATCAAGGTGTTGATCCGCTTTCTCGATGAACTATATCTGCGCTCGGAGTTCTACCTTTCGCCTGCGACTTTGACAGGAGAACCTACTGCCGCGCAGCGTGCGGCGGCGGCGACTGTTTCAACAGCCCAAGCCGAAGCTGACGCACGGCTGGTTGTGGCAACCCGCGAAACGCCGCCGCACTAGGCGGCTGCGCCAGATAAGCAGCAAGCTTATCTTCTTTAACGATAAGGAAGCGCTCGGCGCTCACATCAATCAACCCCAGCTTCCGAAACTGCTGCATAAACAGACTGATCCGAGGCCGCGTCGTCCCCACCATCTCCGACAATTCTTCATGGGAGATTTTGTGTTCGATGCAAATGTCCTCAATGTCTTCGCAAGTACAGGTGTGACACAAGCCCTTCTTTCCAAGTTTACGGGCCAGTTGCAATAGCGTCTTGCCCAGGCGCTGTTCGCTGTTCACGGTCACCAGATTGGCGATCACTTGTTGTTGTTCGGCAATGCGAATCACCAGGTACCGTGCAAATCCTTCGAGTAATCCGTCGCGGCCTAATAACGCCAGGAACCTGTAACGAGGAATCTGTTTTAAGATCGTCTCGTCCATGGCGACTGCGGTTTCGTCACTCACCCCCAAGCCGGAAAAGCACAACTCTCCAAACATATCTCCTGCCGTGTGGATTGCTAGAAGGCACTCACTGCCTTCAGTAGAGAGCATAAGCAGTTTGATCTGTCCGCTTTCAATGAAGTAAACCGTATCGTCCTGATCGCCACAGGTGTAAGCCTGCGCCTGTTTCGCCAGCGTGATGACGCGCAAATGTTGAGTTTCGCGTTGCAACGAATCGCGCAATTGTTGTTCGAATCGGTCAATTTGGGGATGATCGTGAGCCATGATCGTGTCAGCGTTCGAGAACGCTGTCCTTGCTGCCTTTTGTAATACTGAAATTCTTTCACACACTCGTAGCAGCTCAGTCACTAACTAGGGAGCTGCGCCGCCGACTTGTGTGATCTCATACTGCTCATAGTCAATGGTCAAAATGTTTTTTCCAAACATTCGAACCTGGGTAATGGATTCGTTTTTGCGCGGCAGCCAGAATTCTTTGATCTTCTGGTAGCGCCGCACGAATTCCACGCGTTTGATCCAAAACGAGGGAGTTTGGGAAGGCTGTCCCGCTACCTGAACGAAGGCGAAATCTGCGGCGTGAATCCAGACCTTTCCGTTAAACAGATACTTGTCCGCCCGTTTCGCGGTGGCTTGCACGACGAAGCAGTGAGTGCCGTCCACATCCTCTTCACCCAGCAGCTTAAAGTGGTAGTTGTCAGGTGTGACCGAACTGCTGTAGCGGTTGCGTCCGGCGGCAGTTTCGACTTCGATCTCCATCAACGGCTTGAACACACGGCTGCGGATCAATCCTGACCCTGATTCAGCAACAATCGTGAACTCTTTCGTGTCAGGTGCGCGATAACGCAGCACCACTTTGGCTTCCGCGCTCACTTTGCCTTTGTCATCTTTGACTTGATAGGTGCTCGGTACTGAATACTGCCGCAGCCGAGCCTCTCTTTGGCGATTGCGCTCCAATAATTTCGCAATGACAAGGTCGCCTGTCAGCCCCAGGGTGGTGGGATGGTTGACGGTAGCTTGCTGCCCCACAGCCGCGGCCTTCAGTGGCTGATCCAGCAACATGGCCACCGCAACCAATCCCAGTGCCCCCAGCACTGAGGCCATGATGAAAAATCGTCCTGATGGTTGAATTTCTCGTTTCATGGCGTTTGTAACCTGCCCTTTCTCTTCATTGATTCCCGAGAGAGCCAATTTACCGGACCTCGAAATCGGCGCGGCAGCCGCGATCAACCCAAATACCACTCCGATCAACGCCCCAGGTCCGCCCCTGCACGCAAGGCGATGTGCTGCGCTGGCGGATCAAACTGACGCGCCTTCCAATCCCCTCACTGCACCAATGACGCTTCATATCGCCAGATTCGCAATAGACGGTCTGCACAGGGCGATTGGGATCACGGATGTCGCGGTCGCGAATGTCGCGGTCGCGAATGTCGCGGTCGCGAATGTCGCGATCACGGCCAAATCCGCCTGTGGACACGATTCCATAAAGCCTCAGGTTGGGCCGGCGTCTCCCCCAATTCCCTTGGCCGTACCAGACCTCGACACTGTTAATCCTGCGGTTGTCGCCCGGCAGGTCAATCGCTCGTGTCTGACCCCCAGCGCGGATACGATCACGAACCTCGACTTCCGAGTCCGCTCCGTTTTCGAAATGCACCACCACGCGTTGAAATTCAATCTCGCCCCCTTGGACGCGTAATTGAATGGCCCGGAACGCCTCCCTGGAATTCACACGAATGGTGTCGTGATCCCTTGTTCCGTCAACATTCGATTGTCCCAGATATTGCCAGCGCTCCTGGCCAGCATTGCGCCGCTGGGCGGTTGTCACCAGGGCGAGGCCGCTTACCAAGAACAACAAACCAATCACATATAACGTTTTCTGAAATTTCATCGAATCCTCCTTCCGCAGGAATTTGCCTGCGTTCATTTGCAAGTATGTTTGGGACGTTGCCGGTAATAGACTGCGAGTGAACTTGCTCATTTAAAGCTTTTGTTCAACGTTCCCCCGTCGCCTTTTTCCGGCGCTGTCTCGTTTGGCATTATCAAATAAATGAGCGGCACGGATTCACTTGCGTCCTTGTTTCCGGGCCCCCTTTGCCACGAATATCGCTATTCTGTCGTTTTGCCATCGAAATGTTCGTTGTCCGCCTCTGCGTCTGCGCGGGTATGATGAACAACCTTGTCCTTGTGATTCGGCGGCGCATACAGCGTGTAGAGCTTCATCGGAACACTTCCGGTGTTAATAATGTTGTGAGCGGTTCCGGCGGGAACCAGCACAGCAAAGCCGGAGCTAATCACCGCGCGAACGCCGTCCAGGATGGCTTCCCCCGTCCCATGCTCTACGCGAAAGAACTGATCAAGCTGATGCACTTCCGATCCGATTTCCTCTCCGGGTTTCAATGCCATAAGGACGAGCTGGCAGTTTTTTGCCGTGTAAAGCACCCGGCGAAAATCTCCATTCTTGACGGCGATTTTTTCAATATCCTGGACGAAGCCTTTCATTGTATTCCTCCTCTGTCGTATTTCCTGAAATTGCCTGCACCGCGGCTGTACCCGCAAGGTACTCTTTCATTCAGCTCAGTAAGGCCGCGCGTTAAAAATCTGCTGCAGAATGTTACCCAACAGGCTAAACACACCGTTAGCATTGTTGCCATATCGAAAGCTACTGTAGAAACCGTCTTGGTAGCCACGAGTGAAACCTTCGCGGAAGTAGTAACGGTATTCCGTCAAATCAACGTAATAACCGTTGTATCCATAAGTCGCATCCTGATAGGCGTAAGAGTCTCGATAATTGAAGCGCACGCGATCTTCTCTGTCGGCTTGTCCGGCGCGATACCCTTCCTCATAGCCGTAGTTCAAGGCTTGCCGGATCATATCTGCACCATACTGATTCGTCTGGTAGTTTCTACCGCCGCGTGAGTAACGATAATTAGGAGCCGAGTATTCGTAAGCGCGCGCGTTCTGAAGATTTATCTGATCCTGACGCAATCGTTCCAGGTATTGTTGCTGAAACCGCAAGTGTGATTGACGCCGTTGTTGCTGCAGTTGCTGCTCCCGCTGTTGCGCCAGACGGTCATACTGTTGCCGCTGTTGGTTGTATTGGTTCAGACGCTGTTGATGAATGACCTGTTGTTGGCGTTCCTGTTGCTGTTGCCGTTGAGCATTGCGCTGTTGTTGGGCCTGGCGTTGTTGTTCCTGCTGTTGAGCATTGCGCTGTTGTTGGGCCTGGCGTTGCTGCTCCTGCTGTTGAGCATTACGCTGTTGCTGGGCTTGACGTTGTTGTTCCTGCTGGGCCTGTTGCTGTTGCCGATCAACCGGCCTCTGCGGTGGTTGGGGATTAGCCTTCCGTTGGGGCGCCGATGGTTGCGGATTTCCCTGGCGTTGCGGTGGTGGTGGCTGCTTCTCCTTTCCCTCCTTTTGCGGCTTCTTTTCATCCTGTTTTTTTTGGGGCTGTTCCTGCCGCGGATTCTGTTCTTGCGAACTGGCAAGCCCGCTTGTCCCGATCAGCAAAGCCGTCCCGATAAAGGACGCTATCACTACACGTTCAAAGCAATTAGGTTTCATCGTGCACTCTCCTTCTCTTTCATATTTATAGGTCCATCTGTTTGACCCCTAATCCGACAAGGGTTACGTCGCATCAGACACATCAGCCCGATCTCGACATGAGCGTTCTGAAGCAACTTGGGTCTTCTTTGCATGTAGCACTAAGAGCAATCCATATGCCTGACAGTAACATCTACACATTCTTTATGCGTTGGGGCATTTGGCTAGAAAGTCAGAAATACCACTCACTTCAAAGAGAGAAATCCCCCTATAAAAGCCACGGTATGTGCGCTAGCGCACATACCGTGTTACTCTGGTTATTACTCTCAAACATTGCTTCGAATAATCAATTTTTCATGCCAAATAGAACATGTTTTAGTGACTGATATGCAGCCACTGATTAGTTTCTTATGGGTTCATCCTTGCCAGTGTTAAGTTAAGTACAGCCGCGAACGTTACCCAGGCCAGATAGGGAGTCATCAACCAACCGGCAATGGGCGTTACGCGCCAAAACGAAAGCAACGTCGCTAAAATCGCGCACCAGAGCAGCACGATTTCCGCAAAGGCTATCCAAGGCATGCGGAGTCCGAAAAACAATCCAGTCCAAGCGCCATTCAGCAAAAGCTGCACGGCAAAAAGAGCCAGCGGCACTGCCGCGCCGCGCCATCCGAGTTGTCGCCAGACAAGCCAGGCTGCAACTGCCATCAACAGGTAAAGCAATGACCAGACAGGTCCGAAAATCCAGTTCGGCGGATTCCAAGACGGTTTATTTAGCGTGATAAACCACTCGCTGAGAGCCAAGGGCATAAACGATGATCCGATGCCTGCGACTGCAAAACATATCGAAGCGATGACGATCAGTCCTAAGCCTTGCTTGAACGAACTCATGCCTGAGCCTCCTTGTTCTCACGCTGGCGTGTGGCCGTGGCGGCAATGCCGCGCAGCATCCCGGCAAAAACAAAATAATGAAGCGGATAAAGTGCGTACCAGTAGGCCAGGCCAAGTAAACCTACGGGATCAAAGATCGCGGTTTGACGGATTGTTGAAGATTGATTGGTTTCGGTAACCTCGAACTCCAGCCAGGCACGACCGGGCAGTTTCATTTCGGCTGCCAAACGCAACAGCCGATCCGGTTCGAACGCTTCGACGCGCCAAAAATCAACGGCGTCGCCGGGACAAGGGCGTTCAGGATCGCGCCGTCCGCGCCGCAGCCCAACGCCGCCCACCAAAAGATCCAGCCAGCCTCTGAGCTTCCACAACCAGTTGCCAAAATACCAACCGTTGCGTCCGCCAATCCGCCGAATGGGTTTGAAGGCGCAAGCTGCGGAAGCATTGATTGGGATAGCCCGCGAATCCACGATCCGGGCACCAAAGCGCGTCCCGCCCCAGGTTTTTGCGCGACCGCCTGAAGAGCGCGCGTCTGACCAGCGCGTTTCGGCAAACTCCCGATCCTCATTGCGCAGCGCCCTGGCAATGGCTTCTTTGAAACCCAGAGGACGAATCTTGAAAACGCTCAGTGCTGTATCATCGCGAATAATGGATGGATTGAGCATGCTGGCGATCAGCTTACGACCGATGCGAGCGTAAAGAGGTGTGATCAGCGCCAGCCACAAACTGGAAAGTCGCGGCGTCAGAACCGGCACCGGAATGATGAGCCGGCGCAAGCCACGCTGCTGTGCATACTGGCGCATGATGTCGCCATAAGAGACCTGATCCGATCCGCCAATCTCATAAATCCGGCTCTGGTCAACCGGCAAATCCAGACCCGCAACCAGGTACGCAATCAAATCCTCAATGGCAATGGGCTGGGCCAGCGTCGCAACCCAGCGAGGCGCAATCATCACCGGCAATCGTTCAGTCAAAGTCCGAATCATCTCGAATGAAAGGCTTCCGGACCCAAGGACGATGGAAGCGCGAAATTCAATTACCTGCACGCCCGACTCGCGCAATATCCGCCCGACTTCCAAGCGGCTGCGCAAATGCGCTGAAAGTCCGCGCTCGCTTACTCCCAGGCCGCCTAAATAAATAATTCGCCGGACTCCGGCTTGATAGGCTGCCGCGCCAAAATTTCGTGCAGCCTTGCGGTCCTCATCTTCAAAATCTCCCGCTGCTCCCATCGAATGCACCAGGTAATACGCAGTATGAATTCCTTGCAGCGCCGGAATCAGCGTGCTTTTGTCCAGCACGTCTCCAGCGACCAGTTCGACTTCGGGAGCAGTTTTCGAGCGCAAATATTCCGGGTTGCGAGCCAGACAGCGTAATAAATCGCCTCTCTTTTCCAGCGCTTTCAGTAAGCGTCCGCCTACATATCCCGTGGCACCTGTGAGGAGAATGCGCAGTGAGTGTTTTTTGTTTGGCAATGATTCGTCGGAATTCATTTGCTGCCTTTCCCTTCCCCGCTTTCGGCTTGGACCTTTCGAAAAAAGAGTTTGATCGCTCAATTGAAAGAGCCGCCGCCTGCTTCTTGGAAGCAAACAGCGGCTGGGCGCTCTCCCTTTTCTCCGATCATTAGCCGATCGCGGATTTCGCCGTTGGCAAAGTCAGAACGGTGTCAATCACGTGGATGACGCCGTTGTCACAGACAATGTCGGTCTTGATCACGTTCGCGTCATTCACCTTGACCCCGTTGTTGGAAGCGATACCCAGATTTTGTCCTTCCAGGCTCTGCGCTTTAGGAAGCTTTGCCACATCCGCAGCCATTATTTTGCCGGCGACGACGTGGTAATTCAGTAACTGCTTCAGCTTCGGAGCATCCTTGAGCAAAGTCTCGACCGTGCCTTTCGGCAGTTTGGCAAAGGCTTGGTCGTTCGGCGCAAAAACCGTAAAGGGTCCTGGCCCCGAAAAGGCCTCCACCAAGCCTGCTGCTTTAACCGCATTCACCAGGGTTTTGAATGAATTGGCCGCGATTGCGGTTTCGATGATGTTCGGCATTTGAAATCTCCTTTTCCAGTTAATTCGCGGACCAGGAGTTAGTCTCCCACCGCCGTCAGTTAATAAGTGCTTTATTTGAAATGAATTACGACATAAATCCGGCGGATCATTCCGTAGCAAAGAGCACAATCAAATCGTCACAAGCGCCTTTCAGTCTCTTAATGCATCACTTTAGATTTTAGATCTTCTTCATTGGCGCACTGCCGACCTTCAAGTTATTGCTGACGCTTTTGACACCTTCCGTGTCTTTGGCAATCTGCTCAGCTTCCGATTTCTGTTCCGCGGTTTCGACTATGCCGCGCAATGTCACAGCGTTGTTCATCACATCCACGTTGATCTTGCGTTCCGGTGTCGTTGAATTCCCGATCAGTTGGGCGACGATTTTGGTGTGAATCCAGGCGTCATCCAGCGATTCGCCGATCGTTTCGCCGCGTTTCCTGGCGATGCCGCGCTCTTCACTCGCGCGTTCTTTGGTGTAAGCCGCGCGCGAAATTTCACCTGGTGTTACGTCAATTTTGGTGGTGACGATCAAACCGCCATGCGCGCTTTTCGCCAATTCGACTGCTTTGGCTCTCAGCGATTCCGATCCGACCGTGCCTGAAAGCGTGATTTCGTTACGATCCACGTTCGCATCCACGCTCAGATTCGCCGCATTAAGCTGCGCATCCGTTTTGAACTGATCCTTGATTTTGGTTTCCAACTCAGAGTTGGTCATTTTTGCCATTGGTGTTGGGCCGGTCTTCGCTACCGAACTGTCTGCCGATGCGCAACCGTTCATCGCCACGCTGACGCTCAGCAGTGTCAACGCCAGAAAGCCTGTGACCACGGACCATGAAACTTTCGTATCGCTATTCATAATTTCTCCTTGTGATTTCAAATTTGCTGTTTCTTTCCGGCGGCTGGAGGCTTACTGAAAAGCGATCTTCTGTGCCGCCGGATTCTTGTATGAATGCCAGTTGTTGAATTCCCGATTTATCGCTTGCCGGTAACAACCCTGACCACCTTCTTTATAGCCTGGCCAACTTTGCGACGCCCTTTGCCCACCTTCTGCTGAATTGTTCCCTTCAGATGCTCAGCTTCACCTTCGGCTTCGAGCCGGGAATTACCGGTCATTTCTCCGACCTTGTCCTTGATTGTGCCCGTAATTTGTTTGCCTTTGCCTCTGACCTCATCTTTGTTCCACATACATCCCTCCTTGAAATTGATCATGTCCTTTTCGAAAGGATTGGTTTAAGTGCTGATTGAACTTTTGGATGATTGGCCAGCCGGGAATAAATTGCTGTCCAATAAGGGACAGGTCGTTAAGAAAATAAGCAGGACAATAACTGGTTATAGTGAAATGGATACGGTTGGATTATGTAAAGCTGCACTCCCGTTCAAACGTTGAGTCAGGAATTTGTCGAGGCGAGGCTGAAACCGATTTTGGCGAGCGGCGGTTAATCACTGAAGGTATTTTGCGCAGCCGAGAGCAAGCTGATTAGCCTGGACTCTGAAGTTTGACAGGCCTGCTTTGCGGCCACATCGTCCAGGACACCCCGCCGCTTTTTTTCTTCGGGCATTGTTCAAAATTAGACGGCAAACCATCTCAGTCTGGCCAATTATGTACCGCCATCCAGACAATCTGC
>CAZMXG010000032.1:17194-38606 GCA_964570175.1 uncultured Heliomicrobium sp. | reverse complement strand
TGAATCCAGATCATCTGCTGAATCCAGATCATCTGCTGAATCCAGATCATCTGCTGAATCCAGATCATCTGCTAAATGGTTTAACACTCAAAAGCATGTTTGCAGAAACCTCAAGGTACACGTTGCCCATTTTGGAATAAGAACATTGTTCCTTCGATTTTTATTCACCCTACAACCATCTTTACCCGGCGCTGAATTGTACGTTCTAGCTTTCAACTGGAGGTTGATATGAATTTTGATCCCAATCGCATCCTCTGTATCGAAGACGACGAAGCAACGTGTCAGATGATGAAAGTTCTGCTGAAAACGTGGAACTATGAAGTCGTGGCAGCACAGACCGCCGCCGAAGGGTTCCTGCAGCTACAAAGCGAGCGCTTCGCGTTGTGCCTGCTTGATACCAGTCTTCCGGATGAATCCGGTGTCGAGTTATGCAAGCGCATTTGTGAGCAGGATGGACACGCTCCCATCCTGTTCATTTCCGGTCACGCATACGAGACCGACAAAACACGAGGGTTACAGGCAGGGGCGCAGGCCTATTTTACGAAGCCTGTGAACTTCGATTTGCTGAAAAAAACGATGGCCCAGTTGATTGATCAAGCATCGGCCGAGAGGGAATTGGCTGCTTGAAGTCTGGCCACCAAGGCTTGCCGCCTTTGATAGAAGGTGTTCGAAGCCTCCCAAATCCAATTACACAACAAAACCAGGAGACGTTATGACGAGTATAGAACGAGAGAAGAATGAAGCGATGGCCCGTAAGGCGAAAGCGATTCGAGACACTTGGCTGCGCGAGCGGGAAGCGGCATTAGCAGTGCAAATTTCTGCCAATGCCAGCATCAGAAGAGGCTGGAAAGAGTCTGACCATCTGTTGGAGGAAAAATCAGTTAGAACGCCGCACGGTTTCAAGTAAAAGCGCGAAATCGGATCGCGACAGGCGATTAAAAGGATATAGCTGATGATTCAGGAAAAACCCAAGGTTGACCTGTTTAAGGAACAGATGCGTGAATCGCTGCAGGAGGAAACCCTCCATTCGCGATCCATCAAGTTTGCGAAACACAGTAATGTTTACACTTGCGGCGACAGTGACGAGCTGATCTATTTCATTGAAAGCGGGCAGATCAAATTGCTGATGAACTCACCGGATGGCAAAGAATGTCTGCTGGCCATTCTTGCGCCGGGAGACATTTTCGGCGAACTGTGTCTTTCCGGGCTGGAAGCACGGCTGGAAACCGCCACGGCGATGGAAGACACGGTCATAAAACAAATCCCTTGCCCCAAGTTCTTTGCGCGCTTAGGCCGCGATAAGCTGTTTGAAGGTTTTGTGCAGTACCTGACTGTGCGGATCGCCGATCAACAACAGGTGATCGCCAATCTGGTGACAGTAGACAGCGAACAGCGGCTGGGCCTGACCCTGTTAAACCTGGCGCGCACTTTGGGCAAGAAAGACCCGCGCAGCATTCGCATCGAATTGAGAATTACCCATGAAGAACTGTCGGAAATGGTTGGCACCACACGGCCCCGCATCAGCGTGTTTATGCAGCGGTTCCGCAATCTGGGGCTGATCGAAACGAACCCGGATAATTTCCTCGTTATCAAAGAAAAGAAGCTCGTCTCCTATCTAAAACAGATTGCCTGAACTTGCAGGAATGTAAGAACGGAGATTTATGAGGCGCTTGTCTTTGATCGGAAATCACTTTTCTTCGTACTCTCCTTCGTGCTTCATTCGTTCGCCAAAGCCTTCCGATGAAGCCGGGTCAAGTTCCCAGCGATGCTCATCTCTGGACTCAAGTTTTTCAGTGGTATGCAGCGGCTCACCGTCTTCATAAGTAATCCCGACAGCTTTTCCCAGCTCTTCTACCACGCTTTGGTCCGGGGTCGGGTTTTCGCCGCCAACAGACTCTTCCCCCACGTCGGCATCTTCCCAGGCTGCATCAATGTCGCCGCCTGATAGCATTGGCGAAGCCGAATGGTACTCAAGCAACTTTTCGATTAAATGCTCCTGCCCTGTCGAATTGAATTGAGCCGCTTCATCAAATTCCTTCCGCACCTCTTCCGTGGGCTCAAATTTTTCGCTCTCCGCTCTGCCCAGATCAATAAACTGTTCTTTCTTTTTCTTGGCCATGATCATTTGTCTCCTTGGCGGCAGCTTATCACATCTTCAATTCGGCCCGCGTGATCAGGTACCGCAGAATCTGATCGCGGGAAATGATCCCTTCCAACCGCCCATTTGTCAGTGCCGGCAACTGATTGATGTCTTCGCGTCCGATGATTTCCAACGCTTCGCTGACAGGCGTTTCGGGCGACACGGTTCGCAATTCCTCCAGCGGGCGCATCACGTCGTAAACAAGGGTGAAAGGCCAACGCGCTTTGGGAATACTTTTGACTTCATTCGGCGTAATCAACCCCTTCACCACCCCCTGTTCGGCAACCAGAAAACAGCCTTGTCCTGTGTGCAGCAAGTAATCGTTGACGAACGTTTGCAGATTGTCATTGCCGTCCACTTGCGCGCAGTCCAGCGTCATCAAATCACCAACCGTCACGCCGCGCAGGCGCTCGGTCAGTTCCTGCTGTGCGTAACTGGACTTGGCCGCATTGAATAAAAACCAGCCGATAAACGCCATCCATAATCCGCCGAAGCCTGCTCCCCCGATGAAGCGGTAAATACCAAAGACGATGAACCCAAAAGCGACAACCTGCCCCGTCAACGAGGCTGCGCGCGTGGCCTGCTGGGCGCTGCCGGTGCGCCACCAGATAATGGCACGCAGAACGCGTCCGCCGTCCATCGGAAAACCGGGCAGCATGTTGAATACCGCCAACCCAAGATTGATGTATCCCAGCCAGACCAGCATTGCCACAATCGGCGTGGCGGGTTCTGTCGTTATCACCCAGCCGAACACCCAAGCCAGCAATAAACATACAAAGCCAATTGCCGCGCTGGCGATGGGGCCGACAACGCTGACCAGAAATTCTGTCTTGGCGTCCTCTGCCTCTTTTTCAAGCTGCGCCACACCCCCGAGAGCAAACAGCGTGATCGAACGAACAGGCAGCCCACGCCATCTGGCCACAAGCGCATGCGAAAGTTCGTGCGCGACAATGGCAGCAAAAAAGAGCAGGGCTGTGGTAATCGCCATCCCCCAGATAATGCCTCGTCCCCAGTTGGCGTGCGTTTCACCAAAATGCCCCGCCAGAGAGAATGCAATCAGGAAAGCGATAATCAACCAACTGTAGTGCAATCCGATTTCGATGCCGAAGACTCGTCCCAATTTAATTTGTGCTTGCATAATCCCTTCCTTATTTGCGGCTGGCTGCCGCCTTGGCGATTGGACGCCATTCACCAGTTCCATTGCAATCCTGGCAAATTTCCTTGCCTGTCCCTTTACAGCCGTGACATTGATCATCTATCAGGCTGGAATTGCGGTTGATGCCGCTTCCGCCGCAATGACTACAAAGAATCACGCTGGTTCCACCACAAGTTGCACATGGGTCTTTTGCCACAATTTCCACCTTTCAAGAATGCCTCTTGCATTTTCAATGCCACGTAATAAGCGGCAAATCGTACAGAATTGCTCCAAATCGCCGGTTCAAGGCCGTATGCCTACTTTAATCACTCCATCAAGGCGCTCGCCGAAAACCCGATAAGCTTCCGTGATTTCATTGAGTGGGAAGTTGTGTGTCAGCAGCGGCGTCAGATCAACGCGCCCGGATTTGACGACGGCCATTAATCTGCGCATTCGCTCTTTGCCGCCGGGACAAAGTGTCGTGACAATGCGAGTATCGCCAAGTCCTGCAGCAAACGCGTCATACGGAAGTTGCAGCTTGCCCGAATAAACGCCCAGGCTGGAAAGCGTGCCACCGGGTCGCAGCGAGCGGAGCGCACTTTCAAAGGTTTGTTGTGTGCCAAGCGCTTCGATGGCCACGTCCGCGCCGTCCCCAGTCAACCGTTTCACTTCGGCGATCACATCCACTTCTTTGAAGTTAAGCGTGACATCCGCCCCTAATCGGCGCGACATGTTCAGCCTGGTTTCATCGTTATCCACACCGATCACCAGCGTCGCTCCCATCAGTTTGGCGCCCGCTGTCGCGCACAAGCCAATCGGTCCTTGCGCAAAAACGACAACCGCATCGCCAATGCGCACTCCGCCGGATTCCGCGCCGCTGAAACCGGTCGAGGCAATGTCCGAAAGCAGCACGACCTGTTCGTCGGTTAGTTCATCGGGAATTTTCGCCAGATTCGCTTGCGCGTTCGGCACCAACAGGTACTCAGCTTGAGCGCCATGAATGGTGTTGCCGAAACGCCAGCCTCCAACAGCGGCATAACCATCAAGAGCATTGTGGCCACACTGCGACCATTGCCCGGACAGGCACGCCCGGCATTGACCGCAAGGTGTGATTGCGCCAACCAGCACGCGGTCGCCGACGCTGTAACCCGCGACTCCGGGACCGAGTTCCGTGATGACGCCCACCGGTTCGTGGCCGATGATCAAACCGGGTTTAACCGGATATTCTCCCCGCACGATATGCAAATCCGTGCCGCAGATCGTCGTCAGCGTCACACGAATCACGGCTTCCCCAACGCTGGCACGTGGCCGTGCAACTTCTTCAACGTGGATGTCATTTATGCCGTGAAACACGGTCGCCCGCATCTTTTCCATGACTTTATCCCTGGACGTTTCTGTCGTCCATTATTTGGGCAACATTCGGGAGCATCAGAAGCGGCTTTCCAGCGCTACCCTGCCGTTGCGCCTCGTTTTTGAAAGTGCTGGCGAACTTTGGCCACAACCTGGTTTTCCGTCAGCCTGCCAACCGTTTCGACCGTTATCTGGCTGTCCTTGAGAGGGCTGTGTTCAAGGCGTTTTTTCAATTCGCCTTTGGCTTCCCCGGGTCCCAGGATCAGAATCGCTTCAGCACTGCGTAGAGACGAAATCACTTCGTCGTAGTATTCGTTTAAGTCTTCCGTCCACTCTCTCTGCCGCGCATCGTCTGTCGGAGATTGCTGCGGCTTTTCAAGGAATGACTTGATCAACTTGATTTCTTCGCCTTCGCCCGTCAAAAACACGATGATGGCTTTCTTGTGATCTATCCATAAACCCGCTGTCGTTTTCATAAGGCTCCCCTGCTGCAATTGCGGCGGACTATTTTTTTGCCAGCTTGATCTTTGTCAGACGCGCCGGGTAAATGCCAAAGTTTTCAATCTCAATGTTATTGCCGCTTTTTGAGCGGACTTTCGCCGCCGGAATCAGGCTCCCCTCGCTGTTGCCCCCATCTTCCTCAATGAACATCTCAATGTAAGTGAAGGGATAATCCACTGATCTGGCTCCGCGACGGAGTTCACCCAAACCCAGCCAACGCTCGGAAAGTGCGCAAATTTTGCGCCCTTCGTCGCTTTGGGTCATCCAAATGGCCTGCACATCGCGCGCGAGTCTGGTGCCGATTTGCAATGTCCCGCTTTTCTCTTTACCCAGCGCTTTCAGCAAACCGTCCTGTCCATTTTCCCGCAATGCGCTCATTAACCGGGCAACTTCATTTTCGGGCGTGTAGCTATTCACTGTCAGTGTGAACACTTCTATGCCGCTGCCTGAGTTGCTGCTGGGGCGCAAGCCTGCAGAAGGGTTAAAGGTTCCATCGAAATAAATCATGTTCCCGGTGTAAACATCTTTGAATGTCAGTCTTGTTGATTTGCCTTGAACAGTTGATGACTGAACGCACAAAACGACCGTAACGACACAAATCAATAGCCATAACAAATAGCTTTTCATTTTCATTTTTTCCTCTTTCGGGATAATTCCAGTCATGACAGTGCTCTCCCGCCTTCGTTTTCCCACCGTTCAGTGGCCATTTCGTCCTCACTCATTTCACACACCCAGTCCATCAAGCAGCCTTTCCCGTTATTTAGTTTAACGGCTCGAACGTGGTCTTCCCCACTTGTTGTTTACCTGCCAGCCGCGTGCTTGGCCGATTCCTTCACGTCTTCTTCCTCTTCCCGAATTACTTTGGCGTCGTGTTGCTCAGCTTCACCGCGGATGCGATTGGCTTTGCCTTCGCTTTCTGCTTTGTGATCGTCGGTCACCCAGCCCAGATTCTCCTTGATAGCGCCAATGAACTGTCTGGCTTTGCCGAAGATTTCTTCCTTGTTCATCACTTTATTTTCCTCTTTTTGCGGGCCAACGGGTGAACATACCTGGGCCAAGCTTTTGCTAGGACCGGTTTTTATAGCTCAATCGCGCTCTATCTGATTCGCATTGGGATATGCACAATGCCGAAGATATTCAGCAACCAAATACAAAGCCCCAGCACGACAACTACGCGCAGGACCGTTTTAATGGGTGGCGACATGGGAATGTAATTTTCGATCAGGTAAAGCACCAAACCGATGACGACTAGAACAATGATGATTGTGATTATTGACATGATTGATTCCGATTCTTGATGCTGACGGATCTGGCAGTTGCGTCTGACAGGCGCAATGGCTCAACCGATTGTTGAGCCATTGCAGCCTCATTATTGTTTTCCGACTTTCGCTTGGGCCTGGGGTAGATCCGCAATGACGATTTCCACGCGCCGATTGACCTGTCGTCCTGCCGCTGTTTCGTTGTCGGCTACGGGTTTTGACTCGCCAAAGCCGCGAGCCGCAACGACGCGTTCAGACTTGATTCCGTTTTCCACCATGTAATCGCGCACAGATTCGGCTCGCCCGCGTGAAAGATTGAGATTGAAGAGTTCCGCACCGACCGAATCGGTGTGCCCTTCAATTTCCACCTGGTAAGCGCCCGGATAGGACAGCAGAATGCCAGTCAGTTTGCTGAGCTTTTCTCTAGCACCGGGCATCAGTGTCGTTTTACCGGTATCGAATAAGACGTCAGAAAGGTTGACGATCAACCCGCGAGCATCACGCCTGGTTTCCAGAATCGCAGAAAGCGAAACGTACAGACTTTGCTGAGCGGCGTCTCTTTCACGTTTTGCCTCTTCGGCTTGCATGCGCGCGCGATCCGCATCGTCGCGTGCCACGTCTTCATTCGCTTTGGCTCTGGCTGTTTCGGATTGGGCTCGTTCGACTTTTTCCCGCGCTGTCGCTGCTTCATCGGCGGCACGCGCCGCTTGATCGCGTTCGGAAGCTTTTGCGCGTGCGGCTTCGATTCTGGCGCGCACCGCATCGTTCGCAGCCCGATCAGCGTCGCTACGAGCGCGGTCCGCGTCGGAATTGGCCTGGGCAATGTTCTCACCAGCCCGCTGGCGCTCGGCGGTAAGTCTGGCTTGATCGCTACGCTCAACGCTCAGCTTTCGCGCTTGTTCGGCAATGCGCATGACGTCGTGCGCCAGCCCGCTATTTTTCCTGGCGTTATCGCGAAGGTCTGACGCCTTGCGTGAACGTGGCCAGGCCTGTTCCAACGTGGCCAGCTTCATTTCCGAATCCCGCAACTCCTGCTCGGCGTATTGCTTCGCATCGGCCCGCTGCGCAATTTCGACCGCGCGACGCGCGCCCAAAATCATCAGCGGCGTGTTGTAATCAGCATTCGTCGCCGGAGAATTGGGCGAGAAAATGGCGTAGA
This sequence comes from uncultured Heliomicrobium sp., assembly GCA_964570175.1. Lineage (GTDB taxonomy): Bacteria > Acidobacteriota > Blastocatellia > RBC074 > RBC074 > RBC074. The sequence continues at coordinate 31,062 of CAZMXG010000032.1, read as the reverse complement.
ACGTTCCCGGATCGCCGCTATATTCAATTTCGCTGGTCGAGAGCGCGCCTTCCGTTCCTTTGCGCAAGCTGTTCGCGGCAACGATCACCGCACTCGGCAGTTCCACACGGGAATGCGGCTCGGCGGTAATGATCAGTCCAAAGGTCTGAAATTTCGTCGTTGACTCAATCTTGAATTTCTTCCCGATCGGCAACTCCATCAGGTTTTCAGCCTGTCCTTCCGGAGCCACTGCCCACAGAATATAGGCGGTGTAGAAACCGCCGAGCGATTGCGGGTTGTCGAAGCTTTCCATTTCAAGCCTGACGTTCGTGCGGCCCTTCTTGTATTCAACATCCGCTTTGCCCATCACTCGCGGAGCGATGGCCGTGCCCAGCATGGCGACGGAGGTCTGCTTGTTTTCGTTATATTTGACAGCCAACACTTGCCGCTTGGCGGCAATCCAGCGAGTGCCATTTGGGGTTTCGACAGTTTGTGCCGAAACGGCGCCAGCGACTGTCATCAAACAAAGCGCGCTGACTGTGATTAATCTGGAAATGTTCATCTGCTCTCCTTTTGATCCTGATTCTCGTGAAAGCGATCCGACCCGGCGACTTTCACGAGTTTGTTGTAAACCCCGAAAAGCAGGAAGGGCGACACCCACTGTCCGACAAATCGGGCCTTTTCCTCTTTGCCCGTGAACTCCAGAAAAGCCGAAAGTCCTATTGCGCCCAGTGCTCCCCAAAGGAAGATGTCTGACGGAAGTTTAGCCGTCTGTTTTTCGATCGTTCGCGCCACGACTCCTTCAGTTTGCTGCGCGGCTTCCTGTGTATCTGCTGTGCGAGTTGCTGCTGTACCGATCATTGTCGTTTCTCCTTTTTAGTTAATAGTTGGTTTTTACTTTTCGGCTATGCGTGTTGAAAAGCCGCCCAGGGCGATCGGAAAAGCGCGCACCGAGATAGGAGCGTTCGCCTTGTTTTCCTTCAGCACATTCCTGGTCGAAACGCCTTCGCCATACACCTCGCGCATATCGTCTTTATCCGGCTTGATGACCACACCTTTCAGTTCTAGTCCGGCAAACAGCCCTTTGCTGCGCGAATAAGAAAGAATCTGCGCATTGAGCTTGAGATCGGTCGAAGCCCCGGCTTGCCGTCCAACCGGCCCGGCGGCCACTGAAGCGTCACCCCCCAGTGTGAATCCGTCCGACAACAGACTGTTCAGCCCGTCTTTGTTCATAAACAGCATGACGAAATCGGTTGATGACGCGCCGATTTGCAATCCGAAACTGCCACCACCCAAATTGAAATAGGCCGGAGCGCTCCAACCCGCTGCCATCCGGCAACTGGCTACGCCGCGTCCGCCGCGTCCGCCAAAAATAAACCCGGCTTTGATGACAGAAGGAAAGACCGCCACACATTCGGCGTTCTCCAACAACTCCTGTGGAATCCCTTTGTCCGGCGTGCCCATAATCTCGCGGAAGACTTGTGCCGCCTTGTCTGACTGTTGAATCTGATCCTTGATGTTCTTTCTTGTTTGCGCGTGTGTGACTGCGCTGGCCGTCAGTGCCAGGCAAATCACCGCGACAATTTTGATGATTGATCTATGTTTCATATTTCCCTTTTCAACATTTGTATCCCTGCTCGCTCGCTTTCGATATGTGACGATTTATCGCCACGCTTTTGAATCGCCCGCTATAACGAAGGGAGTACTAGCATCATCGGCTAAGTTGAAGTTGATTACCGTCTATTATTGGACAAGGTTGGAAAACTAATCGGGATGACGTGACTGAACAGCGCCAGGGCACAGATAGAAAGGATCTTGGCAAGCGAACTGGTTTTGCGGCTCGGATTCGTAAACAATTTTCCGACTGTAAGCCTGCTTGCTTGCCTGCAGCTCCCCTTGGTTCTTTTATTTATAGCATTAAGACCTAGCCAGAGCTTCTCCGATAAAAGAGCTTAAAGCAGTTCTCAATATTTGTTTTAATTTTGACTTGGCAATTTATTTGTTGGCGGGAAAGAGACCGATTGTATGTGCAAGGATGATATTCAATATGGGCAGCGAAATTGTACACTGCCCATATTTATTGTGTGCCTGCTGAAACTGAGCTCATGACGAAAGGGTTTGCTCTGTTGAAGTCGCAGCGTTAAAGCCAACGAGCCAGATTATCGCACTGAGAATGGATACCAGTATGCACCAGATGCTCAACCCCGTGGCGCCCGCCATTCCGACGAAAGTCATTAACAGCCCGCCCATTAATGCCCCGCCAATCCCCATAAAAATGTCAAAGCTTGTTCCCTGCATATTGTGATGAGCCAATCTACCTGCAACAAAGCCTACAATTACTCCAACTAGGATCCAAATAACGAGTGGCATCGAATTACCCTCCCTGTGTTAGTAAGAGATTCCAGTACGAGCGGAAAAGTAAAGTCGAATTCCGCTCGTACTTGTCAGGAGGAACATTGTCAGGCCGCGATTCTACGCCCGCGACCTGCTATTGTGTGGTATACAAGCAACACGACTGCCGCACCAACCACAGAAACTAATACGCTATACAGATTCAATCCAGTAACACCAGGTTCCCCGAATGTATTAAATAACCACCCACCGGCCACTGCTCCGACGATACCCAGAACAATATCCATCAATAAACCTTCCCCTGTCCCATTAACCAGCTTACTGGCAATAAAACCTGCGATTAAACCAAGCACGATCCATGCTAGAAATGTCATTGTCTTATCCTCCTAATATTGAAAGTTATTCAAAAAAGCCTTTCGACTTTTGCGCCTCCATCTTTTCACGCAAATGTATAGTGCAATGTATATGCCAATTGCATTCGCAGCAGGTTCACCCTCCTTAAGCGGATTAGACACTGAATTTAGCAAAAGCGAGGAGCCTGCGGCGTAGTGTTGATTGCAAGAAAGCCGTACCTGCCTGATACGCTTTTTACTATTGCCGTTCGTTTCTGCTCTTCCTTTGGTTCACCATAGCCAACTGCATTAGCATTTCTGCCGCTTTTATCATTGCAGTGGTTATGAAGAGAAGATCGGCTTTGTGTGGGATAGACAACTTATAAAAGGCTTTCGAGGTTGAGATGCCGCCTCTGTCCTTACATAAGGTGGGAGCTATAAAAATAGGTTGGTTATAAAAGGTTGTGTCAGAGGCCTCCCTCGCGGTCGGCCCACTGACACGGGATTGATTTGCTGACAGTCAGCAGAATAATTCTGTAGCCGCTTACTATTTTGCCGAAGCGGCCTTGGCGCGAGACTGTTTGGTAAACTCTTTCTTCGCCATTTCCATTTGCATTCCCATCTCTTCTAACTCTTCTTCGGAGAACTGCTTCTCGACTTTAGGAAACATCTCCCCCTCTTCTTCCTCGACGTGATGCTCGACGTCATCAATCAGCACCATCAGTTTGGCATCGAATCTCTCATTGCCATCGGAAAGACGATCGATGTCCCGGAAGAGAGTTTTCATTTGCAGATGCTCTTCAATGGCTTCCAGCACAGAATCCTTAAACTCTTCGTTTTTCTTTAGGGTCGGATAAAAGATTTTCTCCTCACAATAGGCATGCGCTTCCAGTTCGGCCTTGATCTTTTTGTAAAATTGTTTGTGCTGCTTCTCGCTTTCAGTTGCTTTAACTTGATCGAAAAGCTCTTGTACTTTCTTGTGATCTTCTTTTAGTAATTCCACTGCGTTCATAGATTTCCTCTTTTTCTGGGTAAGCTGACTAACACGCGGCCGTGTGAATCGGACAGATTAACGAAACATTTCTCGTGCGAAAGTTGTCAGCGCGCTCATGACAGGTTCCACCACACGATTACCTCGGCGGCGCGATCCGCTAAAGCTGCTCAGTAATAAGAGCCCGACGCCCAAACCAACGCCAAAAGCGATCAAAGTCGTTTTGCCAGGATTTTCACGACCATAATCAACTGCTTTTTCATACTGTTTGCTAACGCTTTTGCTCGCTTGATCATAAACTTCACCAGCTTTCTGCTTTGCCTGATCTATGATTTCTGCTCCACGCTCTTCAACCTTTTCACGTACGGCTTGGGCGGCGTTGGCCATTGTTCCGACTGGGTTGGACGTCTGTGATGGGTATTTGGGATTTGTTTCCATTTTATCTCCTTCAAGTTGATGATTGTATCGGTGAGCTGCATCAATTCTCGCCGCGGCACGCATTACAAAGATGCACTTTTGCATCGCCCGTACTCTTGCGCAGCTCAAATCAAAGTTAATGCGAAATGCAAACTAGGTTAGGCAAATGGCAAGCCAGTCCTGAAAGCTAACGTAGAAAGTTTGTCCAACTCCCAGCATATGTTACTGCTTGTCGCTTGTCAGACAGTTTGCTTTGAGGGTTTGTCTTGCAGAGCGTTATAAATGACCAGAAAAAGCACGGCAGCGGCGGCAGACATCAGTATGGCTCCGAAGCTCAATCCCCTTGCGCCGGCCATCCAGAATTTGTTGAAGAACTCGCCGCCCGTGATTGCGCCGACAGCTCCCAGTATCAAAGTCATGGGCAGGGATTCGCCTGTCTTGTTAATGAGTTTGCTGGCGCTGAATCCCACGATCAAACCCAGCACAATCCAGGTAATAAGTGCCATATTTCTCCTCTCGCTATCAGTCTTTCAGGATGAAGGAAACTTTCATCGTCACGCGATATTCGGAAACTTTGCCCTTCTCGATTACTACCTTCAGATCTTTGACCCAGGCGCTGCGAACGTTTTCCAGCGTTTTACCTGCGCGTTTGATCCCTTTGTCAACAGCGTCATCAAAGCTTTCAGTTGATGACGAAATGATCTCGGTTACTTTGGCCACAGACATGATGATTCTCCCGGTTTTGGCCGGTATTGAGCCGGTTATTAGTGGTTCTGACAAAGCCCCTTCAATAGCCGCCTGGCGATTATCGCCAAACGGCTGCTTGTGTGAGGTTGCAAGTTATCGCCTGAGTTTCCACTGCTGGTTCGCCTGGTTGGCATAATCCCAAAGCTGTACGTTTGCGCCGTTCTCTTTGCCCTGCTGGGTCACATCAAGACACTTGCCGTTGTCAACGCTGACGATCTTGTAATAATCGCCGCCGGCTTGTTCCAAGCGCCACCGTTGTTGCCTAGAGTCGCGCCAACTTTGCTGGATGATGTTTGCTCCGTTGTTGTCACGACCGCCCTGAACGGTCAGCGCCCTGCCGCTATGCCGGCTGATGATGGCGACTTCGTTGTTGCCAAGCTCTATCACATCCCAGTTTTGATTAGGCTGATCAGCGAAGCTCCACTGTTGGATGTTGGCTCCGTCTTGCAGGCTCTGTTCAGTTACATCCAGAGCCTTATCACTGTGCCGGTTCATGATCGGGCCAGAGTAATTAACGCGACCCTCAGGGCGGTTGGTCCTGGCGTAATCGCCTCTATTATCGCCTTCGGTATAGCCTCTGCCGCCAACTTCGAAATCGGCGCGGCAACCGCGATCAACCCAGATTCCCGTATTGTTGAATCCCCAGGTTCGCCCTTGCACACAGTTCGACCCGCTTCTCTGTGATACCAGGCGGACGATGCTGCCGCTGGTGTTGACGGGGCATGTATGACGGCGGCCATCATCGGACGCACAATAGATATTTTGAACCCCGTATCTTTCGTCACCTCCGCGAATTCCCCGGTCGTTATTCCTGCCGTTGCCCGACCAACCACCTTTCCAGTCGTACCTGATGCCTGACACATTATTTGTGTTGTTGCGGTAACGATTGCTAACGATTGCTTCGTAGGAAAACTCTCTCGAACCTACATTGTTATTGCGCGCATTATTGCCACGCATATCATTGCTGTTTGAAAGAGTGCCTGTTCCGCGAACGAGAACTTCTCTGTTTGATCGGAATTCCGTGGTGGCGTCGCGGTTAAACATTACGGTTTGGCCGCGTCCTCCTTCTCGGTTAATGAGCTGAGTTCTGACGGCTTGCTGAGCCTGGTTAATCGCCCGTTCGTCCGAATCCTGGGCCGAAACCGAATTCAGACCACCCCTTGTACCAACGGCTAAGATCACCGCGAACAAAGCAAAGACTGCAAATAGCCCTAAACGGTTCGACAAGGCATAAACACTATCGTTTTTCATGACATTTTCCTTTGTAATTGCACATTCCTTTCCAGCCGAACCGCAGAGTGGGGCCGCACAGCCAGAACATTCCAAAAATAAATCCTGATCAATGGCCAAGATAAAATGGGTGGAAGACCATGTGTTAGCATTTGGTCTTCCACCCTGGTTGGAGGAGAGCTCGTTAGTCGCGGGCTCACGCTCCAGTACGGAATGACCACTCCCCATGCAGCCACCCCGATCTCACAAAAGTCTTCGGCCTCTTACCCAAGCCGGTTTTGCTTGGTACTCATTTCAGACGACCATGTTTCAGAAGTGATGATGGTTGGATCGCAAAAGCGCCAGGACAATCATTAGTCGGCATTCGACGATACCATCATCACTTGTGAAATACGGCCTTCCAATCAAAATCACAGGCGATGACTAAGCGCAGCCGCGGCAGGTAGATAAATCGGTATCCGATTGATGCCGCGCAGTTTGGGTAATTCCAGAGCCTGATCAACCCGTGTCTCGGCAGCACTTTTTGTCTCTCCCATCACCTCGGAGATTTCACAAATCAAGAATTTTCTCGCCCTTGTCAGAGTCCAGTCCTCACGAAGCGAGAGGGCTTTCGTCTTCCCCCATTCAGTCAGCGACTCTATGACCTCAGCCAAGTCAAATGCCGATCCGGAGGAGAATCGCTTTAAGGTCTCATTGGCGCGTTGTTTACGATCTTTGGCCAGTTCGGCCGTCATCGTCAGCCTGCCTAACAGCGTTGGAATCTCGGATTTTTTCAGCAGCGGCCGGATACCAATGGCCTGGATTCCATCAAGTGGGACGAACAATTCGCCCCCGCTGCCATCCAGAAGCGTCAAGCAATAGAAACTTTTCGGCTTGTCGCCCACGACTTTCTCAACAACAGAGCGAATCCAACACGGGCCCTGACATGGATAAACAACCTTATTCCCAACAGTCAGCTTCATTGCCATATCCCTCTCCTGCCTGATTTGCCAATTAGGCAATGGGTAATAATTGAGTGTTTGTCCGAATTGCTAGGCGACCCGCCGACCTGAAACCAGGTTAAAAACCAGCACGATTGCCGCGATTACAAGCAATGCATGAATCATTGAGCCGCCCACGCCGCCAACCAGGCCTAACAGCCACAAAACCAGCAGAATGACGATAATTGTCCAAAGCATAATCCACCTCCATAGTTCTTTTTCTTGCCAACAACATCGGCGCCGAGCAGGCCAATTTGCTAACTCGGCTCCGACTTGCATCCAGAGGATAGGCCGGCTTCAGATAGGTTTCCGTTCAATACTAGACACGCTTGAAAAGAATTACCCACGCTAGGCAATCTGCGCCAAATAAGAGGTAAGTTGCTTTTCTTTGATAATCAGGAAGTGGTCGGTATTGGTTTCAATCAATCCCAGGTTCCGAAAGCGTTGCATAAACATGCTGATCCGTGGACGCGTCGTGCCGACCATTTCCGACAGTTCTTCATGTGAAATCTTCAGTTCGATGCGAATGCTGCGCGGGTCTTTCTTGCCCAGCTTGCGGGCCAGTTGCAATAGCGTCTTGCCGAGTCGCTGTTCGCTATCCACCGTTACCAGATTGGCGATGACCTGTTGTTGATCGGCAATCCGCACCGCCAGATACCGCACGAAGCCTTCTAACAGCTTGTCGCCGTCCAGGCGCGCAAAGAATCTGGAGCTTGGGATTTGTTTCAAGACCGTTTCTTCCATGGCCGTCGCCGTTTCCAGCCGTGCGTTCAGGTTCGACAAACACAATTCGCCGAATATGTCTCCCACCGTATGAATGGCCAGCAAACATTCTCTGCCTTCGGGTGAAAGCATCAACAGCTTGACCTGTCCGCTTTCGATGAAATAGACGGTTTGGTCCTGGTCCCCGCAGGTGTAAACGTTGTCGTGTTTCGCAATCGTCATGGCACGCGAATTCATGGTTTCAAGCCGCAAAGAATCGCGTAACTGTAATTTGAAGCGGTCCGCTTCGGGGGCCTCTTGAATCATTATCGTTTCTCCTTTCCAGCCTGGTCGCCTTGGCCGGTCGGTTCAGCGTCGCAGCCCAGTTGATCGGCTGCCACTTCTTTCGCAGACACGGAATCTGACTCCACCCATCGCTTTTTGATTGCGACATTGGCGGCGGCCTGTGCCTGGCGCTGTTCTTCCCGCTCGCGCAACCAGATTTTCTGCAAAGCGGCTGCCTTTTGCGCCATCTCCGCAAAATGCTTACGTTCCAAATTTGTCATAATTCCTGTCTTCAATTGTCCACCGCCTGGGAAGCACGCGGGCGTCTACTGTTTACAAGCAGGCCACCCGCGCGCGGGTCAGCAAGTCAGGCTGTAATGGCCGAGTTAAAAGCTTGTCGTTGATACCGGAGGCAGAATGTGAACACACATCTGCTGCAAACATCGGCGTTGGTGCGTTTTTTGTTGATGATGAAAAAGTGCGGGCGGATGAAGTAGAAGAACGAAGCTCCAGCCGATGTGCGTGCATTGCTGCCTGGCAATACACTGCCACACCGCCTGTTAAACCGTATTATTGTATTGAGAGTTGCTTGTTTCTCTTCACGATTTCTTGCGGCAAAAGTCAATGGCCGGTGAAACTACCAGACAACCATTGACCTGCCATTCATTGGCTGTAAACGTTTAGTCCGGCCTGGGGAAAACGGCTTCTGCAACAACTCATAGATTAGTCCAATAACGTGGTGAACCTTCAATACCGACAATACGGCTCAAACCAGATAATAGTTGTCTTCGATAGTACTGTCGGTGCGCTGTCGCACATATATCCGTCTTTCTTTGGCGGGCTCACGCCCCTAATTGTGTACCTGCCGGACTTATATGTGCGCAATCGCACATATAAGCTAGAATGAATGCGTTATATTGCAGCGAAGGCTCCGGTATCGGAGCCTTTTGAAAGAGCCAGCAGCGATGCAATCTTATGCAAGCGTGCTTTTCGCCATAAAGACAATCGCTCTTGCTCTTTTAGAAATTAAGGAGGCTGATTATGCCCATTTCTCCCTCAGTCATAAGCCCTATGGAAAACCGGCTGCTGGCAGCTCTGCCCAAAATCGAATTCGAACGGTTGCAACCCAATCTGGAATTGGTGTCTCTTCCACTCGGACAAGTCATTTATGAATCAGGCGCACAGATGACGCACGTTTATTTCCCAACCGACTGCATCATCTCTTTACTTTATCTGATGGAAAATGGCGCGACAGCCGAAATCGGCGTCACCGGTTACGAAGGAGTGGTTGGAATTGCCCTGTTTATGGGGGGACAGACAACGCCGAACCGGGCCGTGGTGCAGAGCGCAGGCAGTGCATACAAAATGAGCGCGAAGGTGCTGCAAACTGAATTCAACAAAGGCGGCCAGTTTCAACAGAATTTACTGCGCTACACACAGGCATTGATCACCCAAATCTCACAAACCGCTGTTTGCAACCGCCTGCATTCTGTTGAGCAACAACTCTGCCGCTGGTTGTTGCTTAGTTACGACCGTCTGCACTCAAAGAAACTGGTGATGACGCATAATCTGATTGCCAATATGCTGGGCGTGCGACGTGAAGGCATCACCCTGGCCGCCAAACAACTGCAGGCGCGAGGCGTGATTTCTTATGTACGCGGCACCATCACGTTGCTAGACCGGCCCAAACTGGAAGCCACCGTTTGTGAATGTTACCGGGTCGTCAAAAGCGAATACGACCGTTTGCTCAGCTAACAACGATTCTACCTGCCAAGATAATGTGCGTTGACGCATAGACCTGATGCCCACCGTCTGGTACATTCAATTTGCTCAATTCCCGTTAGTTCACCATTCGACATCTGGATCTGGCTGATGAGCTCCTCCTTATGCCGTCTGTTGGGTTACCCAAACAGAACAGCAATCAAACAAGGAGGCTTCTTTGCCTAGATCTGCTTCAATTCGCGAGCCAGTAACCAACCAGATACTTGCCGGTTTGCCAACCAAAGAATACCAACGCCTGCGTCCGGACCTGGAAGAGGTTCCCTTAGCTTTCGGCAAAATTCTCTATGAACCAGGTGACATCATCCGGCATGTCCATTTTCCGAATCAGGGCATTGTTTCTTTGCTGACGATGGTGAAAAACCACTCGGCTCTGGAGGTGGGCATCGTCGGCAGCGAAGGTATGGTTGGCATACAGGTGTTTCTGGGAGCCACCACTTCATTCAACCGCGCCCTGGTGCAAGGCACTGGCACAGCGTTGCGAATGAAAGTTGAAGCGTTGCGCAAACACGCCAAACTGGGTGGATCATTGTCGGATTTGCTGCTCCGTTACACGCACTCGCTATTGAGCCAAGTCTCGCAATCGGCTGCCTGCAATCGGTTTCATAAGGTTGACGCGCGGCTTGCCCGCTGGCTGATGATGACCCACGACCGTCTTGGTTCAGACAAGTTCCGGCTGACACAAAAGTTCATTTCCGACATGCTGGGCGTGCGACGCGAAGGTGTGACCACCGCCGCTGGCGCGCTTCAAAAGAAAAATCTGATCCGTTACGTGCGCGGACTGATCACGATCCTTGACCGGCCCGGTTTGGCGGCAGCAGCGTGCGAATGTTACGAGATCGTCAAAAAGGCCGCCATCTGAACCGCCGTCCGCCAGGTCAGTCTTCCATTTCGACTTCGATCAAATCGTGGCTTTGTTTCGGCGTTTTGCGCAGAATCAACCAGGCTGTCGGCACAATCACCAACACCATTCCCAGCAGCGAAATCCAATTCAGCGCATGGCTCCAGAACAGCACGTCGAAAACCAGCCCAAACAGGATTTGTGACAAAGCCACGACCGAAATTTGCGTCGCCTGCCCTTTGGCAAACGCCATTGTCATGCCGATTTGCCCCGCGACGCCGCCCAGGCCCACCAGCACCAACAGCGCCAGCGTGGTTTTGTCCGTCAATTGCGCGGAGTGATCTTTGGGATTTGTGATCAGCAGAAACACTGTTGTCGCAATGCTGGCAACACCCGAAAAGTGAACCACGATGGCGCGCGGATCAATGTGCTGCAACCGGTTCAGTCCCAGCATCGCGATGGACGTGCAGAAGGCTCCGCACAACGCCATCAAACAGGCGAACTTTCCGTCCTGAAAATGCGGCTGTTGAATCAGCGCAATGCCGATGACGCTGATCAATACCGCCAGGCTGATTCCCGGCGTAGGCTTTTGTTTGAACACCAGCCACAGCAACAGCGTCACCCAGATCGGTGCCGTGTTCATCAACGTCAGCGTATCCGAAACCGGCAAATGCGCCAACGCATAAAAGTTGCAGATCATTCCCGTGCTGCCCGCTAAGCTTCTGACCCACAACGTGCGCGAACCAAACAACACCAGTTTGACGCCAAAGGCTTTGGCCAGCAGAAACGCGAAAACAAACGCCACCGCCGCCCGCGCCACAACCACCAATTGCCAGTCGCAGCGTTCCCCGGCCATATGGCTGACCGCAGCCATGACCGCAAACGCGAACGATGCCCAGAGCATGTGGAAATAGGCAGTTTTATCTTGAGAATGGGAGAGGTCAGATGTTGGCATTTCGGGTTTGAGGGTTGTGAGTTGGGAAGTTTTCCATCGCAAAGGATCAAAGGGACAACGGTTCAAAGTCAGTTTCTTGGCAAACTCAGCTTCTCTACCTCAAATTCTTCGCCCCTTTGATCCCTTGTCCCTTTGGGTTGAGTTTGTCCCCTCTGAAATTCTTTTGTTTCAAGGGGAACTGATTTTGTTGAGGGCTTCCCGCACCGCCAGCCGGACGACCGTCGCGTCATCTTTCTGCAATTCAATCAGCGCTGGCAGCGCAGATTTCGCCTCAGCGCCCATCTTGCCCAACGCCTCTGCCGCGTTGGATCGCACAAGCGGTTCTTTGTCTTTCAATAACTCAATCAATTGCGGGATTGCGGATTTGGCTGGAATTCCAAACTTCCCCAGTGATTTCGCAGCGCTGAGACGCACAAACCGGTCTTGATCTTTCGTCGCTTCAATCAGCGCAGGCGTAGCCGACGCTGCGGCTGGCCCCATCGCGCCCAGCGCGTCTGCAGCATAGCTGCGCAAATGTTCATGCGGGTCTTTCAGCAATCCCAGCCAAACCGGAACGCCTTCCTTCGCCTCCATGCCGATTGCCTTCAGCGCGTAGGCGGAGTAGGTACGGACAACGAACTCCTGATCCCGCAGCGATTCTACCAACGCAGGGACGGCGGCCTTGGCTTCCGGCCCAATTCTGCTCAGTGCTTCCGCCGTATACCTGCGAACATACAAGTTTTTGTCTTTCAACAACCCAATCAATGCCGGAACCGCTATTTTTGCCTCTGCGCCTGCTTTGCCAATCGCGTCCGCAGCATCTTTTCGCACGTTGTCATTCGGATCGTTGAGCAGACTGATCAGCGCCGGCAAAGAGCTTTTCGCTTCGCCGATTCGCCCCAGCGCAAACGCTGCATTGCCGCGTGGCCACGGCTGCGGGTCTTTCAGCAATTCACCGAGCGCCGGAGCGGCAGATTTTGCTTCAACGCCGATTTGCGCCAACGCGAAGGCAGCATTGCCTCTGACCGAAGCAAGGCGATCTTTCAATGCTTCGGTCAGCGCCGGAATTGCCGTTTTGGCTTCGGCACCCATCCGCCCCAAGGCTTCCGTCGCATTCACGCGCAATTCGTCATCCGGTTCTTTCAACAACGGAATTAGCACGGGAACTGCAGCCTTCGCTTCGATGCCGAGTTTCTTGACCTCTTGAAGCGCAGCCAATCGAATTGGCTTTTCTTTGTCTTGCAATTGCTGAATGAGCGCCTGCACTTGGCTCTCCTTGTTTCCCTGCGCAAACGCAAATGCAAAGCTGCAGCTTAAAAGAAGCAGTGCCACACACACACAAAGTAAACCGTCCCGTGAACAAAGCCCGATCCGAATCTTCATTGCTCTTCCATAATTGGTTCGCGGCTCAATCAAAGCGCGCGGTAGTAATCACATTGGAGGAATTGCCGATCAGAAGTGTAGAGGACGACGCCCGCTTTGGCCACCGCACTGCCAATCACGATCTGCCAAAAACCGTAGCCATCCAAACCTGCATGAGGCAAAAACTCTTTCCCACCAAGTTCCAAGCTGTTGGAGGCGCTGGCGTAATGACAAAATCAGGTATTGCTCTTTTGCCAAGATTCTCCTATTTACTTTCCTTGCCACCTCGCCCCTTTGGCTTCTTATTGACCCAAAGGTCTGCATCCTTCAGATTGCCGTGCCAAAGCCACCAACCACAACGAGGTTGCGTCAAAAGGAGGAACTGATGCCACAATCCTTGTCCTGCGTCTATCTTCATCTGGTCTTTTCGACCAAGCACCGTCATCCATTTCTGCGTGATCCGGATCTTCGACAGGAAATGCACGCGTATTTGGGCGGCATTTCGAAGACATTGGAATGCCCGCCACTCATCGTAGGCGGCGTCGAAGACCACATTCACCTGCTTGGCCGAATGTCGCGCACCATCACGCAAGCCGATTGGGTGAAGGAACTCAAACGCGTTTCCAGCCTCTGGATCAAACAACGCGATCCCGATTCTTCGGAGTTTGCCTGGCAGGGCGGATACGGCGCATTTTCGGTCAGCCCTTCTGCATTGGACCGAACCACCAATTACATCGCCAATCAGGAACAACATCATCAAAAACAAACGTTTCAGGACGAATACAGATCGCTCCTCCGCAAACATGGCATGGAATGGGACGAACGGTACGTTTGGGATTGAGTATATGCCCAGGAATGACATTACGTCCGGGAATAACGCCGCGTCCGGGAATAACGCCGCGTCCGGGAATAACGCCGCGTCCGGGAATAACGCCGC
>CAZMXG010000032.1:0-17094 GCA_964570175.1 uncultured Heliomicrobium sp. | reverse complement strand
GTCCGGGAATAACCATCACCTCCCGTTTTGCCCCAACGGGGCAATGTCCTTCAGCCCAGGGTTGCGGCGGAGCCGTTACCCTGGGTCTGCGGCACCATCAATGATCCCGTCAACCCCAACGGGGTTGCGGCGGAGATGCCGGGACATCCAGCCAAAGACACAACCCCGTTGGGGTTGACGGATATGTGCGCACGTTTTCCCAGGGTAGCGGGCAAGCCGCAACCCTGGGCTGGCAAATGGAATCCCGTTGGGATTCCGAGGGCCCTTCGAAAGCCGGTCCAATCGGCTCGCCACCGATCATTTGCAATCGAAACTGCCCGACGAATTCAAAGACCAATCCCTTCTGCCAAACAGTTCACCATCATCGCGCGGACATAGGCGGAGTTGTTATTTGATATTTGGGCAGTGAAATAAATTGGCGGCATTTCTAGGGCTGGCAATTGCGCCATCAGCTTCGTGTTACACAAGCCAGATAGGCGTCAAAAATTACTTCGCACGTGTCGTCGGCAAACACTTTAGCCAGCGTACGCTGACACCAAGCGCGAATTTCTGTTTCGGGTGTGCCTTGCTTAATGGCCTGCTCAACACTGGTTTCGCTTAGAGCGTACGTCAGATACGAATGAAAAGTCATCGGCAATGCGACTTCCAGCGGTTCGTATCCCCTTAGCCGTAAGCCGTATTGGCTGTAATCCAACGCAGTCACGTCAAGCGCATAGCCGGGTTGCGGAGGGTAGCGTTGTTCGAATTCGGCGTACCAGCGCTGCAAGCTGTCGTTGTCCGCAAATCGTCGGCCAGCGGAAAAATCGTAAATCACCAGCACCCCGGTTTCCGTCAGCACGCGTTCGACTTCCGGGAAAAACAAATCCAGGTTGGCGTAATTGACCGAACCAGCGGCAGTGATTAAATCAAAAGCGCGGGACGCCACCGGCAATCGTTCGGCGTGGCCGACCAGAAACGTCGCCTTTGGCGCAACGATGTGACTGTAACCCAGCATGGCTGGGACGGGTTCGACGCCAACCAGGATTTCTGCCAGCGGTTCCAGGGCGGCGGTGGAAAGCCCGGCTCCGCATCCTACGTCCAGGGCACAAGGCAGTTTTTCCGTGATGCCAAGTCGCTCGCCAATCTTTCGGATGATTGCCGGATGCACTGGCGGACGATGATAGGCATAGCTTTCGGCCAGGCGAGCGCTGTCATAGATGCTGGCTGATGTTGCCGACACTTCGTTTACAACAGGTAAAAGCTTCTCTTGTTTCCCGTACATCTCACGAAAGCTCCTTTAACTCCTGTTTTAGCTCTATTAGCTCAAGTTTTTTAGCTTCGATGTCAGCTTTTAGCTGTTCGATTCTGGCAATCAGAGTTTGACGGGCGACGATGACTTTCTGCTTGTCCAAACTAGCCCGTATCTCAATCCCACGAGTAAATTTTGAAATTCCGGCTTGATCGGTTTTTGCCAAACCGTTGAGCCACTCCCCCACTTTGGGCGATGGTGAATCACCATTTTCCATAACACATCTCCTTATTGCTTCGCGATGGAAGCTCTGGGTGTAACAGGCAGATGTAGGTCTTTGAATGTCCGCGTGGGGAATCACGGCAAACTTCTTTGTTCGTTGCGGCCGACGTTCAGTTGTAGGGACTATTCTTTCGAGGCAGTACGCCGGGATATTATTCTGGACACGTTATGAAAGGCAAGATGACGATCCGACTCCTTAACCCGACTGCGTTGTAGGATATTCGCGACGCGTACCTTTACTTCGCTTGCGAAGCGCCTTTGATCTCAACGGCAATGACGCTGGCGATAACGTCCGGTGCCGCGGGCGGCAGTTGAATCGTCAAGCCTTGTTCGGATTTCGATAGCGTCAACGGCTTGCGGGGATCGGCCAGCAATGAGGCTTTCACGGCACCGTTTGTGACGGGCACGACCACTTTGCCGTCTTTTGGCCAGTCGAAAATGTGCAGGTACAGTTTGCCGGGTTTGGCCGTTGCGCGTCCCCAGGCGGGTTTGCCAATCGGGCTGGCGGTGGTGCCGTAAATGGCTTCGCTATTAGTTTTCATCCAGCGACCCATTGCCGCCAGACGTTCGACGCTGGGCGCAGGGATTAAGCCTTCTGCCGTTGGCCCTACGTTCAGCAAATAGTTGCCGCCTTTGCTGGCCGTATCAATCAGGTTGCGAATCAGACGTTCGCTGGATTTCCAGTTGTTGTCGTCTTTGCGATAGCCCCAAGTGTCGTTCATCGTCATGCACGATTCCCAATCTACGCCGGGCAAACCGCTGGGCGGAATTTCCTGTTCGGGCGTGCCGAAATCGCCTTTGAAATCTCCGGCTTTGGTCAGTCCTTGCATGCCTTGGCGGCCTTTGTCTACGCGGTTGTTGATCAGAATATCTGGCTTCAGACTGCGAACGTAATTGTACAGGTCAACGCCGTGTTCGTGAGTCCAGGTGGATTCCCATTCACCATCAAACCACAGCACGCCAGGATCGTAATTGACGACCAGTTCTTTCAACTGCGCTTTCATGTAGGCGATATAACGATCCAAGCTGGCTTTGTCTGCCGGACGCGTGTCCCATTTACGGCGCGGCAGATAATCGGGATGATGCCAATCCATAATCGAATGATAAAAACACAGTCGCACGCCTTCGGCTTTGCAGGCGACGGCCAACGGTTTCAGCAGGTCGCGTTTGTAGGGCGTCGCGGCAATGTCGTAATCGCCCTGCTTGGAATCCCAGAGACAAAATCCGTCGTGATGTTTGGACGTGATGACGATGTATTTCATCCCGGCGTCTTTGGCGGTGCGAACCCACGCCCGCGCGTCGTATTTGACCGGATTGAATTGGTTCACCAGCGGCGTGTATTCGTCCACTGGAATTTGCAGATCGTGCATAATCCATTCGCCCACGCGCGGCGTCTTTTTGCCTTTCCATTCGCCAGCCGGAACGGCGTACAAGCCCCAGTGAATGAACAAGCCAAACCGGGCTTCGCGCCACCATTTCATGCGGCGGTCGTGGTCGGCCTTTTCGTCTTCGGCAAACGGCATTGCAAAGGTAGTGAAATCGGTTGCGGCAAGGCCAGCGCCTGCGCCAATCAGTTTCAGGGAATCGCGTCTGGTTAGCTTGGAATTAGTCATGGTTCCTCTTAACAAACCCGGAAGCCGTTGGACGCCAAATCTATTGATTGTCCGCAATTGACAAGTCCGCAGCCCAACGGATAACTTCCGGCTTCAATAAAGAATCGGTAAAAATGATTGCGATGTGTTCGAACCGCTTGCCGGACTTTGCCTTTCGGGTTTTCCGCAGTCAAGTTTTCCCCGGGCGCTTTTCAAAAATTTCCATGGTTGCCAGACGTTTCATCATTACAGGAATGGTTCAAGGGGTGGGGTATCGCTTTTTCGCGATGCGTGCAGCGGCCCGGCATCAAGTGCTGGGAACGGTTCGCAACCTGCCCGATGGCCGCGTTGAAGTCCTTGCCGAAGGCGACCGCGACGCGATGGATGCATTCAAAAACGAACTGGCGACCGGACCGATGATGGCTGAAATCACCGACATCGAAGAAACCGATTTGCCTGTCATGGGCCGCTACCGCGATTTTCGCATTGATCACTAACCAAGGAGACCTGCACTTAACATGCCTGCTGATTCCACGATTGAACAAGAACTAAAAAACCTTATCCGCGAAGTCCCGGACTTCCCCAAACCCGGCATCCTGTTTTATGACATCACGACGCTGCTGAAACATCCCGCCGGATTGAAAACCGCGCTGGATCAAATGACGGCTCGGTACAAAGGCCGCCCAATTGACACCGTCATTGGCATTGAATCGCGCGGCTTCATTTTCGCGCCGTACATTGCCGCACAGATCGGCGCGGGCTTTGTGCCGGTTCGCAAACCCAAAAAGCTGCCCGCGGAAAAAGAAAGCGTCAGTTACGACCTGGAATACGGAACCGACACACTGGAAATCCATTGCGACGCGGTTGGAACCGGCCACAACGTCATCATCGTGGATGATTTGCTGGCGACGGGCGGCACCGCCAGAGCCGTCACCCAACTGGTTGAAAAACTGGGCGGCAACGTCGTTGGACTGTCGTTTATGGTTGAGCTGGAATTTTTGCCGGGACGCGAAAAGCTGGCTGGTTATGACGTGTTCTCGCTGTTAAGATACGCCTCGTAATTTTGACAGGGCTTGTAGCTCAGGTGGATAGAGCGACTGCCTCCTAAGCAGTAGGCCGCTGGTTCGAGTCCAGCCAAGCCCATCAACCAGAAAAGCAAAAGCAGAAAAGCAAAAGGGATGAGCGTTTTCGCGCTTCATCCTTTTTTTCGTTTGTTGCGAATCATCAACTCTCAATGGTTTCGAAGTTGATGTCCATGCTGTTTGGCGTCGTTTTCTTTTCTTCGGCTTGCGTCAGCAACCGGCTGATCAGTTCATGCAACTGCTGAAGCTCAACGGGCTTGGTGATGTACCCATCAAATCCAATGTCGTAGGCGGCACGCCGAAATCCCGCCGTGGTAAATGCAGTAACAGCAACCACGGGCACAGTGCGAAGCGCTTCGTTCTCACGAATCTTGCTTGTCGCAGCCAGGCCGTCCAGTTCCGGCATACCGATGTCCATCAGAATCAGATTCGGCAACATCAAGGAAGCGATCTTGATTGCCTCAATCCCGTTCGAAGCCGTAACCACTCGATAACCTTGGCGTTGCAGGTCAAAGCTAAGCAGGGCAGCGCTGTCCGTGTGATCATCAACAACCAGAATCAGGATGTCCTTTCGGTTCAAACCGCCGGTTTCTCTTTCGCTGATATCCACAGCAGCGTTTTCCACAATTTGCCGTGTGCGATGATCTTCCACCGCGCCAGCGATTTCTGATTCAAGTTCGACAATGGACACATCCTGGATGATTTCATTGTCCGAATCGTCTTCTACAAATTTTTCATGGTTATTCATGGGCCATACTTCTCCGCAACATCAATCTGCTTGCACCATTCACGATCGGCAGGCAGAGCCTACAGCCACTGCACAAAAAACGGAAGCGAAGGCATAAAAGCGTAGCCCTATGAACCCTGCATCGGGTTGTGAACAAGGTTTTTTCAACACGCCGAAATCTCCCCTCGCAACCTGGCAATCAGGTGGTAAAATTCATCGCGCATTCGAACACAACAACAATTGATGAAGGCCTGTAAATTCAAGCCTTCTGCCGGTAAAGCCCATAAGCCCGCTATGACAGACAATCGCAACCTGCCAAACAACAATTTTCAGCAAATCCGTGACGAATTAAACATTCCCCAGGCGTTTCCATCCGAAACACTTGCAGAGGCTGACGCTGCCGCTCGTCTAGACCTGCTTGGCAAATCATTGACGGGTCAATACCTGGATTTGCAAACCGTTCCTTTTATCACGATTGACCCGCCGGGCAGCCGCGATCTGGATCAGGCGCTTTGCCTGCAAAGGCAGGAAGACGGGTATCTGGTGCGTTATGCAATTGCCGACATTGGGTTCTTTGTGCGGCACGGCGGCGCAATCGAGCGCGAAGCCTGGCAGAGAGGCCAGACGCTTTACAGCCCCGACTTGAAAACCCCGCTTTATCCGCCGGTTTTGAGTGAGGGCAGCGCAAGTTTGCTCGCCGGCGAACTGCGCCCTGCCATCGTCTTTGCCTTTACGCTGAATGCGCGCGCGGAACTTGTCTCGCTGGATATTAGGCGTGCCATCGTCCGCAGCCAGGCGCAGCTTGCATATCCGGAAGTTAGCGAACATTTGGCCCAGGAACGACAACAATCAGGAAGCGGTTTGCTCGCAGGAAAAGAATGGTCACTTTCATTAAGCCTGCTCGAAGAAGTCGGTCGCAAACGGCAAAGCCTAGAAGTCGAACGCGGCGGTGTCAGTCTTCGCATCCCATCGCAGCAAGTGCAACGCTGGACAGCGGCGGTCAGCGGCTATCGTCTGGCGTTTGAAACTTCCAGCGACGTGGAAGAATGGAATGCGCAAATTTCGCTGATGACCGGAATGGGCGCGGCCCAGACGATGATTCAGCATGGCGTCGGCTTGCTGCGCGCTCTGGCGCCGCCGCGCCGCGACCGTTTGCAGGCGCTGAAATTGACGGCCAAAGCCCTGGGAATCGCCTGGCCTGCAGAAATGGATTACGACGATTTTGTGCGCAGCCTGGACCCACACATCTCCACGCATGCTGTTCTGCTTCATCAAGCCGCCAGAGTCACAGGCGGCGCTCGGTACGCGCCCTTCCGTGGCACTCCGCCCCCGCAAGACCGTCATGCTGCCATTGCCGCGTTTTACGCACACGTTACAGCACCGCTTCGCCGATTGGCTGATCGTTATGTGCTGGACCTGCTGGTAACTCTGTCATCAGAAAGAACTCCTGAAGATGATTTACTTGCCACGCTTCCTGAACTGCCCAAGGTAATGGCAGACGCCGACAGATTGTCCCATCGTTTGGAAAGCAGCATCCTGGACACCGTCGAA
This sequence comes from uncultured Heliomicrobium sp., assembly GCA_964570175.1. Classification (GTDB taxonomy): domain Bacteria; phylum Acidobacteriota; class Blastocatellia; order RBC074; family RBC074; genus RBC074. The sequence goes on along the minus strand of CAZMXG010000032.1, from coordinate 10,632 downwards.
GCGCAGCTTTTACAGGGGCGCGAAGGGGAAGTGTTCCCCGCCACTGTCATCGCGTTACGGACGGATGGAGTCGTGGTGCAGATCACAGACCCACCGATCCGCACCTTGATTGCGGCACCCATTTTTGCCACTGAAGCGATGGCCGCGTCTGCCGAACCTGCGGTTCTTTCAGAGGATGGAACAGCGCTCAAGATTGGCGACATTCAGATTGCGCTTGGCCAGGAATTACGGTTGAAATTAGACGCGGCGGATCCTTCAACCAGAAGTCTGATCTTTTCCCCAGACAGGTAAAGCATCGTCCTTCAAAAGCGATCAAACCAGTCAATTTGTCAGCCATCAAGATTTTGTGGCAACCAAAGTCTCTGTGCTAGCATAAGGTACGGTTCCGCGGATAAAACCGATTCCAATACACAATCAGGAGAAGCGAGGAGATTATGTCTATTTCATTGCGGCAAGCCGCCATGGTCGGTTCCTACATCATCAAACAAAAAATCAAAGGCACTAAGCAATATCCGTTGGTTCTGATGCTGGAGCCGCTGTTTCGCTGCAATCTGGCGTGCGTCGGTTGCGGCAAAATTCAGTATCCTGGCGAAATTCTGAAAAAGAACATGTCGCCTGAACAGGCATTCAAAGCCATTGACGAATGCGGCGCTCCGGTCGTTACCATCGCCGGTGGTGAACCGCTGCTTCACCCGGAAATTGATGTGATCACCAAGGGAATGATCCAGCGCAAAAAGTTCGTCTACCTTTGCACGAACGCAATTCTGATGGAAAAGAATCTGCACCGGTTCGAGCCTTCGCCTTATCTGACTTTCAACGTTCATCTGGACGGAATGCGCGAACGCCACGATCATTCGGTTGACCGCGAAGGCATTTTTGACATTGCGATTGAAGCCATCAAAAAGACCAAAGCCGCCGGATTCCGCGTCAACACCAACACCACAGTTTTTGAAGGCGAAACGCCTGACGGGCTACACGAAATGTTTGATATGCTGGCGGATTTAGGCGTGGATGGGATGACGATTGCGCCAGGGTATGCCTATGAAAAAGCGCCGGATCAGGACCACTTTTTGTCGCGGCAAAAAACCAATGAACTGTTCCGGCAAGTGCTTGGCCCGCTTTCAACCAAGCGTGGTAAGAAATGGGTGTTCAATCAATCGCCGCTGTATCTGAAGTTTTTGATGGGCGAAATTGATTACGAATGCACTCCGTGGGGCAGCCCGAACTACAACATTTTCGGCTGGCAAAAACCCTGCTATATGTTTAGCGACGGGTACGCGCAAAGCTTCAAGGAGTATCTGGAAGAGACCAACTGGGAAAATTACGGACGCAAGAGCGGCAATTCCAAATGCCAGAATTGCATGATGCATTGCGGCCACGAACCGACAGCAGCCATTGATGCCACCAGCAGCTTGAAAAACATGCTGATTTCGATTCGCGGGTTGGGTTAAGAGACAAGGATTTGGCAAAAGCCCGCACGCGATAAAGGCGCATCACACATTTCTGTAAGTTGACAAACCAAAGGCTGGAAGAGAGTTCTCTTCCAGCCTTTGGTTTTCGCAGGTTGAATTTAAGTTCAATTGGTCGCGGCAGCTTGCAGCGGCGCGCAGAATTTGTCGAAAGCATTGGTCAATTCGGCAGCGATTTGATCAGCGCTACGGCCTTCGATCTGATACCGCTCCATCATGTAAATGAGCTTTCCATCTTTAAACAAGCCAATCGAAGGCGATGACGGTGGATAGCCCGTGAAATAGCCGCGCGCTTGGGCGGTCGCGTCAATGTCGGCTCCGGCAAAGACGGTAATTTTCTTGTCCGGCTGAACGCTGTGGTTTAGCGCTTTTGCGATTCCCGGACGGGCTTTGCCGGCGGCGCATCCGCAAACGGAATTGACTACGACCAGCACCGTGCCGGTGGAGTTTTTGATCGCGGCGTCAACGGCTTCGGGTGTGCGCGTTTCTTCGAATCCGATTCGGGTCAAATCTTCGCGCATTGGTTTAATCATCAGTTCAGAATAAGGCATCTCAACAATCTCCTTCTTTTGTGTTCTTGGGTTTATTTCCGACTTGTGCAGAACTGCATACTAAGCAGCTTGCCATATCGAATCAAGCCCTCAACTGCCCTTCTGACTGGTCGAGTTTTATCTCCTCAATACGATCAGACTGTTTTTCGATGATTTCTGCCGATAACGCCAAAAAGTCATAAGCGGTGACAATGCCAATCAATCTGCCTTGTTCGACAACCGGCAAACAGCCGACTTTCAGTCGCCGCATGATTTTCAGCGCTTCCAAAGTCAGCGTGTCCGGCGCGACCGTAACCAAATCGCGTTTCATCACTTCCTTGACGGCAACCGGCTGAGACTGTTTGCTCAACAAACCGTGCGATAACAGCCGCAATAAATCGCGATGAGAAACCAGCCCGACCAGCCTGCCTTCGTCGTCTTCGACCGGAACGTGGCGAATATGTTTCCAATCCATGACGCTTGCGGCCAGATCAATCAGGTCGTCGGGTCGAACCGTAAATAAATCGGTCGCCATCAACTGGCTGACGGTTTGGTAACTATGGCACCAATCGCGCGGAGCATCCGCCTTGGCCAAGGGCCATTGATGAGCCGGTTGATCGTCTTGCTGATGTTGAATCATTTGCTCCACCAGAATCCGGCTGCGCAATTCACGAGTGCCCTGCTCGCCCATTGCCATCAAGGAACGCAACGACCATTGCGCGCCATTTTGATCCCGGCGGACGCGCTCTTCGACCACGTCCAGGTAACGGTTGATGTCAGACGATTCAACGCCGGCTTGTTTCAACCCTTCGCGCGCCAACGGCACCAACTGTTCCAGGATCAGCGGAGCCACAGGATGGTCAATTCCATTCAACCATCTGATTTGCGCTTTCAATCCGTGGCGAGCCGCGGCAAAAAAATTGTCTTTTGCATCGTCAAATTGCATTCGCCGTTGAACGTCTCCAAATTCTGCAGGCAAGGCCATCATCAGCCCGTAGAAAAATGCTGCGTTGGCCATTTCATCCAGGACTGATGGCCCGGCAGGCATGGCGCGCTGTTCGATTCGCAAATGCGCCACGCCGTCTTTGATGCCATAACACGGGCGATTCCATCGCCAGACCGTGCCGTTGTGCAAACGCAGGGCGGACAACGAAGGCAATTCACCGCGCTCCAAAACTTCCATCGGATCTTCGTCAATTTCTTTTGTCAGCAACACACGGAATCGAGCGATTTCTTCGCGAAAAACCTCGATCACCGAATCTTTGATCCACGCACTGCCAAAACTAACGCGCGGAGGATGGCTGCGTAATTGCCGCGTTGTGGATCGTTCATCAGTTGAATGTTGAAACAGCGCAATCCGCGTTTCGTGCCAAAGCCTGTGCCCCAGGAAAACCGGCGAATTGGCCGCTGCGGCCAGAAGTGGGGCGGTGATCACCTGCGCCCAGTTGTACAGTTGCGCGAATTCTTCCGCGCCGACTTGCAGGTGCACCTGGAAACTTGTGCAGCAAGCTTCCAGCATGATGTTGTCGTGCGTCATTTGCAGTTCGTCCAGACCTTTGATGTGGACGTTGAATGCGCCGCCGCGCAATTGTTGCATCGCCTGATTCAAAGCCAGATAGCGCGAACTGGGAACCAGATTTTCCATCCTTAGATCGGACTGCTGAATTGTCGGAAGAATGCCCGCCAAAACCACATCCGCGTTGAGGGAATTTGCCGCCTGCCGGGCAATGGCGACAAGCTCATGGATTTCCCGCTCCATATGCCGCAATCCATCTCCCGCCAGCAATTGCGGCGAAAGATTGGCTTCCAGATTGAATTTGCCGATCTCTGTTGTCAGCCGGTCATCGCTTGCCAGTTGCAAAACTTCCAATGCAACTGGCGCTGGCCGCATGGAATGATTAATCAAAAACATTTCCTGTTCAGCGCCAATGCGCCGAATGCCGCTTTCCATCTTTCCGGTAATGATCATCTGCTCCAATGCGGCAAGGTCAGCCAGCAAGGATTTCATGAAGGCCTGTTCCTGACGCGGGTCTTGGTTAACAGATACATTGTGCTCTCCCATTGCGGCATTCCTCCTGATTTCATTGTTTGCAGGTTTGGCAAGTCTTCAACAAACTTAAATGAGCAACGTTCGTGCCGGATAAGAAAGCCAGTTCAGGGCTTTGGCGGATGTATTTGCGGTGGTGGTGGGCAGAAAAAGGGGGAAACTTCCGCAACCAATTTTGCGGCTTGCGGAATCCTTCGCACTTTCTGTTGCGGGATTACAATTTGGCTTCAACGATCTGGATGGCGTTTTCAATCACATGCGGCTCAAAACCGAAACCTTTCAGCCAGAACGTGTGTGCTTGCGCGCGCCACCAGGTCCACTGGCGCTTGGCGTAATGGCGCGTGTCCAATTTCATCTGCTCGACGGCGCTTTCCAGGGTTCGCTGCCCAAGCAAATACTCGACAAAGCGTTTGTAGCCATGTGCGTTAAACGCCTTGGCTGTGGGCGGAACGCCTGAAGCGATCAGATCCTGGATTTCTGTCAGCAAGCCGCGCTCGACCATCAGGTCGGTTCGGCGGTTGATGCGATCGTAAAGCTCGTCGCGCGGCGGTTCCAGCACCAGATAAAACATCCGCGCGGCTTCTTCGGTCGGTTCTTCAGGGGTGTAGGCCTGCCATTCCGAAAGCGGTTTGCCGGAAGAAAAGTAAACTTCCAGTGCGCGAATCACACGCGACCAATCTTTTGCAGCAAACTTTGCGGCCAGCGGCGGATCAACTTTCGCCAGCATTCGGTGAAGACGTTCGACGCCGCGACGTTCTAAAATGCGCTGGAACCGTGGCCGCAGGCTTTCGTCAATTTCCGGCGAATCGAAAAACTTCGTCGTCAGCGCGCGCAGATAAAACCCGGTCCCCCCAACCAGCAAAGCCAGTTTGTCGCGCGATTCAATATCCGCAATGACTTCCCTTGCCCGTTCCGCCCATTCCACTGCCGTCAGGTTGTACGTTGGTTCGACAATGTCAATCAGATGGTGCGGAATTCCCTGCTGCTCTTCGAGCGGAACTTTGGCCGTAGCAACGTAAATGCCGCGATATGTTTGCACCGAATCACAGTTGATGATTTCGCCGTTGAAGCGATGGGCGAGCGCAATGCCCAGATCGCTTTTGCCGGAAGCGGTCGGCCCCACGACAGCAATTAAAGGTGGTTTCGTTTCAGAATTCATTGCGGCAGGGTCAGCCAGCGATACACAGCAATCGCCAGCAAAAAAGTCAGCAGCAACCATGTGCCAAGTTGTTGGTTCCGAGTCATTGTTTTCTCAACAGCAAATCCGCCCAGGTCGCGTCGGCAGGCAAACGAAAAAGCTGGATCAAAACGTATACAGACATAGCGATATTGCCCAGGCACATCACCAGCACAAACCAGACAACGCGCCCCACCCAACCGTTTTCTTTGTAAAACACCCAAACATAAAACGTGATGAAACCGCAGTACGCATCCCACAATGTCGCCACCCACCAGGGCTCTGGCCAGACGCGCGGCCCGACATTAAAGACGCTTTCAACCAAACTGGCTTTGATCGTCACCCACAACATGCCAATCAAGATTGCAGCAAATAACACAATCAGAAAAGTTTTCGGTAATCGCTGGTTCATGGGAAATTCTCCCGCATGTTACTGAGTCTTCGGAAACCACGGCAAAAAAGCATTGGTTCGTCGCGCATACGCTTCATATTCCGGCTTGGTTTTTGTCAGGCTGCGTTCCAGCATTGCCACGCCGGAAACTTTCAGCAACAGAAACGTCATCAGCGCCGGGCTGAACATCGTCCACCAGGCGCCAGCCGCGCAGGCAATCAGATAAAATCCCCACCATAACAACGCGTCGCCAAAATAATTCGGATGGCGCGTGAATGCCCACAACCCGCGATCCATCAGCTTGCCTTTGTTTACCGGATCGGATTTGAACCGGCGCAGTTGCCAATCGCCAATGGCTTCAAACAGAAAACCGACTAGCCAAACCAGCAAACCAGCATAATCCCAAACCGTCAACCGGTCTGGCTGTGCAGGAATTTGCGCGGCTTGCAGTGGCAAGGAAATCAGCCACATCAATACGCCTTGTAACAGGAAAACCGTGAACAGGCTGATGAGCGGGAACATCGGCCCAAGTTTTTTGCGCATCGCCTGATAGCGATAATCCTCGCCTTTGCCGATGTTGCGGCTGCCAATGTGCCAGGCCAGCCGAACTCCCCAAATGATAGTTAGCGCTGTTATCAACTGTTTGCGCGCGGCAAAACCGCCTGTCACCAGATAGCTTGTGACGGCAATCATCGCAAATCCCATCCCCCAAAAGATGTCCACGATACTTGCGTCTTTCAATTTCAAGCTCAACAGCCAGAGCAGGAATAAGGCTACAGCAATAACAATCGGCGTGATGGTGTAAACAGTCATAAGTTTTGTTTCCCAACCCATTCGTCAACTTTTGCCCAATGTTCATACAACCAATCAATTTGCGCTTCGCGACTGAGCGGAATATCCGCAAAAGCCACTCGCCAGCAATGCGCGCGAACCGTCTGGCCAACCAGCTTGCCGCTGAGCAAATCGCTGGCGGTGTTGGCAACTTCCAGGCCTGCGTGCGCGCAAAACACTGCGTCCGCGTTTTCATTCAATTCCAAAATTGAAAGCGGCCCGCCCAGTCGCGGCGGCAACACATGCCGCAACGCGCTGGCTTTTTGAAACAAGGCTGGATCGTTTCTTTCCGCCAGTTTGGCGAGTGCACGCTGAAACTTTGCCGGCGTAAACCGCGTGCCTTCCGGATAAATCAAAATGCCGTCGCTTTCAGTCAAGCCGGTCATTAACCGCTGAACAACCGCCACGCCTCCGGCAATGTTGCCGGTGCCGCGTTCGACAAATGCATTCGGAATGCGATTGCCCACAATGTCAATGCACGGGTCCCACAGTAATTCTCGCTTCAACACATACCGAAGCATTAAGCCTTGTCGTCGCGAAAACAGCGCTGCTGGCAACATGGTGTCCGCCAGACTGGTATGGCGCATGAACACAATGATTGGCCCGGTTTCGATGCGGTCACCAGTCACGATCAATTTCAACTGATAAATTCGCTGAGCGGAAGTAAACAAGGTTTTTGCCCACCATTGCTGCAAATTGAAATTCCACCGCATATATCGCCCTTTATCACCGCCCGCCCAGACAAAACTGAACAGCCAGATCAACAGACTGGTGACAAGGCCGACCATTTCGCAGCTCAGAAAAACCGCAGCCATCAGAATTGCCCTGACCGTCGCTAGTCGGTTTCGCCGAAATGCATCCACCACCAACGCCAGCAATAAAGTCACAGGCAAGGTGAAAACAACCAACAGCCAGGCCAGCACAAAACCGGTGATGGTCACCAATCGGCGGCCCCAGATTTTCAGCATATTGTTCAACGGAATCGTTCGCCTTTCGTTTTTGGTTCTGGCAAAGTGCATCGGCAGTCTCGGCAAATCATCAATTTCGGTCAAGGAGAGAATTCAGTGCCACCAGTACCAAACATCTTTTTGATTAACAGCGACACGTTCAAAAAATCATTTCTTTCGGGCGATGGCCAATTTGAATTGCAAAGCGATCAAAACATCTGGGCAAAGCTGCTGGCCAACGACGGCAAATTTTCCCCGGATGTGGACCGCATCGCCGATGTCAGTTTCAGCTTTAATAACAGTCAGAAATTCAAATTTGGCAGTAAGGCCGGCATGAAGCTGGGCGTCAGCGCCAGCGTAGCCAACCAGATTCATCTGATCTGGCCAAAACAAAGCGAAGACGACGAGGACGAAAAAGTTCTGACCGTATACGGACTGGCAGACACGTTGACCGATGGCAATCTGTACGTGCGATTGCTGTTCAACGCGCAAAGCGATGTCAAAGCCGATGGCAGCGCGCCAATCCCGTTTCCCGCCGGAGCGCTTTCCGCCACGTTCGGCATCGGCGCAGGCGGCAATGTCGCGTACGAACAATTGAAACTTTACAGCGCTGAGCAGACCGCAGCCGAAATTCTTGGCGACCTGTTCGCCAGCGTGCGGTTGCCGCAACAGATTGATTCCGTCGCAGAACTGCCCGCCAAAGGCGAAGTCATTGCCACGCGCTTTGGCGGATACCTGAAGCTGAATGCCGGGTTGAAGTGGGGCTTTGAAATGGCCGGGTCGCAGAAATTCGACGTCAATCAATTGCAGCTTGATTTGGATTACGCCTTGCGGACGATGGCGGCGGTTTCGTTCGGCTATCAGCTTGCCGGAGATTTCAGCATTGAAGCCCGACGCGGAGCAGAAGACGGCTGGGTGCGGTTTGTCGTTCGCAAAAACCGCGATTCGCAATTCAACTTTACGGCGGATTTCAGCCTGGATTCTTCTGCCAAATTGAACGGATTGCCGCGCAGCGCTGACGAATTTCTGACGCGGCTGATTGGTTCCGACGCTGAAACCGTGCTTGGGTATTTCAAAAAAGCGCAGGAGTTTGACACGCTGGAAGAATTGCAAGCGAAGCTGAGCGGCATGACCAATGATTTCATCCACAAATGGTCGCAAGAGTTGATCGGCAAGGTTGTAGACACAACCACCTTCAAGGAGTTTTTCGCCGCCGCAAAAAAAGTTGCCGACACCTACACGAACCTGGATCAGTACATCGTGGATATGTACCACGCGTACCTTGGCAAAATTCCACAACTTCAAAAAGCGCTGACGGTTTTAGCCAGCGTTTCAAATCCTGCGGAGTTGGCGAACCTGATCAATTCTGATGACAGCACGGACGAAGACTCGATCAGCACCTTGGAACTAGTGCAAATCATCTGGGGTACAAATGTATTTCCGCTGCTGATGATGAACGCGGACTTTTTGCAATTCACCAAGCTCGCCCAAAAGGCGCACGATTTCATCACAGACGGCGCAACCAAACCCGTCCGCGACTTTCTGGCCAAACTGAAAGAAGAACTTGGTTTGGATCCGCTGATCAGCAAACTCAATGGATTGAACAGCCCCGACGATCTGAAAAATCTGGCTGATACCCGCTTGCAGGATTTGGCAGGCAAGGTCATCGGCAAGACGTTTGAAGAACTGAAAAAGTCTGACGTCAACAAAGCGTTCCAGCTTTTGCAGACAAACCTAAAACGCATCGAAGATTTCAAAAACAACTGGTACGCCAAAATCACGGCGGCCGTGAATCAAAAATTCACCTTCGACCTGCATTTCGCGTACACGCGAGCCACGCGTAACAAGGAATTGCTGGACGTGGAATTCGATCTGAACACAGCCGAAGGGCAGCAACTGGCACGCGCTGCCGCCCTGGGAGATTTTGAAAAAGCCCTGGCCAACTTTTCCGCCAAATACGTCAAGGTCAATCAAGGCGTCTTTTCGCACGCGTTCACCAAAAGCGCACAGCTTCGCATTAACGTGCTCGGTTGGGGCGAAGACAGTCTCAGTCAGTTGGCCGTCAATGCCGAACAAACCATCGAACAAACCGCCGGAGGCTTGCTGCACGTGTTCGCCACCAAAGCTTCGATCACCGAAAAGAAGAAAAAAGGCGGCAAGTTCAAAGAAACTGTCGAAAGCAATTTCCTGCTGCGCGCGTTGGGTGAAACCTTTCAGCCCGAAGGAACCAGCGTTCCTACTGATCCTAAAACAAAAGATTATTTGATCCAGACGCTGCGAAGCGTCGCCGTCCAATACGATCTGCTGGAAGCTGACGACCAGACAACGCCCGACGAATTAACCCGATATCTGGATATGGCAGAGTTTGTTGGCTTGCTGACCAAAACCAGCCGCGCAACCTTTGTCAGCGATTTGACCAAACAATTTCCCGGCGGGTTGGGCAAAGTCGTTGTGCGGTATTTTGTTAGGTACGATGACGAAATGCTGAAGGCGGCATTCAAAGCCATTGCGCCGAAAGACCTGAAAAATTTGGCCAAGCTGACCACGCGACAGGTGATTTCTTCCAGATACATTGGCTTGAAAAGCACTGATTTTCTGGCGCGTGTTGGGTTTGCCAACCTCTCTCCGTCATTGCACGACACTTTTGACAACGATGGTTTCACCGCATTGCAACAATTCAAAAGCGTCACCTTGCCTGGTTGGTTTACCAGAGGCACGCCCCTGCGGGTCAATCTGTCCTCCACAGACATTCAGCTTCTTACGACGCTTTGTAGTCTGGAAAACAGTTACGCGGATCGGCTGGGCGACCTGACAAAAACACTTGGCAAAAAGCCGGTTTCGCAAAAGGAATTGGCCAAGGTGGCGGGGAAATTTGTGGATATTTCTGATGACCTGAATGAGTTTACGCCGAATGCCTTCTTTGCGATTTTCGACCGTCTGGTTCAGGAGTCGCTGAAGATTGCCAACGACAGTCGAAACTTCCGGCAGTCATCCATGATTCTGGAAATCACGCCGCCCGGCACAACGAAAAGCGTGAAGAAAGTCCTGACCCAGCCGCGCTAAATCGGGCCAAACAAGGTGAAGACATAATTTTAGACAGGATTTTCAGGATGCTTCAGGATTGACATAAAGTGTAGCGCTGTTGGCTGGATCGTGATCTTGAAAAATCCTGCTCATCCTGTCTAAGAGAGCGTCTGAAAAGTTAGTCTGAAGCCAATCTGTTCAGCATCAGACGAGTCA
>CAZMXG010000031.1:0-52385 GCA_964570175.1 uncultured Heliomicrobium sp. | reverse complement strand
TATTTGCACAACGCGCTGGATCAAATTCGCGGCGAAGCCTGTTCGCTGCAATTCTTTTCGTCTGGGAAGTTTTCAAACCCGATGGTCGTTCGTGTGCAGGGGCTGGCGTACCAAAAAGGCTTCGGCGGCCATTTCCACAACGACAATTCGATTGGCGCTTTGCGAGACATTCCGGGCTTGTTGCTGGCCGCGCCTTCACGCGGAGACGACGCCGCCAGAATGCTGCGCGGCCTGGTCGCCACCGCCAAAGCCTGTGGCCGAGTCGCCGTCTTCCTGGAACCCATCGCGCTTTATCACGAAAAAGATTTGTACACCGATGGCGACGGTTTGTGGCTGAGCGATTACCCTGCGCCGAATAGCGAAAGTTCCATGCTGCTGCCCGGCGAAGTCGGCGTTTACAACCCCGAAGCGACAGACGCACTGATTGTCAGCTACGCCAACGGCTTGCGACTGAGTTTACGGGCGGCGAAAAAGCTGAAAGACGAACAAGGCATCAATGCTCGCGTGCTGGATTTACGCTGGCTGAATCCTTTGCCGATGGAAGCCGTCAAACGCCACGCTGACGAATGCGGGCGAGTCGTCGTCGCCGACGAATGCCGTTCAACCGGCGGAGGTGTCGCTGAAGCGATCATCGCTTCGCTGGCTGAAAACGGCTTTGAAGGCCGATTGAATTCCGTGCGGGCGGTTGATTCGTATGTGCCACTGGCGGCAGCAGCAAATCTGGTATTGATTTCTGAGGAGCAGATTATCGAATCCGTCAAAGGCGTTGTGTAATTCAATCAAGCCAAAACGTTCCGATGGCTTCATTCTGATTGGCAATAAGTTGTTGGCAATACAAATAATGATGAACGGCTTTTTCCGCCGCATCGCGGCGATTGAATTTAGCCCGGCGTTTTCAACGCCGGGAACGTGCGGAAAATAATCCGCGTCGCGTCAGCGACGCTTGAATTCAGGCCTCGCTGGACGCGACGCAATAATCTTTACATTGGCCTTCCGTGGGTTGGAAACCGACGGCTAAACTCAATCGCCGCAATGCGGCGAAGATAGTTGGTCTTGGAGAACGAATGGCAATTCTGGTCACAGGTGGAGCGGGCTACATCGGCAGCGTGACAGTCGAACTGTTGCGCGAACAAGGCGAACAGGTCGTCGTGCTGGACAATCTCTTTCGCGGCCATCGAGAAGCCGTGGATGCCAGCATTCCCTTTTACGAAGGCCGCATCGGGGACCGCGAACTGGTCAAACGCATTTGCCAAGAGCACAAAATCGAAGCCTGCATCCACTTCGCCGCGCTAGCGTATGTAGGCGAATCGGTCGCACAACCCAAGCTCTATTTTGAAAACAACGTCGAACAAGCCGTCGCCTTGCTTGATGCTTTGCTGGAACACCGCGTGCGGCAATTCGTGTTTTCGTCTACATGTGCGACATACGGCGAACCGGTTCGGATCCCAATTGACGAACTGCATCCGCAACAACCGACGAATCCTTACGGCTGGTCGAAGCTGTTTCTGGAAAAGATTCTGTCGGCCTACGATCAAGCCTATGGGCTGAAGTTCGTTGCGCTACGCTATTTCAACGCCGCCGGAGCCATTCCCACGCGCGGCGAACATCATGAACCGGAAACCCACATCATCCCGAATATCCTTGCCGCCGCCGCCGGCAAACTGCCGTACGTGACCGTATTCGGAGGCGATTACCCTACGCCGGACGGCACGGCTATCCGCGATTACATTCACGTAGCAGATTTGGGCCAAGCGCACATTCTAGCGCTGAAGCATCTGCGCTCCGGCCAGCAATCCGAATGCATCAACCTCGGCAACGGCCAAGGCTATTCTGTGATGGAAGTTGTAGAAGCCGCTCGGCAAGTGACTGGCTTGCCAATCGAAGTGAAGATAGAACCCGCCCGCCCCGGCGACCCTTCGCGGCTGATTGCGAATGCCGCCAAAGCCCACGCGGTTTTGGGATGGCAACCGAATTTTCCCGACCTCGCCAAAATCATCCGCTCCGCCTGGGAATGGCATCAGGCTCGCACAAAAGGTTACGGGCAGAATTAAAGCTCAGAGTTCACGCTTCAGCGTGTCTTTGCCACCCCCAAGCTGAAGCGTGAATTCCACCTGTAATCGCAATCAGTCCTTCTGCTTACATCGAAAACAATCTCGCGCCACCTCCGCATTGGTCGCCCCGTGCCAAAGCCTTATAGTCCCCTCCCACTTACTATCTAATGAATTTTCCTCGTACCCAGCGGAAACCAGCGTCCGCCCATCACTTGTAAAGGCCACGAACAAAATATTATCAGTGTGCCCTCTCAGCGTCGCCTTCTCCTGCCTGCTCGCTATATCCCATAGTTTGATCGTTTTGTCATCAAGCCCACTCACCAGCGTCCGACTATCACTTGTAAAAGCCACCGATCTAATCCGGTCCAGCCCTTTCAGCGTCGCCTTCTCTTGACTGCTCGTTACATCCCAAAGCTTAATCGTTTCGTCAGCGCTGCCACTCGCCAGCATCCTCCCATCAATCGTAAAGGCCACCGATGAAATCAAGTTGGTGTGCCCTCTTAATGTAGCTTTCTCTCGCCCGCTCGCTAAATCCCACAGTCTGATCGTATTGTCATCACTCCCGCTCGCCAGCGTACGTCCATCACTCGTAAGGGCCAGCGACCGAACACTACTAGTGTGTCCTCTCAGCGTCAGCTTCTCCCGTCGCTTTGTCACATCCCACAGTCTGATCGTATTGTCATCACTTCCGCTCGCTAGCGTCCGATCATCACTCGTAAAGGCCAGCGACCAAACACTGCCAGAATGTCCTGTCAGGATTGCCTTCTTCTGTCCGCTCGTGACGTCCCACAGCTTGATTGTACCGTCCCAACTCCCACTTGCCAGTGTCCGCCCATCACTTGTAAAGGCTACCGCCCCCACACTAGCAGTATGCCCTATCAGGGGCCCTATCAGGGTCGCCTTCTCCTGACCACTCGCCACATCCCACAGCTTCACCGTATCGTCTGCCCCCGCGGTAGCGAGTGTCCGACCATCACTCGTAAAGGCCACCGACCTAACCTGTTTAGTGAGTCCTTTTAGCATCACCTTCTCCTGCCCCTTCGTACCACTCCACATTTTGATTGTTCTGTCTGAGCTGCCGCTCGCCAGTGTCCGCCCATCATTTGTAAAGGTGACAGCGTTAACTTCGTCAGCATGACCTCTCAGTGTTACCTTCTCCTGCTTACTCGCCACATCCCACAGCTTGATCGTTTTGTCATCACTTCCGCTAGCCAGTGTCCGCCCATCACTTGTAAAGGTGACTGCATTAACTTCGTCAACGTGCCCCCTCAGTGTCGCCTCCTCAAGCTCACTCGCTACATCCCACAGTTTAATCGTCTTGTCATCGCTCCCACTCGCCAGCGTCCCCCCATTATTTGTAAAAGCTACCGATAAAATTCTGCCAGAGTGCCCTCTTAGGGTCGCCTTCTCCTGCCTGCTCGCCACATCCCACAACTTGATCGTATTGTCCCATCCCCCGCTCGCCAGCGTCCGATCATCACGGGTAAAGGCCACTGCCCCAACCTGGTTAGTGTGTCCTTTAAGCGTCGCCTTCTCCTGCCTGCTCGCCACATCCCACAACTTGATCGTCTTGTCCCAACTCCCGCTTGCCAGTGTCCGCCCATCACTTGTAAAGGCTACTGACCATACATTGTCAGCGTGCCCTAGCAGCGTTGCTATCTCCTTCCCGCTCGCGACATCCCACAACTTAATCGTATTGCTTGAACTCCCACTTGCCAGCATCCGTCCATCATTCGTAAAAGCCACTGCTTGAACTTCGTAGGCGTGTCCTCTCAACGTTGCCTTTTCCTTCCCACTCGCCACATCCCACAGCTTGATCGTATTGTCACTTGCCCCGCTCGCTAGCGTCCGCCCATCAAGCGTAAAGGCGACCGATCTAACCGAAGTAGTGTGCCCTTTTAGCGTCGCCTTTTCATCATGTAGTTGACGCCACAGATAGAACCAGTCGAAGCTACGTAAGTCTTCGTCTTTTGGTGTCCCAGGTGGTTTATAGGAAGCCAGCAAGACGTCTTCGGCACGAGTATAATCTTTCTTATCTATTGCCTCTTGTGCCAAGAAGTTCCGGGCTATAACCAACAATCCGTTCGATTGTTCATAACTAGCCACGAGCTTATTCCCGGTCTGTTCGGCAAGTTTGCGCTGAAACTCTTCGGCCAATTTGGCTGCCTCAGCCTCGTCGCGCTTCACATTGGAAAGCGTCTTTTGAAGTGATGCTTCACGTGCAAATTTTTGGGCTTCAGATTCTTTATCGTAGGCATTCTGCTCCTGATACTTCGCGAAGGATTGCTGGTAGTTGGCTTCCAGGTAAGAGATCAAGGCATAGCCCGCTGCCCCCAAAGCCAGCAGAGCAACGGCAGCCAGCGCCACCAGCAATTTACGTAACCGTTTTGCGTGCCTCTCTTCTCTCTCAATCGCTTCCTGCCTTGCGGCGGACGCATCCAAAAACTTGCGCTCAATCGCCGTTTGCGAAGCTTCGTTTTGCTCTGCCCATTGGTTGGCTTCGACCAAATCCGCGCCAATCAAAAGGAATCTATCCGGGCGACCGTCCTTTTCCCACAGCGAAACAAGCTTTTGGACTTTGTGCAGGTGGGTGTCGAACCAATCGCGGTTGTTGTTGCGGATAGGTTCGATCAAACGGTCGTGCGCCAGTTCGTACCAGGTTGCGCCTTCGCGTTGTTCGCCGCGCACCAGATACGTGTTGACCAGACTGGCGATCAATTCATTGTCGAGGCCTTCGCTGTTGCCTGCGCCCCGCAACACCTGGCTGCGGATGCCGTCGGGCGTAATCAATCGTTCGCCAACCCATTCCCGCAACTTGCGTTCGATACGCACATCGCCATTGGCCAGCCGAGCAACTTCGGCTGCGTAATAATCGGCCAGCGCGGTGGTCACGTCGCCGGACTGTTCAATCTCGGCGCGGTCAATGGTTTGTTTGTCTGTGGGCATTCGCTCCCACAACCGGCGGCAGACCACCTGCAATTGAAGCGGTTCAACGTACAAGCCTTTTTGCGGAGCAAACGTGCCGTCCGGCTGTTGCACCTTCATCGTAGCCAAATCCGTAACCAGTTCCGTCACCGCTTCCTGGTCGACCTGGCGACCACCTTCTTTGGTAGTTTCGGTGATCGCTTCAGTGGCTTTGTCGCGGCGCAGCAGGTCAAGCCGGAACCAGTTTTTCAAATGCGTGGGGACTTGTTCGGCGTAAGGATCAAGCGCGGGCAGATAATCTTCGCGCATGGCAAACAGTGCCCAAATGCGCGGATCAAGCAGCAATTCTCCCAACTGTTTGAAAAATTCATGCTTGGCGTCAATCGCCAGCGGATCGGCGGTCAGAATCTCTTCAAACTGGTCGAAAATCAGCACGATGTTCTTTGATTCTTCGCGGCGGCTGGCGACGTATTCGGCCAGCGTCATTTCGCCAAGCTGTTCTTCGGTGCGGTGGCGTTCGGCGGGAATCTGCTGCTCAAAACCGAGCACGGCGCTGCGGATGTAGCGGTTGACGGTTGCGGATGAAGTCGCGGACGGCAACTGATTGACTCGCGTCGGCCCCCACACGTCGAAGCGTTCGTTCAATCGCGGAATCAATCCCGCCTGAATCAACGAAGTTTTGCCCGCGCCTGACGGCGAATGCAGCATCACGATGCGTTCGGCGCTGAGCAGGTAATACAGATCGTCAATTTCCCGATTGCGCCCGAAGATGTTGCGCCCGGTTTCAATCGGGTGAGGCCCGACAAACGGGTTTTCGCTGAAATCAAATTTGTCGTTCTTGTCCGCCATCTTTACCTTCCTAATTGTCCTAGCTCCGGTAGGAGCGGCCTGTTTATAACAATAAGCCAGCGAGAATTCACCAAGCTCCGTTAGGAGCGGCCTGTGGCACAGGTCGCTCCTAACGGAGCTTGAAACCCTTTATCTCCATTAGCTATAAACAGGTCGCTCCTAACAGAGCTAATTTCTCTTTTCACCTTTACACCAATCGTTTGCGAAGCTCTTTCAAAAAATCTGTGGAGCTGCCCCAATAAATCGAAATGCTTGGCGCTTCGCCTTTGGCTTCCTGAAAATAACTTTCCATGTATTTCATCGTGCGTTCGACATCGGCCAGGCTGTTTTCGTCGGGGTTGACCTGCACGCCTACGTGCGACAAGTCTTTCATGGCTTCGCTGCCTTCTTGAGTAACGATCATTCGGAATAGGACTCGGAACCGCCAATCGGTCAGCCTGAAGCCAAGAAAAATCAGCGAGCTTTCCATCAACCTTCCAGTCAGAGACGGTAACAACAGCTTGCTCCGCGAAGTTTCGATCATGTAATCGAAGAAATCGTCTTCGGTTAGCACCAGCGTGTCGGGTTTTCCGAACAGGCCAAAGACTTGATACACCCACGGTTTGTCTAGAGTTGGCTCTGTGTTTATCGGCTTTGGCTGTTGGGGAACGCTTTGTCCACGCCTTCGCCAGGAACAGAAGAGAGATTCAGGTTCTTTCTTTGCATCTTTCAAAGACTGGCAAAGCAATTCATCGTGGCTGGCATTCAGGTAAACAGCTGCGGGCAGTTCTGACAAAATTCGGTAAGGGTTGTCTTCTTCGGCCTGAAATTTCTTTGCGGCAAGCTCAACAAGTTTGTCGCTCTTCAAATCTAAACGCTCCGATAGCCGCGCGTGAAACTGATCTGCCACGATTTCCTGAGCAAAGCGGCGGCTCTGGCTGGCGCTGATGAATTGGGCGACTTTGGCCAGGTCGGTGCGCTCGTGTTCGGTCAGAGGAAAAGCATGTTTTTCCGCCAACTCTCTGGCCAGTTCGCGCGTTCCGCCAAACAGGTCTTCGCCAAGTTCAGGGCCGAGAATCGGAATGAACTTGCCTTTGTTTACCTGATGGCAAATGGAACTCCATTTCTGAAACTCCTGCTTTCGGTCGCCCGCAAAGCCCGGCTCGTACCAGATGCGCCCACTCTTCAGGCGCAGAAACAGCGCCGGAATCCAGCCATCAACTTGTTCGCGAACCATGCCGCGAGCGACAGCCATCGCTCGGTCAATCTGGCCGTCTTTCAGCAGTTCCGTGAAGAAAACGGGCATTGCCTGCTTCACGGTTTCCATGCTGATTTTGCCCTGCATCGCCAGAACGGCAGGAACTCCGGCCTCGGCAAGTCTTGGCGCTAGAGCAATTTGCGCGGTGTAGCCTCGGTCGCCGTATTCTTTGCCAGCGCTTTCGCAGGATGCCAGCACGACCAAACGCGGAACTTCCATTAACTCGTTGATCCGTTCTGCAAACTTGCTGGCTTCTACCTTGTCGGTTGTGCCGTCCTCGTTTTGCAGCAGCAGTTGAGGAATCATCTTTCGGGAAATCTCTCCGTGGCAGACCAGATAGAGAATGTCCACGCCTTGGCGAATGCCTGCAATCAGACGGTTGAGCGTCAGCGGTTCCTTGTCACCAATAATCGCTGGAACTCCAATTCCAGCAAGTGATTCACGGGCACGAGCAATTTCGCTTCCCACATCAACCGCCGCCAAGTTGTGTTCGGCCAAGTCCGTCGGTGAAGCGACGGCAATCAAGGTTTTCAATTCCGCTTTTGGTCGAAGCTTGATAACACGCCAATCCTGGCTGAGGATAAAACGGGAAAAGACAATTCGTTCCGAAGTCGCCAAGGTGCTGTTGGTTTTCGGGTCGCGCAGTAGTTCCCAGCAAATTCCGTGAAGTTCCGGCAAGCTGGGGCTAATTTGAATTCGCAGTCGGATCGGCATTCCGCGACTTTCAAATGAGGCCTTTGTTTCGCCAAACCGCTGGCGAATTTCATCGCTTTCAAAAACATATTTTGCCAGTTTCTCACCATATTCATCAGGGTCATTCTGCGACGCAAAGAGTTCTTCGAGCAGCTTTTCAGGTGTGATGCCTGCTTGTCCGCGAGCAGGCGCAATCTCGCCTTGCGTGCCTGGATCGTTGACACGCAATTCCACCTGGATGGCTTCAGCCTGCGTCCGGTGCAGGCCAATTTCTATTTCGCCGTATTCGACATTCCCAGCACTCATGTTGAAGTTCCCTTTCGGCAGATTTGCATCAGCCGGTTGTCGGATTTCAATTTACGGGTTGCTTTGAACCAGCCGAGTGGTTGGCATCATACGGATTGGCAAAAGCATGTCAAAATTTCAAGCAGGAAAGTTTGCGACTATGGCTTGGTTTATTGAGAAAAAGGAAGGCGAGTTTTGGTTTGTTTTGAATGAGTTAAACGCTTTTCGCGTGAGCAGCAAGGCATTCGTGCGAACAGAAAGTCTGGGCCGAGTTACGAGACGAAACCGTCAAGGCTTCGCGCGATGCGACAAATGAACCGCAGGCAATGCACCGGACCATCTCAGCGCTTTTGGCCGGTGATCCGCTGATCTGGTCGCGCATGGTTTTGACGTCTTTGACCGTGGTCCGCAAATGCGCGCTCAAGCGGACAATGGCTTTCAGCACGTACACCACAAAGCTGAAAACCAGAAGAATCAGAACACAGCGTAAAATGAATCCCAACTCCGGCCTCCGTCTTTACTTGGGGTCTTTCGGGCCGTGGTCAAGCGAGCTTTTTGCCCCTGCTCCCACGCCAGTGCTTGCACTGCTCAAATCCTGGCGCGCTTTGCTGATGATTTGCGGATCCAGTTCGCCGCGCGCTTCCAGTCCGGAAAGAATTTTCTCGGCTTCGTCCAGATGGGTTTTGGATTCCAGATAGATTGTAAACAGCAACATTTGCACGCGGGTATTGGCTGGGTTTATCTCCAATGAACGCTTGGCCGCTTTTGCCGCGTCTTCAAACTGATTTTTCATCGAATAGAACAATGCAAAACCATGCATAGTGCGCGCGTCATTGGGATTGGCTTTTTTGGCCTGTTCCAGAAATTCCAGTGCTTCATCCGGCTGGCTGATCTGAATGAATTGATCGGCAGCTTCAAGCTGGGCTTCGATATCGTTCGGATTGGCTTTGGCTTTATCAATGATCGCTTTGATTTCATTGAACATTTGCTCGCGCTGCTGCGGCGTCATATTTTGGCCACCTTCACCGCCGGGTAATTTCCCTGCGGCCTGAGCAACGGAGTTCTGCAATGCCTGCCCTTCACGATGACGATATTGCCAGTTGGCCAATTTGAATCCACCAGCCAAACCAAGAATTAAACCGATAATGGCTAGTGCCAAATTTGTTCGTAGGAATGCGTATTTCATCTGAAAATTTACTATGGGAATTTAGAATTGAGCCGTAGAGCTGACTTATAAGCCGAATTCTGTACTCACAACCTTGCGGCGTAAGCGGCAATCATTCATCTGGGCGTCACATTACTGTGCCGCTCGTGCGACCTACCCGAAAACGTCCCACGCCGAAGCGCGAAGTGAGCCGGACAAGCTCATAACGTTTCCCTATTTGGTCTTGCACCGCAGGGGGTTTGCCTAGCCGGGCATGTCGCCACACCCGCTGGTGAAGCCTTTACCTCACCGTTTCACCATCGCCCGGCGCATGCGCGCTTAGGGCTGTCTGTTCTCTGTTGCACTATTCCGTCGGGTCGCCCCGCCTGGCCGTTAGCCAGCCTGCTGTCCTGTGGTGTTCGGACTTTCCTCTCACACTGCAATTGACTCCAAACACATTTCACAAGTTCATGAAACCAATTGCAGTGTGAGCGATCACCCGGTCTGCTCTACGACTCAAATTGAGTATACCACGCTGGAATCATGCGGCAAGAAGCGTCGGACTATTGCGTGTCAGAACCACCGTTCATTCAGATGTTTCTGTTGCAGCTTAAGGAAAAATGTTGGGGAAGAGCTGAGTAAAAAAAATTAGGCGGAACTTGCCCCACAACAAGTTCCGCCCAGCGTAGAAGCGAGTTCCCCAGTGGACAATCGCTTCATAACAGAAACCGATCATCGAATCGAAGCAGGGGAAGTAACCATCCCATGCCTGACACATTGTGTCGCCTTCATTTCTTTACAGACAGATAAATACCCCTTCGCCGAATTCCAAGCCATACGTAAAACTACGTGATTCTACATAGACAGAAAAATGGGGCTTCGTTGGCATAAAGTCCTATTACCCCAAACTCTATTTTCTATGGAATTATCCGTCCAAAGGAAGAATGCCACGCTTTAAGGCAAAGCGAATCAAGTCGGCATTATTTTGCAAACCCAGTTTGCGCATCAGATTGGCGCGATGGCCTTCTGCGGTTCGCGGGCTGATGAACAGGCGGGTGGCTATTTCAGAACTCGTTCGTCCTTCAGCAACAAGCTGAAGGACTTCTCGCTCTCTGGTGGTTAATAGCTCGTAGGGATCATCAGGAACGGATTCGACTTTTCGCAGGTAAAGCTCCAAGGCTCTTTCAGAAAGCGGCGGGCTGAGATACCGATTTCCGGCAATGACTTCTTTGACTGCCTGAATCAAATCGGCGGCTTGGGAATCCTTTAGAACATAACCGAGCGCGCCATTCTTCAGCGCCTCCAGAACATACGCATCGTTCGTATACATTGAAAGAATGATGACTCGCGTCTGCGGCAACAGTTTCGTAACCTGACGAGTCACCTCCAGACCGTTCAGCCCTGGCATCATTAAGTCAGTAATTAACACATCCGGCTTCAAGCGCTCTGCCAATCGAAGAGCTTCAATACCGTCGCTGGCTTCGCCCACCAAACGAAAATGAGGCTCGCTTTGCAAAAGAGCGCGTAATCCTTGGCGCACTATATTGTGATCATCAGCAAGTAGAATGTTTGGCATCTTCCACTCCTTTTCAACCCGTTCTTACACTCCGGCCTACTCTCCCAATGGCAAGATTGCTGTTATTGCGACGCCATCTTTAGATTCAATCCTTAATGTCCCCCCAAGCAGATGTGCTCTTTCCCGCATTCCCGTCAAGCCGCTGGACACGCCGGATTCGACAGCTTCCATTACTTCAAACCCGACTCCTTGATCTGAAATTTGCAGACTCAGATTTTCGGCATCGGCTGAAACTCCAACTTTTACTTCTCCAACTTTGGCGTGACGCGCGACATTTGTCAGTGCTTCCTGAACAATCCGGTAAGCTGCTGTTTCAATTTCCGGCCTGAATCGGTGCTTCTCAATACCCGTATGTGTCAAAGAAACGCGAATGGCGGTTTGCGATGTGTAACGCTCAAAATGCCAAAGTAAGGCATGCAATAGCCCAAGATCGTCCAGCATAGCCGGCCTTAAATCCAGGGAAAGATCTCTGACACGCCCAATTAATTCATTGACAAGTGTTTGCGCCTTTTCATACTGCCCGGACAATTGGGCCTGTGGCAATCTTGGCGCCATTTCAATAACCAATTTCAATCCCGTAAGCAACTGTCCAATTTCGTCGTGAAGTTCACGGGCGATATTTCTACGTTCAAGTTCCTGCACCTCAACCAAACGATTTGAAAGCCGCCGCAATTCTCTTTCTGCGCGGCGGCGTTCTGCTATCTGTTCAATCAATTGAGAATTCGCTGCTGACAATTCTGCAGTGCGTTCTTGCACCCTTAGCTCAAGTTCATCGTGGGCTCGACGTAAAGCTTCTTCGGTACGCTTGCGTTCCACCGCGTAACGAATTGAGCGCGTCAATAATTGGCGAGTGATGGAAGATTTAAATAAATAATCCTGAGCCCCAAGTTGTATTGCACGCAAGGCCAAGGCTTCATCGCCTGTGGCAGTTAATGGCACAATTGCGACGCTTGGCGAGTGTTCTTGTGCTTTTAGAAAAGTTGACAATCCTTCGCTATCGGGTAGTCCAAAATCCAGCAACACTAAATCAATCTGGCCTATCGCCAATCGCGCCAGACCACTTTGCAGACTTTCTACCCATTCCAATCGATAAAGTGTGCCTTCTAAAGCAAGCAAGGCTTTTACAATCTCTGCTGCTGCAGGATCATCTTCAATCAAAAGTACAGTAATCGCTTGGGGTTCCATAGAATGTCATTCGGACATACATTTGCCGCTAGGCTGAAAAATACAGAAACAAAAACAAAAACAGCCAGTGCTCTTAAAAGCCCTGGCCGTTTACTCATTCAAATCTTGCTGCTAATAGAGCTTATTATTAGCCATTTGGCTTGCTCTTTTCCTCTTCTTGCTTTTTAGCCGCATCTTTCTTGGATTGAAGAGCAGTCGCATCATCAGAAACTTTCTTTGCAATTGCATCAAGCTCTTTTCGCTTCGGCTCTTCCTTTGTCAACATTTGCTTTTGGCGATAGAGCAGGCTCTTGTAGTACATTGCATCCACATACTCGACATCTTCCTGCAGAGCCTTCTCAATAAACTCCAGGCCTTTTGCAACGCATTCTTCAGCAGACTGTTTGTCTGGTTGGGCTGCCGCATAATCCATGTTCCGATAATGAAAAGGATCTTGCGCGGCTTTGTCCTGATACCTATCTGTCTGTAATTTGGCGCATTCCCAATACTTCACTGCTACTGTGTAGTATGTGGTGGCCTTCATATCCTTGTCAGCGCAATCACTTTCTGCACGCTTCAGAATCCATTCGCGCCACTGATCCCTATTATCAAGATCTTCATAAATACTGGCAATGTAGCTGATAGCATTGTCCCGATTGCGGCAATTATTCGTGGTAAGGTCAAGCGCCTTTTTGTACGTGTCTAACGCCTCATTTGCCAACCTGGTTTTATCAGCTCCCTCTGCATTCTTAAAATCTTTGACCAAGGTCGCTCCATAAAACAAATGCGCGATCGCGTTTTTGTCATCCCATTTAATTGAGTCCCTGAAATACTGCTGGGCCTCCTTGGAACGTCCCTGATTGTAAGAAATCGCACCTTGGTTCAGCTTATCTTTAGCGATAACTTTTTTGGTGTAGTCGCAGCCTGAACTAAGTATTGCTACAGATAAAAGCGCTAAAATGATTATCGCTTTAGAAAATTGACGGAAAACTCTCATAACTTTTAGGAATTCTCCCTACAAAATATTGTCTTAATTCAACATTTGATAACAGGAGCTATATCCATTTAAACATAACCCCAATAATAAAACTTCGCCTTGCTGGCACCCCAACAACCTTCGGCCACCAATATTGGATGGTATTGAACTATTGGTCCAAGCCTTCAATTTGCAAGCCTATTGGCTGTCCCCCAGACTGCTTAACAACATCAATTACTTTAACAACTTCGCCATAGCGAGTCGTGCGTGGGCCCTTAATAAACACTGCCTTGCGATCTTGCGGGCGGCCATTCAAAGCGCTAAATAGCCTTTCCCCCAAAGAATTGAGGTCCTTTAATTCTTCAGTATTCAACTTGTAACCGCTTCCCCCCTGCTGGGGAAGTGTAATCAAGAGGCTTAACGGGTCTGGAGGTACATCAGGCTGATTTTCAGGCGGCTTGACCGGTATTTTAACTTCAAAGCGATGTGGTTTCTGCGGACTGATCACCATGAAGATAATCAGCAACACAAGCAAAACGTCAATAAGTGGCGTTACGTTGATATATGGAACGGCATCATTACTTTTACCGTGCCCACCTTCGCTCGGTTCCATTTTTCATTCTCCTTACTTACTTGATATGAAGCCAAGTTTAGTTTTCATTGGCCTTCTTCTTTTCAGAAACAAGACCTATTTTTTCGTACCCAGCGTCACGTATCATGTTTACCAAATCAACTACATCCCCGTACTGAACATGATTGCTGCCCTTGATGTAGACAATCTTTTCATCTCCAGGTTTCATGGTGTTAAACCTGTTCGTGATTTTTTCCACCAGATTTTCTTTTCTGACAGGATCACGCCCCAGATAATAGACGCCATCACTAGGAACAGATACAACAACTGCGCTGTCTTTCGTTATGTTCCCGTCTTCATCAGGGTTCTTGCCTCTGGGCAAAATTACTGTCACTCCTGACTGTAACAGCGGAGTAACCACCATGAAGATGATTAACAATACGAGCATAATATCAACCATAGGCGTGACGTTGATGTCTGAATTAAGACCTCCGCTACCGCCAGCACTCATGCCCATAAAACTATCCTCCTAAGAATGATCCTCATTGTAGCAATACTAAAATTAGGTAATTCTCTCGATGTACCAAATTACGGGTCAGAGACTCTCTGACCCGTTTCGTCAGCAGCTACAACAATAAAGGACTCGACTTGCTAAATTGTTTTTACTTTTTACCGCGTTGTTTCAAAAAGTAATCTATCAATTCAGCCGAAGAATTATCCATTTCAACAACAAAATTATCCACTTTGCTGGTGAAGTAATTGAATAGCCACACCGCAGGCACTGCCACTAACAAGCCAAATGCTGTAGTGAAAAGTGCTTCTGCAATACCGCCTGCTACCGCCGAGATACCCGCTGACTCAGCACTACGCATTCCTTGGAAAGCATTGATGATACCAAAAACGGTACCGAACAGGCCCACAAACGGAGCGGTCGAACCAATTGTAGCCAAGCCGGAAAGTCCACGCTTAAATTCGGCAATTTTGATTGCGGAAGCGCGTTGCAAGGCTCTTTTTGAAGCGTCAATAATTTCGCCTGAAATATCGCTTGAAAGCTGATGAGCGCGAAACTCCTGCAAGCCTGCATTGACGACCATCGCCAAGTGACTTTTCTTATATTTATCAGATAAGCTAATGGCTTCGTCAATTTTTTGACTCTTCAACGATTGAGCTACTTTTTGGGCAAACTCACGCGACTGATTCTTCGCAGCGCTGTAAGTAAGGTACCTTTCAACCATGATCGCAATTGACCAGATTGACATAATCAAAAGTATGACGACAACACCTAACGCAACATATCCCATGTTACGAAGCATTCCCATTAGCGAAAAGTCAAAAGCTTGAGCTTCGCCTCCTTCAGCCAAGACAAAAGCAAATGAACTGACTGCCAACCATATTTGGCTAAGCAAAATCATCATGATGTCGAAATCCTCCAATAGTGGTTGCTGATTTATTGAACAAAATCATTGCCATTTCACGAATATAATTTTCAAAAAATGGCTTTGAATAACATCGCAGGTTATACAGCTACCCGCTTAGACCTCATTCCAAGAAGAAAGTTCCTTTACTGTAAAGTAAAGTTGAAAGTCAAAACGCCTTGCACTTTCACAGGAACACCGGAAAGTTCTGTGGGCTTGAAGACCCATTGCCTGGCTGCCTGCAAGGCTGCATCACGCAATAATGGGTGTCCACTGACAACCTGCGCGTCAATCACACGCCCGTCTTCTGAGATCGTTACCTGAACCTGCACAGCTCCTGCAGCGCGAGCGGCTTTCGCAATTGGCGGGTAAACAGGCGCTGGCTTTCTTAATGCGCTCCCTTGTAGAACACCGCCAGACACATTGATTTTTTTAGGCACTGGCGTTGCTTCTGGGGTTGGCTTTGGAGCTGGCGGCGGCGGCGGCGGCGGCGGCGCGTCATCACCCTTTGATCCAACAACACCACCGGGTACTCCACCGGTTACTCCACCTGGCACGCCACCTGGCACGCCCGTTGACACAGCAGATACGACTGGCTTGGACTGCACAGTCGTGGGATCGGGAATCTTCTCAGGCGGTTTCGTTGGAGCCGTGAAGGTAGTGATTTCCGGAATATTTTTTACGACCACAGTTTGTGCTGGAGGTGGTGCGGCTGGCGGCGGCGGCGGCGGCGCAAGCATTGACTGCACGTCAAGCGCATCAACAAGATTTGGATTCATCCACACAATTGTTCCAATGGCAATGCTCAACAAGGCAACTACGTATATTAAAGACGTAATAACCATGAACTTGCCAGTGCGAGCATTTTCCGAACCGTGCTTAGTAGATTCAACTAAGTTATCGAACATAGCTTACAGCCCTCCCATTGACTTCAATCGCCGACGGGTCAGGTGACCAAATACGACTTGCATCTGATCACAATAAACACCCATTTCCGCCTGAGCAAAAGCAATATAGGCAGACAAGAATCATTGACCTTAACCAATGAATGCAATAATTAACTAAAAATTTTTCTTATTGATTGAGACGATCTGCCTCGAACCGAACGAACTTGCTAACCCGATACCTTGCGATAGACTTTAGTCGGATTCTCTGCATAACGCTTTCCGACTACCCAAGTAAGTCGCACAAGAGCAGCTTTAGAAAAAAGCCGCGCCTTGCCCATTGTTCCTTACCTGCATTCGCAAGCTACCATAGAAACTTGATATTTACCTGACAACCTTGATTACTTCGATTTTGACGGGCCAGCAACGAACGGAGTCTACTATCTGACTTATTATTCGTCAAGACGCTCCATTTAATTTTGTTTTACCAAATTGCCGCGCTTTTCATCCCTCTAAATACATAGGGGACAATTAATTACCCAAGAACTTACTTTCCCTTCTTTCGCGGCTTCCTGGGTGCAGTGGAGATGCCTGCTGCTGCCAATAACTGGGGACTTACACCGGTTGAAGGTAGTGAAGCAGAATCTTCAGTGGAAGAAGAAGGCGAGTTAGTGCCCGCTTTTACGCCAACTTTCTCAGCACGCGTGTTGGCTCTCCAGCTCTCCCACCAAAGCATAAACGGGCTCGCAATATAAATTGACGAATATGTTCCGATCAGAATGCCAATAAATAAACACCAGGAGAAGCTTCGCAGCACTTCCCCACCAAAGACAAGCATTGCGCATACTGTCAGAAACGTCAGGCCAGATGTAATGATTGTTCGTGATAGTGTTTGGTTGATCGCGTCATTCGAAAGCTTCCCTAGCCCTTCTCGTCGCTTAGTCTTCATCATTTCGCGAATGCGATCGAAAATAACGATGGTGTCATTCATGGAATAACCGACAAGGGTCAACAATGCGGCAACAACCGTTAAGTTAATTTCCCATTGCATGATCGAGAAGATTCCCAAAGTCACCAAAACATCATGAAAAACCGCAATAATAGCGCCAATGCCAAATCCCCAGGACTTGAACCGGAAAGCGACAAACACAAGCATTGCAATACAAGAAACCAGGGTAACCACAATTGCGCTGTTTCGCAGGTCTGCACCCACTTGGGGGCTGACAGCTTCTGCGCTTTTGACTGCAGCAAAACCTGCAAAGAAGTTTTTGTCGAGTGCCTCGCCAATTTGCGGAGGCACACCATTGATGTTTTTTACTTCACTGACTTCGCCAACCAATCCGCCACGCGTTTTTTCTCTATAATCAACAATCGCACGAGCTGTCTCTTCAGCGCTTTGCGGGTCGAGCTGAGCTTTTTCAATCAGATCCGACTTCAATTTGTCGCTGCCAACGGTATTGATATCAATTTTGCCCTTGGTTGACGGGTCATTGAATGTAGCCAGCGCGGCCAAAATCTTTTGTTTGCCAACATCAGCATCGCTCAATGCTTTTGCAGCAGTCTCTGATTGACCTTCCTTTTGCTCCACTTGGACCAAATTGGGCAATCGAACCAAAACTTCATTTTTAGGAGCCTGACCGATTTCATCAGTGACGGGCTGAATAATGATCTTTGGCCCTTCGACTCCCTGCTGTTCCAGAGCCTGGCGCAGCTTATTTGAGTCAGGTGTGGTTTTGAGCTTAACAGTAGCCAGTGTTCCGCCGGAAAAGTCCACACCCAGATTGAAAGGGTGCGTATAGTCTTTGCCGTCAAAAGCACGGTAAAGCACTGACCCCAAACCTGCCAAAATGAGCAACCATGACAAGCCAATGAAAAACCATTTCTTGCCTAGAAAGTCGTAATTTGCGTTCTTGAAGATTTCGATCATAACTTTATCAATTTCAGATGCTTATCGTTTCAACCTTACGTCCGCCCCGATTCAGTACCCACAGGAACATCGTGCGTGATACATAAATTGCCGTGAAAAGATTCGCGAGCAAACTGATGGTCAACGTCACAGCAAATCCTTTGACTGTTCCAGTGCCAAAAATATACAGGAAGGCGGAAGAAACAATCGTTGTTACGTGCGTGTCAATGATGGTGACCAGCGCTTTATTAAATCCCGTGTCAACTGCTGAAGAAACAATCTTACCCGCTCGCAATTCTTCACGGATTCGCTCAAAGATAAGCACGTTTGAGTCAACAGCCATGCCGATGGATAGAATGACACCAGCGATTCCCGGTAACGTCAGAGTTGCGCCAAACAAAGCCAATCCGGCCAGCAAGATAACAAGATTTAACACAAGAGCCACAACCGCATTCACACCAGACATCTTGTAATAAAACAACATAAACAGAATAACCAATGCCAACCCTACCACAGAAGCAAAGATTCCCTGACGAATCGAATCCGCGCCTAAGGACGGTCCAACAGTTCGCTCTTCAATGTAGGTAATTCCCGCGGGAAGAGCACCCGATCGTAAAACTAGCCCAAGGTCCTCAGCTTGTTGTTGAGTAAAATTCCCTTCAATTTGGCCGCTATCCGTGATTTTATTCCTAACCACTGCAACACTACGGATTTCATTTTCCAGCACAACGGCCAAATAATTCCCAATATTATTTTCAGTCCAGGTACCGAACTTTTCGGAGCCACCGGGTTTTAGGGAAAATCCAACGTAATATCCAAAGCCTTGCTGATTTGGAACGCCGCGCGCTTCACGTAAATCACTACCATTGATCACTGCAGCTTTATCAACAATGTACCAACCGGTATCGGAAGTGCCATCCGTTTTCTTCTCGCGGTTAGGCAGAACTTCCTTGTTGTTATCACCAGCCATTGCGGCTTCTGCTTGCTCTTTTGTGTCAAACTTTTGACCCGTGGCAGGTCGAATCTCAAGCCGCGCAGTGACCTTTAGCAATTCCTTTACGCGTTCAGGATTATCTACACCGGGCATTTGCAGAAGGATCTGATGGTCTTCTTCCCTGCCACGCAATTGCACTGTTGGTTCAGCCACGCCTAATTGATTAATGCGCTGCTCAATAATTGTTTTAGCCTGCTCAGTGGCGTCTTTGCGGATTTGATTCGCGTAACGATTGGTGAGCTTGAAGGTTACTGAGGACGGGCTGCTGCTGGTTGTGACGTCCCAACCATCGCTCGGCATAAAGGTGTAAAACTTATCCCGGATTTTATCGTGGTCCGCAGGGTTCGGGTTTTCAACGACGATCCATCCCGGCGCAACTGCTTTGATATCTGTATACTGAATGCCGTCTTTTTTTAGATCGTCTTTCCCTTTTTGAACATCTCCGTCAGTGATGTATTTGATGGCTTCATCAGCCTGCACCTGCATCACAAGGTGAGTTCCGCCCTTAAGATCAAGACCCAGGCGAATGTTTTCGGAGAGGTTCTTTCTGAGTTTTGAAGGGCTGAAAAAATCACTCGCGCTGCGCGCATACCCTTTTTGCTTGTTCCAGGGACCAAACAAAATAATCAAACAACCCACCGTGATAACGGCGATAACAATTCCACGAGTACGAAGATTCTTGTTCATAAGACTTAAACTGCCGCTTGCTATCGAACCTTAAAGAAGCGGCTTCACCGGAGTTAAGATAAGAACTCTACAAAGGCACTTTATCGAAAGGCTTCTCTCAGCTTTTCTGTTCAGGCGACTCTTGTAAACCTGAAATTGCCGTGCGAGCGACCTCAACACGGACATTTTCAGCAATTTTCAATTGCACCGTGCGTTTGTCTTCGCGCACGCTGACAATTTGCCCATAAAGTCCGCCGTTTGTCACAACTTTATCGCCTGCCTTCAGGTTGTTGAGCATTTCATCCACGGCGCGCTGTCGTTTGCGTTGGGGAACAATTATCAAAAAATAGAAAAGCACAAAGACCAGCAACATTGGAACCAAAGGTCCTAAAGAGCCGAATCCTTGCAGAATCAGAGACAAGGCGATCAGTTGTGACATGATCAGGGCGGGTTCAACCTTCTTTGAAAGATTTTTGTCTCGCGACGAAGTTCATCCCATCAGTCTTAGCGAGACGTGGCGTGTTCATTCTTCACTTGAACTGCTTCTGTATTTGTTCAGGTAGCTTGAGCGAAAGGAAGAGAACTCACCAAGCGCGATACTTTGCCGTATGGATCGCATGCTGTCAAGATAGAAGGCCAGATTGTGAACCGAGCAAAGTGTTGACGCTAATATCTCTCCGCAGTTCCACAAATGCCTAATGTAGGCTCTTGAATACCGGCGGCAAACAGCACATTCGCAATCCTCATCCAGCGGTTTCTGGTCTGTGATGAACTTTGCGTTCCGAATGTTCAGCTTGCCACGCGAGGTAAAAACCTGCCCATTCCGGGCGTTACGTGTCGGCATCACGCAATCAAACATGTCTACGCCGCGAGCAACGCATTCGATTAAGTCCTCCGGCGTTCCCACTCCCATCAGATATCGAGGTTTGTCAGCCGGAAGCTGCGGGGCGACAAACTCCGTAATATCGTACATTTGCGGCTTCTCTTCCCCCACACTTAACCCGCCAATCGCATAACCTTCAAAGCCGATTTCAACCAGTTGCTCCAGGCTTTGCCGACGAAGTTCCGGGTAAACACTTCCCTGATTGATGCCAAAAAGCGAAGGAGCTTTTGCAGTTGATAGCGGGGTGTTTTTCAGGCGGTCAAACTCGTCACGCGAACGCTTGGCCCAACGCGATGTCATTTCCAATGAATCTTTCGCTTGCTTTTCAGTTGCTGGAAAAGGTGTGCATTCGTCGAAACACATCACAATGTCTGAACCGAGCGCGTGTTGAACCTGCATCGAAACTTCCGGCGAAAGAAACTGCTTAGAACCGTCCAGATGCGATCGGAACTCAACACCTTCTTCTCGAATCTTCCGCAGATCGCCGAGGCTGAAAACCTGAAAGCCTCCGCTGTCAGTCAAAATCGAACGCGGCCAGGAAATGAATTGATGCAAGCCGCCAAGCTGGCGAATCGTCTCGTGCCCCGGACGCAGGAAAAGGTGGTAGGTATTTCCAAGAATGATTCGTGCGTCAAGTTGTTCCAGCATTTCCTGCGTCAGCGCCTTGACAGTTCCAGCCGTGCCGACTGGCATGAAAACCGGAGTCTCGATTTCGCTATGGGCCGTTTTGATTTTCCCCACACGGGCCTGAGTTAGCTCATCACGCTTTTCAACCGTAAAAGTCAGATGATCAGTGTCAGGTAAATTCATTTCGTTTTCTTCTGCCCGCCTTTCTGTTTGATTCGAATGGGTGTGGCAAAGAAATCGAAGTATTCGCGCAGCCGATTGATCAGGTATCGCTCGTAAGAAAAGTGCAGCGGCTTATGGCTGTTGGTGAACAGAACGAACGTCGGCGGACGAATTCCCGCCTGGGTGATGTATTTCACCTTTAATGGGCGCTTAGCTGAACTGACGCCTTTGGGCTGTTCCAGGTATTCGTCGTAAAACTGATTCAATTGGGCCGTCGGGATTCTCAGATTTCTGGCTGCATTGGCTTTGGCGATCAGTTCCGGCAAGCGAATGACTCGCTGGCCAGTCAACGCCGAAATCGTGATGATCGGCGCGTATTCCAGAAACTTCATCGCCTCCCGGATTTTTTCTTCAGTTCGATAAACCGTATTGGTATCTTTTTCAATCGCGTCCCATTTATTGACCAGTACGATCAATGAACGTCCGGATTCGTGTGCATAACCGGCAATGTGGGCATCTATGGCCGTGACGCCTTCGATGGCGTCAATCACCATCAACACGACGTCGGCGCGTTCGATGTGCTTACGGGCCATGACCACGGACATTTTTTCGGCCATTTCGAGGGTTTTGCCTTTGCGGCGAATTCCGGCGGTGTCAACGAAACGCAGCTTAATAGGATTTCCGGCTTCGTCCCTTGCCTCATAAACAGTGTCAACCGCGTCGCGCGTGGTTCCAGGGATTGGCGAAACGATAACTCTTTCTTCTCCAAGCAGTTTATTGATCAGCGAAGACTTGCCAACATTCGGGCGACCAATGATGGCGACATTGATTTCGTCGTTTTTTTCTTTCTGAAACGCAACAACCGGCAACCGTTCGATGATTGCATCCAGCAAATCCCCGACGCCAACACCGTGCTCCGCAGAAATCGGGAAAACTTCATCGTAACCAAACTGATGAAATTCCGCCGCGTGATCGCTGACACGAGCCGTGTCAGATTTGTTGGCGATTATGAAAACCGGTTTGTTCAGTGTTCGCATCATTCGCGCCAGTTCTTCATCGAGCGACGTCATACCATCCCGCACATCAACCACAAACAGCAACAAACTGGCTTCTTCAATTGCCGCCTGCGCCTGCTTGAAGATATTTGCCGGAATGATGGCTTCGTCATCGGGGACAATACCGCCGGTGTCAACCAGGCGGAACATCCTGTCTTGCCATTCAACCTGACCGTAAATCCTGTCGCGTGTAATGCCGGGCAAATCGCCGACGATCGAGCGCCGAGAACCGATCAGCCGGTTAAATAAAGTGGATTTGCCCACATTGGGACGGCCAATGATGGCAACGATTGGCGTCGGTTCCGGAGCGGCTTCAATCAGCTCTTCCGAAACTTCGCTGTCAGTGTTTTCAGGGATTGCTTGTTCCATAATAGAATCTGTCAGAATCAAATCTGCCCGAATTAAATCTGTTTGACCGCAACAACATAACGTGAAACCACTTTGGGGTTTCGAAAGTCTTGTAGCATAGAGAAAGACGTTCAGGCTGACAACCCATACTTCCAGTTGATTCAGCCGCAAGCACCAAAATGAACTTAGAGAAAACAAGGAGACGGCAAATGCGAAAACTGATGATTGGACTTTTGCTGCCAGCATTTCTGGTCAGCACCTTGGCGGCATCGGCCTTTGGGCAGGATGCGAAAGCCAAAGCCGAAGAAATTTTGAAGCAGGCTCGCGCCGCCATCGGCAGTGAATCAAAATTCAAAGGCATTCAAACCCTGTCGGCACAGGGAACTGCTCGAAACTCTTTCGGGCAAAACCAAATCGAAAGCGAACTTGAGCTGGAATTTATGCTGCCGGACAAAGTTCGCATCTCAAATATCTCACAGCAAGGCACTCGAATCCGCGGTTTCAACGGAACCACCAACTGGAATGATTTCATTCCAGGCGTTGGTGGGGGCGGATTTGGTGGGCCAGGAGGTGGCGGGGGGCGACAGATGACCTTCGGCGGTGGCCCTGGCGGTCCAGGAGGCCCCGGCGGAGCCAACAATCCGATGGTCACTTACATGCAACAGCAAGCGCGCCGCGAATACATTCAAATCCTGATGGCATGGTTTCTTGCCCCACCGGCAGGAACGCAGTTCACTTTCGTCGGCGAAGCGCCCGGCCCGGAAGGCTCAAAGTTGAATGTGATTGACGCCAAGACTTCCGACGGAATTGCCACGCGTCTGTATTTCAATCAGGAAAACCATCAACTCGTTGGTTTGAGCTACAAGGCAAAAAGCATGCGAATGGGCTTTGGTGGTCGTGGTGGCCCAGGCCAAGGCGGAGTCGCCGGAGTTGGCGGACAAGGAAGACAAGGCGGTGATCGTCCTCCGCAAGCAGCCGGTCAAGGCCAGCAACCTGCACAGCCCGGCCAACCTGGTCAAGCACAAGGTCAGCAGGGACAACAAGGCCAGCGTCGTGAGCCAACGCCCGAAGAACGCGCACAACGTGAGCAGCGAATGAAGGAAATGGCTGAAGCCTTCGAAAAATCTCCGGACGTTGATTACCGTTGGGCATTCGCCGACTACAAGAGCGTCGGCGGCCTTAACCTTCCGCATCGTTTGACCAAGATTGAAGCCGGCACGCCCAACGAAGAATGGGAAATCAGCAAGTACAAAACAAATCCCAAGTTGGCTGCCGACCGTTTTGAAAAGAAAGAAAAACCACCAACACCAGCAAACTAAACCAGCTTGATCGTTGGAAAGCATTCAAAAGCGCAGAGACTTCAGCTCTCTGCGCTTTTCGCATATCAATCCTGAATTTATCGCACGTTTAGGTTGCGTGTATTAAGCTTTCTTCGGGTCCTGGGAGATCGTCACCGTGAATTTGGAGTTGTCGTGAGAATTTTGCTGGTCGAAGATGAACCGGATGTCGCGCAAATATTGGCCAAAGGATTGCGCGAACAGAGCTATGCCGTAGATGTGGAATCAAGCGGCGAAACGGGGCTTTTTCAGGCACAAATCAATGATTATGACCTGATTATCCTGGACGTCATGTTGCCGCGTAAAAATGGTTTTGAAGTGTGCCATGAATTGCGCGCAGGCGGGTCGTCAACGCCTGTTCTGATGCTAACAGCCAGAGATGATGTCAAAGATCGCATTACCGGCTTGGATTCAGGGGCTGATGATTACCTGATCAAACCCTTTGATTTCCACGAATTGCTGGCGCGGGTTCGCGCCCTGCTTCGGCGCGGACGAGTTTTACAGCCTGAAACCATCGAAATTGCCGATCTGAAAATTGACACGCGCTCGCATCAGGTCAGCCGAGCTACCACCTTCATCGAATTGACTGCGAAAGAATACGCGCTATTGGAATACCTGGCTCGACGCGCCGATCATGTAGTTTCCCGCGCAGAAATCGCCAATCACGTTTGGGATGAAAACTTCGACCCTTTTTCCAATTTGATTGAGGTTTACATTCAACGCCTGCGGCGGAAAATTGACGACCGTCACGAACTGAAACTGATACGAACTTTACGGGGCGAAGGGTACAGACTGGCAACTGGAAGTGAAACCACGGCGGCTTAACTTATGTTTGATTCAGTGCGAACAAGACTGACGCTTTGGTACACGGGCGTGCTGGCGCTGGTGTTGGTCATTTTCTGCGCCAGCATTTACTACTTGCTGTCCGGGAAACTTCATCAGAGGTTGGATGCAGATGTCCAAACAACTGTTGACGGAATTGCGCGGTTGCTGGTTTACGAACTGGCAGAAGGAGAAAGTGAGAAGCAGGCAGTTCACAGCGCACTTAATGAACATTACTTTCCCAATCAGGCAGCCGCCATCTTCGACGCACAAGGCCAGTTGTTATCCGAAAAGATTCTGGCAAACGATCATCGCGCACAGTTGCCCGCGGACTTTTCCGCTTCTTCCGAAACCATACAATTTTTGACGCTCCCCCCAAAAAGCAAAGATGAAGACGACAGCATCCGAGCCGCCATGCAGCGTGTGAAATTCGCAGGCAATGGCAAAAACTATTTTGTCGTGGTTAGCCAGCCGATGAACCTTTTGTCGGAAGAGTTGGAGATTCTGCGGGAAATTCTGCTGGCGGCTGTGCCATTGGCTTTGCTGTTGGCCGGGGTAAGCGGATGGTTTCTGGCGCGAAAAAGCCTTTCGCCGGTGGTCGTGATGTCGGAAAGCGCGCGGCGAATCAGCGCGAAAAATCTGGACGAGCGGTTGCCGGTGGCCAATCCGCGTGATGAACTTGGGCAATTGGCGGCGACTTTCAATGAAATGCTAGAGCGCTTGCGCGCTTCATTCACTTTGCAACGCCATTTTATGGCGGACGCCTCACACGAACTGCGAACGCCTCTTTCCGTCATGCGAACGGCGGCGGCTGTCACGTTGGAAAAGCCTCAACGCGACGAAAACGAATATCGCGAAGCACTGGCAATGATTGACCGGCAAGCGATTCGGTTGACACGAATTGTCGAGGACATGTTCACCCTTGCGCGCGCTGACGCAGGCAAGCGCGAATTGAAGCTGCGGGATTTTTATCTGGATGAACTGGTTGCGGAAACTTCCCACGCCGCCGCCGTCCTGGCCAAGCCCAAAGGCGTTGCAGTGGAATGCGGCCCAACGCTGGAAACACCTTATTGCGGAGACGAAGATTTACTGCGGCAGATGATGCTGAACCTGTTGGACAATGCGATTAAATACACGCCGTCAGGGGGCAAAATCTTGTTGCAGCTTTCGCAAAACGATTCCCGGCATGTCATCACCGTTGCCGATTCCGGCCGTGGAATTCCAGCCGAAGCGCAGCCGCA
Source organism: uncultured Heliomicrobium sp. (assembly GCA_964570175.1). Classification (GTDB taxonomy): domain Bacteria; phylum Acidobacteriota; class Blastocatellia; order RBC074; family RBC074; genus RBC074. The sequence continues at coordinate 26,574 of CAZMXG010000031.1, read as the reverse complement.
TGTTTTTGAACGGTTTTATCGTGCAGACCCGGCGCGTGCGCGTTCGGAGCAGGCCAATGGCAGCGGCGCAGGCTTGGGATTGTCCATTGCTCGATGGATTGCCGAAGCGCACAAAGGTTCACTAGACCTGGTGCATTCCGACGACACAGGCACTCTCTTTTCCATTTCTCTCCCTCTTACAGGCTGACTTGATTCATCTTCTGTTTATCTCGATTTCGGTAGCCTGCTCCAGATCTCTCGTGTTGCCCTGACCGCGAATCAAATTTCAAAGGAGCCAAATGAACAAAAGAGTCCTTGCTTTTCTGCTTTCAACATTGGCGATAACCGCTGGAGTCTTTGCATATACTGCCAATGGGCAACATTTTTACTCGGCGTCGCCAGACTCTCCCTTTGCCAATACCGTGCGCTTCGCAGCCTTTGGGGATATGGGAACCGGCGACAGCGATCAACGAGATGTGGCTGTGAGAATGGCGGTTTATCACCGCGAACATCCTTTCGACACAGTCCTGATGCTGGGGGACAACATTTACCCCGATGGAAGTCCAAATGAATTGCTGAGCAAGTTCGAACGTCCTTACGCAGAATTGATACAGCTTGGCATAAGCTTTTATGCCTCGTTGGGCAATCACGATGTGAAGAAAGGCCGGGAAGCCCAAATCAATTACCCTCTGTTTCATATGGGCGGGCACAATTACTATTCGTTTATCAAGGGCAACGGGCTGGTGGAATTTTTCGCCCTGGACTCAACCGCGTTCGACACCACACAGCTTCGCTGGCTGGAAGGCGCACTGGCTGCTTCAAAAGCGCCCTGGAAGATCGCTTTTTTCCATCATCCAATTTACTCGTCCGGAAAAACTCATGGTTCAGACATCAGGCTTCGCTCGCTGATCGAACCGCTATTCGTGAAATATGGCGTCGCCGCTGTGTTGTCGGGTCACGACCACGTTTACGAACGAATCAAACCACAACAAGGCGTGCAATATTTTGTCTGCGGCATTGGCGGCAAATTGCGCAGCGGAAATCTGAATAGCAATAGTTCCTTAACCGCAGCGGGCAACGATGAAATCAACGGGTTCATGTTCATCGAAGCCACCCTGGAGCGATTGACGTTTCAGGCAGTCGCGTCTTCCGGACGCATTGTTGACAGCGGCGAAATCCTGCCACGCGTCACCATGCGCTCGGCGGGGTCAAGCCGCTAGCCGCTTCACTCAACAAGGATAACTAAAATGGTAACTTCAACCAAAAGCATTGGAATTTCACTACTCTTTGCTGCCTTTCTTTCGGGCGCAGTCCAAGCGCAGGAAACTGAAAAACGAGTGATGATGAAAGATTTGCCCGCAGCGGTTCAGGCGACAGTCAAAGAACAAAGCAAAGGCGCAAAGCTCATCGGATTGGCGATGGAAACCGAAGATGGAAAAACATTTTATGAGGCTGAATTGAAGATAAATGGCCGCAGCCGCGATGTAACAATTGATCCTGCAGGGAAAGTTGTGACGATTGAAGAACAGGTTGCCTTGGCTGCGCTGCCTCCCGCAGCAAAGGCCGCCATTTTGAAACAGGCGGGCAAAGGAAAAATCCTGTTGGTGGAATCCATCACTGAAAACAACGCCATCGTTGCATATGAGGCGCACGTCAAAACTGCGGGTAAGATGGCCGAAATTAAAGTCAACTCTGACGGCCAGCCAGTCAAATAAACGCGAGGCAGTGATGAAAAATCTGATGCTGATTTTTTTGATTTTCGGTTTATGGTTGGCAATTCCTCAAAAGACACACGCCCAAACCACCAAGGTTTCGAAACAGGTGGAAGCCCATACCGGTCATAGCTTGAAACCGGATGCCAAACCTGCCGGATTTGCGCTGCCGGAAGGTGTGTCGCTGGAGGACGGTTTGACCGAAGATGAAGCCGTGGCGATTGCGCTTTGGAACAATCCGGCGTTCCAGGCCGAATTAGCCGCGCTGGGGCTGGCTCGCGCAGACATCATCGAAGCCGGCCAGTTGCGAAATCCGAATCTGACGCTGATCTTTCCCTTCAGCCTGCGCGTGCTGGAAGCGGTCGCTCAATGGCCATTTGATGCCTTGTGGCAACGTCCCCGCCGGGTTGCAGCCGCCAAATTGGAACTGAATCGGACGGAAGAAACCATGGCAGCGATGGCACTTGACCTGGTTCGCGACGTCCGGCTGGCATACGCAGATTCCCTGCTGGCGGAACACCGTTCGCGCATCACCGCTCAAGCCGCTGGCGAACGCCGCGAAATCGCAGTCATCGTCAACGCGCAGTTTCGCGCCGGAGAAATCAGCGAGCTGGAAACGAACGCTTCGCGGCTGGACGCCAGTATGGCGGAAGAACTCGCGGCTCGCTTCAGCAATGAAGTCACAATCGCCAGAATCCGGCTGAGTTCCCTGCTGGGGTTTGCCAGCGATATCCAGGGTTTCACGCTGGCACCGCATCAGCCAGCGCCTTCACCAACCATTGCTCTGACGGCAAATGCATCAACGCCAATCCGCGATCCGATCGGCGAACTTATCAAGCAGGCGTTTGATGCGCGCCCGGAACTGAAAGCCGCCGAACTTGCGATCGAAGCCGCCGGACAACGCGCCAAATGGGAACGGTCGAAAATTCTGACCGTCTCCGCCATCGCCAAAGAATACGGCAAAGGCGCCAACGGTTTTGAACAAGGGCCGGGCGTGCTGATTGATTTGCCGATCTTCAACCGCAACAAAGGAGCCATCAGCCGAGCCGAAGCCGACATTGAACGCGCCGCCAAACAATTGGCCGCGTTGCGTCATCGTATCGCGCTGGAAGTTCAACAAGCTTACACGCAACTGGAACAAGAGCGTCAATCGCTGGACCGCTGGCGAACCAGCATCCAGCCGCAAATTCAAGAAGAGTTTCGCCGGACGGAACGAACGTATGCAGCGGGAGACGTGGCTTACCTGTTGGTGCTGCAAACCACGCAACGAGTTACCGACGCGCAGTTGCGCGAAGTTGAACTGCAGGCCGCACAAACCCGCGCCGCCGCCAACCTGGAACGCAGCATCGGAAGGAGGCTAATTGTCAATCGCTGATTTACCACAACGACTGCAACGCAAAGACGCAATGACGCAAAGATCCAAATATGGCGCCAGGCCAAAACAGCTTTGCGCCTTTGTCACTTTGCGCCTTTGCGTTAATTCTGCACTTACAATAGCTGTTTTTGCATTGCTCTTGTGCTTTGCTAGCTGCGCCAAACCGCAAGCCGCCGAAACGCACAAAGCCGCGCCGCCCGCTAAGGTCGAAAATGCCGTCAAGGAAACTGAGTTGGCGACAATCAAACTGTCACCGCAAGCCGAACAGCGTTTGGGAATTACCATCGCGGAAGCCGCGATTCAGCCGGTCGCTGAAGTCCGCAACTTTGCCGGTGAAGTCGTCTTGCCGCCGGATCGCACCACCAGCGTCGCGGCTCCGATGGGTGGAACGTTGGGGACGGGCAGCGAAAATTCCTCCGGCGTCCCTGTCGTCGGCCTATTCGTTCGCAAAGGCCAAACGCTTTTCCGGCTGACGCCCTATCTGGCTCCTGAACGTGATTTGCGAGTGCAGATCGAACGCGACATTGCCGCCGCGCAAACGCGCGTCGAAGCTGCTCGCGTTCGCCTGAGCCGCGCGGAGCAATTGCTGCGTGACAAAGCCGGAAGCGAAAAGTCTGTCCAGCAATCGCGCGAAGAGCTTGATCTGGCCGAAAACGAATTGAAAGCGGCTCGTGCCCGGCTGGAACGGTTCGACAGCAAACCGCTGACTTCGGATTATTCTGTCAGCATCGCCGCGCCGCGTGACGGCATCGTCACCAAAGTGTTCGCCAATCCTGGCCAAGCCATTGTCGGCGGCTCGCCGCTGGTGGAAATCGCCAATCTTTCTTCGGTCTGGATTCGCGTGCCGGTTTACGTCGGCGATTTGCGCGACATTGAAGCCCGGCAATCGGCCAAAGTTCAAAATCTGGGTGACGCGCCAACCGCGCCTTCGCGTTTGGCGCGTCCAGTCAAAGCGCCTCCTTCGGCGGACGCCTTATCCAACACTGCGGATTTGTATTTTGAACTGGCCAACACTGATGGCTCTTTGCGTCCCGGTCAGCGAATGGGCGTGACGCTTTCGTCGAAAGGTTCGACCGAAAGCCTGGTCGTTCCGTGGTCCGCAGTCGTGTACGACATCAACGGCGGAGCCTGGGTTTACGAAAACACAGCGCCGCAACAGTTCGTTCGCCGTCGCGTCGAAGTCACGCGCGTTGCCAATTCACAGGCCGTGCTCGCTCGCGGCCCGGCGGTTGGCGCAAAGATTGTTACCACTGGCGTAGCCGAACTTTTCGGGACGGAATTCAGCACGGGGAAATAGGTTGCAGGTTTCAGGTGGCAGGTTTCAGTCAAAGTAGTTTCTCCGAATCCCAGCGCCAAGCACCTGTTACCTGACACCCGACACCGGACACCTAAACTATGAATTGGCTTGTCTCTACTTCTCTAAAACTCCGCTTCGTGGTTGTTGCCCTGGCGATCCTGCTGATGATCGTTGGCGTGCGCGTGATTCAAACGACTCCGCTGGATGTGTTTCCCGAATTCGCACCGCCACTGGTCGAAATCCAAACTGAAGCTCCGGGACTTTCCACCGCCGAAGTTGAAAGTCTGATTTCCGTCCCCATTGAAAATGCGGTGAATGGCACGGCAAAGTTGAAAACCTTAAGGTCGAAATCCGTGCTTGGTTTGTCGTCGGTCGTTTTGATTTTCGAGCCGGACACTGACTTGATGCGCGCGCGCCAAACCGTTCAAGAGCGCTTGGCTTTGGTCGCGCCGCAGCTTCCCACTGCCGCCAAAGCGCCCGTCATTTTGCAGCCGCTTTCTTCCACCAGCCGCGCGATGAAGATCGGCGTGTCTTCGCAAAAGCTTTCGCAGATGGAATTAACCACCTTGGCCCGCTGGACCATTCGCCCTCGATTGATGGCGATTCCAGGCGTTGCCAACGTAGCCATTTGGGGACAACGCGACCGCCAGATTCAGGCACTGGTTGATCCAGACCGCTTGCGAGCGCACGGCGTGACGCTCGACGAAGTTCTAAAAGCCACACGTGATGCTGTCGCCGTCGGCGCTGGCGGTTTCGTTGACACGCCGAACCAACGGTTGGCCGTCACGCATGCTGCTGCAATCGTCAAGCCTGAAGACTTGGCTGGCGTGCCCGTCGCGTATCGTCGCGGTTCGCCGTTGCCGCTGGGCGCTGTGGCCGAAGTCATAGAAGGCTTTCCGCCCCCAATCGGTGACGCCGTCATCAACGATGGTCCGGGCTTGTTGTTGATCGTGGAAAAACAACCCGAAGGCAACACGCTGGATGTCACCCGCAACGTCGAATCCGCGCTGAACGCTTTGCGCCCCGGATTGAAAGACGTTGAGGTGGATTCGACCATCTTTCGCCCGGCGACGTTCATTGAAACGGCGTTGAAAAATCTTCGCAGCGCGCTGCTGATCGGCTGTTTGCTGGTGATCGTGGTGCTGGTGGTGTTTCTGTTTGAATGGCGAACGGCACTGATCAGCTTGCTGGCAATTCCGCTGTCGCTGATGGCTGCGGCAATGGTTTTGTACTATCGCGGCTTTACCATCAACACCATGGTCATTGCCGGACTCGTCATCGCGCTTGGCGAAGTTGTTGACGATGCCATCATTGACGTTGAAAACATCGTTCGGCGCTTGCGCCTGAATCGCGAACTGGAAAACCCGGAACCGGCAATCAGCGTTGTGCTGAAAGCTTCGCTGGAAGTCCGCAGCGCGATTGTTTACGCCACGTTGATCGTCGTGTTGGTTTTCGTGCCGATTTTCTTTCTGGATGGATTGTCGGGTTCGTTTTTCCGACCGTTGGCGATTTCGTATGTGCTGGCGGTGCTGGCGTCGCTGGGAGTGGCGCTGACGCTGACTCCGGCGTTGTCGTTGCTGCTGCTGCCGCAAGCCGTCAAAAACCACAAATCCGAACCGCCGCTGACTCGATGGCTGAAACGCGTCTATCGAAGCAGTTTGGCAAAGCTGGTTTCAAGCTGGCGGTTTGCCGTCACCACCTTGCTGGTCTTTCTGATTGCAACCGCTGCTGTTGTTCCTTTGCTTGGCGAAGAGTTCCTACCCAACTTCAAGGAAACAGATTTTCTGATGCACTGGGTCGAAAAGCCTGGCACTTCGCTGGAAGCAATGCAGCGCATCACCGTCCGTGCCAGCAAAGAATTGCGAGCGATTCCGGGCGTTCGCAACTTCGGTTCGCACATTGGCCGCGCCGAAGTCGCAGACGAAGTCGTTGGTCCGAACTTCACGGAACTATGGATCAGCATTGATCCGAATGCGCCTTACGACGTGACCGTTTCGAAAATTCAGGAAGTCGTGGACGGTTATCCGGGCTTGACGCGCGATCTGCTGACGTATCTGAAAGAACGCATCAAGGAAGTTTTGACCGGCGCAGGCGCTTCCGTCGTCGTCAGAATTTACGGCTCAGATTTGGCTGTGCTGCGCGACAAAGCCGCGGAAGTCAGCAAAACCATCGGCGGCGTTCCGGGCGTCACCAACCTGAAAGTCGAACAGCAAGTTCTGGTTCCGCAATTGGAAGTGAGAGTGAAATCCGATGCGGCGTTTCGCTTCGGGCTGACGCCCGGCGTGGTGCGAAATGCCGCGACAACTTTGATCAAAGGCACAAAAGTCGGCGAGCTTTATCAGAACCAGCAAATCAACGATGTCGTGGTTTGGGGCACGGCGAATTCCAGGACGGACATCGAATCTTTGCGGCGATTGCGATTCGCATTGCCCAGCGGCGGCGACATTCCGTTGGGCGAGGTCGCCGACATTCAAATTGTCCCGACACCAAACGTCATTCAGCACGAAAGCGCTTCACGGCGAATTGACGTGACCTGCGACGTGAAAGGGCGCGATCTGGGCAGCGTTGCCCGCGAGATTGAAACCAAAGTCAAAGCTCTGGCCTTCGAGCGCGGCTATCATCCGGAATTCCTGGGCGAATATGCTGCGAGGCAACAGTCGCGCAATCGGCTGCTTTGGCTTTCGGGCTTGTCGTTACTGGGAATTTTGCTCTTGCTCCACACGGATTTTCGCTCGGCGCGATTGGTAACGTTGGTATTCGTCAGTTTGCCATTTGCGTTGATTGGTGGCGTCGCGGCGACGTTATTGACTGGAGGAATTCTATCCCTGGGTTCGCTGATTGGGTTTGTGACGGTGCTGGGCATTGCGGCTCGCAACGGCATTATGCTGGTCAGCCACTACCGACATCTGGAAACCGAGGAAGGCCAGGAATTCAATCGTGAACTTGTGCTACGCGGTTCCGAAGAGCGCCTGGCGCCAATTTTGATGACAGCCCTGGCGACGGGATTGGCGCTATTGCCCATTGTGCTTGGCGGCAACAAACCCGGCCATGAAATCGAACATCCGCTCGCCGTCGTCATTCTGGGCGGCCTGTTCACTTCAACCATGCTGAATTTATTTCTGATGCCTGCTCTTTATTTGAAATTCGGAAAAGCAAAACGAGAGCGGACACAGACGAAGTTTTTCGATTCGCCAATGACTTGAACTCGGCCATTCATTTTTTCGGCCAGCTCGGAAACGGCTTCGCGATTGATGATGGCAACGTTATATGCATCACATTCCAACAAAGAACCAACCTCTTCGATTTTCAGCACATGCTGGCACAACCGGTCGCCGTACCACAGCAATTTATTTCTGGCATCCCACTGATATTCGCCAGAAGTATAAAGCAGAATTCGATGCCGCTGCGGGGTCGCCGCCTGCACCACCGGAGCCAAAGCGCGCATATTTCCCGCCCGGACTTTATAGTTTGGAAACGCGGTCGCAACCAGAACGACCAGGCTTAAAATCGCATAGCTGTATTTGAAAAAAACTTTTCGGTGACGCCCAATCAACGAATCCAAAGCAATCGCCGCCAACACCGAAAACGCGGGAAACGCAGGCAGGATATAACGAAGAACCTTGCTATCCGCCATGCTGAATGGAACAACGACACACAGCACCCACAAACTCAATAAAGCCGAATTTTCTGCTTTTTCAGTCAGCGCCTTTCTCACAGCAACAACCAGCCCCACAATCAGAAAAGGCAGCCAGGGCCAATAATGCTTCAGCAGCAAGATTGCGTATTCAAAATGCCATGCAAGCTTTTCTTCATATCCTTTTGGCTGTCTGGAAATCGTATGGTTGAGCAAATTCGCAAAATGTTGTGCTAAAAACTCTTCGCCAAAGAGTTGATATTGCCTGACATACCAGATCATTGGCAGCAAAAACGACGCCAGCAAACACCCGGCCCAATATCTGGAAAAGAATAAATCGAACCTTTTCGTGAAAATAAGATGAAGGCCAATGATGCCAAGCGGAATCAGTCCCATTGGCGAAACCGTCATCGTTGCCAATCCCACGGCCACACCGCACAACAGCAAATAACCTGGATTGCTTTGGCTTCGAAGGTACCAATAAATTGCCAGCGTAAAAAAGAACGTAAACGGCACACCGGTCATCGCGTGCATTGAGTATTTCAGAAAATACTGCGTGCTCATCAAAACCAGCATGGACAGGACAGGAATCCAGCGACCATCGGATAATCGCTGCGCCAAAAAATAGACCAATAAAATCGTCCCAAAGCCCAACAAGGCGGACGGGAATTTTGCGGCGAAATCAGAAACTCCCAGCCCCTTGAAGGAAATCGCTATCAGCCAGACAAACAACGGGGGCTTGTCAAAATCCGGATAGCCATTGAGTTTTAACGTAAACCAGTCATTCGTCTGCAATACAATTTTTGCCTCGTGGGCATAAACCGCATCGTCATAACCGCTCAAATCTCCTCTATGCAAATTTGCAAAAAGAAGAATGAATGACAAGATCGCCAAAATCATCGCATGAACCCCTGGGCGAGCAATTCGCTTAACCACACGCTGCCCGAAAGCTAGTCGCGTGAACAGAAAAGCTCCTGTGTGGGCAAGATTCTGCATTTTTGATTCCATTGTTATTTATCAGCCTGGTTTGAAAACAAAATCTTATCCCCGTAGCGCGCGAGTTCGTGCCTGATTTCGGGAAAGGTCTGCGCCAGCTTCTCTCGTTTGTACTGGAACGTAACCAGATACACTCGGCGATCGTTCTGTCCCCAAAGCATTTTCAATTGTTCATCACTGGGAAACAGTGGCGGCGCATCGGGATAGCGCGATCCGTATTCCAGATTGGCCGATTGGCCGTTATGCAGCATCACCGTCCGCTTTGTATAAAACGCCACGCTGCAACCTTCTTCGTACTCACCGTCAATAACGATCAGGGCGTCCTTGTCCATTCGGCGATTGAGTTCCTCGGCAATCGGCTTTGAGGTCAACCGCGGCGCAAAAATCAAAAAGCCCAGGTTCGCGGCGACAAAAAAGACTCCCATTCCAATTGCCAGCGTTGCAGCTTTCGCTTCAGATCTGTTGAGGAAATGATGCAGCGGCAAAAACACCCCAAAGGCAATTCCAGCCAGAACCAGCGGCGCCCTCAGCGCCAGCAGGCTTTCCGGCGTCAGGTCGAACAGGTGGCCCAGGTAATATGCGTACAGGTCCGGATTGTCCTTTAGCTTCAACCAGGCATCGGGAGTTTTCGATGAAACGAAAACAGCGGTAACAAGCAGCGAAACTCCAACCAACGCACCAAGCAGGCCCAGCGTCCGGCTCGGCCACTTCCCTTTTCCTTCCCACAATCGTGAGCATTGCAATCCGGCCAATAACGCCAACGCGGGGAAAGCCGGCACGGTGTAATACTCCAATCGCGTCGAGAAAGAGAAAAACAACAGAATCGTCAACGCCCAGCTCACGGGCAAAAATAATTGCCAGCCGTTTTCAGACAGCGCCTGTTTGAAGTTTTTCGGGCCAAGCAACGTCAGCAGGTAAATTGACCAGGGAAACAGCCAGACAATGTGCAACAGCCAGAACGGAATCAGCGGCACAGTTCCGTAATCCATCGGATAGCGTTTTCCGAGAAATCGGAGCAGGTGTTCGTTGACGAAGTAGAACCAGAAAAATCCCGGATTGCGCATTCCGATCAGAATGTGCCACGGAGCGGCAATCGCCAGGAACAAGGCAATCCCTTTGACAGAAATCAACCGCCAGATGTCATGCCAGCGCGCCGATAACGAGAGGGTAAAAAACAGAATTCCGGCAGGAAAGGCGACGCCAATCAATCCTTTTGCCATCACAGCCAACGCCGTGAACACGTACATCCACATCATCCACGAAGTCTTTCGCCCTTCCTTTTCCCAACGCAGAAAGGAATAAAGAATCAGCGAAAGCATCAATGTGAACAGCGCATCAGGCAAAATGATTCGCGTGAAAAGAAACAGGCCGATTGAAGTTGCCAACGCCGCTCCCCCAAACAATCCAGCGCGAAACCCGAACAAGAGTTTGCCGATTTTGACTGTGATAAAAACAAGGGCAACCACAGTCAGTGCCGTTGGCAATCTGGCTGAAAAAGCGTTGGCCGCCCCGCACACGCCGTAAGACACAGAAATCAGCCAGTAAAACAGCGGAGGTTTTTCCAGGTATCGCAGCGAATTTACGTAAGGCGTGATCCAGTCGTGGCGCAAATTCATGGTACGCGCGACCTCGGCGTAAAAGGAGTCCGCGTCGTCCAGCAACGTCGGAATTCCCGCGCTGCCTGCAAAAATGGCAGCAGTCAACGCAATCAACGCAATGGTCGCCCATCGTTCGTGTTTCTCGTTAATCATTGTGCGATGTTGCTCCAGGTGGTGAGTTCGATTTCCAATTCCGCCAAAATGTCCGGCAAGGCAGAATTGAGCAAGGCTTGGCGTTCGCGATTGCCAAATAAGCCTGGATAAGGGGCTTCGTCTGCAACACTGGGATGCAGCGCCAATTCCGTGACACCCGTCGAAAGGGTTTTGAGATCGCTTAGAAGTTCGTCAAAGCCATAAGCTCCGGTGCGTTTGAATCCCAGAAAATGATTGTTGTGCCGCAGACCGCTTTTACTAACCATCAACTGTGAAACCGTCAGTGAGGCTCCCAGCCCCCAAGCTCCGACTCTTCGCAATGGCACCAGGTTTCGCTCGCGCGGAAGCCGAAGCGAAGGAATACCGAATTCGTGGCCAAGCCTGACGGCAAGGGGCCAGGCCAACGGAAACGCATGCAGATGTTGATGGCTGTCCATGTGCGAAAGACAGATTCCGGCGTCGAACAAATGTCCAAGCTGGGTGCGCCATTCCAGTTCCACCGCGCGGCTCACGACAAACGGTCGCCTGACCCAGCGAATCATCAATTCTGGCAGCCCGACAAACACACCGTGCCTGTCTGTCAGCATCTCGACTTCAACCGCGCTGGAAACGGGACAGCCCTCAACCACATTCATATGCGCACCGACGCTGACATCGGGGTTTGAGCGTAGAAAGCGAATGGCGGAATCCAGACTTTGCCCGTTGGCCAGAACCGAAACATCACGCAGACGGCCTGCTGCAACCAACTCTTCAATTGCCGCATTGACTTCAGCACAAAGCCCATAATCGTCCGCGTTGACGATCAATCTTCTGACCATGACTTTTGGGTTGAAACAGGAAGCGTCGCTTTGCCAGCCAGCGAACTTCGTTTTAGGTAAATGGCCATTTCCCTGAGGATTCCCCAAATCACCTGGGGGCGCGAAAGCGTCGAAAGACCTCGCGCACGCGGGTAATAGGTCAGCGGATATTGGGTAATGTCCAAATCGTATCGCCGCGCTTCCAGCAAAATCTCGGCGTCAATGAACGAACCTTCCGACCGTAAATCAGCCGCTTGCGCCAGCGCTCTGGGAATAATCTTGCAGGCAAAATTCACGTCGCGCACGTTCAAACCGAACAACAAACGAACCAACAAGTTGTAGACTTTGGTCAAAACCCATCGGCGCGGCCCTTCGCCGCGATTCAACCGGCAACCAATGACAACCTTTTCATAACTGGCCTGCGAAACCAATTCCGGAATTAACGCAAAATCGAAAGGCAAATCCGCATCCGTGTAAAAGACCAAATCGCCGTCAGCGTTCCGTAACCCGGTGCGAATCGCCGCGCCTAATCCCCGATTTCGGTCGTGCTTTACCAAACGAATTCTGGATTCCTCTTTGATTTGTTGCTGGACCAGTTCCGCAGTTCGGTCAAGGCTGCCGTCATCAACCAATAGCAGTTCTAAAAAAGCTGGATCGGCTCCGACTTCTTTGAAGATGGACTGCACTAATGGCAAAACATTTTCTTCCTCGTTGAAAAGGGGAATCACAATAGAAAAGGACGGTTTCCCAGCAGAACCATACAATGACATGCAAGCTCCTTGGTTTAATTTGGCTGAGCAAGAAAAAACTTTAACCAAAAGCTCCGCGCTTGCGTCTATGAAAACGGCAAGACAGATCACTCAGGAGAAATTTATCCTCTCAGCGATTTGTTAAGCTAGCAGACCGGGATGTCAGGCTTTTCCAGGGCAGTGACATTCCGGTCAATTGTTTTTTGTGGAGACCAGATAAAAGCTGACAAAGGTTGACCCAAAGGAACCCAGAAACAGCTTTTTACGTCCTAAGCTCTCCTTCCAATTCTTATAACGACTTTTTTCTGACCTTCTCCTGAGGCGGATATGTATTAAAGCTTGGCAGGCTTGATGGAGTGCAACGGACAAAGGCTTTTACTGAAAGCTAATGGGAGTCTATGTCAGTTGCGTAATGCTAAACTCACCAAACACTCACTCTCTGCTACTATCATCATTCGTGGTACTGAATTATCTAAATAACTCATCGTTTGTAAATGGCTGACAGAAGAAAAGCTGTTTTCATCGTAACTGCCCTAAAATTAAGGCGCTTCTGGGTGCAACGGCCGCTTGGCCATCCAACAGAGCCTGAGGGTGCAATCGAAGAGGGGCCGTGCCAACTTCCTTGTTATTCCCGAAAACCTGCCAATCCCCCTCGGGGATTTCCAACCTGGCAAGCCTGGCGCTGGCATTCAAAATGACCAACGCGTGCGACCATTCATCGTTGGCATTTACGTCTTCAATCAGGTAAGCCACACAACCAGGCGGAATCGCCGACCCAGGCTGTTCATCCAGAAACTTTACAGCTTGACGAACTTCCTCAGACGTTTCCAGCCTGAACAAAGGATGCGCCCAGCGAAGCGCGATCAGCCCCTGGTAATACTCGTACACATCACGGTGTTCCAGCTTCTCGCGCCATCGGATCATATTCACAGCGTCGGGCTTGTCATAACTGTTGTGATCACCGCCTTTGGTACGCAAAAACTCCTGTCCGGCCTGAATGAAGGGAATACCTTGGGAAGTAAAGACGGCTACGGCGGCAAGCTTGTCCATCGCTCTGCGGTCGGCGTCAGTGATTTGGGCATCATCAATCGTGCTGATTTTCAGCCGATCCCAAAGTGTGTGATTGTCGTGGCACTCGACGTAATTGATCGCCTCCAGCGGCGAATCGCTAAAATCATCTATCGCGCCCCGTATACCTAGCTTCGTGCCATGAATGTGATGTCCAGCCTGGGCAAAGCCTGTTTCGCGCGCGTTGAAGACATTGCCTTTCAGCGCGTCCCGGTAATGATCGTTGAACACAGACCACCCCTGGCTGCGCTGAGTTCCTTTCCAGGTAATTTGAATCGGCGTCGAACCGCCAGCCCACGGCTCGCCGTAGATCAGCAGGTCTGGATCAATCGCACGAAGTTTGTCTGCGATCAACCGCAAGGTTTCGCGATCAATCAATCCCATCAGATCGAACCTGAAGCCATCAATTTTGTATTCGTTCACCCAATGCCGCAGACAATCAATGATGTACCGCCGGACCATCGGCGCTTCGGTGCGAAATTCGTTCCCGACGCCTGAACCGTTCCAGTAACTGCCGTCTTGCTTAATCCGGTAGTAATAGCCCGGAACCAATCCGTCAAAACTGTAAATGCGGCCTTTGTCGGTCGCTTCGAAAGTGTGATTGAAAACCACGTCCAGCGTGACACGAATGTTTCGCCGGTGCAGCGCGTCAATCATTCGCTTCACTTCGCTGACGCGGCGACAATCGAAACGCTCTGTGGCGTACCAGCCGTCCGGCGAAAAATGATGCACCACGTCATAACCCCAGCCGTACTGATCTTCGGATTTCTGATTGTGAAACTCGCTGATTGGCAGCAATTGAACGACATTGACGCCAAGTTCCACCAGGTGATCCAGGCCAGTCGTTACATCCAACCTGCCGGTTAGATGCGTGCCGTGTTCGGTCAATCCCAAATACTTGCCACGCCGCTGAACACCCGAATCCGGATCAATCGTAAAATCGCGGAGGTGCATTTCGTAAATCACCGCTTCGGACATGGGAAAGGTTGGACGATCAGCAACGGGCGTTTCATCGTGAACAACAATGCTGCGCCCGTCATAGTTGGTGACGGCTTTGGCATACGGATCAAGAAGTTCACGGTTTGGATCGAATCGCGGATCGTCTCCGTCCGCTGAATAGGTGTAATAAACCCCAAGCTGATTGCCGGTGATTTCCGCTTCCCAGCATCCATCCTCCAGCTTGGACATTGAAATGCGCTTTGCTTCGCCGCCAGTTGGAGAAGCATAAAGATTCAAAATCAACTTGCTGGCGGTCGGTGCCCAAATGCGAAAAACCGTCTGTTCGGGCGTATAAAGCGCGCCAAGCTGTCGGGTCGAAATAATTTCATCCGCCGCATGGGCAAGCGGCGGCGTTGTCGAATAGTGGATCGAGGCTAAACGAGCAGTCGAGTCTGTGTTCATCGTTTCCAGAGTTTTGTGAGATAGAGAGGATTCAAGCGCAAAGCGTAGTCGCAATCTGCACAGCGATCAAGCCATCAAAAAATTGAATCAAGCTGAAACTTACCTGAATGTTGCAAATCATCGCAGGCAATTTCGTTCGCAACCATGTCACAATGATTGTCGTATGTGGAGCGATTCAACAACACACCCTTTGCAAAATTAGTGTATTCAAGCAGGAGCGAGATCAATGAACCGACCGACAACTTCCCTTCTGATTCGACTGGCGTTGCTACTGGCCATGCTGTTCGTCCTGGACACAACCAGCGCGGCCCAATCGCCGGACAAAATTATCAAACAAGCCGTCAAAGCCATGACCAGCGGCAAAGGCGAAAAGGCTTTGCGCGAAATCAAATCGCGGCAAATGACCGGCAAGATCACCAATTCCAAAGATGGAGCGACAGGCAATTATCAGGCATCGGCTTCGCAACCGAATTTGTTTACCGAATCATTTGACCTGGGCGGCCTGGAATTCAGTTCTGGCTACAACGGCAAATCGTCCTGGACACGGGACTCGCGCGATGGACTGCGAACACTGACTGGACAAGCCAGCCGGGATTTTCAAACTGAAGCCCGTTACCGAAACTGGCGCTGGCTGGATTTCAAGAAAGACAAATCGAAACTGACTGCCGCCGGGCAGACGACGATCAACGGCAAACCAGCCAACACGCTGGCGTTGATCACCGCCAAAAACGTGACGATCAAAATGCACTTTGATGCCGAGTCCGGTTTGTTAATTCGCGAAGAAATTCCGGCGGGCGAAAGCGTTCGCGTCTTCGATTATTCCGACTTCAAACCTGTCGGCAATTTGATGGAGCCTCACACGATCAAACTTTCCATCGGCGAACTCAGCTTTGACATCAAGCTGGATTCAATTAAACACAATCCGCAGCTTGATCGTATGGCGTTTGAGTTTCCGAAGCTTTCCAACGAAGCGCTGCCAGACATTCCCGCGCTGCTGGACGCAGTTGGCAAAAACGAAGATGAAGTGGACCGCATTCTGGAAAAGTATACCTACACACAAACCACCACTCGCCGCGAACTGGACGACAAAGGCCAGTTGAAAGTCAAAGAGTCTGAAACTTACGAATTGACGTTTTACAAAGGCAATCGTATTCGCCGCCTGATCGCCAAAAACGGCAATCCGCTTTCGCCCGGCGAAGAAGCCGACGAAACCAAACGCATCGAAAAACGCGTCCGAGACATTGAAAAGAAAGAAACCGAGAAAGCGCGCAAAGCCGAAAAACAACGCGAAGTCGCGCAGGAAAACTCCGGCCCGCCGGATGACGAACGCGGACAGCGAATTTCCATCGCAGACGTATTGAAGGCGTCAAAACTGGTCAATCCACGCCGCGAACGATTTCGCAACCGCGACGTGATCGTTTTCGATTTTGAACCACTGCCCGGTTACAAACCCAAAAAGGATTTCGAGAAATTCTTTGGCAAGATGGCCGGAGCAATCTGGGTGGACGCTGCCGACAAACAAGTCGCACGTGTCGAAGCTCGGCTGATCCAATCGTACAAGGTCGGAGGAGGTTTGCTGGCTTCACTAAAAGAAGGCGCTTCGTTTATGCTGGAACAGGAGCGAATCAACGACGAAATCTGGCTGCCCACGCGTGCCGACATCAACCTGGGCGTGAAGGTTCTGCTGGTCAAAGGCATCAATGTCAATTCGATGGTGACCTATGGCAACTACAAACGCTTCAATGTTGACGCGGAAAAAGAAAAGCTGAAAGACCCAACTGCCCCGATTAAACCCTGACCCGCCTATGGCAAAGTCAAAAAAGGCGCGGAAGCTGAACAGCTCGTCGCGCCTTTCCTTTTTTCGGTTTCATGAACCAAACCTCAATCCAAATACAAAAATTCATTCAGATTGAAGATCGCGTGGCATAGATCGCGCAGCGCCGAAGCCGCAGGCTTCTCGTTCTTGCGTTCCGCGTAACCCGCCGCTTGTTTTTGCAAAAACTCCGAAGACCAGGCCAATTCTTTTTCGCTTGGCTGACGATTCAATGCCAACTTGAATGCGGCAGCGATTTGTTTCTGAACGTCGCTGCCTGCTTCGGCGGCAACCCGTTCGGCAAAAAAGCCTGATTGTTGCAGCACGAATTCGTTGTTCATCAGCGCCAGGGCTTGTGGCGAAACAGTAGAAACCGCTCTGACGGGACCAGAAACCGTCGTCGCTGGACAATCGAAAACTTCGATCATCGGCAACAGCACAGAGCGTTTAACGAAAATGTACACGCTGCGTCGCCACGTGGCTTCGTTGTCTTTGGCATCCAGCGGCCAGCGCGGGCGCGAACCGGTGTTGATAATGTCCGGGTCAATGCGCGGATAAATGCCCGGGCCAAACATTTCTTTATTCAGCTTGCCGCTGATGGCCAGCATGCTGTCGCGTATGGTTTCGGCTTCCAGTCGGCGCGGGTTGTATCGCCAGAACAGATGGTTTTCGGAATCCGCCGCAGCCGATTTTTCATTGAACTTGCTGGATTGACGATAGGTGTTGGAAGTGACCATCAAACGGTGCATCGCTTTCCAGCTCCAGCCTTTGGCAATCAGTTCGGTGGCCAGCCAGTCCAGAAGCTCAGGATGGCTTGGCTTGTCGCCAGTCGCGCCAAAATCACTGGGCGTCCGGACAATGCCTTTGCCAAAGTGGTATTGCCAGATTCGATTTACCGCTACGCGAGCCGTCAACGGATTGTCTTTGCTGGCAATCCAATCGGCGAGCTGTTTGCGGCGATATTCAGGATTCAAATCGCTTTCTCCGCACACCACCTGCGGCAAGCCCGGTCCAACCGGATCGCCTTTCATGGCAACGTCGCCGCGCTTCAGCAAATATGCCTGTTTCGGCTTTTCTTCGTCGGTTACTCCCATCACCGCTGGCAACAGCTTCGGGCGCGTCTTGTTGATTTCGTCAATTTGCGCCTGGACGGCTTTGCGCGCTGCGCGCTCTTCCGCTGTCATCTGTTCGTCAATTTCTTCAGGTTGTAGATTGACGGTTTTGGCAAACCGTTCGGCGGTTTCTTTGCGATAAGCTTCGCGCGTTTCGGCGTTGATTGTTCCCGCGTTTTCAGCCAGCTTGACGTGAAACTCAATTTTTTCAGCCATCAACTTTTCACGAACACGTTTTTCGATGGCAGCGATCTGTCCTCTAAACGGCCTTAGCTTTTCGTCAACGGCTTTGTTCGCAGCGGAATGCGCCTTTTTCTCTTCGTCACTGACCAGCAGCTTTTCGGCTTTCTGGTATGGGAAGAAAACGGCCTGCATACGGTAATAATCTTTTTGTGGAATTGGGTCATATTTGTGGTCGTGGCAACGCGCGCAACCAACGGTCAGGCCCAGGAACACCGTCGAGGTCGTCGTCACCATATCATCCAACTCGTCCGCACGAGTTTGATCGTTATCTGCGTTGTCCACCGTTGGGCCGTTGCGGACAAAACCTGTCGCAATCAAATCTTCCGGCTTGGTTTCGGCCACAGGTTTCAACTGATCGCCAGCCAGTTGTTGGCGTATAAACTGATCGTAAGGCAAGTCAGCGTTGAACGCCCGGATTACCCAATCCCGATAGCGCCAGGCGTGTGGACGGTCGTAATCGAATTCATAGCCGCCGCTGTCGGCGTAACGGGCCAAATCAAGCCAATGCCTGCCCCAGCGTTCGCCGTAATGCTGCGAAGCCAACAGCTTTTCAACCACTTTTTGGTAAGCGGTGTCAGAAGGGTTTTTCAAAAACTCTGCCATTTCTTCCGGCGAAGGCGGCAAGCCAATCAGATCAAAATACACCCTGCGCAACAGTTCGCGCGGTTCGGCAGCGGGTGAAGGCCGCAAACCTTTGGCTTCCAGTTTGGCGAGGACAAACGCGTCAATTTCATTTTTCACCCACGACCGCATTTTGACTTTCGGCATTTCCGGGCGAACCGGCTTGACGAATGACCAAAACTGCCGATCCTTTTCGGTAATGCTGTACCCAGGCTGGCGAACCGGTGCGGATTCAGGCGCAGCCGACGCAATCGCTTTGGGCTGAAGCTGCTTGATCCAATCGGCAATCACCGCAATTTCGGCATCGCTGAGCTTGCCGCCCATTGGCATTGCCGGTTCTTCTTTATGCGTAATCAACTTAAACAGCAGACTCTTTTCCGGATCGCCGGGAACGATGGCTGCGCCACGAGTTCCGCCTTTCAATACCGACTCTTCCGTTCGCAAATCCAGTCCCGACCGCTGAATCTTCGCGCCGTGACAGCTAACGCAGTTTTGCTCCAAGATCGGCTGCACTTTGTCCTTGAAAACGTCAGGCGCGGCATCAGCTACAAAAGCTTCTAAACGTCCGGCCCCAAAGACAAATGCACAGCCAATTGCCGCCAAAATCAGCACGAACTTTTTTGCCAAGTCTGCTTTTCGCATGGAATCAAACCGTCCTTATTGAGTGTAAAAATTGAATTTACGGAAGCAACTGCATCTTCTTTCGACCTCAAAGGATTGTCAAACCAGATGGATGTGCGGGCCATCAATCTGATGGCAGTTGGTCCAGCATTTCATTTTGTTTCACCTGTGCTACACTGCGTTTCATCAAACTCATTCGTGCCCCAAAATATTTCTGAGGTGAGCAGTGAACCCACTCCAAGTTCAAGCGACGACCCAACCCGCTGTTTTAAGCGACGGCCAGCATTCCGGCTTTCCTTCGCCAGCGGATGACTATTTGCATCGCCCGCTGGATTTGAATGAAAAACTTGCGCCTCACCCAACGACAACATTCTTCATTCAAGTGAGTGGTGATTCGATGGCAGATGATCACGTCTTTGATGGCGACATTTTGATCATTGATCGAGCTGAAGATTGTCGAGACGGCGATCTGGTACTGGCGATTGTTGAAAGCCAATTTGTCTTGCGGCTGTTGAGAAAACGAGAAGGAAGCTTTTGGCTCTATTCAGGAGCGTCGGATCAGCCAGGTATTGAGGTGAATGAAAATTGCGAAATTTGGGGACGCGTGATGTGGTCTCTGACTAAACACTAACCGAGCAGCAAAGCCATGAAAGCCATTGCGCTGATTGACGCCAACAACTTTTACGTTTCGTGCGAACGCGCCTTCGACCCGCGATTGCGCGGCGAACCGACGGTCGTGCTGTCGAATAATGACGGCTGTGTGGTGTCCCGTTCAAACGAAGCCAAGCGGCTGGGGATACGAATGGCGGTTCCGATCTTCCAGGTTCGGAACATCATCGAGCGCCACGGCATTCACGTCTTATCCAGCAATTACGAACTTTACGGCGATCTTTCCAATCGAATGATGCGCGTGCTGGATGAGTTTTCGCCTGAAGTTGAGCGCTATTCGATTGATGAGGCGTTCATCACTCTGGAAGCCGAGGACTCGGCCGGCCTGGAAAAGCTCGGACGCGACATTCAACAAAGAGTATTTCGCCACACAGGCATTCCGGTTTCCGTGGGTATCGGCGCAACGAAAACGCTGGCAAAAGTCGCAGGGCATCACGCGAAAACGCTGCCGGAACTGGAAAGCGTGTTTGATCTGACGCCGCGTTCAATGCAGGTGCCAGCGCTTCGGCGCACACCGATTGAAGAAGTTTGGGGAGTCGGATATCGCTGGGCTTCAAAGCTGAAAGGAAACGGCATTCGTACGGCGTTTGATTTGCGCGAAGCGCGCGACGAATGGATTCGAGCCAACATGAGCGTCACAGGTTTGCGGATGGCACACGAGCTTCGGGGCATTCAATGCCACACATTGGACACTTGCCCGCAACCACGCCGAGCGATTAATTCCACTCGTTCTTTCGGCGAGATGGTTCAATCCAAAGACAGCTTGAAAGCCGCCATCGCCATGTTCGTTACTCGCGCCGCTGAAAAGCTGCGCCGGGAACGGATGGTCGCCGGAGCTATCACGGTCTTCGTTCTCACCAACAGATACCATGCGGACGAAGAACAATATTCAGGCTCAATCACTTTGCAACTTGCGCCGATGACCGCCATTACCAACGAAATTCAGGAAGTCGCTTTCAAAGGGCTGAATTCACTTTTCCGGCAAGGGCTGCGTTACAAAAAAGCTGGCGTGATGCTTACAGACCTGGTGCCGGATTACGGGCTTCCTCAGCCATTATGGGAAACTGGCAAAACCGAAAGAATGCGCGAGTTGATGGCGAAAGTAGATTGGTTGAATCAACGATACGGGCGGGAAACTGTGCAGTGCGGAACATTCATTTCCGATGGTAAATGGCAGATGCAAATGAACAGCCGCTCGCCGCGCTATACAACTCGATGGGATGAATTGCTGAAGGTTGTTTGCTGATTTGGCAGACCGTTTTTTGACAGGATTTTCAGGATTGAACAGGATGAAGTGGAATGGGCCCACCTCCAAAAATCCTGCATAATCCTGAACATCCTGTCTACTTTTTACCGGCTTAAAAACAAATCCCGATCAAACTGGCTGGGTTCGCCCGCGACGGCGAAGTGAAAATTCTTCAGATAGGTGCGGCAAACGCGAGTGATATCCGCGGGTTTGACCTTCTTGACTTCATCAATCCAAGTCAGCAACCGCCGCCAGTCTCCGCCAAGCAATTCGTATTCAGCCAACCGAGCCGCTTGCGCGTCGTTGGTTTCAAGCTTGGTGTAATACTTGGTCAAAAAGCCGCTGACGATGGAACTCAGCCCTTCTTCGCGAATGGTTTGCCGCTGCATAAAGTCTATCTGCTCGAACATCACCCGCAGCGTTTCATTCGGCTTGGGCGTAGTGACCGAAAGGAATCCTGAATTGGCGCGGTTCGACAACACAGTGGCATCCGCTCCGTAACTCAGGTTTCGCCGAACGCGAACTTCCTGAAAAAAGAGCTGGCCAAGAATATCCGTCGCCACAGAAAACGCTGGATAATCAGGATGATCCAGCGGCGGCGCAGCAAATGTGGCGCGAATGTAATTTGTTGCTACCGACCGGTTAATGACCTGGAATTCAGGCGTCGAAGCTTTGGCAAATGTTTGAATCGCGTCATTTTTGAAATCGCCTTTTGTCAATTTGCCAAAACTCGTTTCGATTTTCTGCTTAATTTCCGGCAGCGTAACGTTTCCGACGACGACAGCAACCATTCTTCCGGCATTCAGGATTTTCGCGTGATGGGCTTTCAGGTCGGCAGGCGTCAGCGCACTAACGGATTCAACCGTGCCGTCAGGCGAATTGATATACGGATGCGCTGAAAACAGCAGTTTGTTGCTCAAAATGGCGACGGACGCTTCCGGACTGTCATTCTGCTGGCGCAACCCATTGATGATTTGGTCTTTAACCAGCGCGACTTCCTTTTCATCAAAGAGCGGGTTCAGCAGGATGTCAGTCAATAGTTCCCAGGACCGATCGAAATTCTTCCTGACGCAACGCATGGCCATCACGCTGAAGTCATAGCCGCTGGCAGAGTCAATGACCGTTCCCATACGCGAAAGCTCACGGTTGATCTGGCTTTTGCTTAAATTCTTGGTTCCCTGTGTGGCGACTTCAAAAAGCAGAGATTCAACACCAGCGTTTTTTTCCGTGATGTTGCGGGTTCCACCGCGAAAGTAAATTTGCACGGCGACAACTTCATTGCCGGTGACCTGGCGATGAATCGCTTTTAGCCCATTGGACAGCGTGAAATCCGTGGTCGAATCCGAGGCTTTTGCTGGAGCAGCAGCTTGGGCAAAAGCAGAAACAGACAAAGAGAACACCAGCAGCGCAGCGCTCAAGAAGTTCGTGATCAGTTTGGCAGACAAAGTTTTTGTTTTCATCGTTTGGATATGACGGTTAGTGATGTTGCTTTCTTTCGTAACTTTATCGAATGGCTTCCAGGAAAACCTTCTTACGGTTTCGGCTTCGCTTTACCGACCGGTTTTTTGGCTGCGGTGCCTTTGCCAGTAGCATTGGTGCTCTTGCCAGTAGCTGCAGGCACGGTCTTGTCTTCAGCAACAGCGCCAACCGGATCCAGGCGGAACATCAAATCAGCTTCCGTCAGACCGATGCGTTTTTGGTCGGCTTCGGAAACCAGAACAGCAACAATACGCGGTTTATTTTTGATGTATTTGCGAACGTAACGCGTGATGTCTTCACGGGTCATCTTGTTCAGGTTGTCACCGTACCCCGCAAAATAATCCAGGCCGGAACTTGCCCACCAGAAACTGACCGTGTGCGCGTATTCTGACGGTTTTTCCCGGTCGTAAATTTCATCCACATCCAGCAAGGTTTTTGCGTATTGCAACTCTTCATCGCTGTAATAGGTTGGAGAATCGAATTTGCTGACTTCGGCGCTAATGGCTTTCAGCGCAGCTTTCAGCTTGTCCGGCGTGGCTTGGGCCGTAATCGAAATCGGTCCGACATTTTTCTGCGTGTAGTAATTCAGCCCTCCGCTGGTGATCAGCCCGGAATCAACCAGATTGCGCGTAAACTGGGAATTCGGCTGATTCACAACAAAGGAAAACACATCCGCTGCATAAGTTGCCACCGTGTCCAAATCCGTCGAAGGTCCTTCCCAAGAAATCTGAATGGTGGACGAATTGACCGGCTGGTTCACAATCACAACGTCATCTTTCGGCAGCGGCGGATGACGCGGAACCGGGTCTTTGACAAAGGGGTCTTCGCTTCGCGGCCAGTCGCCAAAAATCTCTCCGGCAATCTTAAAGACTTCCTGTGCGTTAACATCGCCCGCTACAACCAGCGCTGAATTGTTTGGGATGTAAAACTTCTTCTGGATGACTCG
Organism: uncultured Heliomicrobium sp.; assembly: GCA_964570175.1. GTDB lineage: Bacteria > Acidobacteriota > Blastocatellia > RBC074 > RBC074 > RBC074. The sequence continues at coordinate 3,065 of CAZMXG010000031.1, read as the reverse complement.
CATCATTTCCGGCGTGGCCTTGGCGACAGTTTCAGGATCGCCTCCCGGACGTTTGCGCGAAGGATATTTGTACCAGAGCCGTTTGTTGGTCGCTTCAAACAGATAATTGAACGGGTTCGACAGATGCTGGTTCAGTTCGTCAATCACCACATGGATTTCCTGATCCAGCTCCTGTTTGTCGAACAGCGGATACCGCAGCGCATCGCTCATCAAGACCATCGCTTCGCGCAAGCCAGAATTGATGGTGGTCGTGTAGTAGTTGACGACTTCTTCACGGGTCTGGGCGTTGCTGAGCATTCCAAGTTCGGCTGCACGGTCGTTGTAGCCTTCAGCTTTCGAGCGTTCGTTCGATTTGAAAAACATGTGCTCGTAAAGGTGCGAAAGCCCATTGTATTCAGGAGACTCCGTATAAGCGCCGTTCTTGACCGCGACTTCGACTGTCACCAGGGGCACTGAGCGGTTTTCAATCACGATCACATCCATGCCATTTTTCAACTTCAGCAATTGCCATTGCGGTTTGGCTGAAACCCTGGGCAGGCTGGGCGAAAATACCGCAACCAAAATCAAACTCAGAACTGCCGCCAAGCTGACGGCTGTCCTGCCATGAAAACGAAGCTTGATATTCACGAATCAATTCTCCGGTTGAATTCGGTCAGCGCCACGGCGCGGACCAGGTTTTACTTCCAAAATGCAAACCAACTCTTTTTGCGGCCAAGCAGAGCGTCCATATCCACATCCGGTTGAACCGGAATCACGCGATCATTGACCAGCGCTTCCGGGTTATCTTCCACCATCGCCCGCGCATAATCTTCGCCGACAAGCTCTGCGGCGACAGCAACCGCAGCCGATAAGATCGGACGCCGCCGATCCTGATGATGCGCATCCGTCGCAATAAAATGCGCCAGTCCGGCTTCCAGAATCTTCTTGGCCGATTGATACGATTCCGGCCCGAAGCTTTTCGTCAAACTGCCAGCATCCAGTTGAGAGAAAGCTCCGCGTTCGACCAGGTCAGCGATGATTTTAGGATTTTGCTGGATGCGTTTGTTGCGTTCGGGGTGAGCAATGACCGGTGTGATTCCTGCGTTCAGGATTTGAAAGATGGTCATTTCAATGTTCGGCGGAATGGACTGAAAGGGAAACTCCAGCAGCATGTAACAAGTCCCGTTCAGTTTGATGCGTGTGTTCGGGTCGTCGGCTTCCTGGAAAATTTCGTAGCTGTAGCGGACTTCCCCGCCCGGAACAATTTGCACGCAATTTTCCGCCGCCTCCATCACGCGGGAAATCCGTCGGCGAATGGCATCCCCTTCCGGCGTGGTGTGAACCCCATCAAACATATGTGGAGTGGCAATAATGGTTTTGATCCCATCTGCCGACGCCGCCCTGCACATTGCCACAGACTCTTCCAAAGAAGTCGCGCCATCATCCGTTTCCGGCAAAATGTGGCAATGAATGTCCACCATCCTGTTTAACGTCATCTTCGGAGTTTCTGCCATTCTTTGACCTGCCACTTCCTTCTCGTAAATCGAACATCGCTTGAACAAGCCCGCGCATTATCAAGTATCGGCTTAACCCGTTCAAGCTGCCTTCTTTTTGAATCGAATCAACATCCGTGAAAAGTCAAAAGCCCGCTTTGCAAACTCACGTCAGGAATTTAGACATTGGAGATTTGGCCTTGAGCACTCTGTTCGGAACTCTTTATGACTATGCCTAAAATGTTGTCAGTTTTTCGATGACGGGAAGCTGACAATTCCGAAGTTCGGTCGCCAACACCTTCCCCCGCTCGACGCCTCGTTTTGAAACTTTGTTCCAACTAGCAGAACCGGCTGGCTGAAAGTCTTCAATCAGACCGCAGCCATCGGCATCACTGGCACGGCGATCAACTTCAACCCAAACGCCGCAAGTTCGGCAGGCGCTTTCCACCAAGGGCACAACCTGCATCACCTGACACTCAACAATCAGATGAGCTACATCATCCCGGTATTCCCACCAAGTTGTTGACTTTAAGACCACCAGACAGGCAAGGGTTACCGCCTTTGCCTGTCTGGATTGTCATTTCGATTCGACATTTACAAGCTTTAGCCCCTTGATAGGCCATCTTGCTACACTTTCCAATCAAGCCATTCGATTTACTCCCTTTTGACTCAGACGGCTCTGTTCAATTGAATGAAATTGGTAAAACTTGGCCCTGCTTCGACTTAAGAGCGCAAGAAATTTCCCTTGATTAATCGAGTCAGTCAAAATACCAAACCTATTTCCCTAAGCTACTCAATAACTTAACACGATTCATGACATTCTGAGCCGAAAGGAGAAATTTATTAAGTCAATTGACCGCTTGTGGCCCAGAATATGCATATTCGAAAGTTTGAAGTTTTACCCTCTGACAAATAAACATAAAAACAGTCATTTTAGAGTTTTACGTCCGGTCAAAGTCTAATAAGCAACTGAAGGACTGATCGGCCAACTGAGCATAGCGAACAAATTAAGCTACAGCGAAGTTGACTTGAAGTTATGTGTGTCCCCAGTGGGCGCGCTTTGTAGTAAACCCACGAAGAAAGCAGAAAAACGAGGAGAGCGAATGCATAAACCTATTAAATATTTTGAGAAAGCCCTGTCGGCGGTGTCTGGCGCAGCTTTCAACACAGTACAGTTCTTCAATCAGTTCAACCCGAACGAATCCTTCATTCCGAAATGGTCGGATAAACCACTCCAAAAATCCTGGCAAAAAACCAAACCAACCCTGGGTTGGCCGCGTGTGACTGACAGTCTTTGCCCGAAGTGCGTCAAAGAGGCTCGCACTCGCATCATCGAAAATGGCGAAGATCCGTGGCAGGTCATTCAAGAACGTCCAGGCGAAATCAAAGCGACGATCATCGAACGCAACAATGAAATTTGGATGCTGAAGGATTGTCCGGTTCACGGCCATATCGAAGACATGATGGCGGTTGACGCGAAATTCCTGGAGCACATTGAAACAATGTATCCGGGCCGCGACATTGACGCGCACAACGACGAACACGTCCATCATCATGCCTCCTCCACGATCAAATACGGACGCGGTTCAGTGC
>CAZMXG010000030.1:0-53798 GCA_964570175.1 uncultured Heliomicrobium sp. | reverse complement strand
TGACCACGAACAAGCCGGGCGTGATCAAGTTGCGGTGCTAAGTTATGGATTCTGGCAACGGCATTTCGGCGGCAATCAAAACCTGATTGGCCAAACCATTACACTGGACGGGCAAAGCCGAACTGTCATCGGAGTGCTGCCCGCCGAATTTCAATTTCCCCATCGCAGTTTTCCCTTTGCGGAACCAGCCGAATTGTTTGTGCCGCTTCTCTTTTCACCAGAGCAAATCGCCCAAAGAGGTGGAAGCTGGGCGTATAAAGTGGTCGCCAGATTGAAACCCGGCGTTCCGCTGGATCAAGCGCGCGCTCAGATGGCTTCGCTGGCACAAACCTTCGAACAGCAATATCCGGGCTATCGCGGTCCTAATAATGCCGATGGAGGCTGGCGAATTACGGTTGAGCCGCTGCAGGAGATTGTCGTCGGAAAAAGCCATCAATCGTTGCTGTGGCTGCTGGCCATTGTGGGATTGGTCTTGTTGATCGCTTGCTCCAATGTCGCCAATTTGTTGCTGGCGCGTGCTGTCATTCGGCAAAAAGAAATTGCTGTCCGATTGGCGCTGGGAGCCAGTCGCTGGCGTGTGATTCGTCAGTTGCTGACGGAAAGCTTGCTGTTGGCGATTGCCGGCGGAGCGGCGGGATTGTTGCTGGCGCGTTGGGGCATTGCCGCGCTGGTAACACTCAATCCGGCGAGTTTGCCGCGTGTTAACGAAATCAGCCTGGATGGCCGTGTGCTGGCGTTCACTGCCTTGGTTTCAGTGTTGACCGGGTTGTTGTTTGGATTGATTCCCGCGCTACAAGCGTCGCGGCCCAATTTGCAGCAAACGTTGCCCCATATGCTGAAAGACGGCAGCGGGAATCTAATGGGCGGACGCCGATTCCAGCTTCGGCAAGTGCTGGTCATCGCCGAAATTGCACTGACGATGGTGGTGCTGGTGTGCGCGGGATTGGTCATCAACAGCTTTGTGCGGCTGCTCAGTTACAATCCCGGTTTGAATCCGAATCAGGTGTTGACAGCGGAAGTTTCGCTTCCGGCAACGAAATATGCCCAACCGGTTCAGATCGCGGGCTTCTTCAATCAATTGCTTGACAAAGTTACGGCATTGCCTGGGATCGAGGCCGCTGGAGCGAGTTCCATCGTTCCATTGAGCGGCGTCGCCATTGACGATCCTTTCAGCATCGAAGGTCGTCCGCTGGACATGAACCGCATGACGGTTGCCGGTCGTCAATCCATCACACCAAACTTTTTCCGCTCGCTGGGGATCGGCTTGCTGGCTGGCCGCGAATTCAACGACCAGGACACCGCGGAAGCCACGCCCGTGGCCATCATCAATGAAAGCATGGCGAAAACATTTTGGCCGCAAGACCCCACATCCGCCCTGGGTCAAAAGATCAAGCTCGGCGGACCGAAAGCGCCCGGCGATTGGGCGACAGTCGTCGGCATCGTTCGCGACATTCCTCATCGCGGTTTGGATTCTGAAGCCAAACCGGACTGGTTCCGGCCACAATCGCAATCGCCTGCCAGAACAATGACGTTTTTCGTTCGCACCAAACTCGATACCGCTGCTCTGATTGCATCCATTCGCCGTGAAGTCATCGCGATTGACCCGGGCCAACCGGTCACCAAAATCGGCACGTTAAATGAAGTCATCGCTTCATCTGTTGCGCCGCGCCGTTTCAGCACGTTGCTGTTGGGCGTCTTTGCGGCAACCGCATTGTTGCTGGCCACCACGGGAGTGTATGGCGTGATGGCTTACGCCGTGTCCGAACGCACGCGCGAAATCGGCATCCGCATGGCTTTGGGGGCGCAACGTCCGGATGTCATTCGTCTGATTCTGAAACAAGGGGCGACGATTACGCTGATCGGAATCGCTGCCGGCATTGTCGGAGCCATTGCCGCGGCCCGCGCGATGACAACTTTGCTGTACGGCGTCAAAGCGACTGACCCGCTGACTTTCGCAGCAGTCGGGCTATTACTGACAAGCATTGCATTGCTGGCCTGTTACCTGCCCGCTAGACGTGCGGCAAAGGTTGATCCAATGACGGCGCTGCGACACGAGTAGAAAACCGCAAAATTTCCAGATAGGATTTTCGGCGTTGAACGCGAATTCCCCCTTTTAGCCAACCCTTCCCCGAAGGACGCCGAGAGATGTACCCAAAAACCAGCACCGCACCGGCCCGCCGGTTCCGCGCATTCTTTGTTTCAACCCTGACGATCTTTGCGCTCTTTTGCCTGTCGGCTGGGAGCGTAAGCGAAGCTTCGTCATCGGGTTGGTCCATAAAACTGGACGGCAAAATCCAGTTTTACCAAACCACCGAACTGGGCGCGCTGGTCGTCGGCACCGAAAAATCGCTGTACGCCGTGGATGGTGAAGGCGGCGAAATTATGTGGCGGCGCAAAAACTTGCGCTTGGATGCAACCGATGTTGCGCCGATTGTCGGCACTGATCTACTGCTGCTGAACCTGGAAAAAGACAAACGCGCGCGGCTGGAAGCGGTTGACCTAATGACCGGCAAACCCATCTGGCAAAGCGACAAGCTGAAAGGCAGCGTGATGCAGCTTGCCGTGGATTTGCCAAACGAATGGGTCGCTGTCGTGCTGGCGCGTGATGCCAAAGACAATCCACGTGAAGGGTTCAAACGCCGCCCAACCGTTCACTTGCTTAGCTTGGCCAGCGGAGATGAACTTTGGCGGCACGAACTCGACAGTGAAGTCGAGATGATGCCCGCGCGTTGGCACATGTAAACAGACGAGGTATTAAGTGACTGGAAATAAGATATTCACCGGAATCTTGGGGAAGTACAAGGCTGTGTAGTGTGATTGTGTCAAGATAGGATTCCGCGCTGTCCGTAGTTCGGATTTTCTGAGATTTGCGCCGCTGAAGCTCTTCTGGCCGCTACCTCGCACCATTTTTCCTCAATCTCTATTCCGATGCACTTTACGCCAAGCTGCTTGGCCGCGACGGCTGTGGTTCCTGAGCCGAGAAACGGATCAAGTACCAGCTTGCTGCCGCTTTCGCTGATGATCTTGCTTATGAGGCTGACGGGCTTTTCGGATTTATGGCCGGTCGGTTTCCGATGTGGAAGTGGTTCTTGCCAGATGTCGGTTAGCCTTCGATTCTGGATTTTGAAGCCTTCGTGCATAAACAGCGCGCAGAGTTCATAGCGTGGCCGCAGCCCGCGCAACGGGCCAGCGCCCATTCTCCCTTTATCCCATACCATCAGAGATGTGATTGGCCATTGAGCATCGTTTGCGCCACGCGCAAGAACCGGAAAGCTTCGCCAGCTATTGAATACCCAGGCCGCGCCCTTCTGAACGGCTGTGAGGCGTCGAAACTCGCGCAGCCAGCCATTGTATACCTGGGCGGCGTTCATCAGATCGCCCCACGAAGCGCCATTGTCTTGCGAGTTCAGGCCAAACGAGTAAGGAACGTCTGCAACGATCAGTTCCACATCTGGCAACGTAGACAATAAATCGCCACAGTCGCCGTGAAAGATCGTAACCAGGTTATCCTGATAGTAAGGCTTTAGTGCAGGAAGGTAGTGAATGGCAGCGGGCTGCCTGAATCTCAATGAGAATTCCCGATAGCTTGAAACTAGACCTAGCATCTCTCTCCGTCTCCTGTGTGTTTGTGTGATGCTATAGACCTAACTCCGCTCGGTGTGGCCAGTCAAGATGTTTTTTCAAAAGGGATGAATTCGAAGCGAGCAACCCAAATGATTTCGTCGGGATCGCCTCCGAAAAGGGAGATGAAGTCTTCGGCGGTTGCGCACATTCCGCCTTCGGCCAGCAGATCGGCAGCGGAGATGTTGCCCAGGCGTTCCTGGTAGGCGTCTTGCGTGGCGCGGATCGTGCCGAGCTTTCGCGCTCCGGCGACATAAGGAAGATTGCTATAGGCTTGATGGATGCTGCCCGCTTTGAATCTGGCGGCGGTTACCGGCTTCCAGCGGCGGCGGGTAACGGTTTTCAGCCCAGCCAGAAGTTCTTTTTCAGTGAGTGCAAAGCTGATGATCATTTTACTGCTGTTTCCAAGTCACTTCTCTTAACCAGGTCAGATCGTGAATAAGTGAATCGCCATCGTTGCCAACAAAAGCGTAGACTCCGATTCGTTTTGTCTTTTTGTGGACAGCCAAGATGAATCCACCTTTACGAGGGAAAGCCCATTCTTCGAGTGCCACCTGTTTTTCCGTAGGCGATGTTCCAATTGTGCCCTTGCAAACACAGCCCCACTCTTTGGCCTTGATAGTGAACTGCTGATAATCCGTAATCTCTAAATCTTTATTCATTACACCCTCAGCGTCTTTAGGTTCTATCCTGCGGTTCTTTCCACAAAATGCCCAAGTGATTGAACACGTCAATTTCTTCCGGGCATTTCAGTTCGCGGTTGAATTTGTCGAAGAGCTTGCCGTCGCGGAAGCTATGGCTGAAGCGCTGGGCTTCTTTGCCGACGACGCGAGCGCTGAACTCAGCCGGGCCTGTGCGGATCAAATAGGTAATTCCCCAGGTGTCTGGTGTCGTGATGAACAAATCCAGTTTGATTTCGGCTTTGACCAGCCAGCCACGCCAGTATTTGCCATCTTCCTTTACAGGCCAGCGGATAATTTCTTCAGTGCCTGGTTTGATCCAGTGGATTCTGTCTTCGCGTTCTACCTGGTGTGCCCAATCGAAAAGCAGGTTCCGGCGTTCATCGCCGAACAGGTCTTTCGGATCGCCGAACTTTGGGATCGCCACGATTTCAATATCTTTGACCTCTGGCTTTTGGCGGCGAATGCTTCCGCCGATGGCTACGCGCTGGCAGAAGGGCTGCATCGTTTCGATGATGCGTTCGGCTAGGTTTTGGGCTTGGCTAAGCTTCATCGTTTTTGCTATCGAAGTAGAGTAAATCCAAGTCATTCACTTGAATGCTTCGGCCTTCAGCGATGACATTAACAAATCGCGTGGAAAAAGTTTCATAGTCGAAGTCTTTGCCCAAAGCCCAATTTAGCAGGCGGCAAACTGATTCGGCTGGCATAGTGACTTTGTCGCATTCAAGAGCGCCAAAGCGCCGCTGGCGATCCGCAAAGTAAAATTGCTCGCCTTCCACTTTGAGGAAATTGCCATCAAAAAGCAGCCAATAACCTTCATCTGACAAGCTGCAACGCAAAACAAGAACGCCTATGTCGCAGCCAGTCAGATAGCCAGAAAAGTGCCCGGATTGAGGCTCGTTACACCAGATGATGACTTCGATTAGTTGAGATGGAGTCATTGTTTTGGGTGTCCCATTGGATCAAACAGGCTTCACAAAAAAGCCTTGTGGTTACTTTGCTGGCTTCAAACGGTTGCTGGCATTCCAAGCAACGTTTCAGCCAGTGGGGCCAGCATTCGCGGGCATAATTTTCAAGCAGGATTTCATAGCGGCGGCGGTCGCGGATGAATTTGCCACGGCACCAGAATTCGTGAATCCCGGCCTTCAGTTCCCTTTCGCTGATCATAAGGATTGGGCCGCCCGCGCGGCGCAGCCAGCCATAAAGCCGACTGCGTAAGCCGTCGCGGTGGGTTTGTGGACGAAGCTGTCCGCTTTGCGGGCGGGCAGCTTTTCGTGACCGTGGTAAAAGCCCAGCTTGAACGCTGTTGCCTGCTGTACATGCTGGGCCGGAACGCTGACTGAAACGGCAACTTGCGCGGTGATTTCCTTTTTGAGTTGCGTCTTGGTTTTTGCTTTGGTTTTCATCGCGCTCTCCTGACTGCCCGGATTTGCGGTTCGCGTTCATTGAAGCTCAGCATTCCAAGCTCAAAACGTTTTTCCTTCACGCTGTGCGCGGCCATCAGCGCGGCGTTGGCCAGGTTGCCCAGGGCCAGCGGTGTGTTGGCTTGCTTTGCCAATTCGGCAACCGCTTCCGGTGCAAAGCTGGTGTTGATGTCGCCGCCGACACAAGCCAGGCGATGCGCCAAGTAATCAGCCGCCAGCTTTTCGAACTTCGGCATCCGTTCGATCTGAAGCCGTTCGACCACTTCACGGAACTGGTAATTTTGCAGGCGGGTTTCCAGCGCGGGCTGGCCGAACAGCAACACGCCCAGGAAACGGTTGTAGCCGCCGTCTTTTGGCTGGCCTTTTTCCCAGAACAGTTTCAGCGCGGACAATGCCTTGTCGCTCAAGCGGTGTGCTTCATCAATCGCCAGCGTGACGCGAATGCCATTGTCTGAAAGCTCTCTCAATTTCGAAGTCAATTGATACCCGCGCTCAATCTTGAGCCGCTTCGGTGTGTGGCCAAGTTCCAACAGAATCAAGCTGGTCAGATCGGCAAATTTCAAATCCTCAAAGTCACCGCTATCCAACCAGATCATTCTGACAGTTGCATCGGCGCTGAGTTCCGCTTGCAGCCGATGGCGGAGCGTAGATTTGCCGCTGCCGATTTCACCGACGACGGCCATAAACCGGCGCTTTTCAACCGTGGCTTCGGCGCGGTCGTACACCTTGTCCAGTTCGGGCGGAAAGAAGTATTCGTCCGCGTTTTCCGGGTCGCCTGCAAATGGGTCTTTTTTCAAGCCGTGAAATTTCATTGCCGCTTTGGTCAGTTCGCAGCGTGGGATGATCATTGGTGTTTCCTCCGTGATTTGAAAAAGTTCGGCCAGTTCTTTGGCAACGCCCTGGGCGCTTAGCTTTTGACTGGCCAAAAACAAACGCACACTGTTTTCCATTTGTGAGCGATTGCGGTTGATGAAGATCGCGTCAGGTTCGCCGGAACAAAGCCGATGGGCGCTGGTCAGGCTGATACCGAAAGCCTTTGCGAAATTGCGAAAAGAGAGTCCGTATCTCTCTCGGAAAACCTCAAAGCGATTGCCGAATTGCGGCGTTACGGCTTTGAGTGCTGAATGATGGGGAACGGGCATCAAAGACCTTTCTGGGGCACCAGTAGGGTTAGGCTCGTTTTCTGAACAGACTGACAACGTTTGTTGCCGGTCGCTCTGCGTTGCGAGCCTCAAGTGCAGAGCGAATTTCAACATCGGTAATTTCATCGCGGCCATTGAATATGGCGCGCAAGAACTCTTTGTCGGCGGTGTCGTTTTCCAGCGCGCCTTCGTCAACGAGGGCGCGGAAAGCTGGCCAGAACGCCAGGTACTTCACGACTTCGCCTGTTTGCGCGGCGGGCAGATGTTCCAAGGGCATTTCAATGACTCGCTTCGGCATCATCGCTGGGCGCTGCTGTTCGTTTTCTTCAAACGGCACGTCGAAGCCGGGCACAATCAATTCCGTGCCGGTTGCCTTGTGTTCGGCCTTGCGCTCGCTGGCGCGTTCGGTCAGCACTTTCATCGTGCGCTGGCGCGTGGTTTGTTCGGCCTGTTTGAATTCGCCTGCGGCGTCTGCGCTGGCGACGGTGCGGCTGATTTCATACTCCACGCCATCGGCACCAATGACGGTAAACCAATCGGCTTCGCCCGCTGGCCAAACGATGGTCAGCGTCTGCCCGATCCAATCCACAAATGGACGTTTGCGCGGTAATTGGAAGCTAGCGCCTTTGTAGCTGATGGTGACATCGGCGTTCAGCTTGCGCGTGAACTCTTCGCACTTGAACGCCGCGTCCAAGGTTTCGTGTGGCGGCATTCGCAAAGCCAGATTGACCGATTGCCAGCGCAGCATTGGTTTTTCGCCCGTTGTGCTATGCGGTTGCCAATCCAGGGCTTCACAAACCTGAACACAGAATTCGTTCAACGCTTCAATCGAAGGCGTTTGAAACTTCAGCCCGATCAGCTTTTCGAACTTCTCTATCACCTGGTGCGAACGTTCGACCTTGCCGGTAGCCTGGGCGTTGTGGGCTGTGTGCTGAAGCAAGCGAAACCCGCCCGACTCTTCAAACGCCTTTTGCAGGATGCTTTCTGCGCGGCGCATTCGTTTGCTGATGATGACGGCGTCGTTGTCGGTGTAGAGCGTTTTCGGCACGCCCAGCTTGCGAAACGCCTGTAACAGAAAGTCAATGACTTCAACGCTGGTCGGCTTGTTGATGGGATAAAACCGGAAGAAACGGCGGCGCGAAAAATCATCAATCAACGTGAACTTCCAAACCTTGACGCGGTTCGGATTTTGGTTCGGATGGTTTTCGTTTACGTCTTTGCTGCTGACGTGAAGAATCTTCCGCGTTGTCAGATCAAACCAGCGTTCTTTCACGCCCGAAATATCGAACTGGAAGATTTCGCAAGGCGCTTTTGCTTCCCAGCGGCGAAAAGCCCTGATTTCCTTATTGCGCTGGCGTCGGCTGATGCCGTGTTCGCGCAGGTAACGGCGGGTTGTGCCCAACGAAACGGGCACTTCGTGGCCATTCGCTCTGGCGGTTTCAATCGCCAGGTCAGGATCAAGGTTGCGCGTGGCAACCAGTTCGGCGGTCAGTGCCAGGCCGGGATGGTTCAACAGGTCGGCGCGCCGTTTCCCTTTGTCGTTGCGTGTTTTTCTCTGTGGCCGCAAGTCTTCAGTGATGCGATAGATGGTTTGCACAGAGACGTTGTGCGCGGTCGAAAATCGCTTGGCGGCATCGGCCAACGCTTTGCCCTTCAGGCCGGTCAGCGCCGTGCGAATTTCTTCTTGTTTCAAGGAATCCAGATTGTAATGAGGCATATCATCCATTGGGTTTGAAAGGTGAGAATCGTTGGCGCGTAACAAGGGCAGTCACGCGCCAACCCGGAAAGGCAGCGGCCTCCGCTTATGCTGCCTTCAGTTCGGCTTCACGGCGCACGCGAGCGGCCTGCTGGCGCAGAAAGGCCAGCAGTTCCCTCGCTTCGATTTCCGTAAGCTGAGTGGATGAAACCTTGCCGTTGTACATGGTGCGCAGCAGATCGCGGTATAGGTTGCGGTCGTTGCCTTTGATGTACCCAAGCTCGGCGGCTAACGCGTGCAATTCGCGGCGGTCTTTGCTGTCGTCTTCGCTTTCTACTTCGGCGGCAAAGGCGTTGCCCTGTTTTGCCTGGTAGTGGGCGCGAATGGCATTGAAGCCAATCGCCCGCAAAGCCTTTCGGTAGGCACGCGCCGAAGCGACGTTGATGGCCTGTGGGACTGATTCAATTGAATCTTCCGTGCCAATTCGCTCGCCCATCTGGGCAATATCCACGCGGGTAATTTCGCGGCCATCTTTCAGCGTCAAACGTGCCGTACAGGAAACAAATTTTCTGGCTTGCTCGATGTTATTGGGTGAAACCTCATCATATTTGATCTGTGTGCAAAGCGTGTGTGTCATCACTTGCAGAGCATCAAAATTCAGAACGGGTTCGCCGATGGAATTGAAAGTGATTTGGCCAGGGCTTAAATCGTAGGTTTCGCAAAGTTCAGCGACTAGCTTATCTCGGTCGGTTACGGGATTCATAAAACTCCTATGGATGAAATGAAGGTTGAAAGTTTGTAGGCGCGGGTCGGCATAAGTTCACCCGCGCCTACTTCTGGCCAAAGCTGATGCCCCAACGCTTTGACCAAGCCCAGCGAGGCTTTTCGACGCGCAACACGCCGAAGCCTTGCAGTAAGATTTTCAAATCGCGGATCGTGCGGTTGTCCACCGCGCAAACGATTGAGCCGATGACGACACCGCCCAGGATGAAGGGCAACAGGGCGTTGATGAATAAATTGAGAATGAATTCAAACGGTGACATTGGATTATTCCTCCATCAGGTCGGCTAGTTCGCTATCGCTCAAGCCGAGGTCGGATTTTGATTGACTGGTTGGGCGGCGGGTTGGTGAAGTCGCCGCGCTGAAGGTGAAGCAATTTTCGACCGCCTGAGAAATGCCAGGGCGATAGCTGGTCAAGCGGCCTTCGGCATCTTCGGCGTCCATTTCAGAAAGTTCGCGGGTAAGCTCGGTCAGACTGGCGACAACGCGCATATACGCTTGATTGGCCGGGTCGGTGTTGTCGTTGAACGGGACGGTGCTGGCGGCGTCGCGGGCTGCTGCTCTGGCATCTTCCAGTTTGCCTTTGAGCTTTTCGTTTTCCTTGGTGGCTTTTTCGGCTTTCATTTCCAGCCGTTCCATCTGTTCGGCGATTTGCGAAATGGCGCGTTTTACTTTTTTCGCATCATCTACCGGAACACGTTGTTCGCCGATCAGCAGTTCGTTACCTTCCAGCATAATGCTGCCGCTGGTCAGTTGTTTCCGGGCTGATAGCGGCACGTTCATTTGCGTCAATAGGTCAAACACTTCCGCGCCTTCGGACTCCAACAGCTTGATCCGGTCGTAATACTGATTTTTGGATAAATCCAGTTCAGGATGCTCTTTCAGGAATTGAACCCAGGTATCGCAGCCGTAAGCTTTGTAGCTTTCGTTTTCCTGAAACCGCTTGAGGGTCATAAGCAATTGGGAAGTCAGGCTTGTGGTTAATCGGTTGATAACCTTGGCCGCTCCAATGAGTTCATAAAATTCAATGTTGGCCTTTTGCTGTGGCGCAATTTCCAGATGCTGCTGGGCGGTTGCAACCAAGGCCATTTCGCCCTTTTTAATACTGCCCTTTGCGGTGTTTTTCATTGAGTCAACGTCCTTTTCAATTCTGAAATAGGAATTACGGGGCTGTAAGTCCTTTGTTTTCGTCTTACGATTCTGAAGTTCCAGAATCGCGCTTGCCGGTTAAGCTCGCCGCCCATTTCAAGAAATCGTTTGAAAACTGCATCGCTTTGACGCTCAAGCGCCAGCCGTTGCTATCTTCAATTGCCCAGCCAGTGACCTTCAGCGTCTTCAGTGCGCGGCGGCAAAAGTCGTAATCAAACTTTGTCCGGCGCGCGATTTCGCGGACGCTGACCGGTTCGTATTCCTGGCCTTTCAACGCTTCCAGAACTGTCAGCCCTTTTTTGAATGCGGCGATGACGTATTCTTCGTCGGTGCGTTCGACCTTGGGCGCTGCTGCTGCATCGGGTGTGAGCGTTCGCTCCATAATGTTTGAGATTGCTTCCATTGATTGCTCCGTTGTGAGGGTTAAAGGTTGTTGCGCTGGTTCATACTTTTCAGCGCCTCGATGATGGTGTTGGCTTGCTTCGTCGTGGTCGGCGCGTCTTTGCGCAGCATTCGCTGGCAAAACTTTTTCAGGCTGTCGTCATTCCACCCGCGCTTGGCCGCTAGCGAATTGATCAACTCCAACTGTGTGCCGCCGACAATCTGCCTGGTTCCGGTTTGCTGGTGATGATCTTGCCGCGTGCGTCTCGGCTTCGATTTGAATTGGGGCTTGCCGCCCAGGGCGCTGATGACTTTGTCGGCGTTTTGTTTATTCAGTGCGCGGATGGATGGATTGCCGGTTTCGGCTTCAACCAACAGGTGAAGCTGTTCGTCGCTCATTCCCTTTTTCCAGGCCAATGCCCAGATCGCTTTCACCTGGCTGCGTGTTTTATTGCCTGCTGGTGCGGTGGTTGTTTTCATCGGGTTACTCCTAAGAAAAAAAGCCTGCGCTACGCTGGTAGTCGGACGCTTGTCCGTTGGCATTGCTCGAAACATTGCCAGTGAATAGCGCAGGCTTGTCAAAACTGGTGTGGCGTGGAGTCTTCATTCGCACTTTGCCTGTCTCCGTTACTGCCCTTCACCAGTGTTCTTTGCGCCTCGCCTTCAAGCTGCCGACTCCCCGGCGTTGCGCAAAACTCGTTAGCCGATGCCGTATCGGCAATGAATGAAATGTCGTGTGTCCGGTGGAACCAGGCGCAGCCGGTCTGAAAATCGCTGGGCGGCTTCCAGTGTGTTGAACATCGAACAAACGCCGTTCAGGCCGTCTGAATTGAAGCTGGGCGTGAAGGCAACCAGCAGCACAATGCGAATCACCTTGTTAGTCGTCGTTGTCATCGGTTGGCTCCCACAGGTAATCGCCAGCGGTTTCCGCGTCGAAGATGAAGGTCTGAAAGTCATTGATCAGCCGAGCGGCTTTGCCGTCGTCACCGTCCAGGAAGCGCGTCAACGCCTCTTCGTTTTCTTTCAGAAATTCGCCAATGGTTTTGAAGTCTTCGAACGTCATGACTTACCCCACTCCGCCGCGAAGCGTGTTTCTCAGGTTGTCGCTGTGGCGGCGCGGCAAGCTCACGCGGCGCTTGTAAAGAAAATCAAGAAAGCTTTCTTCGTTGTCGGCCAGGTAATCAGCCAGCGCCGCTGCGTCGTCCTTGTCTAGTTCAATGGCGTTGTGCAGAGGGCTTCGATCTAGCAGGGCTTGCAGTTCGACAGCCAAGTCGCCGTGCCAATCCTGCGCGTCGAAATCGCCCTTGATTCTGGCCGATTGCTCTTCGGCCCTGGCTGCGCGGATGCGGTCTGCGATTAAAGTGTGAAGCGTGTTCATAGTGCCTCCGGTACGGTGGCAACTTCGCGGAAGGCCATCAGCAGATAGGTGACTTCCAGCGTGTGTTTGTAAACTTCCATAAATTCGTCGCGGCTGACTTGTGTCTTGCTGATGTTGTCGGCGATCCACTTGCGACCGCGTTCGTACATCTCGCGCAAGTCTTCAAGGGCACCGTCGTAATCAAAGAGTTGGTTTAGTTCGTCCATTGGGTGAATCTCCTATCTGCCAATCCGGCAACTGCCACAAACTTTTCCGGGACCGGAAACCTTGCGACCGCAGCCGCGAATGCAGCGATAAAGGGCTTTGAATAAAGTCATTGAGTTGTGACCTCTTGAAGCTGTTTCTTTCTTGGCTTGCGCCACGAATAGCTAGGCTTGATATGTGGGCTGAATCGAACGCCATACGTCTGGATTAGGTCTTTGCGAATTGCCAGATTCAGGCGCAGGTAATTGACCGTGGCGGAAATCTGAGACGCAGGCCAGCCCAGACGTAATGCGACTGCGTTAATGCTTCCTTCTCTTTCGATCAGCCGCGCAAGGATTTGCCTTGAAGTCATACCTTCCTCTAATAGCCAGCTTTCAATGCTCATACAGCCTCCGGTTGTAATTGGCGGCGACTAGCTTTGGGGTGATGCTGGCCGAATACGGACTTGACCGATTTGCGCAGCTTGCGCGCAAGCTGTTTCCGCAGTTCTGGGTAAATCCGATGTCCGTTGATGAGTTGCGAAAGTTGGGACTTTGAAACCCCAAACTCCGCAGCCAATTCCTTCTGCGAAAAGCCTTGCCGCAGGATTTCTGCTTTTATTTGGTTGGGTTTTAATCCGTTCATTTTTCCCTAGCTTTTTCCGATTAACGTTTAGTAAACTTGTTTACGGGCACAGGACGGATACTACACAACTCGTTAAGTTGAAACAAGGGGAAAATAACAAATCGTGAAGAAAAATGAGCAGTCTGACTTTGGTGCCCGGCTCAGACAGGCTTTTGGGGATTTGCCTAATATAGAGATTGCAAATAAGTTAGAGGTTAGTGGCCCTGCAATCACTAATTATATGGCTGGCCGCATCCCCTCAGCAGACACCTTAGTCACAATTTCGCGCTTAACAAATTGTTCACTTCACTGGTTGTTGACTGGTGAAGGGCCGGAGAATTTCAAGGGGCTAAAGGAACAACTGACCGTTGCAGAGCCACACTTCAAAGGCTTGAAGACTCAACTGGCAGCTAAACCGCAAGCGCCCTTTCAAAATCTACTCAAGCAAGCTCAAGCAGAGCTACCTGCGCCTGATGCTTACGGCTTTACCTTGGCAGAAAGAAAGGTAATTCAAAAAATTGCCGATGGGAGTGGGATCAGTTTTGAAGAGGCTGTTGAGCAATTAGCGCGAGAGGCATTATTTGCCAAAGGCATCGGAGAGATGCCCGCTCAGGTTGCCGTTCCTGTTTTCAATATGATTGATGCGGACATTGACGCACGCATATTTTCTTATTTAGATCATCTGCCGCAACCCACACAACAGGCAGAAACACAAAGATTGATTGGCGCGCTGGTGACTAGAGCAGCAGCCGCGTAATCACGAATGGCTACCCCTGGCAAAGACCGCCTGCGTTGCATTGGCCACCCCTAACAACGTGGGCGGTTCTTATCAACCTTGAAACCATCGCGCTACCTCTGCGAGCGCGATGCCGCAAAGCCCCGTTCGATAAACAGCCTAGTTCATTGATCGTTGCCCTTATGAGTTGTTTAGCTTCCCCGGCTTGGCACGGAAAGCCTAAATTGATCCGTGTGCCATTGTTCGCCCAAATCGCGGCGGGCAATCCATTTGATGAAAGCTTGTGCATCGGCTGGCGTTTGGTTCAATCGCCCAGAAATTACCGGCCACACATGCGGCTGGCTGCTGTCCGTGTGTTCGGCGATTCGTTGAAAGAATCGGCCATTCTGACGGGCGATCTGGCTGTCTGCCGTTTGAGCAATGAGCTTGAACGCAACGGCCAGCTTGCTGCCGTGCTGATCGCTGCCGAAGGCTTGACGTTGAAGTACGTTTACTACGATCAAAGCGGCGGCTTGTGGCTTCGCGCTGCCAATCCGCGCTTCAAGGATCGTTACTTTGAACCCGGCGAAGCCAGCGTTCAGGCTGTCGTTATGACAATTGAAAGAGAACTGTAATCAGGAGACGCCAATGTCGAGATTGATATTGATCGCAGCAGTGATCTGTTACTTAAGCCTTGCAGGCCAGCCTGTTCAGATTGCGGACAAAGATAAGTTTCAGGCTTCTGGTGTGGTGACTAAAGAATCTGTGAGCGGGACAAATTACACGGCGGAATCTGGGATACTCAACGGTATTTTTTATACCTTCAGCTACGAAAGCTATGGCGGGTTAATGGCCGCAAGGCCCGGTGTGAAAGACAAAGCCGATCTGTTTCGCCTAAAACCGATTACTGATATGTGGATACTCACCTGTAAAAAGGATGCCATTGATGACTTAAAACTCTGCTCAATGAGTCTGAGAGATTTGTTCATATCAGTCGAGGCTGGCGGAAATTCTTTCATCTCTGTTGGCTCAAAGCATTTTCCAGGTTCAGATTTTGCAGTTCGCATTGAAACTGATAATGCAATTAAAGCAGGTTCACAGAAGGGATTTACTAAAGAGCAAACTCTGCAAATTCTTGAGAGGCTGAAGACGGCGAAGCAAGTAACTACTCGTTACCAGAAATGGCCAGACCAAGCATACTTAGATCAAACCTGGGATTTATACGGATTCAACGAATCATTTCAATTTATCAACTGGGCTGTAAAACGATTGAAATAAAGAAGCCGCTATGACCAAACGCAAACGCCCGCTCATCTGGCATCCGTACTTCGACGCCTGGCCCTTCATGCTGATCGTGTTGATTGTGGCTGTGGTGCTTCAAATGTGTGGAAAGCTGAAATAGAAAAGGCCGGATCGCTCCGGCCTTTTGCTTCGATTGCATCCTGACTATGCAGCTACAGCCAATGAATCCAGCCGCTGCAAAAATGATTTGAAACTATCCTTGTAAACCATCCAACCCAAGCCTTCGAGTTTGATGCCTTCCAGTTGACCTTCCTCCAACCAATTGATCAGAGTTTGCCGACTAGGGCATTCACCAAGCGCCTGCGTTTTCGTCAAGTAATCTTCGACTTGGCAGAGCCGAAGTTTTTGTTTGGGTGTGAAATCTTCGAAGAGTGCAAGTTGAGCCATTGAAACCTCCATCAGTGGCTAATTGGTTGTCATCGTCGGCGGGGATTATAAACGGCGCGTCAATATCTTCAAGTCCATCTCTTTCATTCCTATCAACGAAGTCTTTCCGATCATCCATTCCACCGCTCCGGTTTTCCGTCCTTGCGCCTATCTTCTCGCCACGGGTGAACCTCCTGAAACGCGATGGCAGGTTTTCCACAGGGTAGTTGTTTTCACTGCCATCGCGTCTTTTTTGTTCATCCGCAACCGGAGGCAAACACGAATGGCAAAACCCAGCAAAAATAAAATCGCTGAAGCCCTTGGCGAATGGAAAGAGGCGAAAGCTGCCGTCCAAAAAATCGAAACCTGGCGCGATGAATTGCTCGCACCGCTGAAAGCGGAATACGACAACGCCGCAGCGCCCTTCATTGCGGCGGCAGATGAGCAAGCGAAACCGAAGCTGGCGCGGATCAAAGAGCTTGAAAAAGAAATTGAGCAGGCGTTGCTGGCGGGCGTCGGTTCTGACGGTTCTGCGCTGATTCCGCAAGTGTCCATCGAAGGCGCGCTGGCCGAAGTCACCAGCAGCGTAACGCGCACGATCCAGCCGAAAGACTTTCTGGAAGCGGTGCCCGATGGCAGCCGCGACAACAAGTTTTATGAATGCATTTCCGTGCTGATTACCAAAGTGGACAAACACTTCGGCACGAAGTTCGAACGCTTGATTGAAAAAGTGGCAAAGCCGCGCGTGGCAATTCGCCTGGTCGAAGAGCCAGCCGAAAAAACGAAAGCGGCAAAAGCCTAACAGTTTGGCCGTCGTCGTTATTTGCAAATCGGGGGGCGTTCTATGGGGATGGGATGTTTCTGAGATGCAGATTGAAATGGGGCTGAAGTCCGAGTGGGTTTAATGAACAGGCAGTCGGCAAGTCCGACGCGACGGCCAGAGCTTATACAACAGCCCGAATGGGCGAACGAAGGCGATTGTAAAGCCAAAGCCAGCGGGTAAGGCGAACGGCAAGGTAACTCAATCCGTCACCGCACAATGTTATGGGCAAAACAGTTTTCATCAGTGCAGGTCATAGCGAAAGCGATCCCGGATGTATTGCCAATGGGCACAAAGAATCCGAGTTGACTGAATACTTGCGGGATCGAATTGCGGTCAATTTGCGCGGCCTGAATGTGCGCGTCGTCACTGATGGCGCGCCTGGCGTCAATCTTCCACGACAGGATGCGATTCAACTGGCCAGAGAAAATAAAGGGCCATCAGTGGAAGTTCATTTCAATTCCAGCGTTAGTTCTAAATCAACCGGCGTTGAAGTTTTGGCCAACCCGGAATTGAAACCGCTGGCGATGCAATTGGCGGCGGCTGTTTCCGCCGTGCTGCAAATCCCGCTGCGCGGCGTGCTGGGCTGGAAGTTGCCAAGCTCTGGTCAACATCCGCGACTGGGGTTTTGTCTCGCTGGCGGAGCCATTCTTGAAGTCTGCTTTATGAATAACTCCGCTGAGTTGAACAAGTATCTTTTCAACGACGAAGCGGTTGCCGTGGCAATCGCGAAAGTTCTGGCCACTGCGGCCAACACATAAACCCAACGCAAAGGGAACCGCTGAGGCTTCGGCGGGGCTTCGCAAGAAGTTTGTTGCTGAGGGGCTGAGAAGCCAGCCCCGTTCAAATTAACAGGAGACTCTATGCCGAGAATCGTTACCGCTCTTTCCGTCCTTGCCGCCGTGCTGAGCGCGTTGCTGGGTTATGCCGACATGCTGCCGCTGAAATATGCCGCTGTGATTGTGGTCGGTTCCGCCTTCACGGGCGCGCTGAGCAAGTCGCTGGCTGAAGCAACCAATCATTTCGCCTGGACGCTGCTGGGCATCTTTGGCGGCGCGCTGAGTATTGGCGCGGCTGCGTTGAATCAATTCAATCCCAAGTATGCGCTGATTGCCGGAGCGATAAGCGCCGCGCTGATTGCTGCCGGAAAGGCACTGACGCCGAAGGAAATGTCTACGCTGGCGATTCTCTGCTTTATGTTTGTCGCCCAGGCTTGCGGCAAAGAGCAGATCGAAAACAGCTTTGCCAAAACAGTCGTTGCGCTTCGCTCGGCGCGCAAAGTCACCACGGTTCAGCACAAGTACGGGCACATTGACGACGCGGCGTACAAAAGCCGGTTGCTGCTGTTCGACAGTGCTTTCGATGCAGTCAATTCAACTGGTGACACAGTTGCAGGCTTCGGCGAAATCACGCCCGGAAACAAGCAGCAGGTGTTGGATGAATTGAACAAGCTGGCGACGACGGCGGACAAACTGATTGCGGACGGAGATGTCGGCGTCAAGAACCCTGAATCGCAGAATGATTACCGGCGCTGGTTGTTGCTGGCCAAGGGACTGATCAACAGTCTTAAGATCGGCGTTGCGGCCATTGATAAACCTGTCTCGGTCAAAGACCTGAAAATTCCCAAAGCCAAGATCGAATGAGGGCATAGCCCTTCGCAAACGAACCGGCAATCTTAACCGCAGATCAACAGGAGAAAAGAATCGTGGCCAAGAAAGTAACCGCACAAAGTTTCAAAGGTCTGTCGCCTGAAGAGATTCAGGAATACATAGACATCGCGACCGAAGCGCTGGTCGAAATTCTGGAACAACAGGGAATGACGGCAGAGCAGTTCCGTGAACGTCGGCATCAGATTGTTGCCGAAGAAAAAGAAGCGATTGCGGAAGAATTGGACGCGCTGAACACGCTCGGCGGCTAACCCTTTAACTCCCTCACTGGTGCCACAGTGAAAACGGACATGCACGAAAGCCCGATGGTCTGGACAAGCTCATTGATTGCGACGGCGCTGGGATTGGTCGCTCCGCAGTTCGCCTGGATTCTGGCTCTGCCGCCCTGGGCGATGCAATTTGCGGTGGTACTGGTCAGCGGACCAATCGTGCTGATCATCAACCATCACGTCAAGCGTTGGTTGAATAAGCGCTGGCCGGATCGCAACAAACGCAAGTCAGGCGACACAGGTGAATAGATGCCACGGAAGTATGACCAGGAAACAAAAAACAAATGCTTCCAATTGTACCTGCGCTACAACGGCAAGCATCACGAACGAATCCTGGCCGCGATGCGCAAAGAATATCCGTGGTTTTCAGCTTCACGGATTACGGCCTGGGCAACGGAGCTTGGTTGGGATGAAGCGCTAAAGATTTCGATTGAAACCCAAAAGCGCATCAGTCTGACAAGCGCCGAAGAGTTGCACAACGAAATCGAAGAGATGCGAAAGCGCCTCTTCGCTGAACTGAAAGGGACGGGCGAGTTCGACAAGGAAAAATATCAACTCTACAGGGACTACGCCCGCCTTTCTCAGGAACAGTTGGTCAAAGTAACAAACGCACGCGACACGCTTGGAGCATTCGTCGCCTTTTGGGAACGGTTGCTTGGCTGGCTACCGGATTATTCGACACACGCGGCGTCATCGTTGTTACAGGTTGAAGAGCCAATTTTGAAACGCGCAGCAGAGGAATATGCCGAAAGCGAAGCAGAGACGACTGGGAACTGAGGAACATCTGCAACGCGCCCGCGCAGCAGGTTTTTAAGAATGGGGATTTCGCGTTTAGAAGCCCTGTGTTGGTTTGACAGGTGTAATGCCCGCAGGGTTGGACATTGACCGCGTTTCGGAACGCTTCGGAACGCCTTTACTGGCCATCATAGATGACGGCCCGAGCCTGAAAAATGGATTCCAGAGCGGATTCGCGTATCGCGAAGCCTGATTCTGGGCTGCAAGTAGTCGGATTATGGCAACTCCACGATTCATTCCAATCACGCTTCAACTGAATACGCGCACGGGCGAAGTCGCCTTGCGCACGTTCGGCGGAGAGTTCAAGAAGCTGGAGAATGAGAGTCGCGGGTTTGGCCGCACGGCAACGCAATCATTCCTTAGTGTTGAGCGCGAAGCCCAACGCGCCGCCAGAGGAACGCAGTCGGCATTTACGAACGCCCTCTCTTCGATCAAGTCCAGCGCAAGTGGCCTGGGCGGAACATTGCGAGGCGCGCTTTCCTTCGCTGGCGGCGGCGCAATTCTGAACGGGATTACCGCTTTGACTGGCGGGCTGGGCAATATGGCAGGCGCGGTCTTTGACATCCGCGACCAGTTGGAACGCGCCGAAGTCGGATTCACGACGCTCTTTGACGGCAACAAGGAAAAGGCGAAAGGGTTCATCAATGAACTGCGGCAGTTTTCAAAGTCCACGCCGTTTGAGCTTGGCGGGACGGTTGGCAGCGCGCAGAGCTTATTGGCGCAAGGCTTCAATAAAGAACAGATCATTCCGATTCTTCGCGGCGTCGGCTCGGCGACAGCGGCGGCGGGTAAAGGTTCGCAGGAATTCCAATCCATTCTGAGCCAACTCTCCCAAACAGCAAGTAAGGGTAAAGCCGAGCTTGAGGATTTGAAGATCATCGCGGAAGCGGGCGTTCCGGTCTTTGACATTCTTTCCAAGTCTATCGGCGTTAGTCAGGAGCAGTTATTCAAGTTTCTTTCCGAAGGTCGGTTGCGCGGCAAAGAAACGGTGCAACTGCTATCAGATGAGTTCGCAAGAAAGTTTCCGTCCGCGCTGGACGATCTAGCCAAAACCACAAAAGGCCGATTTACCAATACGGTTGAGACGCTATCCGGCGCGGCGGTTGATGTTTTAGAGCCTGCTTTCGTCGGCTTGAATGAAGTCTTGGCCGAAACGAACAAGCTGCTGGAAGGGCCTGGGTTCGCAAACTTCTCCGCGAAGGCGCGAGGCTTTGCCGACACGACAGTTCAGTCTCTGCGCTCCACGATCCAAAGTTTATTTGCCAAACCGGGTGACGCGCCAAGGGCAGGCGATACTGCTTTGCAGTTAGGCGGCGAAGTTCTTACCGGCGAGTTTTTCAATAACCTGCCCGGCAAGAAGGGGCTAGATAAGCTGACTAAAGGCGAGTCGGTTAGCGTGAAGGATTTTATTGACGTCAGCGCGGAGATAGAGGCGATTCAGGGAATCGGACGGTTTTTAGGTGGCGCAATTCCTGACGGCGTCAAGCAAGGGATCAAGGACAAGATCAAGTCGGCGCAAACTGAAGTGACGGAATTCGGCGGCAGTCTTTGGAAATCATTCAAAGACTCGCTCGGCATTCAGTCGCCATCCAAGAAGATGCAGGAGGCGGCGAAGTTCGTTCCGCTGGGCGTGGCGCTTGGCCTGCAAGACCCGGCAGCGCTGGCACGGATAGCAGAGGCGACGAATGGCATGGCGATCCTGATTGAGACGGGAACGCTTGCCGCAATTCAACGCACGCGCCGACGCATCGCGGAAGCCTTGCGCGATATACCGGAAATCCGCGCCTTTCTCGATACCATCTCAAAAGCCGAAGGCGCGAACTACAACACGCTGTTTGGCGGTGGTAAGTTTTCGGACTTCGACCAGCATCCGAACCAGCGCATCACTCGCAAGCTTGGTGGCAAAAACATCACCAGCACTGCCGCTGGCCGCTATCAATACCTGAACAAGACGTTCACGGGTGTGGCCAAGCAGTTAGGCTTGCCGGACTTTTCGCCCGACTCTCAAGATTTAGGCGCGATTGAATTGCTACGGCAGCGGGGCATCGTTGAACCGCTGCTGGCCAATAACCTGCCGCTTGCGTTTATGCGCGGAAACCGGGAATGGGCAAGCTTCCCCAGTTCCCCTTACGGCCAGCCGACGCGCTCTGAAAAAGAATTGACCAACTTTTTCAACACACGGCTTGGAGCGCAACAGAAGCCGCCTACACTGGCAGACTCTGTCAATGTGACCGCACGAGAAACCGTTTCGGTATCCGACGCGCCATCACTCGGCTTGATTCCGCTCAAAGAGGTTGCGGCTATCAAGCAGGAAACGCAGCGCACGTTTGATTCGATCAAGACGGCAGCGGCAAGTACGAATACGGCGATTGCTTCAACGACTGGCCAACTGGCCAGCACAACACAGGAAAACTTTCGCCGCATTGTGCGCGATGCCGAGCAGACGACGAAAGAAGTTCGCAACTCGTTTACTGAGCTAAGAGATGGAATCCGGGAAAGCTTCAAAGGTGCCTTCGATCAGCTTTTACAAGGCGACGTGAAAGGTGCGGGCAAATCGCTACTGCAAAGCTTGGGCGGTGTCGGTCGGAACGCGCTTACTAACCTTGTATTCGGGAACGGTCAGAACGGCGGCGGCAACGCGAGTGCTGGCGGCGGATTTGGGAATGCCATCTCGCAAGCCGTCACAGGCGGTTTAGGAATTGGCGGGAATGCCCCGGCGCTGACTGGCGGGTTCAGCGGAGGGAATCCCGCCGGTCAGATTCTGAATCAGGTTACAGGCGGCGGAGGTTTCGGCAAGTTCAACGTGGGCGGCCTGCTTGGCAAGGTTCCGGGCTTTTCAAAGCTTGGCAGCCTGTTGGGGATTGGCAGCAAAGCGGCGGCGACGGGCGCAAGCGCAGCAACAGCCGGAGCGGCAGGCGCGGCAGGAACCGCAGCCGGTAGCGGCGGCTTTCTTAGCACCTTGTTTGGTGGCGGCGGCGCGGCGCTGTTCAGCAACCCGGTTACAGCTATTGTCGGCGGCGCTCTGGTTGCAGCCCCGTTTATTCTCGGCTTATTCGCCGACCGCACGTTTAACCGCTTCCGTAATGAAGTGAAGCAGCAATACCAGATTGAAGTTGATAAGAAGCAGGAAGGCCGCTCTCTCTTTCAATCCGCCGAGCAGGTCGGCAAGACAGCCTTTGGCAAACAGTACAAAAGCAAGATTCCTGAACTGGTTCAGTTGCGCCCGGTCAAAGAGCAGATTGCTCAATACGGCTTCGCAACCGGACAAGAGAGAAGCTCACTCGTTCGCCAGTTCATCAACAAGCAAAAGGTCGGCGACCCGGACGATCCTCAGAATCAGGTTGTCAGGCGCGAGTTCGGCGGGCCTGTGTTGCGTGGTCAAACTGTGCTGGTTGGCGAGCGCCGCCCTGAAATCTTTGTTGCGGGTTCGGACGGCAATGTCTTTCCGTCAATCGCCGCTTACGAACGCCAACTGATTGCGGCGCTGCAAAAGCGCGCTGCTGGCGGCTTCTTTGGCGGCGCGTTCTCAAAGCTGGCCGCGCAGATTGAATCTTCCGCCTTCGCTCGTTCCGGCTCGTCGGCGACGGCAGGCGCAGGCAGCGGCGGTTTTAGCGACAGCTTGGTTCTGGGTGTTATGGCAGAGATTGCTGAAACGCTTCGGGAGTTTAAGACCGCACCGGCTGGCTCTGTCTTGGAAAAGGCCATGCAGTCGAATCCGAATGCAGTGGCAAGAGCGATGGTGACAAGTTTTAGCAACGCTTCGCCGGAGAGCAAGCAGGTGGCGAAGCACGTTCGCGGCTACAAGTAGAACGCGAGTGGCGCTCTTTCAGGTTGACGATCTTTGAAAACGGAATAGCTTGATGGCTACTTATGTTTTTTGACTGACCGCTTTTGGCCTTTTGGCTTTGCCGGTCTGCCAACCGTAGGGGGCTTGAAATCTTTAAGGTCGGTTTCTGGGATTAGCCAGTACGTCCCTACCGGCGTCTCCTCGAATTTCGCATTCGGGAACAGCCCTTTATTGCACCAAGCTCGGACTGTGGAGTGTGCCACTTCCAGGCGTTCTGCCACCTGCTTTGATGTTAGTTCTGCTGCCATGTTTGAAATCTAACATGTCGCCAGAATTATTGGCAAGAAAAATCCAGCAGGGCTGCCAGAATTTTCTTGCTGTAAGTCTGGCAGGGTGCTATAATTTCTCCTGTAAGTTGATGGTTTAACAATTACTTCAAAGGAGAAATCGCAATGGAAAAGCAAGTCGAAAAAACACAAGAGCAACCGAAGCCGGAAGCGCAAAAATCGGAACCGCAGTACCGCAACTACAACTATCGCAGGGCCAACGGCGAGCAGGTTTCGATTGCTGTGCAGGTTTATAAGCCAAAAAAGGTTGACGGCTGGGACGTGTAAAGCGAAGGGCTTGGGTAAGCGCGAACTTACTCAAGCCCCACTATCAAACCAATTGGAGTGATAGACCTCGTTTACAGGTGCCCAAGTCTACCACTCCCTTTTTTACCAAAACAAGAAAGGGAATGTTTATGCCTACCGAAAATGGCTTGGGGCTGCCTATTGCCCGCCTGATGGGTTCTGAGAAGGAGCTTCAGTTCCGCTGGGTTCGCAAGCCGGAGATTGGAAAGCCCGGCGACGGATTGTTTTCCGTGCTGATAACCGGCGACTTGCTGAAAGAGTGCCACATTCTGGACGGTGATTTTGCGATCTGTCGCGTTGCCGACGGGATTGAATACGACGGTCAGCTTGCGGCAGTCCTTATCTACAACTGCCTAACGGTCAAGTGTGTCCACGAAGACGGCGAAGCGTTTGTGCTTCAGGGATGCGGCAATCCCGCAAAGTTTCTTCGTGCTGACCGAGCCGACGCAATTGTTGTAGGCGTGGTGATTCGCATTGAACGGGACATTACACAGCCCGCGCCGACAGAGTTTGAAAACGTCGTCCCGATATTTGGAGGTAAATATGCACGAAGCTGAATTTGCCATTACCTCCAACTTTTACGACCAGAACGGCGCGCCGCAACAGGTTACGTTTCGGGCGGCAAGCGCGGATGAATGGAAGCGGGTAATGAAAGCCCGTCACGAATTCGCAGAAGAGGCGAAAAAGAAAGGCTGGGTAAGCGCCGCGCCGAAGCCGACAACGGAAAGCGCGAGCAGCAATGTGGTGCCGACATGCCCGGTTCACAAAACGCCGATGAAGGCGAGCCGGAAACCGGATACGTACTTTTGCCCGAAGAGAAACGGTGATGAGTATTGCGACCAGAAAACGAAAGGGGCGCAGTAATGAGCAGGAGCGACTACTTCACCCAAAGGCGAGCGGAAGCAAAGGCGAAAGGGCTATGCACATCCTGTTGTATTCGTAAGGCGCGACCAGGTCGCGCCTGGTGCAAGGTGTGCGCCGAGGCAAATAGCGCTTACTACGAAAAGCAGAAGCCAAGCCTGATAGATAGAGTGCTTGGTCGTAGAAGTGAACGAATTGTAAAGAAGCGCTGCGGTCAGTGCTCCGCTTTCTTAAACCCTGATAACGGCGATACGCCGCAGATGTGCCGGACATGCTGCGAGAAACGAAACCACTATCAAAAGCGGCGACGGAAAGCCGCTACCGCGGAAAGAAAGTGTGCTGATTGCGGCAAATGCCCCGCGGTTCGCGGCGCTACCCGCTGCGCGACTTGCGCCAAATTGCAGGCAGAGGCGACGAAGCGCTGGAAGCGGAATGCAGGAGACGCTGAGAAGTGCGTTCAATGCGGTCGCTCCGCAATGCGTTCAATGGTTGGAAGACACACGCATCCGCTCTGCGAGAAGTGCTACTTAAAGAAAGCCGCTTATCGCAATCTCGGATCAGTTAAGCACTGGGTTGATTTGAGAGAGATGCTTGAAAAGCAGGGCTATAGATGCGCCCTGACCGGTAAACGGCTGACTTTAGGAATCAATGACTCCATTGACCATAAGTATCCCGTTTCTCGTTTCCCGCATCTCGCCACCCGCATTGATAACGTGCATTGGGTTACTAGGGCAGTAAACAACAAGAAGCTTGATAAGACCGTTGCCGAGTTCCTTGCGTGCCGCAAGCGGTCAAGTTGGTGGTAGTGCTGGATGGTAAAAGCAAAGCAAAGAAGAGTTGGGATTGAAGAGCATTTACAAAGGGCGCGCTCTGCCGGAGAGCGGGCGCGCAAAAAACTTGGTCTTTCTCAATCTGATAGTGACGACGCCGAGTTAAGTCAAAGGCCCTTGCATTGGTGGCGGGAGAGATGGTCTGACGCTGGCATTCGCCGGAGCTTTATCGAGTTATTTATTAAAGTCCGCGACCCCAGAAAGAAAAAGAAGCTGGTGCCGCTGATCTTCAACGACATGCAGGCCGCTTTGCACGAACGCAAAACGGGCCGCGATGTTTGTTTGAAGATGCGGCGCGGCGGAATGACAACCTTCTGGCTGGCGCAATACTTCGCTGATGCCGTGGTGATGTCCGGCCAATCCATTCGGATTGTTCCGCACACGCCCAAAGCGGAAAAGAAGCTATTCGCCGATCTGAAGATCATGTATCGCGAACTGCCCGCCCACATTCGGCCAGCCTACAAGTATTTTTCGCTGGAACTGATCGAATTTTACGACACGGTCAAAGGCACGGTGGACAGCCGCATTGATACCCAATCGGTTCAGCCTGGTCACGAAGACTCTGGACGATCCGAAGGCTTTACGCATTTGCTGCTGACGGAAATTCCGTTTTGGCGAGGCGATGCGAAAACCGCAGTGCTGGCCTTACTGGAAGCTGCCGAATATGGCCAGGTTGTTGAAGAGTCTACCGCGCAAGGCGTTGAACTTTTTCACCAGACTTACCATCAGGGCAAAAAGAAAGAAGGCGGTTGGACTTCGCATTTCTTTCCGTGGTTTTGGCGGCGCGATTTGCGGCAACACGGGGCGCGATTTGTTACCGGCGCTGCATTGGCCGGATTGCCGGGCAAGCCAGTCGCATTAGTGCGGGATCAACAAACGCTGCTTGGAAAACCTTGGCAGGAAATTCAGCCATTCGTGCTTAGCCGCCGCGAACGCGCCATTGCAATGCTGATCTTCCGGCATCTGCGAAAGCTGGGCGAACTCAGCGGTTGCGGGAACGATTGGATTGATAACGAAGTCGCGGAATACATCGCCTGGCGTCGGACAAAGATTGAACAGGTCGGAGAGCGAAACTTCTTAGTCGAGTTTCCCGAAAACGACCGGGAATGTTTCGAACAGACCGGACGCGCCGTCATCAGCGAAAAGCATTTGAAGGTGACTTGTTCGCCTGCTGAGGCGGTCGAAGGCCACGCGTATTTGGTATCTGCCGACGTTTCGCTTGGCCTGGCCGATGGCGATCCGGCTGCAATTCAAGTCATTGATCTGCACACCGGGCGGCAATGTTACGAAGAGGAAATTTGGCTATCGCCTGATTTGCTGGCCGAAAAGCTGGCTGAACTCAGCGACCGGTACAACTGGGCGGCGATTGTTGTCGAACGGAATGGCCCCGGCATCGCCACGATCCTGAAGTTGATTTCGCTGGATTATGAAGAGCGGCTTTACAAACACCTTGATGCGAAGCTTCGGCGCAGAGTTGAGCAAGGCGATTTGACAATCGAAGAGGCACGCGAAGAGGCGCAGTACGGTTTCCCCACATCGGCGGAAAACAAATCGCTGATGGGCTTGCGGCTTGAGGAAGCAATTCGCTGTGGCTACCTGGGATTGTCCAGCCAGCAGTTTTGCGAACAGGCAAAAACAGTTGTTTGGAAAGATGACAAGAGTTGGGCGGCGCTGGCCGGGTATCACGATGATCTTTTCGTCGCGCTGGCCATCGGTAATTTCGTAATGCGTTACGAAGCCGACATGCTGCCCGTTTTTGTGGGGATCGAACCGGAAGCTGGCGAGTTTGGGTAATACCGGATTTCGCGTTTAGAAGGCCGTGGTTGATTTGGTGGGTGTAATGAGCGCAGGGCGGAACCCTGACACCGTTTCGGAACGCTTTGGAACGCCTTTAATCGGGTTTGTAGCAGTCGGTCGGAGTCAAAAAAGTAGATGACAGTCTGGCAAGAAGCAAAAAACTGGTTTCTCGGTTCCCTGAAAAGGTATCAGGGGCTGGAATTGCCGGACGAAGGTCGAAGCTCAGTCGAGGATGTCCCGACGCTGGGCAACCGGCT
Source organism: uncultured Heliomicrobium sp. (assembly GCA_964570175.1). Classification (GTDB taxonomy): domain Bacteria; phylum Acidobacteriota; class Blastocatellia; order RBC074; family RBC074; genus RBC074. The sequence continues at coordinate 26,642 of CAZMXG010000030.1, read as the reverse complement.
TGGCAAAGCTCTTTCTCAATTTGGCGGCTTGCAGCCCGAAATCAGTTTTGAAGCTCTGGCGCTGCTGAAATGCTGGATGGTTTACAACCCGCTGATGTCTCAGTTTGTCCAGAACATTACCAACCTGGGCAACACCGGGCATCAGGTTGTGATTGAAGCGGCGAACTCCACACAAGCGGAAACGGCGCTGAAACGGATCAACGAAACTGCTGGCCGATTATGGCCACACGGCGCGGGCGTTGATGGACTGATCAACCAATACTTCACCGACATCGCGTGGAGCGGCGCGCTTAGTTCTGAAGATCAAGTGAACTTCGGCGCGCGACGGGTTGAAAAAGTTGTGCTGGTTCCGGTCGAACAAATCCGGTTTGATTGGGATGGCAATAACTATTTGCCCTTTCAGTTGCCCAAGCATTCGCTGGCAATGAATCGCGGTTCGGTCGGAATGATTCCACTGAACGCGGAAACCTATCGGTACTTTGCGCTTTCGACCATCGGCAATTCGCCATACGCGAAGCCGCCCGGAACCGCAGCCATTGAAGATTTATCCGGCCCCTATGCCGATGGCAAAGCCAACCTGAAAGCGATTCTGAAAAAGTATGGCCTGCTGGGTTTCGCCGCAATGCAGGTCACCGCTCCGCCGCGAAAGCCGAACGAACTGGAAGACGAATATCAGAAACGGGCGAAAAGCTATCTGGGCAAAATGCGCGATGCAGTTTCGGGAATCTGGCAACAGGGACTGTTGCTGATGTTCCGGGATCAAAAGCTTGAGTTTAACAGCGTGACCGCAAACGCGCCCGGCGTGAAAGACATCTTTGAAATGATCGAAGCCCAGGTCTTTAACGGCTTCGGAATGCAGCCCAGCTTATTTGGTCGCGTCCACAGCACAACCGAAACCTTTGCCGACGTAGTTTGGTCACAGCTTGACGCCCAGGTGACCAATGTTCGCCGACTGCCGAAGCGGCGAATGGAACGAACCTACACGCTGGATTTGTTGCTGGCGGGAGTGCCGTTCAATTCGATTTCCGTCCGGTTCAATAAAACGCCCAGCCGCAACGCGCTGAAAGAAGCGCAGGCTGAAGAGGCCAGAGTCAGGATTGCGATTGAAAAGGCCAAGGCCGGAATTATCAGCCCGGATCAGGCAGCACAAGAGCTTGGGTATGACAGCGCGTTCGATCCTGAATTGCTGTCGTCTCAACCAGCAGTTGCCGCCAGCTTTCGCGCATTAAGGGCGGCGCGTGAGTTTGTGGCGACGTTCCAGTTCGACCGGAGCGCGCAACGGTATCGGTTTCAGCCTCCGACAATCGAACTGTCCGCCGCTTCGGTTGGGCTGGCAAAAAAAAAAGAGCAGTTGACGGAGGAAGAAATTGACCGGGTCTTAAATGACTGGATCGCCCGTTACCTGGCTGCCGTCACGCCCATCGCGGAAACGGCTTTGAAAGTGGCGCTGGAAACGATTGGGAGTTGGTTGGCTGGAATCAGGCTTTCGGATTTCGCCAGTGCTGAAGAGTTCGCGGAAAAGTTCTTTGAGCAATTGCAGGCTGTCTTCACGGGCGAATGGGAAAGCGGAAAGGCTTCGCGCCAGATCAAGAAAGCGACCGATCAGATTTATCGGTATTACCGAACGAAAGACGACGCGGTTGTTTTCGGCGGTGAAAGCCCCGGCATCAAGATCAAGTTCGGCGCGCCGGACACACGGACGCTGAAGTTCTTTCTGGATACGGATCGTTGGTACTTCAGCAAGTATCTGAACAACAGCGAGCCGAGCCTAAAGAAATTCATCGCGGATGAATACATCGCCAAAGGCGGACGCCGGACGTTCGACATGACGCCCGAACAGATTGAAGACATTCGCGCGGCGCTGGGCGATAGGCTGAAAAACGTCAATGACATCGGCGTTCAGCGGATTGTCAACGGATCGGCGACCAGGGCGCGCAATTGGGCGCACATCCGGCGATTGAATGAAGGCGCGGTCAAGCTGGCCAAGATTGTTGCGGTGCTGGACGAACGCACCAGCGAAATCTGCAAGTTCCTTGATGGCAAGTTCCTTCGTGTGGGTGTGGCAAATGACGCCGTTGACCGGCTGAGCCAATTGGAACCCGGCGAGTTTGCCAAAGAGATGTACGAATCGCCGATTGCGAAAGCGCTGGCGACGGCAAACCAAAACGCCGATGAAGTGCAAAAGGTTTTTGACGGGCTGATTGATGCCGACGATGTGTTGGCCGACGAGCTAATGGCAGCGGGGCGCGGATTCCCGCCATACCACTTGAACTGTAGGACGCGAGTTGAGGGAGTAATCGAAACGTGAAACGACAAATAACAAAAAGCTTTTGGCTGGACGATGAAAAGCTGACTGCCGAGCTTCGCTATAGCGCATCGGTTCACGTCATTGGCCAACCGGTATCTGGCAAGGGCCTGGCCGTGTCAGAAGTCAGCCAGTTCAAAAATAGCTATTACGAGAGCGCGGCTGCCACTGAAGAAATCTCTCCACTGGCGCTGAGTGAAATCTTGCCGCGTCCTGAAGACCTTTACTACGTCACGATGCGAGCAATCAGCCAGCGCGTAGTTGATGGCTATTGGATTGATTACTCACGACCAGGTGTGCTGGAAGCTGCGGTGCCTCTGCTGAACAAGCAGCGGATATGCGTTGACCATTGTTACTGGAAGGTGGAATCGGCAGTCGGCGCGATTGTCAATTCGATCTGGGACGCACAGGGGCTAAACGCAAACGGCCTGCCCGGAATCAACATTCGTTTTTTTGTTGATAGCAAGATCGCGCCTGGAATCGTTCGGCGGCTCGCGTATCCAGTGCCAGCCATCCACAGCGGTTCTGTAACGGTCGGCTTCGAGTGGGAACCGTCTCACCCCGACCTACTGGAAGAAAAGAAATTCTGGTGGTTGTTAGGTCAAGAAGTCGGCGGCGAAATCGTCCGGCTGATCGTTACAAAGATTCTTTTCTTCCGCGAATTCTCGCTGGTGTACGAGGGCGCAGACGAAGACGCCAAGCGGTTGCCTGACGAAGATGCGCCAATGCCTGACGGCGAAACCGAACAATCGAAGCGGCCAGCCGCTTCCCATCTGCCGCCTGACGGCGGGACTACAAACGAGGTGAAGACAGTGAAACTTACCGCTGAATTAAAAGAGCTTTTGGGGCTGGGATCGCACACGGCTGACGACGTACCAGATGCCGCCGTGCTTGCCGCCGTCCAATCGTTCGCGCCGATGATCAAGGCTTCGCAAGCCATCATTTCTGCCGAACGCGCTGAAGTATTGCGGCTGGCCACGCTGGCCGAAGGCACGGACGGCAAGCTCAATGAAGTAATTGCCGGGCTGATTTCCAACGCCACGCCCGAACAGTTGCCGGGCTTGAAAACGATGTACGCCGAAAAGGCTGCGTTGAAATTCCCGCAAGGTGGACGAAGCTCAATTGAAGAGCCGACGCCGCAAGCAATCACGCAACAGGCAGCCAAGCCAGTTGAAACGATGCGTTACCTGTAAGGTCAACGCGAAACTGAAACAGGAACCATCAAGCAGGAGAAAGCAAAATGGCAAACAAAGTGAAAGCTATGAATCAGTACGGCGTTGCCTGGCCGGTGACCTTTGTTACGGCGACTCAGAAAAAAGGCGACATCGTCAAAGTGACGGCGAACGAAACCGTTGATCTGGCGGCGGCGGGCGATGTGCCACGCGGCATCGTGGTCAAAGCGCCAACAGACACTGCGGACAAGGGCACCGTCATGTTGAAGGGCCGGAATGTGGTTGAAATTCTGTTCAACGGAAATCTTGCCGCAAACACAGAGGTCAAGTTGTCTTCCGCTTCAGGCGGCGAACAGCGCGTTGCCGCTTTCGTTGCGGGCACGGATGCCGAAAACCTGAAATATGGCTGGGTGCTGAAAGGCGCAAACGGGGCAGTCGGTTTGGTTGTGGAGTATTAACCGCAGCCCTCAACCATAACGATCAACAACCAAACTTAGGAGAGAGAGATGAGAGGTCAACTTTCGCATTGGTATCAAAAACTGCACGGCATTCGCACGCATAGCAAAAAGCCGCGCGATCTGAGCTTCCGCGATTTTCTGGCGGAGCAAGGCAAAGAAGTAGGCGACCAGCAAACCCTGACGCCGGAACGTGTGTTTGCCGAACTCGGCTTTGATTGGGCGACCTGCACGTTCAACGACCTGGTCAACGACGCAGACGGCTTCTTTCTGGCGGCGGAACTGGTTCGCGAAGCGATTGACCGTGGGATGCACGGCAAAACCATTCGCCAGCAATCGCGCCGCGAAGAAATGCTGAAGGCGATTTACAGCCAGGCATTAGTAACAACCGACCCTAGCGCCCGTTACTTGACGCCGGAATTCTTTGCGCCTGTGCTGATGCGCGGCGTTGTCCAGGGGCAATACTGGGATCAATTGATTTCCGCTGACCTCAGCGTCCCTCAGCCGAAAGTGACAATGCCGCTGATGTCGCTGTCGGATGCCGGGCTGGAAGAAAGAACCGAAGCCGCGACCATCAAGGAAGGCACGGTCACTTACGGCAGCAAAGATGTGACCATCAAAGAGCGCAGCAAGGCGATTTACTTCAGCGACGAATCGGTGATGTTCAATCGCATTGACCTGGTCAGCGTTTTCTTTGAAGACCTGGGCCGAATTCTGGCAAGCAGCCTGAACGGTGAAGCCGTTCGCGTGCTGCGCGATGGTGACCAGGCGAACGGCAGCGAAGCCGCGCTGGTAATCGGCGTTTCGTCGGCCAACACCTTCGATTACACCGATGTTGTCCGGGTGATGATTCGAATGGGAATGATCGGGCGTCCGGTCAGTCAGATCGTGACCGGCGAAGATATGGCCAACGCCTGGGAAAACCTGAGCGAGGTCAAAAACAACCAGAACAACGGCAACAAGCTGCTGCCGACCAATACCTTCGGCGTCACGCGTCCGCAGAATTGGGACTTGTTCCCGGCGTTCAACATTCCGGCGAACAAGATTCTGTTCAGCGATCCGAACAGCGCGATGGTTGCGTTGACGGCCAAGCCGCTGACCTTGGAGCAAGACAGAATCGTTGCGCGCAAGCTGAACGGCACGTTCGCTTCGATCTGGAAAGGCTTCGCAATTCAGCAAGCCACTGGCCGCGTGATCGTGGATAAGAGCATTGCCTTTTCGGGCAACGGCTGGTCCAGCGCATTCAACGGCAATCAGGAGCTTTGGTAGATAGGGCTTGAATTCGGCGGCGGTCTGACCGCCGCCATTACCGCAATCTTTTATTGGAGGCACAAATGGCAGACGAAAAGAAAGAAGCAACTGATCCGCGCTGTGGCACCTATGAACTGGCGCACAAACACGGCAGCTTTCACGATTTTGAAACGGGGCTGACCATCAATCGGGATGATCAAGTCGAAGTCACTGAACCCATCGGGGCGGCAACCGGTGTAGCCATTCAATCTGGCCGCTTGCTCTTTGTTCGCGAACCAAAGGCAAAAGCGAAATCTGTGAAGGGCGAGGGCGCAAAAAGCTGATGCTGACCGCAATCCCCACAACCCCGGTTGAATCCAGCAACATTGCCGCCATCGGTTACGACGCTGTCAGCAAGACGCTGCAAGTGGATTTCAAAGCGGGCAAACGATACCAGTACCAGAACGTGCCGCCTGAAACCTTCGCGGAGTTCAAGGCTGCTGATTCTGTTGGCAAATACTTTGCGGCGCAGATCAAGAACGAATTTCTGTCAGTACCGCTGACCGAAGACGAATAACCGATGCCGGAATCCACGCTGATAACCGAAACCGAGCTTCGCGCAATGTTCGACATTCACACGGATGTCAACCCGGCGCGGCTTACCTTCGCCATCGGCGCGGCGGGCAGACGGTTAAAGAACCTGGTCGGCGCAACGACTTACGCCGATGCCTTGTTGGACGACGGCGCGACGGATGCCGAACGGCGCGCCGATCTGGATTACGCCGAAGCTTTGCTGGCGATGCACTACAGCCTGCTTGGCCTGAACACACAGATCAGGCCATCGGGCGTGGTCAAAACGGAAAAGATCGAAGGCGAAACCGTTGTCCAATATCTGACGGCAAAAGAGATTTTCGATTTGTCGAAGCAGTATCTGGACATTGCCGAGGAAGTCATTCGGCCTTACGCGCTGTTGTCGGATGTGCCCGATGCGCAAGTGGAGTTGGTTGAAACCGAAGATGCCTAGAATCGAAATCAAAATTGATACGAAGGCACTGGCAGACCTGGGCGACAAGTTCGAACGGGCTGCAAAGGCTGGTTTGATCCGAACGCTTGAGCTTGGCGAACAGTATCTGCGGCAAGAAGCGCCGGAACAAACCGGATTGCTTCGCGGCAAGAAGGGCAACAATTCCATCAGCAGCGATTACCGGCAAACAGCAACCGGGTTCGAAGGCGAATTCGTTGTGTCGGCGATCCGCGAACGGCGCGGCAGTCGCAAAGCGGTGCTGCATCTGCCGAGCGGCACCACGAAAGAAATCAGCCTGGCACCGACACCAGAGTTCGATTACGCCGAAGCCGTGGCCAAAGGCCGCAAGGAAATCAGGCCGAAGAAAGCGCGGGCCTTGTTGATCCCGGTGAACAACGCGCCAAGCGGCGAAGCCTACATCACCGATGGAACCGAAACTTTCATCATTCGCCCACGCGCCAAAGCGCAGAAGGCGAATCCATACGATGAACGGGCGTTCAATCGGCTGGAAAAACAGGTGGAACCGATCTTTCAAAAGAGCCTAGCTGAGTTTGGATTGTTATGACGACTGAAGAGCGAGTTTACGAATTCATCAAAGCTGCCGTGGATGCCGTGACCGAAACGACACCGACGCCAGACAGCGCGCTCTTTGATTTGGAAGTCCACGATCATGTGTATCGGAAGATCACGAAGCCAGCGGGCATTCGGATCGGCACTGCCGATGGTGAGTTGTCACCGTCCGCAGGCGGCGAAGAGATGAACGAATACAACTGCTCAATGTTGTTGGTTGTATTTGTTCGCATTCCGACGACGCAGAAAGATGGCGACGAACGCACAGTGGCAATGCGGCAGGCAGTTGAGATCGCCAAGGCTGTGTCGCTGCTGTTCTGGGATAACTCAAGTTGTGATGAAAGGTTCCGCGATACGCGGATCAAGGATTTCATTCGTGGATACGACAGTCTGAACAAAGCAGACCATTACGCGATTGTCAACTTGACGCTTCGCGTCAATGAAGTCGGCGGCTCAATAGGAAGGTAACGATGAAGATCAAATTTAATAGCGATTTCGAAAGCCCCACGCTGGAAGTGCAGATCGGTGACAAATTGTTTTCATTCAGCAACGGTGGAACCCCGTTCGATGTGGATGAAGACGTGGCCCGTCACGTAATCAGGCTGGGCTTTTTTGAGGAATGCGGGCCGGAAACGGAAGCCGTACCCACTGCCGAATTGCCCAAACCAACGGCAGCGCGCAAAGGCTGAAAGTAATTTTCCATTGTCCGTGTGACCAATAACTTCTGAGGTGATTCAATGTCAGTAGGAATTCAACAACGCGTTTATTACATGTCGCGCATCCCGCAAGCGGATTATAGGACCGTCAAACCGTTCAACACTTCGGCCCCGTACAACTTTGAACGGATGCTGATGGAAGATAAAGACCTGGCCAAGTACGAGCCGAAAACGCGCGACAACAAAGGCTTCAGCACGGGCAACTATTTTCCGACAGAGGTCTATTTATTTCAGCACGAACTGACCACAACCAAAAAGTTTGATGTATCAAGTCACCTAATCGGCAAATGGCTGTTTGCGGCATTAGGCGCAATCGCCACAGCGCAACCGGATGCGGGCGGGAACCCCACGGTTTATCGCCATACACTTACGCCGCTTGATCCTGCGGTCACACTGCAAGCGCCGGCCTTCACGTTCGGGGAAAAATTGGGTAGCGGTTTGGATGCGCTCTATCCCAGCGTATGCGTCAAGAAGCTGAAAATCAGCGGTGACGATGTTGGCCGATTGAAAGGCGAAGTGGAGTTGATCGGCAGCGGCAAGCGCACGGAACCATCGGGCGCAATCTTTGCGCCGACCGCCAGCTACAATGTGCCTGCGTTCCCAGCCTATGTTTACTTTTCGGGTTCCCAACTGGCACTGACTGTTGCCGATGCCGGAACCTTGGCCAATCCGATTGATTACTGCTCAGGCTTGCGCGTCAACACCTGGTCGGTCGAAATCAATCGCACCTTTGCAGAAGAGGCTGGCTATCGCCAGTGCGCAGGGGATTTCCAGAACAGCAGCGACCCGGACAGCGGCGCGATCCGATCCGAACTGCTGCAAACCGACTTTGACGTTGTCATCAATTTTCAGGTCCGCGTTCAATCGGGAACTGCGGAATACACCGCCCTTCAAACCGCCAAGCAATTGGATTGGAAAGCCGTGCTGACCGGCAAAGCCATCAGCGGAAGCTACAACCACAAACTGACGCTGAATTCGCTGCTGAACCAATACAGCGCCGTTGAAATCGGCAACCAGGATGAACTGGCTGTTTTCAACGTTACGGTCAGACAGCTTTTCGATTCGGCCACTGGCAACAGCTTCAAGGCAATTCTGGACAATACGACCGCCAGCTACACCGCTTAATCGCTGGACGTTGCAACTTGAAAGGCTGCTGGCGGCAACGCTCGGCAGCCTGTTTTTTCAACCGGAGGCAAATGATGGAAACCAAAGAAGCACTTTATGACGCCGATGCAAACCAGCGCGTGACACTCGCGACTGTGGTCGGCGGCGAAGCGTATGAAATCGGATTTGATTTCGCAGCCCTCAATGACGATCAGACGATCATCTTTATTGAAGCCGAAGAGCCGGATTCTGCGGCACTGTTTGAAAAACTGCTGATTGGAATTGAAGGCGAAGAGCCTGCGGAGAATGAAGCTTTCAACCTGGCAAGCCTGGTCAAAGGAATCCCTGCTGAAGACAAACGTTTTGTTGTAGATGGCGCGCTGTTGGGCACTCGCCTGTTACCCGCTCCCACAGCAAAAAAGAAACTGAACCTGCGCCAGTTGCCCGAAACGGCTTCGTATCAGTTGGCCGCGTACTTCAACGGCAAAGAAGTCATCACCAAGCACGAAATGATTCCGGGCACAGCGCAGCATGACAAAGTCTTCAGCGCGCTTGAGCTTCGGCAGTTTCCTGTGAAGTTCGGCGATTACGAACTGAAAAGCTACGGCGCGGGCCTGGTCACACTGTATGACGCGCTGCATTGCAAATCCGCTGGATACGTTGGCCGGATTCCTGCCCATCACAAGATGGTCGTCATTGCTGCGCATTTACGCGGCCAACGGCGAATCGTAATGGGAAAATAGCCATTTGTGCGCCCGCGATTGAAGCGCGGATTGCACAGATGTTTGACAGCCCCATCACCGAACGTTGCCCAGGCGAAGACAACTGTCAACGGTTTCAGATTTCCGAAGAGCCAAAGACGGACGCCTGCGAGACCTGCGAACTGAAGGCAACGAAGCCCATCAAGATCGAAGCGTTGACCTCGCTGGATCGTGAAGAGATTGAAATCGTCGTTGACGAAATCTCTGACCTGGCTTCACAGCAACGCGCTGGATTCCCGCTGGGCTTGGGCGAACTGACGTTGCTGCAATTTGAATTGCTGAAGATTTGGCATTCGACCGTAGCGGTTTATGAACGCGCCCGGCAAAGCGAGCAGACGCAATTGCTGGCCGCATTTCTGAAGGCGATGTGCAGATGAAACGAACTTTGTTGTTGGCGCTGGCGGCTGTGGGCTTCTGGCTGTTGATCTGGTTGATTCCGACGAACTGATATGGCGACTCCACGATTTATTCCAATCACACTGCAATTGCTGCTGGGCGATACGAAATCGCAAACCGCACAGGTGCGTGCGGAAGTCAGCGGAGTTGCCAAGGAATTTGAGGGCGTCAAAAAACAGGCCGATGCGGCAACGGCTTCGGTCAATCAACTGGCGAATTCTGCGGCCAAGGCCAAGCAAAACGCCGGAAGCAATTCATCTGGTTCCGGCTCGGTCGGTGGATTGCGGAATGCAATCAGCGCCAAAGCGGATGAACTGAAGCAAAAGGCCAGCACTGCTTTCACAGGATTGAAAGACGGCCTGGGCAAGGTTGCCAGCGGAAACGGCGGCGATTTCCTGAAGAGCCTGTTGCCCAGCGCTGGCGCTTTGCAGGGGCAACTGAGCGGACTGACGGCGGGGCTGGGAACTTTCGCGGCGGGCGTCGGCACTGCGGCGGGCGCTGTCATTGGGCTGGCTGTAGTTCTGGGCACGGCGACTTTGGCGCTGGCCAAACAAGCCGAAGAAATCAAGCTGACTTCCGCCGTCACCGGCCTCAGTATTCAGCAGCTTCAGACCTACCAGAATGCGGCAAAAATCACTGGCAACAGCGTTGACTCACTGACCGATGGCGTTTTGCAATATCGCCAGCGAGCAAAGGAAGCGCTGGCTGGTAATTACGACCTGGCACGCTCGTTTTCTCAGTTGGGCGTTGACCTGAACACAGCAGTTACGAATCCGTCAGCTTCGTTCGACTCACTGTTGGATCAACTGCAAAAGCTTCCCAGCGATGTTGCACGCGTAAACGCGATTCAAAAGATTTTCGGTGAAACCAATCGTGAGTTGACCGGGATTATCATCTCGCTGACTGAAAACCAGGGCGAGTTGCGAAACCAGTTAAAGCAGACTGGTACTGCAATGAGCGACCAATCTGTCAAAGATTTGTCGCATCTAAATCGGGAATATGAGCTACTAAAACTGAAGATCGAGAACGTCTACAAAGGCGCATTGGTTTCACTGCATAACGCCACAAAGGCGAGCAATGTTGACGTGATAGGGGCTGCGCGAGCCGTGTTCGGACTGACCACGGAGCAGCAAAAAGCGGTGCCAGCCATCAACGCGACGACGACTGCCATTGATGGCCAGACGGGATCAATCAATGCCCTTGGCAATGAAATCTCCGCGCTGCAAAGAATTTCAGGGCTGCAAAAGGCATTGGGCGATGTCATCGCGAACATTGCCGACCGCGCGAAAAGCTCAAAAGACGCCGTCAAACAGTTCAAAAACGAACTGAAGCTGAATGATGAAACCTTCGCAGTCGCCAATAAAGTCAAACAGTTCACCGAAAATCAAAAGGCTATTCAGGAAGTCCTTGATCCTAAAAAGCCACGGGCTGGCGGCGGCGGAAAAGCGAAGGAACTGACCGAGCTTCAGCAACTGCAAAAACAGGTCAGAGAAATCAACAAAGACCTGTTGGGGTTCCGCAACCTAACTTCTCAGGAATTCAAACTGCGGATGGAGTTGGAAGATAAGCGCAACATCAAGAACGAACTGGAAGCCATCATCAAGTTGCGCCGTACATTGGGCGAACCCGTTGCCGTTGCCTTGCCCACGAATCAGGCAGGCATTGAAAAAGAAAAAGCGCGGTTGGATGAATTGCGGAAGGTCAAAGAACTTTCGGGCAAGGCCGATGTGTTTGGCCCGATCCGCGATAGCGCGAAGCTGGTAAACGACGCCACGGCTGAACAGTTCCAGGGGCTGGATAAGCTACTCAAAGATTCTTTGCCCCAATTGGAACCGCTGACCGTTGCCGCTGCGCTAGCCCAAAATCAGCTTTATCAATCGTTGCTGCAAACAAACCCGCAACTGGCTGAATACTATTTACGCCAGGCGCAGGCAGCCGACGCCACGATCCGCAACACACAAGCCGCTGAACAGTTTTCCAGTTTGCGCGATCAGCTTAACGGCCAGTTGGCGCAGTCCAACAATCTGAATGCTGAGCAAACCCTGGCGCTGAAGCTTCAAGGCGAGGCGTACAAGGATTTAGACGATGCACAGCGTTCGCAACTGATTGGGCTGGCGCAACAGATAGACCAGCAGGATGCCTTCCGCGCACAGATCGAAGAATCCCAACGCCGAACCGAAGCATTTGCCAACCAGTTGCGCGGCATCTTCGACCGTTTATTTGATGGCCCGAAAGCTTTCTTCGACAACCTGAAAAACACCTTGAAGCGAACGCTATCGCAAATGGCTAGCGACATACTGACCAGCAAGGTGCTGAAGCTTCTGGGGCTTTCACCTGGCGGCGGCGCTGCTGGTGCTGCTGGTGCTGCTGGTGCTGGGCAATCTGGCTTTGGTGGATTGGTCCCGGCGTTGGCTGGCGCAAACGCTGGCGGCGGTTCGGGCGGCGGCGGTGGCATCGGCAATGCCATCACCCAGGCTGTGACGGGCAAGCTGGGGATCGGCGGCAACAATGCTGCGCTGACCGGTGGATTCGGCGGTGGCAATCCGGCTGGCAATATCTTGAACCAGGTCACAGGCGGCGGCGGATTCGGTGGTCTGATCAGCAAAGGCGGCGGATTGTTGGGCAAACTGTTTGGCTTCGGCGGCGGCGGTGCAACCAAGGCGGCATCTGGCGCGGTCAGTGCTGCCAAAGCGGCAACGGGCATCGGAACCCAGGCAGCCAGCGCGGCGGGAACCGCAGCCAGCAGCGGCGGATTCCTGAGTTCCATATTCGGCGGCGGCGGCGCGGCGCTGTTCACGAATCCGATTGGGGCAATTATCGGCGGCGCATTGATAGCGGCCCCATTCATTCTTGGCTTGTTCAAGGATCGCACCTTCAACCGGTTCCGCAACGAAGTCAAAAAGGCTTATCAAATCGAAGTTGATAAGAAACAGGAAGGCCGTTCGCTGTTTCAAGGCGTGGAGCAAATCGGCAAAAACGTTTACGGCAAAGACTTCAAGAACAGAATCCCGGAACTGATTCAAACCCGCCCGGTCAAAGAACAGATCGCGCAATACGGCATCGCAACCGGCCAGGATAAGTCTTCTCTGGTTCGGCAATTCGCCAACAAGCAAAAAGTCACAGACCCGGACGATCCGCAAAACCAGATTGTACGTCGTGAATTCGGCGGGCCGGTTCGCCGTGGCGATACCGTGCTGGTTGGCGAACGTCGGCCTGAAATTCTGGTGCCTGGTTCGGATGGCTTTGTTTTCCCAAGCATCGCCGCATACGAACGCCAACTGATTGCGGCGCTGCAAAAACGCGCTGCTGGCGGATTCTTTGGTGGTGCATTCAGCAAGTTGGCCAGCCAGATCGAAGCCTCTGCGTTCGCTCGCTCTGCTGGTGGATCGGCGGCGGGCGGAGGCGGTGCAAGTAACGACCTCATGCTTGGTGTGCTGGCGGAGTTGAGCGAGGCCGTCACAAACTTAAAAGCCATTCCAGCAGGCCAAATGGTGGGACAGGCGTTACGCGAAAACCCCAACCTGGCTTCGCGGGCTGTGGCGAGGGACATTCTCGCAGCATCGCCGGAATCGAAACAGATCATCAAAGCAGCAAAGGGGTACAAGTAAATGCCAACCTATGAACTGCAAATCACTGGTGATTTCGATTTACAGGAAGAAATCGAGTTTGCGGAAATCGTCCGCAATTATGGGAGTGGCCACGACACTGTTTTGCGCGGCGGTCATAGCGAGGGCAATTTGTCTTTCAAGCTGGTTTACAAAGTGCTGTCCAATTCAGGTGGTCAAGCCATCGTTGATCCCAGGGATAGTGTTGCTAAGCCACCAGCCCGGTATTTATGGGAAACGTTTGTTTGGGCAAAGCAGAACAACGCAGCCTTGAATGTGAAAGACCCGCGCACGGGCAACCTGGTGTTGTGTAAATTCGCAGAGCGCAAGCTGAGCTACACGCTCTTTGCCGTTCGTTTATTTTCATCAGGCATCAGCCTGAAACAGTATCGGGCTTTGAGCTAGAGATATGGCGAACCGCACGCAACTGAATGTCTTGACAGGGCCACAAGAGACGGCACTCAGGGCAAACATTGCGAATTTGATGGTTGCTGAAATCGTTCGCGTGTATTGGCCAGACCCGGACGGCACCATCAATTATGCCTGGAAACCGCTGCTGAACGATCCGGCCTTCACCGGCATCAGCACCTGGCTTGATGGCAAGCCGCTGGTTGTCGCTTTCAGTGCCGACGATGACATCAGCGAACATCATACCTTGCCGCTTCGCGCTGCCTTCGGTGATGACACGGTTCAATTTCGGTTCGGCAACGAAGATCAAACCTTTGAAACTCTGCTGAACAAGCACTGGTTGGGCGTCAAGGTCGAAGTGTTCAAGTACATCGCCGGGCTGAACATCGCGCTCAGCGTTTGGGTTGGCACCTTGCGCGCTCCGGACGAAGCTGATCTGGATTGGGTTCACGTTACAGCCGACGCCGGACTTGGCAGTCCGGACACTATTGTCCCGAACTGGTTCCACGATACCGGCTGCCCATTTTATTTCGCCCCAACGCTGGCCGCTGAGCAGCGCGCCGGACATCCGTGCGATTACGACCTGGACATCGGTGGCGCACGTGGCTTGATAAATCCCGCAACCGGACTGCCTTACGATTTTTGCGACTTCACCCGCGATGGATGTTTTGCTCGGATGGGCGATCTGGAAAGTTACGGGGGCGATGAAACCGTCCGCGAAGCCACTCAGATTGGCGCAGGCCAGCACACAACCACCAGCACAGTCGAAGGCAATGAAGGCCGATTGAAAAATCCCGTCTGGGTTCCGATGGGCAAGTTCCGCTTGCAAGGCTGTTTGCCGTTGGCCACGGCGGGTGAAGTCAACCCCGCTCCGGAAAACAAAGACTTCGGCACCAAACGGACGCTGATCGAAATTGGCGCAGGGCCGGTTAAAGGCGTCACCAACCCTGAATTGATTGGCGAAATCCCGCAAGGGCAAGACATCCGGCGCGGAACCCAGCGGCAAACCAAGACTGTATTTTCGCCGAACGTGCTGAACTACAACCGGCGCGCCGTCGCGAACCTGAATAAAAACCCGGTCAATCCGAAATCCATTCTGGCCAGCCAAATTCAGGCGGCTTTTGATGTCGAAGGGCAGGAACTGGTTCGCATTTATTCCAATTCGACCACTTTCACGGAAGGCTACACGCAGCTGCGAGCCTGGCTGTTTTTGATGGCCTTGCTAAATGACTGGTGGGGCGCGGCGCTTGATGCAGACAGGTTCGAAATAGACGACTTCATTTTGTTGGCCGGAACCGGCGCGAAGTTCAATAGCGTTTTGCAAGGAACAACGCTGCCGACGCTGATTGCGGATTTCTGTCAACCGGCTGGCTGGTTGCCATTCTTTTACGGCGGGAAGCTGCGTGTTATCCCGCTGGAAGCCGTTGACCTGGACGACGCCGACATCCCGGTTCTGACGGATGGCACAATCCAAACGGGCATCAGCGCGACAATACCACCGCGCAACATTCTGTTTGAGGATGCCGAGCGCGGCGAAAAGTCGCGGATCAAGGTAACGCGATTGGGTTCGAAGAAACTGCCCAAAGCCGCTCGCATCATCTGGTACGACGAAGCAAATGATTACGTCGAACGGATAACCTCTTTCCGCGACCGCGCTATAGAAATTGCCGCAGGCCGCGCGTACAAAGACAACGGCAAAGACAAAACCGGCCAGCCATTCACAGCCGTTGGGCTGACTAGCCTGAACGAAGTGATTGCGTTCGGTACAATGGTTCGCGACATCGGCATCAACGGTGAAGGCGGCTTGCTGAACGATTGCGAAGTTCAACTGGTCGGCGATTACTTTCTGCCCGAATTCACCAACATGCATAAGGGCAAGGTCTTTCGGCTGCTGACGAAAAAACTGACGCCGTACAAAGACAAGAACGGCGTGCCCTTTCAGTGGTTCCGCTGCAAGGCGATGACGCTGAATGAAAAGTGTGAACTGGTGGTTGTGGCCGAAGCTTACGGTGATGTCTTTTGGAACTCGCGCTGTCTGCCTCAAAGCGGTTATGTCGTCTGGGATACTCCTAACCCTGCTGTGATTGATGGCCCCAACGGAGTCAATACACAAGTTGAATCGGTTAGCGGCAACCTGGGCGCGACTGGCGTGACCTGGTCAAACTCGATTGATCCCGCTGATGTGGTTTTGGATTTCTGGGAGCATTCGATCCTGGCCTTGCCTGTGGGCAATTACAACGTTTGGTATCCGGCTGCGCAGCTAGGGTTCAAGATTTTCGGCAATGGCACCTTGTGGGTTTACCACGAAGGCGGCATCGAATTTCTGCCAGCCGCAACGGTCAAAGCCGGTGACAAGCTGCGGCTGGAATTCGATAAATCCAGCGGCGTGGCCTTTCGCCGATATAAGAAAAACGGCTCTTTGTTGTGGTCTGAAGAGTCTTCGATTTCCTTGCCCGCCGATAATGGAATCTCTGTGATTTCCAGCGCGCCGGGTATTGCGATCAATGATGTCTATTGGCAGATGCACCTGTGCGCGCCGGAAGTGATTGACCCCGGCATCCCCGGCGACACAACCGAAACGCAGGTTGTTGCCGATAGTTCATTCGTTCTGATTGACCGGATTTGGCGCGATCAGGAATTGACAGCCGGAGTTCCCGGCGTGTACGTCGCCGCCGCTCCGCAGAGTTCCGCAGCCTGGGCAGAGTTTGAATTGCATCGCGACGTGGGCGCTGGTTACACCGAGCTTTACACCACTTCTGAAGCCGCAACCATCGGCACAGCCGCAACCGTGCTGGCCGGAACCGAAATCGGGACCGAAACCGTAGATGTGGATTTGCAGCCTGGGCAATCGCTGCCGAGCTTCACATCCGGCGAAGTCACCGCAGGCGCTGGCTTGGTGTATCTGGGCGGCGAAATCTTTCAGTACGAAACCGCAACGCAGCAAAGCACAACGCCGAACCGATGGCGGCTTTCTGACCTCAGCAATCGCGGCGCGAAATGCACGTTGGCATTCAAGGCCACACACGCCATCGGCGACAAGTTTGCCTTGCTTGACCCGGCGAACGTGATTTTCCTGCCGCTGGAAACTGCCGAAATCGGCCAAACCAGAAACTTCAAAGGACTGACCGCAGGCCAGAACCTTGCCGACATCACACCGCTCAGCTTCACGTTCAACGCGCCGAACTTCCAGGTGACGACGCCAGCGGATTACAACCTGAGCTTTGATTCCGCGCGAAACGAAGTCTTGCACGATTGGATGCCGGTTGATGGTGCCTGCTTGGTTACGTTGGGGCTGCTGTACGAAATCTACGAAGACAGCGCAGGTTCGCCTGGTGCGTTGCTGTGGAGCGGCAACATCAGCGAATGGCGCGAACCAGTGGCAGGCGCGGGAAATCGAACCTATCACTTCAGGGCAAAAACAAATTACGGCGCAGGCACCTACATCGTGGCTGGCATCACGATTTCGATAGGCACTGACGGCGGCTTATTCGGAGAGCCAGAATTCGGCGAACGCGAATTCGGTCAATAGGAGAAAGAGGGGCTATGAAAAAGTTTCTTGCATTGTTATTGCTGCTGGCCAGTTTCATCACCGGAGCGGCACAAACCCCAGGCACAAGCCAATATCCGACCAGCCTGGATACAACGACCACGCTGATGACGGCGGTCAATCTATGTTCGACAACGTTGAATGGTTCGGTTGATAGCAGCCAAACGACCTTCACCGTCGTCAGCACGTCCTGTTACCCAGCCGCAGGCATTATCAAAGTTGAAGACGAACTGGTGATTTATGCCAGCAAAACTTCAACAACATTCACTGGCCTTACTCGCGCGGCATTTGGCACTTCAGCGGCTTCGCACGCCAACGGGATTGCCACGCGTTATTTGATCCTTGCTCAGTATCACAATGTTTTGCGCGATGCTGTCATTGCCACACAGACGAAGCTTGGCAGCGGATCGGCGACGGCGGCGGCTAACCAGGTGCTTCGCGGCACGGGCGCGGGCACAACGGATTATGGCCAGATCGCAGTCGCGCACATTCAAAGCGGCGCGCTCAGCGGCAATGGTTCAAAGGTCGGCACCATCAGCGGCACAACCAGCAATGGTAAATGCCTGGAATGGGACGCGAACGGCAACATCGTGACGGCGGCAAGCAATGCTGCCTGCGGATCGGGATCGGGCGGCATCACGGCACTGACCGGCGATGTGACCGCCAGCGGATCGGGCAGCGTGGCCGCAACGCTTGCGACCGTAAACAGCAATGTCGGCAGCTTCACAAACGCAAACATCACGGTCAACGCCAAAGGGTTGATCACTGCCGCGTCCAATGGCAGCGGCGGCGGTTCGCCAGCTTGGTCTTCGTTTACTGATCCCACCGGCAACCTAAGTTTAGCGATGGGAGCGAATCTAACGACGCTGACTTGGGCGGGAAATTATTCCTCCAGTTCAGCGTTCAAGCTCGCTGGCAATAACACTTCGGCAACCGGCCCGCTGGCTGAGTTTAGCAGTGCGTTTTCAAACAACATGCCGGTTTTGGTGTTGAAGCCACGCGGCGGTCAATCCCTGAAGGCGGATCATCTGGGCAGTGTATTACTCGGCAAAGATTCGCCGGGCAACACAGACACGGACGGTTACGCTTATTTTGGCGTTGTCGGTAGCAACCTATTCCCCAGCGGAACGCCAACCAGTAACACAGGCTATGGACCGGTGGTTTTGCAGTCGAACGCCATTGCTGGTGACTTTTCCATCTGGGCGTATTTAAGCAGCGGGTGGCGCGATCTAGGGGGGCAACACAAGCGATACGACTCTGGCAGCGGAAATGGCAGCCAGACGATTGATTTCAACTCTTCGACTTCTGCGCACATCGCCCGAACGTTTACGCTCAGCGGCGGCAATGCCACTTTCACGTTCAGCAATGCGCCGAAGGCCGGAACCCTAATTACGATCATCCTGGTGCAGGATGGCACCGGAAGCCGGACGGTCACTTGGCCAGCGACCGTCAAATGGAGCGGCGGAACCGCTCCGACGCTGACCACCACGGCCAGCAAGCGCGATGTTTTCACCTTCGTCTATGACGGCTCGAATTACTACAACACTTCACAACAATTGAACCAATAACCGGAGGCAACAATGAAACGATTATTTCCACTGACTCTCTTAATTCTGGCTTTGACGACTTGCGCGTTTGCCCAGGAGAAAACCGACAAGCCCGAACCGAAGCTGTTGACGCCTGCACAGACGCAACAACTGATCGAAACCAATAAAGCCTATGTGCAGGCTCAGACGGAATTGGAACTCGCCAAACAACGGCTCACCACACTTCAGGCTGAAAACAAAGCCTTGATCCTGACCTTTTTCATTGATCTGGGTTTGGACGGCAAAAAGTACGCAACGAAGTTGGAAATCATTGATCCGAAAACCGACAAGGTAGGCTTCTTGCCAATCCCCGAACCACCCAAAGATGACAAGCCAGACGAAAAGAAAAACTGAGTGAGTGAATGGAGGGAAGTATGAAAAAAGTTTTGCTGAGTTTGTTGGTTGTGACCTTGCTGGGAGTAACTGGCCTGGCTCAATCAATGTGCCGCGTTTCTGTGACCTTCAGTGGGTTACGCGGTCCGGACAAAAACGCGACGTTGACCATCTTTCGCGTGCTGGTCAATGGCAGCACCTATTCCAACAAGGCGACCGTCTTTCGCACGGATCAGAATGGTGTGTTGCTGGGAGCGGACAATCAGCCAGGCGTCCAATTGCCACAAGGCGCAGTTGTTTGGCTGTATGCGAATGCAGCCGCAGTCCCGCTGGTAGGCTTGGATTTCAACCCGAATGGTGGCACGCCGTTTCAGGTTCCGAATAAGCTGACTGCGACCATCTATGAACTGCAAGGCGCAACCACTTTGCTGCGCGCCCAGGGCGATATGGTTTACGGCGGCGTTGATGGCTTGCCAACCCGGTTGCCCGCTGGAGCAAATGGTCGCTGTCTGGTGATGGTTTCCGGCATCCCCACTTGGGCGGTCTGTCCAGGCGGCGGCGGAGGTGGCTCTTCGGTTTGGGGAGGCATTACCGGTTCCTTGCCAGATCAAACTGATCTGCAATCGGCGTTGGATGCCAAAGCCAATACAAGCGCGCTGGCTGCTGTGGCTCTGAGCGGCGCATACAACGATCTGACTGGCAAGCCAACGCTGGGCACGGCGGCGGCTTTGAACGTCGCAGCCAGCGGCAATGCTGCCAGCGGCGAAGTTGTCAAAGGTGACGACACGCGTCTGAGCGATTCCCGGACGCCGACTTCACACACCCACCCAGCGACCGACATTTCGGATTCTACGGCGGCTGGGCGGACCTTGTTGACCGATACGGATGCCACAGCCCAGCGCACTTCATTGGGGCTGGGAACTGCGGCGGTTTTGAACGTCGCGGCCAGTGGCAACGCAGCCAGCGGCGAAGTTGTCAAAGGTGACGACACTCGGCTAAGCGATGCGCGAACGCCAACCGCTCACACGCATGCTGCTGCGGATACGATCAGCGGCGCGTTTGATGTCGCGCGAATTCCTGATTTATCTGGGCTTTATTCGGTACTGGCACACACCCACAACTTTGCCAGCCTGAGCAGCAAGCCGACGACGCTCAGCGGGTACGGCATCACGGATGCCCAAGGCCTGGATCAAGATTTGACCGACATTGCCGCGCTGACCGCGAACGGCCTGTTGCGCCGAAGCAGCGGTGTTTGGGCGATGGATTCCAACACGTATCTGACTGGCAATCAGACCATCACGTTGAGCGGCGATCTGTCTGGTTCCGGCGCGACTTCGATCAGCGCAACCATCGCCAACAACGCGGTCAGCGATGCGAAGATTCGCCAAAGCGCGGGGCTTTCGCTTCTTGGACGATCCGCAAATTCAACTGGCAACATCGCCGACATCACAGCCGCCAACGATGGCGAAATTCTGAGGCGTTCAGGCACTTCCATTGGCTTCGGCACCATCGCGACGGCAGGGATCGGCGCGAACCAGGTGACGAACGCCAAGCTGACGCAGGTGGCCACCGCCACGTTCAAAGGCCGGACGACGGCGGGAACGGGCGATCCTGAAGACTTGACGGCAACTCAGGCGACGGCTTTGCTGAATGCGTTTGTCGGCGATTCTGGCTCAGGTGGGACAAAGGGCTTGGTTCCTGCGCCTGCCGCTGGCGATGCAGCGGCGAACAAAGTTCTGGGTGCAAACGGCAACTGGGTAACATCAAGTGCTGCGCCTGGCGGCTCAGATACTTGGCTTCAACGAAACAACGCTGGTGCGTTTGGTGGGATTTCAGGAGCGACCAGTGACGGAACGAATGTCACCTTTGGAAGTGGCAATCTTCGCGCTACGTCGCCCCGCATCACGACTGACCTTCTGGACGCCAACGGAAATTCAATTCTGAGAATGTCGCCAACTGGAAGCGCGACTCAGTCAATTGGCATTGCCAACAACACGGTTGGCAATGCAGTCAGTCTTACGGCCAGCACCCCCACGCAGACTGCGAGCGCCCAAGCGGGAACTGGATTTAACTTTGTTGCAGCACCTGCCGTGGCAGGCTCTTCAAATGCAGGCGCTGCCAATGGAGGCAGTTTCAGTTTTACCACTGGTGACGGTGCGCGACTCACATCAGGAAATGGAAACAGCGGTGATTTCATTGTGCAGATAGGAGAGCTAGTTGGCAGTGGCACACGAGGCGCGTTCCAATTTCGCAGCGGGGTGAGCAATACATCTGAGTGGCAATGGTACAAAGATTTCACTGACACAAGCAATTATTCACGGATTGCCTTTGGCAAACGATCAGGCAGTGATTTTTATGTTGTAGCGGAGAAATTAGGTACTGGAGTTGCCGGGCAGGTTTACATTCAAAACAACTCTGGTGGAGGAATGTTTCTCAGTACGAACACTGGAGGAAGTTGGAATTTAGGCTGGAATACGTCAGGAATTTTAGGCCTATCTGCCAGCAATGCCACTATAGATGTCGGATTTAAGCGCGTAGCTCCCAGAGTGGTGGAAATTAACGACAACACGGCATCAAATGGCGGTTCCTTGCGTTCAATTCCCGACTCGCCAACTCAAATCACTGCTGACCAAAACAACTATCAAGCCGGTTCTGGACGTTCAATGTTTTACCGCCTGTCCACTGACGCAAGCCGGAACGTCACTGGCCTGAATCCAGCGGGCGGCACCAACCAAAATGGGGAAGTCCATTACATCATCAACGTCGGTTCAAATAACATCGTGTTGGTAAATGAGTCCGCATCTTCGACGGCTGGCAATCGCTTTACGAATTCAACAGGGGCCGACATCACACTGGCTGCAAATGAAGCGGCTTTGCTCATTTATGACAACACATCCAGCCGCTGGCGGGTGTTCAAACAATAAACTTAGTGGAGGAATATGAAAAAGCTCATTCCAACAATCTGCGCCCTGGCTCTGCTGTCTTTATCCGCTCTGGCAGTGCAGCAGGCCACTTCATCGTTCTCTGTCTCCTGGAAGTTTAAGGGAGCGACTCAGGAAGAATCCGATCAGAAGCTGGCAAACTACCTGGCCGCTTATGCGAAAGCGAAGGGCAGGGGGGACTCTACACTCTGCAAATTAGCCAATGGGGATTGCTTAAAGGATGCGAAGGGAGCAACTGTCTATGACCTGGCTCTGGTAACTGAGGCAATCGAAGCCATCATCCAGGCCGAAGCTGAGGAAGCCAACAAAACCTCTGCCGTCCAATCTGCGGTCGAAGCTGCCCGCATTAAAGCCGAAGACGACTTCAACAAGGGAGAGAAACCTGACCGCAAAGCCGCTGCTACCAAGCCGCCCAATTGAACAGGGGAGAAAGTGCCTGTCGAGGTTGAGTTGATCCTTAAGAAGCTGCCTCTGAAAGACGCGCAACGACTGAGAATCCTTTGGCAAACCCATTGTGAGAATTAAAAAGGCCGGTTAAACCGGCCTTTTGCTTTTGACACTGTCAATATAGGATTCCAGAGAATATCTTATGTCAGAAGGTCAAATTATCGCGTTTGCGCGCAACACGAATCAGGATGCCGATGACAATGAAGACGCGGAGACGGTTTTCACGCTGGACAATTACCGCGCGCCGCTGTTTCTGGATGGGCGACTGTATCTGTTTTACGAAGGTGTCACTTCACTGGACGCACGCACCGGCAAAGAGCGCATCCGCGAAAAGTTCCGCGTCAACGAAGATGGCTTGGGGCTGACCGAAGCCGATCCGGTCGCGGACGAACAAAACCTTTACGTTTCCGGGCGTGGCCGCGTGCGAGCCATTTCGCGAGCAACAGGTCGGGAAGTTTGGGAAGCGAAGGATTTGGGATTAACTCCGGAACTGATCCTGACAAACAACCAGCTTCTTGTGCGAACCGGCGGACAGTTCACACGGCTGAAAGACGGCGAAATCGCGGAACGCGGCCCGTATGGCGTCAGCGCGATTGACCCGGCGACCGGCAAAATCCTGTGGCGCTGGAAAGGGGCGGACAAAGGCATTACTAACCTGGCACTGCCAGATGCCTCGACCGTGCTTGCCGCTGACCGCGACGAATTGATTGCGATTGACGCGGCGACGGGCAAACCTCGCGCTCGCGCCAAACACCGGATCGAACACGCAGCCTTTGTGTTGATCAATGAACCTGGCCAAGCTGTGGTCGGTGGCCGCAGTGAGATTGCGGCATTTCCCCCGGCATTTGGTGATTCGTCGCGCGGCGAACAAGCCGTCTGGCGCGCACGTCACGAAGCGCCCGGACGCGGCGTGTTTCGGACCATCGGCGCGATTGCGGCGCGTTCGGCCTCGCTGTACTTCCGATACGGTGGCGTAGCGACAACAGCGTTTCGAGGAGTGCAATTAGCCAACAGTGTTGGCTCGCTGCGCTGGTCTAGCTTGGCTTCGCGAGTCATCCTGCCTAACCTTAGCGATTACGCCGCTGGGGCAGCGCGCGAATACGTCACGTCGAACCTGAAACCGTACGGCATTCTGATGCGAGCGCAACGAACTCGCTCGGCCATTGCGAATATCCGCTCTCCACAAATTACCGTAGACGTAGATGTCGAAAAGCGATTGCTCGACAGACTTGATCCGTCCGCTCAGTTCGAAAAACTTTCGCGCTTTCTGTGGCGGCGACAACGGCTAGCTGTCGTGCGCGGCCAACACATGTACTTTTACACAGAGTTGAAATCCCAAGGCGGGCGCGGGATGGCGGGCGTCAATCTGAACACGGGCGAAACGCAGCGGCAGATCAGTCAGAACGAACCTGATCCCCGGCTGACGACGGATGAAATCGTCGGCTTGCTGTATGCGGCGCAAGAAGATCGTTTATTTGCCCATCCATTCGACCGCTGATGGAGCAAGTTCATTCCGTGACTGTCAAGCGATGATTGCCAATCCTTGGTAATCATCTTCTTGTATTCGCGGAGTCTTTTCCATTCCCAGCGGCAAGGAACGCTTTCGCCTCTTCAATATCCTGCCTAATGCTATCAGCTTGGCGGCACAGCGCTAAAAGCCTTCCGTAGTAAGCCTTCGCCATCTTCTGATCGGCTAAGAGCTTGTTCGCGCGGGCTGCGCCGTAAAGGCCATTGAACCGATTGGGTGCGCTGCGAAGCGAGGTTTCGAAGGCTTGCAAGGCTTCCGCTGGCTGATTCAGCTCCAACAACAGCTCGCCGAGTTGTTCGCGCGCGGGGAGAATGTTGCCGGGCGTGACGGGATGTTTATCTGTTGCATCATCCAAATCTGCCGCTGCACGCATCAGCCGGAGCGACTCTTCGTGCTTGCCTTCGGCGTAGGCCAGCCAAGCCGAAGCAATCTGCCGCTCAATGTCCACCTGTTTAGCCCAGTCATAACCTTCCTTGATTCCGTCGAGGGCTTGCCGAATTTCGACCAATGTCTTGACCTCCAGCCGCGCTGAGGCCAGGTCACCTGTTCGCGCAGCCCCAACTGCACGCGCGAAGTGAATGTGGGCTTCGGCCCAGCGGAAGCGCTGCCAGGGGAAGGTTTCCAAAGGGCCTCGGGTAAAAGTCAATTTGGCGGCTTCGGCCCACTGTCGCCGTTCCAGCGCATAGCGAGCAGGGATGGCCGCGAAGGCATAGGCGACTTTGAACGTCTCCGGCTCAGCTTTCCGAATCTTGTAGACCTCATCCAGCACACCCCAAGCCAGCTTATCCTGTGCGCCTTGCAAGTAGGCGTAAGCAAGGTAATCCATCGTATGAATCCCTTCGTCCCACGTGCCGGTTAAATGATTTCGGGCAGCGAAGGCCTTCGCCGATGCGTTGGCGTCTAGGTTTGATCGGATGGCTTCCTGCCACAATCCCAGCCGCGTGAAAATGTGGGAAGGCATATGCTGCGCGTGGGCTGAAGCAGGCGCGATTTTGGCATAGCTGCGCGCGGCGGGCAGTGCCAAAGGCGCGAGTGCAGGATAGTCGTAGCTGTGAATCAGGTAGTGGGCAACGCCGGGATGTTGCGGCTGGCGCACCAGAACGCGGTTCAAAATCTGCGCGGCCTTTTTTTCGTTGGGATAAGTTTTGTCGCCCGCCAGCATTCCTTTTGAAAGAAGCGTCAACGCGTAGAAAACCCCGGCTTCACGGTCGGACGGATAGCGACGATAAAGCCGCTCCATCGCGTCGCCATAAGCAAACACGCGCGTTCGATGGTCCAGCTTGTCTGCGTCTTTGTAAAACAACTCTATGGCCGCGATGTAATCTCGTTCGCGCTGAGTTCGTGCGCCGACGGAGTTAGCCTTTTCAATAGCGCTTAACCCCTTTTTCAACTCTGCCGGGGTCGGCGGAGCCCAGATGGCGTGGTAGTTGCTCATCGCGATGCCCCAGTACCCCATGCTGCATTTCGGGTCTGTAAAGGTAACTTCGGTGAAGACCTTTTCCGCCTCTTCATATTCGAAAGAATGGAGCCAGGCGACGGCGCGATTGAATTGCTTCTGGGCTGGGGAAGTGCAGGAGACAGGAAAACTTACCTGCCCGACTTTTTCTGCCCCTTCGGCCTTATCTGAATGCTCGTGTTGATGCTGGTGTGGCTCTTGCGCTGCGATTGAGGAAGTCCGGTAGAAGCCAAGTGCGAGAACTGTGGGGGCTAACAATGCAGTGGTCAGAAGAAAGCGTTTCATCGTTTGTTTCCTTCCTTGTGGAGAGATCAGAAAGGGGGAAAACAGCGCTTCTAATCGCGTCGGCGAAGCTTTCACTTCAGAGCCGCTGCAATCAGAAGCACCCAGATGCAGTGTCATTTGTTAAGCAATGGCTTGACGGCGCGCATTTGCTGCAAGAGTTCCGGCTAAAAACTCTCTACGCCTTTACAGCCAGCTTTCCTTCAATGGAATCATCCAGCGTTTTTCCGATTGCCGCGCCAATTAACATCTTGGCACCCGCTACCAGATTTCCATGCTTGGTATCCCAATAATATCCGTCGGTTGGCGTAACTTTGATGACGGTTATGCGGGGATCATCTTCTCCCTCTGTAAACCAGGTTTTGATGATCGGTTCCCACAACTCTTTGATCTTTGCGCGGTCGGTTGAGACGGTTGCGCGTCCGTCCAGTTGCAGAAAGTCGGAGTGCGCAGATCCCTGAAAGTAAAGTTTGACGGATGGATCCAGGGCCAGTTGCTGGTTCGTGTGGCTGTCATTTGCGCTGAGAAACCAAAGATTTCCCTGGTCATCTACCTGGCGGACGTTCATTGGTCGCGCTGCGTTTGATTCGCCTGTGGGCACTGTCGTACAGAAAAAACAGTTCTGCGCTTTTTTGACGATTTCCCTGATCTTGCTGACCGACTTCTGCGCCTGCAAATCTTCATGGTTGTCTTCTGGTTGATTCTTGTTGATCGAGTTCATCCTAGATCGGTTTTCAGTTGCACTTACGGGAAAGATCGAGATGATAGAGCGTAT
>CAZMXG010000029.1:0-55306 GCA_964570175.1 uncultured Heliomicrobium sp. | reverse complement strand
CAAGGAGCTTTGCGCAAAGGTCGAAACCGAAGTGCGCAAGGTGCTCGGTATTGGTTCCAAGACGCAGGCGGAAGCTGCTCCGGCACAGGCGGCAACGGCTGCCGCTCCGGCAACGGGCAAACGCGGCGCAGCCAAAACTGCGGAAGAATAACTTCAACCCACCACGAATTGCGCGAAACAGACGGAAAGTGAGCAACCGATGCTTTCCGTCTGTTTTGTGTTTGTTCGTGGTTCTTTTTTACGCGCAATGGCAAAACGACTGACACAAATGGTTGATTGCGCTGGTTGAGCGTCAAAGCTCTCGCCGAGCACACTTGCCCAGGTTCTGGGCAGCTTACCGCGCCAGCCGCATAACCCGAATCTTCTAGTTGGCTTCGATACCGCCGACGATGCCGCAGTGTATAAACTGCGCGACGATTTGGCAGTCGTTCAGACGCTGGATTTTTTCACGCCAATTGTGGATGACCCGTTTGATTACGGACGCATTGCCGCGCTGAATTCCATCAACGACGTTTGGGCGATGGGCGGAACGCCGATCACCGCAATGGCCATCACCTGCTTCCCGAAAAAAGGCGTGGATTTTGAAATCCTGGCCGAAATCATGCGCGGCGGTTTGTCCGTTCTGACTGAAAACGGCGTGATGCTGGTCGGCGGTCACAGCGTCCAGAGCAATGAAATCATGTTCGGCTATTCCGTAACGGGTTTGATCCATCCTGACGAAGTCGCTGCCAACGCCGGGGCTAAACACGGCGACGTTGTCATTCTGACCAAGCCTATCGGAACCGGAGTGATTTCCACCGGCATCAAGTTTGGCAAAGCCGGTTCCGACATTGCCGAAGCTTCCATAGCTGTAATGTTGACGCCGGGCCGCAAAGCCGCCGAAGCCATGCGCGAATTCGGCGTTCGCGGAGCCACTGACATTACAGGCTTTGGGTTGATGGGCCACGCCTGGGAATTGGCGAAAGCCAGCGGCGTGACGATTGAACTCAACGCCCAGCAAATTCCACTGATTGACGGCGCGTATGAAATGGCTCGGCGAAAGATGCTGACGCAAGGTGACAAAACCAATCGCGAATACGTCGGCGATGACTTTTTGCTGGACACAGACATCACCAAAGAAATGGCCAGTCTGCTATTCGATCCCCAAACCGCCGGAGGCATGTTGATTTCCATCGCCGCCGACAAAGCCAATGCGTTGTTGGCTCGGCTACGAGAAACCTATGCCGACGCGGCTATCATTGGGCGCGTGACTGAAAAGGGAGCACGGTCGTTGGTTGTGATTTGAGAGGTGAAAATGCTCAAGGAAGTTTTCAGGCTTTTGCCCAAAATTGCTGCCGTTTGGTTGAGTCTTTTCATTTTGGCAGGGCTGCTTGGGCTTTACCTTTTTCATGGTTTTGATTTTGTTTCGCCATTACTCCTCGGTATTTTGTGGCTGTTTGGTGTAGTGCTGGCCTTGGGGCTTTTAGTTAGTTTGTTCGACTCGGAAAGACGAATACGGCGACTAATTTGTTTGTTGCTTGTCGCTGCTTCGTTTCCGACTTTTTACTTTTATGGTTACGACATTTCTTTTTACAGCTATTTTTACTGGCACAAAAGCCAGTACGAAGCTGTGATTGCGCAGGTAAATTCTTCTACTGACTGCCAATCTCTTCTCTTAGATAAGTTCAGGACTAGAGTTGATTGCAACTCACCGCGACGTGTCGCGATTCCTATGCCTGGAGGAATTATTGATAACTGGGTTGGCATTGTGTACGACCCAACCGGATTGGTGATGCAAGCCAATAAGGTTCCGATGGCAGACCTCAAAAATCCAAAGTATGCCTATGTTGTTGGATTGTTTGGTGGAGACATGATTTCCGCAAGGCATTTGTTTGGACATTGGTATGTTTGTTCTTTCACCTGATGAACGGAGATTGTTGATATGAAATTGCGTATTTTTCTTCTGCTCGTCTTCCTTTTCATTCCTACTTTTGCTCAAAAACAAATCAAGAAAGACAACTGGCCTTCGTTCCGAGGGCAAAATGCTGCAGGAATTGCTGACAACCAAAACCTGCCCGAAGCCTGGGATGGCGAAAAGGGAACGGCGATCAAGTGGAAAGCTCGCATTCCCGGCTTGGCGCATTCCAGCCCGGTAGTGTGGGAAGACAAGGTGTTTGTCACTTCAGCCATCAGCAGCAAAGACAAGGCGACGTTCAAGCCGGGTTTGTACGGAGCGGGTGACGCTTCGGACGACAAATCGGTTCACCAGTGGAAAGTCTTCTGCCTCGATAAAAAGACCGGCAAGACCGTTTGGGACAAAGTCGCTTACGAAGGCGTGCCGCTGGAAAAACGCCACATCAAATCCACCTACGCTAGTTCTTCGCCCGCGACCGATGGCCGTTACGTCGTGGCGTTTTTCGGTTCGCAAGGACTCTATGCCTTCGACATGAAAGGCAAGCAGGTTTGGAAAAAAGACCTTGGGCGGTTGGATGTGGGCGCATACGATTTGCCGGAATACGAATGGGGAACTGCCAGTTCGCCCATCATTTACAAAGACCTGGTCATCGTTCAGTGCGACACGTCAAAAGAAGATTTCCTGATGGCCGTCAACATCAAAACCGGTGAAACCGTCTGGAAAACCGACCGCACCGAATTGCCTTCGTGGGCGACGCCGACGGTTTTTCAAGGCAAAGCCCGCACGGAGCTGATCACCAACGCGCCGAACTTCATTCGTGGCAACGATCCTGAAACCGGCAAAGAGCTGTGGAAGCTTGGCGACAGCTCCAACATCACCGCGCCCACACCGATTTTTTCCGGCGACTTAATTGTCGTTGCCAGCGGACGCCGCCCGACTGCGCCGGTGTACGTCATTCGCGCCGGAGCCAGTGGCGACATCACCTTGCCGAAAGACAAAACCTCCAGCCAGCAAATTGCCTGGAGCCGCCAGAAAACCGGCTCTTACATGCCTACGCCGCTGATTTACCAAGGATTGCTGTACGTGCTGAAAAACGAAGGCATCTTTACCTGCTTCGATCTGGCAAGCGGCGAAGAAAAATACCAACAACGCATTCCCCACCAAGGCAGCGGCTTCAGCGGTTCGCCTGTGGCTTCGGATGGGAAGATTTACCTGCCCAGCGAAGACGGCGACATTTTCATTGTCAAAGCCGGAGATAAATTTGAACTGCTTGGCAAAAACAGCATTGGCCAATTGCTGATGGCGACGCCGGCAATTTCCGGCGGGATGATGTTCGTGCGCGGAGAAAAAGACCTGTTTGCGATTGGTCGTTAGTTCAAAGGCGGTAAGAAATGGCGACAGCAAAGCTTCTGATTGATTCCCAAGCGATGGTCGAATTGTTTCGGCAGGTTCGCCAGCAAACGATGCAGATAGTCGCGCTGCTGGAAATCGAAGATTACGTTGTCCAGACCGCTGAGTTTATGTCTCCGCCGCGCTGGCACATCGGCCATACAAGCTGGTTTTTCGAAACGCTGATGCAAACCTATCAGCCGGGCTATCAGGTGTTTGACGAAGCGTATCTGTTTTATTTCAACTCCTATTACGAAGGCTTCGGCAAACGCATTGAGCGCGCCAAGCGCGGGACCAAGTCGCGGCCTACGGTCAAAGACACGGTTCGGTATCGTCAGCACGTTGACGCCCAAATGCTGAAGTTCCTGGAACGGATTGACCGTCGTGAAGACGCGGCGGAGTTGTTAAAGCTGGTGCGGTTGGGTTTGGAGCACGAAATCCAGCACCAGGAATTGCTGGTGTACGACATCAAGCATTTGCTTTGCGATTTGTACGAAGCGCCGCCATCGGTTGCGCCAGTTGCCACGGAACAAGTCAGCGGAATGGTTGAGGTCGAAGGCGGATTGTTCCAGCTTGGCTATGCTGGGGATGATTTTGCCTGGGACAATGAAAAGCCACAGCACACGGTTTTCCTGCAAGATTTTGCGATAGATCGTGCGCCGGTCAGCGTTGGCCAGTATTTGGAATTTATCGAAGCCGGAGCGTATCAGGATTATCGCTGGTGGCTTTCGACCGCTTGGGAAGCCGTCAACCGCGAACAGTGGCAAGCGCCGCTGTATTGGGAACGTGACGGCGACGAATGGATGATTCGTGATTTTCACGGTTTGCATCCGGCGCGAACCAAAGCCAGCGAGGCAGTCACGCACGTCAGTTATTTCGAAGCTGCCGCGTTTGCAAAATGGGCAGGGAAGCGTTTGCCGACCGAAGCCGAATGGGAAAAAGCCGCCAGCTTCGATCCGGCGACAAAAACCAAACAAAGTTTTCCTTGGGGAAATGATGCGGCGCAATCGCTTCACGCCAATTTGTTCGACAATGGGCTTTGGTCAGTTGCGCCGATTGGCGCTTATCCAAAAGGCAAAAGCTTTTACGGCTGTCACCAGATGATCGGCGATGTTTGGGAATGGACGAGTTCAGATTACGTGCCGTATCCGGGATTCAAAACCGAGTTCAATGAATACAACGACAAATGGTTTGTCGGCCAGAAAGTCCTGCGCGGAGGCTCTTTCGCCACGCCGCGCATTCATATTCGCACGACCTATCGTAACTTTTTCAATCCGCCGGAACGTTGGATGATTTCGGGGTTCCGCTGTGCGAAGACGCTGTGAATCCGTTCTTTGCGTCTTTGCCCTTTTGCATTGAAAATCCTTTTGCCATGAACGCCGTACGCTCCGAACTCACAACAGAACAACTCGTTAATCATTTGCACGAAGCCCGCGCCCGACTGCTGGAACTGGTCAGCGATCTGGACGACCAGCAAATGATCGGGCCGCAACTGGCCATTGTGAATCCACTGCGCTGGGAAATCGCCCACGTCGCGCATTTTCAGGAGTTCTGGTTGCTGCGCCATTTGCGTGGGTACGATCCGGTCCACACTGTCGCCCGCCTTGATTCGGACAAACTCTACGATTCGGCTCGTGTGCATCACGACACGCGTTGGGATTTGCCGCTGCCTTCGAAGCAAAGGACCATTGACTACACGCAGCGAATTCTGGATCAAGTCACCGAAGAAGTTTTGAAGAAACCTGCTCGGCCTGACGCCGTGGGTTATGACGACAATTACTTTCTGCACTTATCGCTGCTGCACGAAGACATGCATAACGAAGCGATTACTTACACGCGGCAGACGCTTGGGTATGGCGCGCCACTACTCCGACATCTGGACGGAGAGATGGAGAGCCAGAGGGAAAGTGAGACGGAGAGCTTAGGTGATGCTTTTATTCCCGGTGGAACTTTCAAGCTTGGCAGTGATGCAGATTCGGGGTTTGTGTTCGACAATGAATTAAGCGCGCACGACGTCACGGTGGCTCCGTTTGCGATTTCGCGCACGGCCACCAGCAATGCTGAGTTCCTGGTCTTTGTCGAAGAAGGCGGGTATCGCTGCCGGGAGTTTTGGAGCGATGAAGGCTGGCGCTGGCGGGAAAACGTCAAGGCCGAGCGTCCAGTTTACTGGCGGCAGGCAGACGGCGAATGGCAGCGAAGAGTTTTTGATCAATGGATAAAGATTGAACCCGCTTTGCCTGTGGTGCATGTCAACTGGTTCGAAGCCAATGCCTACTGCCGATGGGCTGGACGGCGTTTGCCGACCGAAGCCGAATGGGAACTGGCCGCGTCATCAGATAAACGAAAAGATAAGCGAAAATATCCGTGGGGAAACGAATCTCCAACGGCAGAACGCGCGAATCTGGATTGGCAAGCAGGAGGGTTGTTGCCGGTTGATGCTTTGCCTGCTGGCGATAGCGCATTCGGAGTTCGGCAAATGATCGGCAACGTGTGGGAATGGACGGCAACGGATTTTGCACCGTTCGACGGATTTGCACTCGGCCCTTACAAGGAATACTCGGCTCCGTGGTTTGGAGATCACAAAGTGTTGCGCGGAGGTTGCTGGGCGACTCGGTCGCGGCTGATTCGCAATGGATACCGCAATTTTTATAAACCTGACCGCCGGGATGTTTGGGCGGGATTTCGTACTTGTGCCAGATGAGAATTGGAATTATCACGCCCGCGCCGCCAAGTTCCTTGCACGGCAATCGGCGAACAGCGCTTCGCTGGGCAAAAATCTTCCGGCAGCTTGGGCACCGCGTCATCATTGCGGAAAGTTACGACAATCAACCGTTTGATATGCTGGTCGCGCTGCATGCCAAACGCAGTTACGATTCGATCAATCGGTTTCACAGGCTGCATCCGGACCGCGTATTGATTGTCGCGTTGACCGGAACTGATCTTTACCGCGATCTTCGCCGCAGCCGCCAGGCGCAAATGTCATTGGAAATGGCGACTCGATTGATCGTATTGCAGCCCAAAGCGCTGGACGATCTTCCGTCGCGATTTCATCACAAAACGCGCGTCATCCATCAGTCTGTGCAGCCGGTTTCGATTTCCAGTCCCAGTCCCCCAAATTCAAATTTCCAGGTTTGTGTGATCGGGCATCTGCGCGAAGTCAAAGATCCGTTTCGCACGGCAATGGCTTCGCGATTGCTGCCGAAAAGCTCGCGCATACGTGTGGTCCAGGTTGGCAAAGCGATGGGCGAGCGTATTGCCGTTTCTGCCAGGCGCGAAATGCATTTGAATCCGCGTTACCATTGGTTAGGGGAAAAGTCCCCGAAACACGCAATGGAAATTTTGCGCAGCAGCCAGGTTTGCGTGAACTCTTCGCGCATGGAAGGCGGAGCCAACGCTGTTTCAGAAGCCATCGCCGCCGGAATTCCGGTCATCGCCTCGCGCGTGCCCGGTAATGTAGGATTGCTGGGCGAAAACTATCCGGGCTATTTTGAACCCGGTCAAACCAAGGAATTGGCCAGGCTTTTACATCGGGCTGAAACGGACGAAGAGTTTCTGGCACAACTAAAACTTTCTGGCCAAAATTTGATGGGAAACTTTCAGCCGGAGCAGGAGCTAAACGAGTGGGCTAGGCTATTCGCAGAGCTTTTCGCAGTTTGAGCAACGAAAATCAATTATCAGGACAATTTATCTTTAGTCATGCAGCAATTCTTTTTTCTTCACATTCCGAAAACGGCAGGCATGTCGTTCACTACGTTTTTATGTGATCACTTCAATCCGGCTGAAACGCTAGTGGGCGGATACTGGGAAACGATTCGTAAACAACCGATCAGCGAGCTTGAAAAATATCGTTTGATCACGGGCCATATCGGATACGAGCTAACTTTTCAATTAACCAATCCCTTTGTCATCGCAATCTTCCGGCATCCCGTTGACCGGCTTTGTTCTGTGTATGAATACCTGAATCAGGTTTTCGACAACGACCCGAACTTCAGCGATCCAGACCCGGACATCAACGCGTTTATTCAGCTTTGGAAAATTGCCGTCCGGCGTCCTTTTGCAGAATTTCTGGACAGTACAGAAGCGCCTGTTCTGGCTGCACTGCTCAGAAATCCACAGTCGCGACAGTTGGCGCAATCAACGCCGTATTTGCTGAGCGATCTTACGGATGAGCAAATCTTTCAACTGGCCGAACCACGCCTGAAAAAAATTGATGTCGTGGGGACAGTGGAAAACTTTGCTGACGTGGTGGCAGTGACGTGCAAAAAAGCTGGCTGGCAGTTGCCGCCCGATCTTTCGCGCTTCAGTCAAAACATCACCGAAAAACGAAGCGTGCGCGATACGCTGGATCAATCCTTACGCAAAAAGATTGAAACGATTGCCGCTGTTGACATGGAGCTATATCAACTGGCCAAAAACTGCCTTCTCGAAGACTTGCGGCAGTAACAAGAAGTTTTTCTTTGGCTTTAGTTTTTGTCTCGCTTTTTCTTGTGTCCGAATTCGGGATAAAATCTTCCCGGATTCGGACGAAGTGCCTTTTGGAAGCCCTCCTGCACTTATCCTAACCTCAGCAACCACAGTGTTTATTCCAAACAAGTGACAGGCACGAAAATTGGGTTAAAGATTCGCTGTTTTGTAATTTTGCCGAAAATTTGCGGTTCAGGAGATCAACATGGAAACCTTGCTTCAGGATGTTCGATTCGGATTTCGCCGACTGATAAAAAGCCCAGCTTTTTCCATTGTAGCGATCCTTTCCCTGGCTTTGGGAATTGGAGCGAACACAGCAATCTTCAGTTTGGTCAACATGATCCTGTTTCGCCCTTTGCCGGTGGCGAATGCCGAAGAAGTGTTGACGGTTTCGGCCATCGGAAAAGAAGGGGATATGGCCGCGCACTCCTATCCGAACTATGTTGATCTGCGCGACCGCAACGATGTTTTATCAGGTCTGTTGGCTTATAGATTTGCGCCCATGAGTCTGAGCCGGAACGGGAATAACGAAAAGGTTTGGGGCTATCTGGTTTCGGGAAATTACTTTGAAGTGTTGGGCGTGAAGCCAATTCTTGGCAGAGGATTTTCGCCGGAAGAAGACAAAACCCGCCTTTCCCATCCAGTCGCAATCATCGGTCATTCGCTGTGGCAAAAACGCTTTGGCGGCGATTCTTCAGTTGTCGGCAGCGAAATTTTGATCAATGGCAAAAACTTCAAAGTGATCGGCGTTGCGCCCGCGGGATTCAAAGGCACAGAAGTCGTTTATTCGCCCGAAGTTTTCGTGCCGTTTGCGATGCAAAAGTGGATCGAGCCGGAAAGCGATTATCTGGACAACCGCGGCAACCAGAATCTCTTTATAGTTGGCCGGCTAAAGTCTGGAGTGACCTCCGCACAGGCAGAAGCTGCGCTGAATATACTGGCCACACAACTTGGCAAAGAATATCCGAACGAAAACGAAGGCTTTAAGATTCAAGTCATTCCGCCAGGCTTCATCATGCCGCAAATCCGAAATGCCATGTTGGGTGTGTCGGCTGCTTTGATGGGATTGGTTGCGCTGGTTTTGTTGATCGCCTGCACCAATCTGGCCAATCTGTTGCTGGCGCGCGCCACGGAACGCAGCAAGGAAATCGCCATTCGTTTATCCATCGGAGCCAGCCGCGCGCGCATTATCCGCCAGCTTTTGACGGAAAGCGTAATGTTGGCCGTTGCAGGAGGATTGGCAGGAATTCTGCTGGCCGGATGGATCATTGATCTGGTGATGGGCCTGAAACCTCCCGCAGACATTCCCATCACAATCGAATTGCACGTGGATTGGCGAGTGTTGGTTTTTTCGATGATTATTTCAATCGTCACGGGCGTTCTGTTTGGATTGGTTCCGGCGTTACAGGCGACAAAGCCTGATTTGGTTCCAGCGCTAAAAGACATTGCCTCTCAATCGGGAACGCGCCGCTCGTGGCTGCGAAGCTCGCTGGTTGTCGCGCAGATTGCCGTTTCATTATTGTTGCTGGTTGCCGCCGGATTGACATTGCGGGCATTGCAGCAATTACGTTCGCTGAACCCCGGCTTCACACCTGAAAACGCTGTAACGATGAGCTTCGATCTTAGCCTGCAAGGGTATCAAACCGAAAATGGATCGCAGCTTCGCAAACAACTGCTCAATCGGATTGAAGCGTTACCGGGCGTGCAGGCGGCCACGGTCACGGATTTCATGCCGCTCAGCATGAATTACAACAGCACGAACGTTCTAATTGAAGGGGCTGCGGAAGAACGCGGCGCAAATGCTCCCCAGGCCATGAACGCCAGTGTTGGGTTGAAGTATTTTGAATCCATCGGCACGCCGATTCTGGCTGGACGCGATTTGAATGAACTGGATCAGGACGGCAAAACGCGCTCGGTCGTCGTAAACGAAACCTTTGCGCGCAAGTTTCTCTCCAGCGGAAATACTTACGAAAACGCCCTCGGCAAACGATTCAGAACCCGGTCTACGGGAGAATTCTGGCAAATTGCCGGGGTTGCCAAAGATGGCAAATACTGGAGTATTGGCGAAGATGCACGGCCTTTCGTCTGGTTTCCGCTTGGCAGCCAATTGGCATTCAATACGTTGGTTGTGCGAACGACTGTCAAGCCGGAAAACGTGATTGCTTCGATTCGCGATGAATTCCGCAAGCTTGATCCGAACCTGCCTGTTACCGGAGCAAAAACTCTGACAGACCACATGAATTTGTCATTATTTCCCGCGCGCGCCGTTGCTTCGATGCTGACGGCATTTGGCGTGCTGGCTTTGGCGTTGGCGGCAATCGGCATTTACGGCGTGATGTCTTACTCCGTTGCGCAGCGCACGCGCGAAGTCGGCATCCGTATGGCTTTGGGCGCGCAGCGCTCAGACGTATTGCGGATGATGCTGCGGCAGGGAATGAAGCTGGCAGCGATCGGGATGGCCATTGGTTTGGCAGCGGCGTTTGCGCTGACGCGATTGTTGTCGAATTTGCTGTATGGCGTTTCGGCGACGGATGCGGTGGCGTTCCTGGGTGTTTCGGTTTTGCTTGGCCTGGTTGTGTTGCTGGCGTGTTTCATTCCTGCCAGTAAGGCAGCAAAAGTTGATCCGATGATTGCGCTTCGATATGAATAGGAGAAGAGATGGAAAACGTTTTGAAGGATTTTCGATACGGATGCCGGATGTTGTGGAAAAATCCCGGCTACACGTTGATTGCTGTGTTGACACTGGCGTTGGGCATTGGCGCGAATGCGGCAGTGTTCAGCGTAGTGAATGCTTTGTTGCTGCGTCCAATGCCGTATCCGGAATTTGAGCGAATCACCTACGTCTGGAACAGCGATACAAAAGGCCAGGAGAAGTTTTCCGTTTCGCCGCACAATTACACCGATTTGCGCACGCGCAATCAAAGCTTTGAAAATTACTCGGCGTTTCATTACACCAGCGTTGCGCTGACTGGAAGCGGCAATCCCGAATCGCTTTTCGCCATCAATGCTTCAGCGGATTTTGGGAAAGTCGCCGGAATGCAGCCGCTGCGAGGGCGCTGGTTTACCGCCGACGAAGACGTGCCGGGCAAAAATCTTGTTGCCGTCATCAGCTATGGATTATGGCAGCGCAGGTTCGGCGGCAAGGAAATTGTCGGCCAGAACATCCAGCTTAATGGCGAAGCGCACACCGTGATTGGCGTAATGCCGCAAAATTTCAATTTCCCACAAGCTGATATTGAGGTCTGGAAGCCGTTGGCTCTGGACTTGGCGAAATACCAGCGCGGAACATCTTTCCTGCAATCCGTCGCGCGTTTGAAACCCGGCGTCAGTTACCAGCAGGCGCAACTGGATTCAACCTCCGTCGCGCAGCAGATCATGCGGGAAAACACGTCGGAGCGTGACTTGGGGTTCAAGCTGGTTTCGCTGCGGGAAGAATTGGTTGGCGACATTGAACGTCCGCTGTGGATTTTGTTTGGCGCAGTCGTGCTGGTGTTGCTGATTGCCTGTGTCAACGTCGCAAGCTTGCTGCTGGGACGAGCGACGGTTCGCTGGAAGGAAATTTCCGTTCGCGCGGCGCTGGGAGCTTCGCGTTGGAACCTGATCCGGCTGATGTTATCGGAAAGCCTGGTGCTGGGCTTGCTCGGCGGAGTGTTTGGCTTGCTGCTGGCGGCGTTCGGCGTCGAATGGCTGATCAAAATCAATCCCGCCGCGCTTCCAAATCCAAAAGACATTTCGATTGATCGCATTGTCGTTGGCTTTACGATGCTGATGTCGGTTCTGACGGGAATCGTTTTTGGTGCCTTGCCTGCGTGGCAACTAACCAGAACCAATTTGAGCCAGGCGATGCGCGAATCAACCCGTTCGGCTTCCGGCTCCGCCAAGCTGACCGTTATTCGGAATGGATTGGTGGTTTTGGAAATCGCCGCTTCGCTGGTGTTGTTGGTGACGGCGGGCGTGTTGCTGAAAAGCTTCTGGAAGTTGCTGGAAGTCAACCCTGGCTTCCAGGCGGAAAACGTAGTCAAAGGCGACATCGCTTTGCCGCGCGCAAAATACAAAGACGAATGGCAGCAAGCTGAATTTTTCCGGCGCACGCTGGAAAGCATTCGCTCGATGCCGGGAGTGGAAAGCGCAGCCATTACAACCAATTTGCCGTTCAACAACGGACGCGGCGCGACTTCGTTTGAAATTGACGGGCGGCCGACACCGCCAAATGCTGACACGCCGAATGCGGATAATCACGAAATCAGTTCCGCGTACTTCAAAACGATGGGCATTCCGATTCGTGCCGGACGGGATTTCACAGACGCAGACGTGCGCACCAGTCCGGGCGTTGTCATCATCAACGAGAAATTGGCGAAGCTGTACTGGCCGAACGAAAATCCGATTGGCAAACATCTGACCATCGGCACGCCTGAAGAAGAAAAGCTCTACGGCAAAGGGGTTTCACGAGAAATTGTGGGTGTCATTGGCAACGTCAAGCTGTTGCAACTGACCGATGATTTCAATCCGGAGCTTTATGTTCCGGCAGAACAATTGCCCACTTCCAGAGCAACGCTGGTGATTCGCGGCAAAGCGGCACCGGAAAGTTTGATCAACAGCATCGGACAAGTCGTCCGCAGCATTGATCCTGACCAGCCGGTTCGCCGCCCGTTGACGTTGGAAGCGATGGTGGCTCGCTCTGTCGCGCCGCAGCGCTTTATTACCACGTTGCTGTTGGTGTTCGCGGGATTGGCAATTGTGCTTGCCGTTGTGGGCATTTATGGCGTGATGACTTATGTTGTTTCGCAGCGAACCCAGGAAATTGGCATTCGCCTGGCGCTAGGCGCGCAACGCAGCGACGTATTGCGAATGGTCATCTTTCAGGGAATGCGTCTGGCAGCGATTGGTATCGGCATCGGCCTGATTGCGGCGTTTGCGGTTTCCCGGCTGCTGACAAAATTGCTGTTTGAAGTCAGTCCGACTGACACGGTGGCTTACGCGGGAGTTTCCATTTTGCTGGCGACGGTTGTGTTGCTGGCGTGTTTGATACCGGCTCGAAGAGCTTCAAATGTTGATCCGATGATCGCACTCAGATGCGAGTAATGGAGTTATAAATGATTCGTTTGGAAAATGTCGAAAAGTATTATCCGCAAGGTTTGCAGAAGTACTATGTTTTGCGCCGCGTTTCGCTGGAGATAAAGGAAGGCGAATTCATTTCGATTATGGGGCCAAGCGGCGCTGGCAAATCTACGCTGCTGCATATTCTGGGCATGCACGATGCAGGCTGGGAAGGCGAGTTTTACTTCGGCGATCACGCCATTCACAAAATGAAACCAAAAGATCGCGCCGATGTTCGCAATCGCAATATCGGCTTTGTCTTTCAAAGCTATCATCTGCTGGATCATCTGACGGTGTACGAAAACCTGGAAATTCCGCTGTCGTACCGCGACATCAAAAAAGGCGAACGCGAAGCCATTGTCGGGGACGTGCTGGACAAATTCAGCATCGTTGGCAAGAAAGATTTGTATCCGAATCAGTTGTCCGGCGGACAGCAGCAATTGGTCGGCGTGGCGCGCGCGGTGATTGCCAACCCGAAAATCATCCTGGCGGATGAACCGACCGGCAATCTGCATTCAAGCCAGGGCAAGGAAATTATGGAGTTGTTCAAACGACTGAACGACGAAGGCACAACCATTGTCCAGGTCACCCATTCCGAAGTGAACGCGACGTACGGCAACCGCGTGATCAACCTTGCTGACGGTTGGCTGAAAGACTAAAGCAGTTTTTTTCTTTTTTGATTTTTGCCTTCTTAGCGCGTGGTTTGAAATTCGGTTTGATCGCCTGTTTTTCTGTAGCCCAGCCGTTCACGGCTGGGGGAATTAACCGGTAGAACGGTGTAAAGGGCGGTTTACCGTCCTTCTAATCGGCTTTCAGCCGCGATAATTTGTGGCTAAAGCCCAATGGCAAGCCCGGTGAACCAGGCTGAAACAAATTACGCCACTTTTCCCAGTCGTAAACGACTGGGCTAGGGGAAAGGCAATTTCAAAACACGCTCTTAGACGTTTTGTTACTTGATTCGCTGCTATGAAAAGTTCGATCTTACCTCCAAGAGTTTTAATTGCGGACGATCAGCCTGACGTGCTGGAAGCCTTGCGCTTGCTGTTGAAAAGCGAAGGCTTTCAAACGGAAACTGCCGCGTTGCCGCCTCAGATTTTGTCCGCCATTGATAACCGTGATTTTGATGTTGTTCTGATTGATTTGAATTACACACGCGATACCACGTCAGGCCAGGAAGGTCTGGACTTGCTGAGCCAGATTCAGGCAATGGATAGTTCGCTGCCGGTTGTCGTGATGACTGCCTGGGGCAGCGTTGATCTGGCGGTTGAAGCCATGCGGCGCGGCGCGCGCGATTTTGTCCAGAAGCCTTGGGAAAACGAACGCCTGATCAGCATTTTGCGCACGCAGATTGAGCTTGGCCAGGCGCTGCGCAAAGGGGCGCGGCTGGAAGCGGAAAACCAATTGCTTCGCAGCGAACATCGCTCCAAGCTGATTGCCGAATCTCCGGCAATGCAGCCTGTGCTGCAAGTCATCGCTCGCGTCGGCCCTTCGGACGCCAACGTCTTGATTACCGGCGAAAACGGAACTGGAAAAGGCGTCGTTGCCAGTGTGCTGCATTCAATTTCTCATCGCGCAAACAAACCGCTTGTGACGGTGAACGTCGGCGGTTTGTCCGAGGGCGTGTTTGAAAGCGAGCTGTTCGGCCACATCAAAGGCGCTTACACGGACGCCAAAACCGACCGCGTCGGGCGCTTTGAACTGGCCGACGAAGGCACCTTGTTCCTGGATGAAATCGCCAACATCTCCTTGCCGCAGCAAGCCAAGCTGTTGCGCGTGCTGGAAACCGGCGAGTTTGAACGCGTTGGTTCTTCGAAAACTCGCAAGGTCAACGTGCGAATCATTTCGGCAACAAATGCTGATCTGCATGCAGAAGTCAGTGCCGGACGTTTTCGGCAGGACTTGCTGTTCCGCCTGAACACAGTCGAAATCCGGCTGCCTGCCGTGCGCGACCGCCGCGAAGACATTCCTTTGCTGGCCGCTCACTTTTTGAAACAGAACGCTTCACGCTATCGCAAACTGGTCACGGATTTTGACTCTGCGGCAATGCGCGCGCTGACTGAGCATCAGTGGCAGGGAAACGTCCGGGAATTGGATCACGCCATCGAACGCGCCGTGCTGATGGCGCAGGGGACCATCGTCAAAGCCAGCGACCTGGGGCTATACCAATCTTCCGAAAGCTCTGCCCGGCTGGAAGAAATGAGCCTGGAAGAAGTTGAATGCTATCTGATCAAAAAGACGCTGGCCCGCTTTGATGGCAACGTCAGCAAAGCCGCGGAAGCCTTGGGGCTGAGCCGCAGCGCGCTTTACCGTAGGCTGGAAAAATTCGGCTTATAAAACATGGGAAGGAAACCTCCCCAACTGGAGACAAAGCTTTGCCCGATTTGCGGCAATAAGGCTGCTTTGGATACCGCGCGAGCCCACTTAGCTTTCCATTCAAAATATTACGTGAAGCTCAGGAATTCGGCCAAGAACTTTCCATCCCGTAAAGGTCCACAAGTTGGCAGAATTGGGACAATCGAAGAAGCCATGCTGGATAACAGCTTTGCCAAATTTCTAAAAAGTATACGCCCGGCTGATTCATACCAGGATGATGAGCTTCTTTGGAAGGTAATTCCATGGTTGATCGGACTGACAGTTCTCATCTTGCTTTTCCTTGGGATAGATTCGACTGTAGTGGAAC
Source organism: uncultured Heliomicrobium sp. (assembly GCA_964570175.1). GTDB lineage: Bacteria > Acidobacteriota > Blastocatellia > RBC074 > RBC074 > RBC074. The sequence goes on along the minus strand of CAZMXG010000029.1, from coordinate 39,782 downwards.
TTACGATGTTTGGCGTGATCGCAATTATGTTTTGGATTGAGTTTAAGCAGGATGACAGTTTCTTCAAAAACTATCTGAAGCGCCTCCATTTGGTAGACGTCCAATGGCTTTGCTTGAAGTGCAATCATCATTGGGTAGAAACAAAAACGCGCCCGATGAAGTGGCACCGCTAGCTTTTGTGTGGAACAATTTGACCTATGAAACTTCTGGGCTTGCGAATTTTTGGCGAATACGAACCGGTTGATACTGACCGGCCAAACCTGCTTTCGATCCTGCCGCCGCCCACCACCAAAGCCGGAGATTCTTTGGTTCACGTCAAACCTCTGCCGCGACCGTTTCAATCGCAACCGCTCAGTTTCGACAAACGCATCTGGCTGCTGGCGTTTTTTACCGGATTTCCCGGAGCGCTGGTGGCGCTGATCATGTTGTGGACTGGCGATTCCACGCCGAAAGTGCAATGGACGCTGACCGTGTTCATCATCAGTTTTTGGATGGGTTGTGCTTATGCGCTGCGGGAACGCGTTGTCATGCCGCTACAAACCTTGTCGAATTTGCTGGCCGCGTTGCGCGAAGGCGATTATTCGATCCGTGGCCGTTCGGTCAACAAAGACGATCCACTGGGCGATGTAGTCCGCGAAGTCAACGCGCTCAGTTCGACCTTGCGCGCGCAGCGGCTTGGCGCAATGGAAGCGACTGCATTGCTGCGCCGCGTGATGGAAGAAATTGATCTGGCCGTGTTTGCGTTTGACAGTGAACAGCGGCTGCGGCTGGTCAACCGGGCGGCAGAACGATTGCTGGATCGCCCGCAGGCCCAATTGCTTGGGCGCAAAGCGGAAGAGTTGCGAATGCAGGATTGTTTGGAAGGCGAAGCGGCGCGGACGCTGCAACGAACCTTTCCCGGCGGGATGGGCAACGTCGCCAGCCGCTGGGGAATGCGCCGAAGCAGTTTTCGCGAAGACGGCAAGCCGCATCAGTTGGTTGTCATTGCTGACCTGAGCCGTGCATTGCGCGAAGAAGAACGGTTGGCGTGGCAGCGGCTTGTGCGCGTGCTTGGCCATGAACTGAACAATTCGTTGACGCCGATCAAATCCATCGCGCGAAGTTTGGAAAACATGCTTGCCCGCGAACCCAGACCGGAGGATCTAGAAGAAGACCTGGCCAGAGGCTTGTCGGTGATTTCAACGCGCGCCGAAGCACTGAACCGGTTTATGACCGCTTATGCCGTGCTGGCTAAATTGCCTCGGCCCGAATTGCAGCCTATGGATGTGGGTAGCTGGGTTCGCCAATCTGTCGGTTTGGAAACCAGAAAGAAGATTGAGCTAATCCCCGGCCCCGAATTAACGATTCAGGGCGACCGCGATCAACTGGAACAGTTGTTAATCAACCTGCTTCGCAACGCCGTTGATGCCGCAGCACAGACGGGCGGTGGAGTCAGCGTCGCCTGGCGTGTGAATAACGACTTTCTGGAAATTTCCGTCGAAGACGAAGGACCGGGCTTATCGAACACGTCAAACTTGTTCGTGCCCTTCTTTACGACCAAACCCGGCGGGTCGGGAATTGGTCTGGCACTCAGCCGCCAAATTGCCGAAGGTCACGGCGGAGCTTTGACGCTGGAAAACCGTCTGAGCCGAGGCTGCGAAGCAAAATTGCGATTGCCGTTATAGCTTTTGGAGAACGAATTTTTGATGCTTATCAATGTTTGTGGCTGGTAATTCCTGGAAGGGAAATCGGCGCTAAACGGCTTTGAATTTTAATGATACAGGTCTTCCCTAACTCCCCATTCCGATGTATAAATAGCTCGCCCAAAACCTCCCTTTCCCCCTGATTGAATAAGTAACAAGATACAATTCAAACTGAATGCTCGCATAAGCGAGTTGGGACCCTCCACCCAATCGCCGCGAGATGTTGACGCTCAAAAATACCGAATGACACGGAAGCTTACTCACCAAGCGCTTTACCTGTGTCAGTGTGATGTGAGCGTGGGAAAGTCATCACACCTAAAAATCTAGCATCCCTGAAGTAACTTAAAACGAAATCTGTCCCGGATGTAGCTATCCGTTTGTGCCCACCTAACCAAAGCTTGGCCGAAGTGCGCCTGCCGTTACTATTTCGCCAAGCCTTGTCCGTAAGCGCCCTTATCATCCCAGAAGCTAAGGAGACTTGAATGCTTTCGCCGAACACGTTGTTACAAGACCGTTATCTGATTCTGCGCCTGCTTGGGCAAGGCGGAATGGGAGCGGTGTATCAGGCGACAGACAGAAAATTTGGCAGCGCTGTCGCTGTCAAAGAAACGTTTTACAGCAACGATCAATACCGCCAGGCGTTTTCTCAGGAAGCCCGGCTGCTGAATCATTTGCGCCATCCGGCGTTGCCAGTAGTGATGGATTATTTTTCCGCCGGAGACAAACAGTTTTTGGTGATGCAATACATTCCAGGCAATGATCTGGAACAGTTGCTGGAAGAAAGAAAAGCAATCGGGCAAGGTGCGTTTATAGCGTCGCAAGTATTGCAGTGGGCGGAACAGTTGTTGGACGCCCTGGAGTATTTGCACTCACAGCAAACAGCGATCATTCATCGCGACATCAAGCCGCAAAATCTGAAATTAACGCCACGCGGAGAAGTCATCCTGCTGGATTTCGGATTGGCTAAAGGGATCGTTACGGGAAAACCAAAATCCAGCCGCAGCATTCAAGGGTACACGCCGCATTATGCTTCGCTGGAACAGATTCGAGGGATTGGCACCGATGCGCGAAGCGATATTTATAGCCTGGGCGCAACGCTTTACCATCTGCTGACGGGTGTCATGCCGCCGGATGCCATGACCCGCATGGCTGCTGAAATGATGGGCGAACGGGATTTGTTGCAACCCATCACTGATTTGAATCCGGCTGTGTCCAACCAGATTGCCAAAGTCATCGAATCGGCAATGGCTTTGTCGCCGAACGGACGCCCGGAATCCGCATCCAAAATGCGCCAGGCATTGCGCAATGCTTCCTTGAATCGTCCGGTTGCAGATTTTCATCGCGCGGCGACATTGACGGACAATTGGCCAGCCAATGTTCCCGACAATCTGGAAGCCGCTCCGCAGCAAACCGCCGATTTGGACAGTGTCATTATTCTGCTGGATGAAAAGAAGTCCGAACCCGAGTGGTCAATGCCGGACAGTTCCGCGCCAGTAAAAGAAACCGTCACTTTCAATCCAAACCCGAAGCCCAAAAAAGCCCGACGGTCTTCTCGCGTGGCCACGTATGCGCTGTCAGCGTTGTTGCTGATGACGATCACGACCACCGTGATGTTTTACAGGGAAGTGAAATCCAGGCCGGGATTGATGGCTGGCGCAGCGGAAATGATTCCGTTCACCAAAAGTAACAACGAAATCAACTTGGCCACCACGATGCGCCAGGAAGTTCTGAGTTATCACCTGGAAGTTGTTTCGACGGATGACGTCACTTCTCGCGCGACCGGAATGATGCCGTTGACTGTCGGCACGCGGTTCAAGTTTCATTTCAAACCGCGCCAAAGCGGTTACCTGTACCTGATCGCTTTGGGCAAGAACGGCCGCCTGCAAACGTTTTTGACGGAACAGCCGATGCCGGCTTCCGGCGTCACCGCCAATTGGAGCGCGGGCGGCAGCGATTATCAGTTTCCCGATGGCGGGCAGTGGTTCATGCTGCCGCGCGAAGCCGAATCAGCGCCCTTCACGGTGATCTTTTCATCAGAGCCTTTGAAATCGCCCGGATTTTTAACTTCACAATCAGGGCATGAACTTAATGAAGCCGAGCTACAGCAACTGGCCGATCTGCGGAAGCTGAGTTCGGCAAAGTCTCCCACCCTTGTTGCCTTCACCGAAGAGAATCAACCTGCCGTCGCTGTGCAGGTATTGGCGGAGCGTTACAAAAACGAACCGCTGGTGTTCGATGTTTCGATCAGGAAAAAGTAAACACATACAAGTCGCACCCGCTCAATATCGAGCTGGTGACAGGGAGTAACAAAGAATGCTGGGAATAAATTTACTCAAGTTCAGTATTGTCGGATTTCTTGCCGCTGGAATCCTTTTGACCTTCATCGCGGAATGGTCAATGGCACAGGTTGTCATTGTCCCGAGCCGACAGCTTGCGCCCGCCACCGTCGCAAGGGCAAAGACCAGACCGAAAAGACGGCAGCGGATTGAACCTGAACAATTCAAAGAGCAAATCGCCGAAATCACACCGGCCCCCGAACCGCCTACGCCAGTGCCAAGTTTGAGTTTTGCGATTACAACGCCTGTTTTGAAAAAAGCGGAGGCCGCCGCAAACTCAAAAGCCTGGCCGGAATTGCTGGGGTATGAATTCGAAGTGATCAACGTGGATGACAAAGGCCGCCTGGGTGAACGCCGAAAAGAGCGCGCGCGGTTTTTTGTCGAAACGTTAAGCGGCGGAACCAACCTGGAAATGGTGGAAATTCACGCAGGCACGTTTGTGATGGGCAACAGCACGGTTGACCTGGAACAAATCGAAAATAACTATTTGCGAAACGCGAATAAGGAATTACGCACTGAATTGCACGAACGCCTGGTTGCGGAAGCTCCCCAGCAGACGATGAAAGTTGCCGGGTTTTACATGAGCAAATACGAAGTCACACAGGCGCAATGGCGCGCTGTTGCGGCTTTGCCAAAAGTGAACCGCGATTTGATGAGCGATCCCTCCGGATTCAAAGGCGGCAATCGTCCAGTGGAGCAAATCAGTTGGGAAGACGCGGTTGAATTTTGCGAACGGCTTTCGCGAGCGTCGGGACGACACTATCGCCTGCCCACCGAAGCCGAATGGGAATACGCCTGCCGCGCAGGCACAACATGGCAATTCAGTTTTGGCGGAACGATTGAACCCGATTCAGTAAATTACAACGGCAAGCTTCCCTATGCTGCCGCTCCAAAAGACACGTTTCGGCAACAAACGGTTCCTGTTGGCAGTTTGGGCGTCGCCAATGCGTTTGGTTTATACGATATGCATGGAAATGTGTGGGAATGGTGCCTGGATTCACGGCGTGAAGTCCGTTCCGGCGAATCGTCAGAAGGGAATCGGAAAGAAAACGAAATTTCCGGTGTTTTGCGCGGCGGGGCTTGGGATAGCCCGGCAGGAGAATGCCGATCAAGTTCCCGTAAACAGATTCAACCCTTATTTCGCTTGAACAACGTTGGTTTCCGCGTGTTGGTGGAGGCAGAAAATTCATCCCCAGGTAAATAATCATTTTGAATTTTCCGTCTTGCTGCTGAATCTTGTTTTGACAATTAGAAGTGTCAGGTGCCATCCATAACAACGGGTAGCCCACGCTGCCCAAAAGACTTCCCCCTTCCAGCTTGTGCCTCGAATCTTTAAGCCGTCATCTGGCAACAGAACTCTGTCGGCCTAATCCTTTACCCAGGAAGGAAAATCATGAAAAACGCTCGTGTTATTGTTTGGATTGCATTTGTTTGTTTCGGTTTGTCCATCGCCAGCACTTCCAGTTTTATCGGAACCGCCTCGGCAAAACCCAAAATGCCTTCTCTGCCCAGAATTTCCAGTCAACTCTCTTTACCTTTCACAAACGCATTTGTCACCGGTCATTCAACGCAATCGCATCAGGTCCTGAAAGCCGTTGCGCCTGATTCGGAAAAGAAATAAGAACAGGGAATAAGTTGGAGGAGGAAACTGCCATCAGTCGCCGCGTTCGTGGAGACTGATGGCAGTTTGTCTTGAGTAGTTCGCTGGGGCTGGCGGATAATGCCCGCGTGAGCGAACAAACCATCATCGAAGTTTCTGTCAACGGCGAACCCCGCCAAATTTCTGCCGGTTCCAGCGTCACGGATTTGGTTACCTTGTTGGAACTGACTGCCGGGCGATTGGCTATCGAACTCAATCTTTCCATTGTGCCGCGCACAAGTTGGGCTGAAACCCAATTGCAGGCTGGGGACAAACTGGAAATTGTTCATTTTGTCGGCGGCGGCTGATGCGCCAGAATCGCTCTTACCCTCATCTCAACTTCACGAACAAAGAGGCAACATATGATTGAAGCGGAATTGGCGCTTGACGCCAGAGTATTGCTGGGCGAAGGACCGTGGTGGAATGCGAAAACGCAGCAGCTTTATTGGGTGGACATCGAAGGCAATGCCTTTCATGTGTTTGACCCTGCCAGCGGTTTAGACCGTAAGATTGATGTTGGCCAGATGATTGGTTGCGCTGTGGGCATGCGGTCTGGCGGAGTTTTGCTGGCGTTGCAAAATGGGTTTTACAAGCTGGACCTGAAAACCGAATCGCTGACGCCGATTGCCGATCCCGAAGCCCATTTGCCGGACAACCGATTCAACGACGGCAAATGCGATTCGTCTGGCAGGCTGTGGGCGGGCACAACGCGTGTTACGCACGACGAACCGAGCGGCTTTCTGTACAGGCTTGATCCTGATTTGAACGTTCATCGCAAACTCGACGACGTTTGGATTTCCAATGGCCTGGCTTGGAGTTTGGACGACCGCACAATGTTTTACATTGATTCGCCCACGGGAGAAGTCGTCGCTTTTGATTACGACGCGAAGTCGGGCGAAATCGCCAATGAACGGCTGGTAATTGAAATCCCGGAAGGCGGCGGATCGCCGGACGGCATGACGATTGATGAAGAAGGAATGCTTTGGGTGGCGTTGTGGGATGGCTGGCGCGTGATTCGCGTCAATCCTGCTGACGGCCAAATCATTGACGAAGTGCGACTGCGTGTTGCGCGTCCGACTTCGTGCTGTTTTGGCGGTGCCAATTTGGACGAGCTTTACATCACAACAGCCAGCACGCGCATGCCTGCCGAAGAACTGGCCAAACAACCGCTGGCAGGAGGCATTTTCCGTTGCAAACCGGGCGTGCGCGGATTGCCAATGGTGGAATTTGCTGGGTGATTGATGCAAAACCCTTCACCGCAGAGGCGCTGAGAACCGCAGAGGTCACGCAAAGACTTTTGAAATTGGGAGTTCGCGCTTATTTTTCTCTGCGTATCCTCTGCGAAACTTTGCGCCTCTGCGGTGAAAAGTCTTTCCTGAGCTTATCCTGTTCTGTGCAACAAACTGCTCTTTTGATTTAGATACACCTTCACCATTTGCGGACAAGGGCAGCCGAATCTATGCCGCGTCGCAGCGTAAACCTGTTCCATCTGTCGCGCGCCGGGAAGACGGCGAATTGGCCATTTCGATTTTCTGAACCAGGGCGAAGTATTGTCCCAATGGACGAAGAAATAGTTCGGGCCGTAGTCGGCTTCGTTGGCGCGGTCGTTGGCAAAATGCAGCGGCGGATGGTGAGAGTATTCAGTTGTTTCGCGCGCGCTGTCGAATTTGTGAATCGTCCAAAACGGTTCCCGGTTGATGACGTAACCGGCTTCGCTCAATACCTGTAGAAACTCATCCCGATCAAATACCCTCAATTCCAGATAGCTTCGCCCGAAGCCTTTGAGTTCAACAATTTGCTGCCAGAGGGCGGAATTGTTCTGGCCGCCCGCGTGAAGAATGAAGTTTTGCGCCGTCAGCAGATTGTCCAGTGTCGCCTGGTGATTGAGCATTCCGCGGTGATCGAATGCGATAACGAAATGATCGAACCGTTCCGCAGCGGCTTCAAAGAGTTGGTCGGTTTCCGTGGTCGTTTCGCGCAAACCAATCAGCTTTGACGCCAGCGCCAGTTGTTCGCCATCGTTCAGTTGGCTCCACGGAGAAAGGATCATCTGTTCGGTCGTTGTTTGGGAAAGAGAAAACGCAGCGCCGGTTCAATGCGTTTTGCCCAGGCGGCTTCGGTATGTTGGCCGCCACGAATATCCAGGAACTTCAGATCCGCATCCAGCCGCCAGCCTTGCGTCACCAGCAAATCGCGCAACTGCCGGACAAATCCCGGCGTAAGCTTTCCTTCTTTCGATCCGATATCCAGCCAGATGCGCGTCGAAGGTTTGGCGCGCAAATGCTGCGCGAATTTCAGAATCATCCAGTGATCCCACCAAACGGAAGGCGACATGACCATCAATTTGCTGAATACATTCGGATATTTCAGCCCCAGGTAAAGCGTGGCCAGCGCGCCCAGCGACGATCCTCCCAAGCCTGTAAATTCCGGCCCGGCCAGTGTGCGATAGTTCCGGTCAATAAAAGGTTTCAACTCTTCGATCAAAAACCGCCCGTAAAGATCGGCTTTGCCGCCGCGTTTTTGACGCGGGTCTACGGTTGGCGTGTACTCGTCCATTCGACCATCTCCCGTGTTGTACACCCCGACGATCATGACTGGCTCAATTTTGCCGCCCAGAATCAATCGCTGGGCGGTTTCATCCACACCCCATTCCACACCGTTGAACGAGGTTGCGGCGTCGAACATGTTTTGGCCGTCATTCAGGTAAAGCACCGGAAAGCGGTTCGCCTCCTCTTCAGGACGTTCAGGAACTGAGTAACCGGGCGGCAAATAAACAATCACATCGCGTTTGTTTCCCAGGAAGTTGGAATGAAAGTTTGAATGAAGGTGGAATTCACCGGTCAGCGTGTGTTTGCCGTGTGATTGTGACGATGAAAAATGCGTGGTTGATTCAGGTTCGGCGACGTGCGCCATTCTAGCCGCTGCCGTTTGATCAGAACTGTTTGACTGCAAAAGTTTACCTCTTATGAGTGCGGAAAAATAATTCCGGATGATTCTGGCTGCGCTTCACGGCGCAACGCGAAAGAGGAATAATACACGTCCGCCAGCAATTTGTGACGCCGAAAAATCAGGACGCAAACAGAGACGTTCCATGGCGACTCCAATTCTAACCACTAAACTTTCGATACCGCCCAAACGCACTGATTGGGTGGTTCGTCCGCGTTTGCTCAAGCGGCTGGACGAAGGATTGCGCCATCGGCTAACGCTGGTTTCTGCTCCTGCGGGGTTTGGGAAAACGACCTTGATCGCTTCGTGGTTGCACAAACAACCGCTGCCGCGGGTCGCCTGGCTATCGCTGGAAGAAGACGACAACGATCCAGTGCGCTTTCTAGCCCATTTGATTGCCGCTTGGCAGACGCTTGACGCGGGAATCGGGCAAACGGCGCAGGCCTTGTTGGAAACGCCCCAACTTCCGAAGCTTGAGCATTTGATGACACTGCTGATCAACGATCTTGCTTCGCTGACGACGACTGGCGTGCTGGTGCTGGATGATTACCATTTGATCACTCACCCAGAGCTTCGCTCCGCCCTGGCGTTTTTCCTGGATCATCTGCCGTCGAATTGCCGCCTTGTCATCGCCACGCGCGAAGAACCGGCGCTGCCTTTGCCCAGAATGCGCGCGCGCTGGGAAGTGACGGAAATTCGGTTGCAGGATTTGCGCTTCACTCGCGAAGAAACTGCCGCGTTTTTGAAGCGGACAATGGGCTTGGCGCTGACCAGCGAAACGACGCAGGCATTGGAAGATCACACTGAAGGTTGGATTGCCGGATTGCAGATGGCTGCGCTTTCCTTGCGGGGCCGCGCGCCTTTGCCGGAAACGGAGCCGCTGGAAATGCAGACGTTTGACGGCGGCCAGCGAGACATCATTGATTATCTGGCGGCAGAAGTGTTGCGGCAGCAATCGGCGGAAGTTTGTTCGTTTCTACATCAGACGGCGATTCTGGACCGTTTCAACGCTTCGCTTTGCGATGCCGTGACGGGCCGCGAAGACAGCCAGGCAATGCTGGCAAATCTGGAACGCGCAAACCTGTTTCTGATTCCGCTGGATGACCAGCGCCAGTGGTATCGCTATCACCATTTATTTGCGGATTTCTTGCGTGCGGACCTGGCCGAAGCGGAGCAACGCAAACTGCACCTGCGCGCTGGCCAATGGCACGAAGCACACGGGTTTATGCCGGAAGCCATTAAGCACATGCTGGCGGCGCGCGATTTTACGACGGTCGTGCGGTTGATTCGTTGCAGCGCTGAAGAGACTTGTCTGGTTGGCGGTTACAACTTGCTGCTTGGCTGGGTAAATGCTTTGCCGGAAAAAGTCGTCCGCGCCAACAGCGATTTGCTGGTTCACAAAGGCTGGATTCTTTACTTGCGCGGAGAAATCGTCACCGGGGAAGCCTATGCGGCGCTGGCGGTGGAAAATCAGCGCCCGGATGATTTGCCGCTGCATCGTGGAATGCTGCTGGCGTTTCGCGCCTTTCTGGCGCTCAGCCGCGATGAGCCTGAGCAAGCTGTCAAACTTGCTCAAGAGGCGATAACGCTGTTGAGCGATACGGAGTCATTTTACCGAACCACTGCGCTTAGCCATTTGGGACAAGCACAACGGCTGACTCGCGACCGACAAACCGCAATTCATACCTTGCGCCAGGCAATGGCCTTGGGGCAGCGGCTGGGCCATCACCTGCCTGTGCTGGAATCGCTGGGGTATTTGACCTTGCTTCTGAACCAGCAAGGCCAATTGCGCGAAGCGATTCAAGCCTGTGAACAGGCCACGGGGCAATTTCTGGATGTTCGTGGCAATCCGGCTCCGGTCGCGGGAATGGTCTATGTTCCACTGGGGATGCTCTATTATGAAATCAACGACCTGGAGCGGGCTCGACATTACCTGACAACGGGCATTGCGCTTTGCCAGCAGATGGGAACGGTCTATTACGCGCTGGTCGGGCAGCGCACGCTGGCCAAACTCTATTTCGCAACCGGAAAGATCGAAGCCATGTGGGAAACGCTGGCGGCGGCGCGCAACCTGGCGGCGAATTCCGAAAACTCCCGCCGCATTCGCAAAATTGCAGCCGTGACATCGGAATTGCAGTTGCGCTTAGGACACATCGCCGCTGCGGCATTGACCCTGGCCGATTTGCCCGCCGAAGCCCGCGACCGTTCCGAGCAGGAAAACCTGACGTATACCCGTTTGTTGTTGGCACAAGGCAAAGCAGAAGATGCGCAGCAGTTGCTTTGCCAGATTGAACAATCTGCTCAGCGCCAGGGGCGGTTGAACAGTTTGATCACAATTTATCTGCTGCAGTCGCTGACCTGCAGGGCGCTGAATTGTTCGGAAGCCTCGCTGGATTATCTGGGACAGGCAATCAGCCTGGCCGCGCCCGAAAGTTATCGCCGCGTCTTTCTGGACGAAGGCGGGGATGTCGTGGAAATGCTTTCTAGGTTGCGGCATCTGGCTCCGGCGTTTGTTGGCAATCTGCTGGAAGCTTTTTCCAAAGAACAACTGCTCTCGTCGTCAAAATCTTCTCAAACTTTGATCGAACCGCTTAGCAAAACGCAGTTGGCGATCTTGCGTCTGGTCGCCGACGGATTGTCGAACCGCGACATCGCCACGCGGTTGACCATCACCGAAGGAACAACCAAATGGCATCTCAACCAGATTTTCGGAAAACTGAACGTTGCCAGCCGAACGCAGGCCATTGCTCAAGCGCGGCAATTCAACCTCCTCTAAATCGAGCCAAACAAGCTTGAGGTAGGGTTTTTGACAGGATTTTCAAGATGTTTCAGGATTTTCATTGATAACGCCACCTTCAAGCGACACATCATCCTGTCTAAAAGCTTTACCGATGATTTCGGGCAGAAAATTTCTTGCTACCTAACTTTCGTTAGGGTATTCGCCGCTCGCATCCTGCTAGACTGCCGCCGCTTTTCATTACACGTCTTCCATACCGTTTGAATACGACTTAAACAAAATAAAAATTCGACTTAGACCTATTGGTAACTTGGCTTAGGGGATGAAAGCGGCGGCTTCCCGGCCGCTTTTGCTCGCAGTTGAATCACGAAATCGGCCCGGATCATCTTCTGGTTCCTTCGATTTCTGTCCACCAACTTTGCATACAAACCAGCTCTCACTGAGAGGAGACGTTATGAAGAATTCTGCCAGTCGTTCCAGATTACTTTTGCTCTTGTCTGCCAGTCTCTTTGAGTCCCCGAAAGCCTGGGGGACTTTTGCGCGCCGCATCGGAATCGCACTCACGTTTTTGATTTGTTTTGCCAGCCAGCTTCTTGCCCAGAACGCCACCGGTTCGATTACTGGAATTGTGACCGATCCAACCGGAGCGGTTGTCGCCGGAGCGAGCGTCACCGCAACGAACAAAGCGACGGGCGCAATCCGAAGGCTATCCACAGGCGAAGAAGGCAATTATTCGGTCGAAAATTTGGTGCCCGGCGAATACGAAGTGAAGGTCGAAGCGAAAGGGTTTACCTCTCAGATCAAAGTATTGGTTGTGCAGGTCGGCATCAGTACGACAGGCAGTTTTTCGCTTTCGGTCGGCGTTGCCAGCCAGACCGTCGAAGTGATTGGCGGAGGCGCGCCGCTGCTGAACACCACCGATACTGGATTAGGCGGGGTTGTGACGCAAAAGCAGATCGAAAGTTTGCCGCTGAATGGCCGCAGCTTTTTGTCCGTGGCCGCGCTGGAACCCGGTGTGACGGTTTCGTATCAGGCGACGTCCGGCGTGCTGAACCAGAACGATTTTTTCCAGGTTGGCGTTGGCGGAGCGCCTTCGTACATGACCACGATTTCTGTGGATGGAGCGCGCGCCAACGACCGCATCACCGGAGGAACTTCGCAAAACTTTTCTTCCGAAACTGTGCAGGAATTTCAGATCAGCACCATCGGGTTTGATCTTTCCACCGGCACGGTTTCTGCCGGCGCGGTCAACGTCATTTCACGCGGGGGCAGCAACGCGTATCACGGCAGCGCCTTCCTGTATTTTCGCGATCACAACATGGCTGCTTTTTCCGCACTAAGTCGTCCCTGCACTGGCCAAGCGACTGACAGTCCCTTGTGCGCCAATGCCGGAACGCGCAAACGTCTAGAAGACCCGTTTTTCGTTCGTCGGCAATACGGCGGAACGTTTGGCGGGCCGGTGAAAAAGAACAAGTTGTTCTTTTTCGGCAATTACGAACGCAGCGACCAGGTTGGCGCGCAGCAAGTCAGATTTACAGACCCTCTGCTGTTTGGCTTGAACCACGTGGCCAAAGTGCCATTTGACCAGCACCTGATCGGAGCGCGGGTGGATTACACGGTGAATTCCAAACACACCGCTTTCATTCGCGGCAACATTGATAAAAACGACAGCACTTCCGGCACGGGAATGGAATCGAACTGGATTGGGTCGTCGAACTATTCCTACCAAACCCAGTTTGGCCTGACCAGCGTGCTGAAACCGACCTTGGTCAACGACTTCCGCTTTGCGTATTCGTACTTTCGCAATCGGTTGTTTGCGCCTTCAACACAACAGTGTGAAGAACTGGCAGGCGACCCGCGCTATTGTTTCGGCGTCGGCGGCACGCTGATCAGCTTCTTTGGCGGGTTGAGCATTGGCAATAACGCCAACGTGCCACAGGATCGCCATCCGCGAACCTATCAATTCACCGACAACGTAAGCTGGACGTTTGGCACGCACCGGTTGCGGTTTGGCGGAAACTGGGAACACATTTTCAGCCACGGCAGTTGGAACCGAAATTTTGCAGGAACCTTTGGTGTCTTTAGCCCCACAACCATTGCGGCGACGAATCCGGCGCTCTACAACACACTGCCAGCCAGCCTGAAGCTGGGATATACAGGTCCAGTGGCCACGTATGCTGAATTGCTGCAACTGCCCATGACCGGCGCATTAACCATTGGTATCGGCGATCCCATTCAGCCCGTGCGGCAAAACTTTGACGCGTTGGCGCGCAACAACCACCTGCGGTTTTATGCCCAGGACGCCTGGCAGATTCGCAAAAACCTCACACTCAATTACGGCCTGGCGTGGTCATGGGAAGACAACGTGGTTTATCACGAATATGACCGCTCGCCATTTTTGAAGGCCTTGGGACTAAACACGACCAAATTGCCGCAGGATTTGAACAACTTCGATCCGGCGCTGGGATTTGCCTGGACGCTCAATGACAAAACCGTGGTTCGCGCCAGCGCTTCATTGCATCACACGTCAGCCAACCGCAGCTATCTGAAATTGCAGGATCACATTCTGAATGGCCCCGCCGGAATTGGCCTGACTTCTTCCAGTTCGGCAGCGCTGGGCAATCCGAAACTTGGTCCGAACACGGCGTGTAATCCGGCGGTGGCAGGTTCTTGCATCAACTTTGCCACGGCGGCAGCCAGCAATTTGACGGCTGCGGAATTACTAGCCTATCTGCCGACCTTGCGCGGAATTTTGGAAAGCCAGCAGGCGCGTTTCAATGGAACGGATTTGTCCATACGCAACATTGATGTTCGCAAACAGGCTCCGACGTATCTGACTGAAGCCGTGTTTGACGAAAACTTCCGCACGCCATACACGATTCACCTCAACGCCGGGTTCCAGCGGCAAATCATGCACAACCTGTCGGTTTCGGCGGATTTCGTCATGCGACGCGGCGTCAAGTTCGGCGCTTACGAAGGTTACATGGAAGACATCATGCGATGGAACCGGTTTAGCGGTTATGCGCTCAACGCAACGACCGGCGTCAACACCCCCACGCGTAATCCCATCCTGCCCGTTTGCACTTCTGCCCAGGCGATTGACCCGAAGGCGCTTTGTTCAACGAACATCGTGTATTACGGCAGCCCCAGCATTCTGTCGCGTTATTCGGCATTGCAGGTCAAAGTTGACCGGCGATTTTCCAACGGCTTTATGCTGACGGGCGCTTACGCCTTGCAGCGTTACACCACCTACGCTCCGGCAAACGGCGCCACGCCGAACAGTTTCACCGATTCTTCGCAAAATTTCGGATTAAGCGGAGCCAGCCCGAAACACCAGTTCACGTTCAGCGGCATTTGGGATTTGCCCGATTTGAAATCCGGCAATGGTTTTGTTCGCGCGCTGGCCAATGGCTGGCAGCTTTCCACCATCTGGCAAATGCGCAGCACAGACCCAAGCACTGTACAGCTTGGAACGTTCGATCCCGAAGGCGACGGAACATTTGTCTTTTTGCTTCCTGGCACGAAGATCAATTCTTTTGGGCGCGGACTGGATGCCGACGATATACGCGGCCTGGTAGATGCGTATAATGCCTCGGTTCCTGCGCCCGCCAGTGCTACGCTGGCGCAAATCGGGCGCGACAAACGCGACTCAATTGGTGTGGCTTACCCGTTCATCGTGTTGCCGGACAAGTTTCAATCCGGCGATAGCTTTTTGGCGCATGATCTGCGAGTGACGCGAACGATTTCCCTGACGGAAAAGGTCAAACTGAACCTGATTGCCGAAGGTTTCAACGTTCTGAACATCGCCAATCTGGGTGGATACAGCGGATCGTTGACCAGCGCGGCGTACATTCGTCCAACGGCGACGGCTGCGGGCAGACCGAATCCGACCAACGTCTTTGGACAGCCCACTTCGCGTGTCAGCCCGATTTTCGGAACCGGCGGGCCCCGCGCATTTCAGTTTGCCGCCAGGCTGAGTTTCTAAACCGGCAAAAACGAATAGACAGGATTTGCAGGATTCAACAAGATAAAACTTTTCTGGGGTAAATTGGCAGTTAGTACGGCTTGTCTTGTAAATCCTGTCTATTTTTTCGGCCTCAATCGAGGGCTTTGGAAATGATTATGAAGAAAAGTGTGAAAGCGTATTTCATCGCCACTTTGCTGGGATGTTTGGTTCTTACGGCTGTCGCCCAAGAGAAAACACGCAAAACAGGGTTGTGGCCTGCGGACTGGGTTTATACCTTGGCTGAAGGCGTCACCACGCGGGAAATTACCTATTACAGCGATGGCGTCGCGTGTTACGGGAAAATTTTCTTTCCAAAAGGATTCTCTGCAACGGGCAAAACTCCAGGTGTCGTGCTGGGGCAAGGCTGGGCAGGGAATCACTTTTCAATTGAAAAATACGGAGCGCGTTTTGCCGAACGAGGTTTGGTCGCCATGGTGATTGATTATCGCGGCTGGGGTTCCAGCGATGGATTTGTCGCGCAAGCCCAGCCAACTGTCACCCGAGGCGAAAAGGAACCTGTGCGCGACGACAAGCGGCACTCAAAAGAAAAAATTGATGTCACCATCAAACGCACGCGGCTGATTCCGCTGAAACAGGTCGAAGATTACCGCAACGCAATTTCTTACCTGCAGGGCGAACCCGGCGTTGATCCAGACCGCATTGGCATCTGGGGATCAAGCTTCGCTGGCGGAAACGTCATCGTCGTGGCTGCGCTGGATTCACGCGTCAAAGCCATTGTCGGGCAGGTCCCGGCCATCTCCGGCAAGAATTCCGGGATTGGCCCTGTTCCATTACGCGGCAAAGCGCTGGAAGACGCCATCAAGCGCGCACGAACTGGCCAGGGCGATGAATTCGAGACAGGATTTTCATACCGCCGGATGGTTGACCTTGAAACCAATCAGATGGTGGCCGAATATCGCCCCTTCCAATATCTGAAAGCCGTCGGCGACCGTCCGGTGCTGCTGATCCCGGCGGAAAAAGAAGAGCTGATTAATAACAAGGACAATGCCATTGCGGCGATGGACGTGTTGACCGGCCCGAAAAAGCTGATCATTGTTCCCGGCATCACGCATTTCGAAATGTACATCGGCGAAGCGTTTGAAATCAGTTCCAATGCCGCTGCCGCCTGGTTCCGTGAACATCTGGGATTGGAGCCGAAGGTGGAGGTTAAACCGGCTGGTCAGTGAGGATGTTTCGTTATTTCGATAGAGGCCAGGCAAATTTTATCAACGCTAGGCAGCGGCGTATTCCGTGTATGGCCTGACCGTAGGCGGTTGGAAGCCTAGCACGATGTCGTTCTTGAGGATGCCAGCGTGCTCAAGCTCTCTAGTCACATTCAAGTCAGTATTGTCAGCTTGAATCCAGACTTTTCCATTGATTAGTTCGATGTGGATGATGAATTGATGAATTCGCTGATTATCTGTCCAGCCGGTTTCGATAAGTGCGTAACTGTCGGAGTTGCGGTCGAACACGGTTTTATGCGGTGACTGGCTGTCCTGTGGAATGTAGTTGGCAATTTCTGTCAGGGTTTGCTCGATAATCTCACGGTATTTGTTTAGCTTGTTATCGCTGGAATCCATAAAACGATCTCCCTTGTTTCTGGTTCGAACACGATCACTTTGATGCCATCTTCGATGAGTAACGAATCTTCATTTGGATCGTCAAACAGGTCGTCATAAACATCCCGACGAATTGCCAGGTAAAGTTCACGAACAGGTTCGGTTTTTCGAAGAGCCTTGCGGTAAAGAATAAACTGGCCTATTGCATTGTAAAGGTCTTCCAATTCGGAAGTACCCACAAAGCTTTTGACTTCGATGGCAATTTTGCTGGCCCCTTTTTCAGCCAGCAGAAGTTTTTCAGCGGCCAAGTCAATCAACATTTTCTTCCGGCCACGCCATTTCAGCCGGTAAGGATCGTGTGTGATTGTCCAACCGTCCTTTTCCAGCGCTGTTTTGACGTGGTCGTGATAAATGTCTTTTGCTGCCATAACCGTATTGTATTCGAGGAATTTTGAGCATGCCAGCTTCATTCTGGCCTAAGGAGACAAGCATGAGCTTTGTAGCGAAAATGGTTTTGTCATGGGGCCGAATTGCCATAACAACCTTTGCTGTTGTCGGAATTTTAACGGGTTTTAGCGGGAAAGTTGATTCTCAATCTGTTGCAAAACTGGAGATTAAGACGCTGTCTTCGCGCCCTGATTTGGTCAGCGGAGGCGATGCGCTGATTGAAGTCAAAGCCCCAGCCGGAGCGAAAGTTATGTTGACGCTCAATGGCAAGGACGTTACCAACCAGTTAAAGCCTGAAGGAGAGAGCCTGCGCGGTGTGGTCAGCGGCCTGACTGTTGGCGAAAACACGCTGCTGGCCAAAGCCGGAAAAGCGCAGGCGAGTTTGAGGGTCACGAATTACCCAATCACCGGACCAATTCTTTCCGGGCCACACCTGACGCCTTATGAATGCCGAACTGTGGAATCGGGGCTCGGCCAGCCACTGGACGCCAACTGTTCTGCCAAACAAAAAATCGAATACTTTTACCGAGCCACGAACAACACTTTTAAGCCGCTGGTTGACGTGGCGTCGCGTCCGGCGGATTTGGCGACCACGACAACCTACGACGCCAAAACCGTGCCGTATATCGTTCGCGTGGATTCAGGCACGATTAATCGCAGCATCTATCGCATTGCGATTCTTGACGATCCGAATCCCGAAACAAGCGGTGGGCAATGGACGCCCGGCGCAGGCTGGAATCGCAAATTGGCTGTCAGCTTCGGCGGCGGCGCGGGCACGCAATACAATCAGGGAACCAATCAAGCCAATGCCGCGCTCAGTCATCTGTACTTGTCGCGGGGGTTCGCTTTCATGATTTCGACGGAGTTGGTCAATCAGCAACACGGAAACGCGGTGTTGCAAGGCGAAACCTTGATGATGCTGAAAGAGTATTTCATCGAACGGTACGGCGTGCCCAAATGGACTGTGGGCAACGGCGGTTCGGGCGGCGCGATTCAGCAACTGGTGATCACGCAGATTTATCCCGGATTGCTGGACGGGTTGCAGCCGACAGCTTCGTTCCCGGATTCGTCGCTGCATACGGCAGATGCCGGATTGTTGCAGAACTTCTGGCGCAAAGCCGATCCGGCGGTCTGGACGCAGGCAAAGAAAACTGCCGTGGAAGGTTTTACGCCAGGAACCACTGCTGCCTGGGAGCGGTCGTTTGTGCCTGTGCTGACCGCAACCAATAAACGCGGCTGCGCGATGAACGACGAAAGCAAAATTTATGATCCGGTCATCAATCCCAAAGGCGCTCGCTGCACAATGCAGGAAATGCGCGCGAACATTTATGGGCGCGATCCGAAAACAGGCTTTGCGCGCAAACCGCAAGACAACATCGGATTGCAATATGGCTTGGCCGCATTGAACAGCGGAGCCATCAGCGTTGACGAGTTTCTGGAACTCAATGAAAAGATTGGCGGTAACGACATTGACGGAGCTTTCGTCGCGCAGCGTTCCGCCGGCGATGAAATTGCGCTTCGCGCTTTGTACGCCAGCGGTCTGATCAATTCCGGAGGCGGAGGCCTGGCTAACGTGCCGATTCTGCACGCGCGCAGTTACACAGATGCGATTGGCGACATTCACGATCGGCACCGCGATCTGACGATTCGCGCTCGGCTGGAACGAGCCAATGGACGTTCTGACAATCAAATCATTTGGGTTGGACCACAACCTGAACGCGGCAAACCGGCAGCCGTGGATTTGGCTGCGTTGTCGCTGGACACCATGAACAAATGGCTGGACGCCATCGTCGCTGATCCCGCCCCGCTTTCAACGAATAAGGTTGTGCGCCACAAACCGGCGGAGGCCGCCGACGCCTGCTGGGATGCCGCAGGCAACAAGATCATCGAAAAAGCGAGTTTCGACGGCAAAGGAAAATGCAATCAGCTTTATCCGGTTCACAGCGAACCTAGAATGGTCGCCGGAGCGCCGCTGACCAATGACATCAGCAAATGCCAGCTTAAAGCCATTCACTTTGCCGAGTACAAAGTGAATTTCACCGAAGCTCAGAAAGCGCGCTTGAAAGCGACTTTCCCAACCGGCGTTTGCGATTTCAGCAAACTCGGCGTGGGGCAGGGGCCAATCAAAGGAACTTACCAACGTTATTGAGGAGAAACCATGAAAAAGTCCATCAACTTGATCAGATTGCTGGTTTTGCTTTGCATCACTGTTATGCTGACAGGATTGGCCAGCGCCCAGGAACAGCCCTTCCGTTTTGCGGGCACAACTTGTACTACGGCTCCTTACCTGCATTGCCCTGACAGCGAATGCAGCGGCCCAATGGTCATTAACCAGGGCAATGTTGTGGAGATGAAAACACGCCGCACGTACTTTCTGGATTACCCCTGCGACCTGAAGAAGGGCGAAAAAGTTACTTTCATTCTGAGCCTGCATGGCGCGGGTTCGTATGGGAACTGGCAGCGCAATTACTTCCCATTGATGGATTACAAAGACAAATATCGCCTGGTCATTGCCACGCCGAATTCCCCTACGCGGGTTTGGTCAGATGCCGATGACGCGTATTTGCAGAACATTGTCAGCTTTGTCATCGAACAGATTGGCAAAGAAAACATTAAAGCCTTTTGGCTGGCCGGTCATTCACAAGGCGGCATGACTTCGAACCGAATCATCCGCACGGACTTTTTCAAAGACAAAGTGGACGGCTGGCTCAGTTTGTCCGGCGGCCGCTTGGGCGGAAACCCCGGTCGGTCGGCGACATTTGCGCCGACTGCCGCTGCTCCCGGAGCAAGCGCCGCCGCTGCGACAGCTCCTCCGGCGACGGCTGGTGCTGCTGGCAGTTCAGCGATGGCGGCTTTGCGCGAGCTTCCGGCCAACGACTTCTCGCACATTTACACTACGGGCCAGCGAGAAATTGATGACAAAGGCGTGCCCGAAGCTTCGGAATGGGCCAAGCGATTTTCCTGCGGTCCACAGCGAAAAGGCGACGAGATTGTGGATACCAAAGCGGGCTACGTGTATGACACGTCACGGCTGAACCAGTTGCGTCCGGGCTGGGGCTTGCTGCCCGCGCCGGGCAAGGCGCAGGTTTATACGTATCCCGATTGCAAAGATGGCCGTGTCGTTGCCGATGTTGTGCGCATTGAGAAAGGTCATACGGAAGGTCTGGAACCGAAGGTGACCGAAGAACTGGTCAAACTCATGCTGTCGGCAAAAGGCGGCAAACTACAACAGACTCAGACGGCTGAGAACAAGCGATAAGGAAAACCATGACAAGACTATTTTCGAACCGATTCCTTGGTTTGATCTTCGTGTTGGTTGCTGCGCCTGGCCTTGCAGTGGCGCAACAGAGCAATCCCTCGCGGCCGCCCGATCCGGCAGCGCAGCAACAACAAGCCGCGCCGGGCTTCAAAGCGCCGGACAACATTGAATTTCGCACGGCGAAAATCATCAGCGAAGGCGTGCGCATTCACGCGGAGTTGTATTCGCTGAAATCGTTGACGGGAAAGCCGCTGCCGACGGTTATTCAAGCCCACGGCTGGGGCGGCACGGCGGCGAATTTACGCTGGGATTCGCTGGCGTTGGCGAACGCGGGTTATCTGGTGATCGCATTCGATTATCGCGGCTGGGGGCAAAGCGATGGCCGCGTCATCCTGACGGCTCCGCCGGAGAAAAAAGAAGGACGACGCTTTACGGCTCAGGTTGAAGAATTGCGCGAATATGTTGACCCGATGGAACAATTGACCGATTGGTTCACGGTGATCAATTGGGCGATGGGCGAGCCCGCCGTGGACAAACAGCGCATTGGTATTCGCGGTTCCAGCTATTCCGGCGGCCACGTGTTTTTTGTTGCCGCGCGGGAACCTCGCGTCAAAGCATTGGTCAGCCAGGTTGGCGCTTTCGATTCGCGCTGGGTAATAGCCGATGAAGAAAACCGAAAGCTGACTTATGACGAAGCGACCAAACGCGCGCGGGGTGAAATCGGGTACCCCGAACCACGCGCCAAAGCCGTCGGTAATCTGATTGGCGCGCCAATTCGTGACAAACTGATTCATTACCTGCCCAGCGATGAAGCCGCCAAAGTAAAAGATTGCGCGGCATTGTTCATTGTTGCGGAAAAAGAAGAACTCTTCGACAATAAAGACCACGCCAAAATCGCCTATGACCGAATGCCGGGAACGAAGAAGAAATACGTTTCTGTTCCCAACATTACGCATTACGGCATTTATCGCGAATCACGAAACGATGCGATCAAGATGGCGATTGAGTGGTTCGATCAATATCTGAAGAAATGAATCAGTACCGCGACCGGTAGGGAGCGAGTCAACACAAGTGAACCATTGCGGGAAAGACGCTCCCTACCGGTCGCGGTACTGACATACCTGCAGTAATTAAATTTCAAGCACCAGGTAGGAAAACGCTCAATGAAACAATCAGCAAAGTTCTTTTTGGCCAGCGCATTTGTCATCGCGCTGGCCTGTTTTCGTGTCATCAACTCGACCGCGCAGCAGCAAACTGGCAAAGATGCTCCGCCGGACGGAGCCGCGCTCTATACCGAACGGTGCGCGGTTTGTCACGACAATGCGCAAGACCGTACACCGCCGAAATCCATCATCGCCCGACGTTCGCCTGACGAAGTCATCAACGCGCTAACGAACGGTTCGATGAAAACCCAGGCCAGCGGATTAAAGCCGCTGGAAATTCGCGCCATCGCCGTTTATCTGACCGGGAAAGAGCCGACAGGCTTGATTGACCCTGCAACTCTGGCCAATCGCTGCCAGGTGTCGGCTAAACCGATCAACCTAAAAGCTGCAAATTGGAATGGTTGGGGATTGGATTATGACAGCACGCGCTTTCAGCCCAAACCTGGTTTGAAAGCCGAAGATGTGCCGAAACTGAAAGTGAAATGGGCGTTTGCGTATCCGGCGACGATGGCCATTGGGCAACCGACGGTGGTTGGTGACAGGCTTTACGTCACAACGGATTCCGGCCAAGTCATTTGCTTGAATGCAGAAACTGGATGCGCGTATTGGGCAATCAGTGTTGGCGCTCCAGTGCGCACAGCGGTTTCCGTGGGTGCATTGCCCGCAGGCAGCAAAGCGAAGTTTGCGGCTTATTTCGGCGACGAACGCGCGAATGTTCACGCCGTAGACGCTGAAACCGGGCAGACGTTGTGGAAACTCAAACTGGACGATCATCCCGTCGCTCGCATTACGGGCTCACCGGTTTTGTACAAAGACCGTTTGTACGTACCGGTTTCTTCGATCGAAGAAGCCATTTCGCGCGGAGACAAGTACGAATGCTGCAAGTTTCGCGGCAGCATGGCTGCGGTGGACGCATACTCAGGCAAGCTGATCTGGAAATCGTATTCGATCACCGAAGAGCTCAAGCCCTACAAAAAGAATTCAGCAGGAACTCAACTTTACGGTCCGGCAGGCGCAGCGATCTGGTCAGCTCCAACCTTGGATTTGAAACGCGGCGTGCTGTATGCCGGGACGGGCAATTCTTATACGGATGCCCAAACCGGCGGAGCGGATGCCATCATCGCGTTTGAACTGGCGACAGGGAAAATCCGCTGGATGAATCAGGTGCTGCCGAATGACAACTTCATCATGAATTGCGGAAAACCCGGCGTAGGGAACTGTCCGGAAAATGCCGGACCGGATTTCGACTTCGGCAGTTCACCGATTCTGCGAAAACTGCCAAACGGCAAAGATGTATTGCTGGCAGGGAACAAGGCCGGAATTTTGTTCGCGCTCGATCCTGACAATCAGGGCAAGAAACTTTGGGAAGTGAAGCTTGGCGGAGGAACAGCGCTTGGCGGCATCGAGTGGGGATTCACCGCGGATGCCAAAGTCACCTATGTGCCGGTGGCAGACCCGATTGGAGCACCCGCCAACCGGAAACCTGGCCTTTCGGCTGTTGACATCGCCACGGGCAAAATCCTCTGGCAAGTGCCCGCTCCTGCGGTGAAATGTTCCTGGGGAACTCAGCGTTGCGGCAACGCGCAATCTGCGGCAGCCAGCTTGATTCCCGGCGTGATCTTTTCGGGGACATCCGACGGCCACTTGCGCGCTTACGCGACCGCCGACGGCAAAATCGTCTGGGATTTCGACACGGCAGCGCAACCTTACAATGCCGTCAACGGCAAGCAAGCCAAAGGCGGAACCATTGATGCTGGTGGAGCCGTGATCGCCAACGGAATCGTTTATGTGAATTCCGGGTATGGCCGGATTCTGGGAATGCCTGGTAATGCGTTGCTGGCGTTTTCGGTGGATGGCAAATAGCTTCGGAGGAATTATGACTAGACGTGTCTTTTTTGCTTTCGCGATTTTCACGCTGCTGCTGGCTGGCAGGCAGCATCCGGCTCAAACGCAAATAATGCCAGCAGCCAAAAACGATTACGGCAAAGGCGAAAACTGGTTGTGTCGTCCCGGCAGACAAGATGCTTGCGCAATTGACCTGACGACAACAGTCGTCAGTGCCGACGGCAAGCTGAAAGAAGAAAAATGGACTGCAAATGCGAACGCCCCAATTGATTGTTTTTACGTCTACCCAACGGTTTCTCTCGACACGACAGCAAATAGCGATATGACCGCCGGGCCGGAAGAGCTGAACGTCATCAAGCAGCAATTCGCGCGGTTCGGTTCGCAATGCAAGTTGTACGCGCCCATGTATCGGCAGGTGACGTTGACCGCTTTGCGGGCCGGAATGTCCGGCAAGCCAATGGCGGCTGATCGCGCGCAGACTTACGCCGATGTGCTTGATGCCTGGAACCATTATCTGGCAAACGACAACAAAGGACGCGGCGTAGTCCTGATCGGACATTCGCAAGGTTCCGGTGTGCTGATGCAGCTCATCAAAAATGAAATTGACGGCAAACCGATCCAGGATCGTGTTGTTTCCGCGATGTTGCTGGGAATGAACGTCGCCGTGCCGAAAGGCAAAGACGTCGGCGGTACTTTTAAGCACATGCCTCTTTGCCGTTCGGCCAATCAAACGGGATGCGTCGTGACATACGTAACCTTCCGCGAAACCGTGCCGCCTCCGGCAAACAGTTTGTTTGGGCGAGCTCCGGGCGAAGGGCTGGAAGTCGCCTGCACGAATCCGGCGGCGTTAGCCGGAGGCAGCGGCGAACTTCATGCTTATTTGGGCGCAGCGCGCATCGCTGGCTCATCGGCTGCGGAACCGAAGCCTTGGGTGACGCCTGCGCAACCGATCAACACGCCTTTTGTCAGTGTGCCGGGATTGCTGACTGGCACGTGCGTTTCCAACGAAAAAGGCTCTTACCTTTCGGTCAAGGTTAACAGCAATCCGTCTGATCCGCGCACCGACGACATTCCCGGCGACATTTTGATTGCCGGACAGGTGCAAGCCAATTGGGGATTGCATTTGATTGATGTGAATGTGGCAATGGGCAATCTGGTGGACATTGTCAGCCAGCAATCGAAAGCTTATTTGGCCAAGCAGGCAAAGAAATAGGCTTGCAGTTTGCGCGGCCTTGAAAAAATGGAATAGTCCGTTAATGTAGGGCAAATCTTCCAAGCAGTAATTGCCCCTCGATCAGAGGGATTCGCGTCAAACGTGAGCAAGCTTGAGGAAGTTTGCTCTATTTTTTTGAGGAGACCTCTGTTTGAAAAACCAGGCTGTTGAGACTCACCCACATCGAGCCTACAAGTATTATGATCTGGTGATGGCCGCGTTTGTAACTGTACTGTTGTGTTCGGGCATCATCGGCGTGCAGAAAGTTTCCAAGGTCGGCGCGTTTGAATTCGGCACGGCGATTCTGTTCTTTCCGCTCAGTTATATTTTTGGCGACGTATTGACCGAAGTTTATGGGTACGCGCGATCACGCCGTGTGATTTGGGCCGGCTTCGGGGCGTTGATCTTCGCCGCGTTTATGAGCTGGGCTGTGGTGAAAATGCCTCCCGCGCCAGGTTGGAAGGGACAAGACGCGTACGAAATGATTTTTGGCGGCACGCCGCGCATTGTGTTTTCTTCGTTGATTGCATTCTGGGCGGGCGAGTTTGCAAATTCTTTCGTGCTGGCGAAGATGAAGATTCTGACCAGCGGGCGGTTTCTGTGGATGCGAACCATCGGTTCGACGATTGTCGGCGAAGGCGTGGATTCGCTGATCTTTTATCCGCTGGCGTTTTACAACTCTTCGATTATGTCGAACGATCTGGTAGTTACGGTGATGATGAGCAATTACCTGATGAAAGTCGCCTGGGAAGCCATCATCACGCCGTTTACATATTTGATCGTCAATTTCCTGAAGCGCGTCGAACATGAAGATTATTACGACCGCGACACCAACTTTAATCCGTTTACGCTCGAAACCTGAGCGATCTGTTTGACGTTTTAGCCGATGGCAACATTCGTTGCTTTCAATCAGCAATCAAAATCTTACAAGGTGGAAAAGTTATGACAGCAACTGCCGAAATGCAGACAAAAATCAAAGCCGCAAAAGAACGACTGGATGCTCATGTACGCGAAATGGTCGAATGGCACTTCAATCCGGAAACCGGCTGCCCGTATTGGCTGGAAAAAGCCAAAAGCTATGATTTCGATCCGCGCAAAGACGTGAAAACTTATGAAGACCTGGATAAGTTTCCGTTTTTTGAAGATGGCGATTTGCGAGGCGGTCCGGTTCGTCGCTGGGTTCCGAAAGGGCTGGCCGGGAAACCGATTTACGTGTTTGAAACCGGCGGCAGCACGGGCGTGCCCAAAAGCCGCGTTGTCAGTGAAGATCACAAAATTGATTACGAACTGTTCAGCGAAACCTTGCCGGACGAATTCTTTCCGAAAGGCGCTGACTGGTTGATGCTGGGTCCTTCAGGTCCGCGCCGGTTGCGATTGGCCGTCGAACATTTGGCGCAGCATCGTGGCGGCATTTCGTTTTGTGTGGACCTGGATCCGCGCTGGGTGATCAAGCTGATCAAGATGGGCGAAATGCAGATGATGGAGCGTTACAAAGCGCACGTCATTGATCAGGCCGTCACGATTCTGAAAGCCCATCCGAACATCAAATGCATGTTTGCCACGCCGAAATTGCTGGAAGCGCTGTGCGAAAAAGTTTCACTGAAAAAGATGGGCATCACCGGCGTCTTTTGTGGCGGAACTGAAATGACCCCGCAATTTCATCGTTTCGCCGTCGAAGAATTAATGGAAGGCGCATACTTCGCGCCGACCTATGGCAATACCTTGATGGGGTTGGCCACGCACAAAGTGCCGTTCGATCCGGCGGACAACTGGGCGATTATTTATTATCCGCCCAATCCGCGCGCAATGATCGAAGTTGTTGACCCCGACGAACCCAGAAAGCTGGTGGGATACGGTGAAACCGGACGCGTTCGCCTGACCACGCTGACCAAGGAATTGTTCATGCCGCGCTTCCTGGAACGCGACGAATGCGAACGCGAAGCTCCGTGCGAACGTTATCCGTGGGACGGCGTCCGCAATGTCCGGCCGTTTTCGCGTTTTGCGACGAGCGTAGTCGAAGGCGTTTACTAAAGCAGCGTTTATTGAATCAGAGAGAAACCAACCACAAAAAGCACAAAAAACACAAAAGAATCGCTGGCTTGCTTTGTGCCTTTTGAGCTTTTTGTGGTTGGCAGGTTTGCTTACGCAGCTACGATCATGAACTTGTTGATCCGCCCAGTTCAGCCGGAAGACGCCGCAGCCATCGTCGCCATTTTCAATCCCATCATCCAAAGCAGGAAGTACACCGTATTCGACACGCCATTTACCGTCGAAGCCGAGCGAGAATACATAACGAACTTTCCGGCGCGCGGCATATTTCACGTTGCTATCCGGCAAACAGACAGCAGGATCGTAGGCTTTCAAAGCATGGAACCGTTTGCGACGTACACGCATGCTTTCGATCATGTGGGGGTCATTGGCACGTATGTTGATCTGGCTGAACGAGGCCAGGGAATCGCCGGGAATTTGTTTGCGGTGACGTTTGAAGCCGCCCGGCAGAAAGGTTACGAAAAGCTGTTTACGTTTATTCGAGCCGACAACCCTGGGGCGCTGGCGACGTATCAGCGGCAAGGATTTCAAATCATCGGCGCGGCTCGGAAACAGGCGAAAATCAACGGAGCCTATGTTGATGAACTGATGGTCGAAAAGTTTTTGTAGGAGGAAGTTATGCCAAGCAACTTGGTCCGTCTGATTATCGCTTTCGTTTTGCTGGCAAGTTTCAGCTTGCTTGCTTACGCGCAAGATTGGGCGCAGTGGCGCGGAGCCAATCGCGATGGCGTCGTCAAAGACTTTATTGCGCCCACTGCCTGGCCGAAAGAACTCAAACAGGTTTGGAAAACGCCTGTCGGTTCTGGCTATTCGTCGCCCGTTACCGGCTCGATTGCCGGAAAAGACCGTGCCTGGATCCACAGCATGAGCGGTGAAGAAGAAGTTGTAACCTGTATGGATTTGAAAACCGGCAAACCGATGTGGAGCAAACGATCCCCCGCACAATTCACTAAAAATCAATATGCTGCGCAGATGGGCAAAGGTCCTTTTTCGACGCCGGTTTTGCACCAGGGAAAGCTGTACACACTGGGCGTGAACGCCATAGTTTCATGTTTTGATGCTGCGACTGGGGAATTGAAATGGCAAAAGGATTTTGGAAAACCCGACACATCAAAGATGTTTTGCGGCACCTCCGCTTCGCCAGTGATTGATGGCGGAAATGTGATTGTTTATACCGGCGACGACATTCGTGGTGGTGTGATGGTGGCGCTGGATGCCGCGACCGGAAAAGAAAAATGGCGCTGGACTGGCGAAGGACCGGGATACGCTTCGCCGATCCTCGCAACATTTGAAGGCGTTCGGCAGGTCGTCACCATGACTGACAAATCGGTCATCGGTGTTGCGGCGAACGATGGAAAGTTACTTTGGCGATTGGCCTGGCCGGATGAATGGAATGAAAACATCGTCACGCCTGTGTTGTTCAAGGCCAATGGCAAGGATGCTTTGCTGTTGTCCGGCGTTCGCAAAGGCACCGTAGCCGTACAGGTGGGCAAATCCGGTGATAAGTGGGAAACCAAGGAGCTTTGGAGCAATAAAGAATTGACGATGTACATGAATTCGCCTGTATTGAGCGGCGGTCACTTTTTCGGGATGACGAACAAGCGCAAGGGCTCATTGTTTTGTGCCGAAACCGCTACCGGAAAAGTGCTTTGGTCAACCGAAGGCCGCGAAGGCGCGAACGCTGCGATTCTGCACACCAAAGATTTGCTGTTTGTATTGAACAACGACGCCGGATTGATCGTGGCGAAAAAGAATGCGGCGAAGTTTGAGCAACTAGCGAAGTATACCGTTGCCGACAGCGCTACTTACGCGCATCCAGTGATCTGGGGGAAAAGCATTTTGGTCAAGGACGATGCGTCAATCGCGCTTTGGAATCTGGAATAAAACCTTTTGTAGGTACCCACTTTACGGGGACGCAAACTAAACCCCACAAACCCGCTTTACCAATTCAGGAGGTAACGTGCCCGACACCACTTACGACGCAGCGAATGCCTACAAGTATGGGTCGTTCGTTCAAGCGGCTTACAACATGTTCGTCTCGAACGAGAAAAACTTACAGCCACCGCCACAGGACATTCCTGACGGCTACCAAATCGTGCTTTACATCACCGCGATAGATCATTTTGTGGATGATACCGAACGAGTCTTTTACGGCTTTATCGCGCAATCAACCGGTTCGCCAACCGAATACGTCATTGCCATTCGTGGCACGAAAGACTTGCTCGAATGGTTGATTGACGCGGAATTTCATGCAACGGAGTTCACGTGGGTTCCGGGTTCTGGCGAGGTCGAAGACGGCTTTTTCAGTGTTTACAATACCCTTTCGGGACTGACAATAGGCGGCGAGCCGCAGGATTTGCATTCTTTCGTCAAAAACACGATTTGCGGTCAACGGTTGATTTGTGTTGGCCACAGTTTGGGATCATCCATTGCCAACATGCTGGCGTTGGATATGGCGGTTAATGATGCTGCAACCGATTTGACACTATACGCGCTGGCTCCACCGAAAACCGGCGATGAAACGTTTCAAGGCCTTTTCAACCAGCGTGTTCCCTACAGCTATCAAATCTGCAACGAACCGGACATTGTTCCCAAATTGCCGCCTCTTTATAAACAGTTGAACGCGAACGAAGAAATTGATTCCAAAAACTTTCCGAAAGTGAAACACAGTTTGGCCTGTTACCACGCGTTGACAACCTATCTGTACACGCTAAATCAGCAAAGCCCGTTTTCGCTGGGATCGTGCGATAAAACTCTTGCCCAGACTTGAACCCAAAATCTCAGGTGAGCAATGCTTCAGACCAGGGACCTTGTACGCTTAATCAGATTCATTTTGCCATTGTTGGCAGTGGCTTTCTTTGCGCAGGCAAGTCTTCGTCCGAACGTTGCTGCCACTCAGCCGCAAGCTCGAATTGATTTCAACCGCGACATCAAGCCAATTCTTTCGGATAAATGTTTTACCTGTCACGGTCCTGACGCTGGAGCGAAAAAGGTCAAATTGCGGCTGGATTCCGAAGCCGCTGCGTTAGCCGAGCTTCGAGCAGGCAAACACGCCATCGTTCCCAATCATCCTGAACAGAGCGAACTCGTTCGCCGCATCAACGCCAAAGACGAGGTGATGCGAATGCCGCCTGTGGATTCAGGGCGTGGCTTAACGTCGCAGGAAATCGAATTGTTGACCGAATGGATTCGGCAAGGCGCGCGCTGGCAACAGCATTGGGCGTTTGTGGCGCCCGTTCGTTCCGCGCTGCCCAGCGTCAAACAAACATCGTGGCCGAAAAACGCGATTGATACTTTTGTGCTGGCCAAGCTTGAGGCAGAAGGATTGCAGCCTTCTGCCGAAACCGACCGTGTGACTTTAATTCGCCGTGTCAGCCTGGACCTGACCGGTTTGCCGCCTACGCCAAAAGAAGTGGATGAGTTCATCGCCGATCAATCGCCGGACGCGTACGAAAAAGTGGTTGATCGTTTGCTGGCTTCGCCGCGTTATGGGGAACGGATGGCGTTCCGCTGGCTGGATGCGGCGCGTTACGCCGACACAAACGGTTATCAGCTTGACGGAGAGCGGTCAATGTGGCGATGGCGCGATTGGGTGATTGAGGCTTACAACCGCAATTTGCCGTTCGATCAATTTACGATTCAGCAGCTTGCCGGGGACTTGCTGCCCAAACCAGAAAACCCGCAAGCAGCGCTGGATCAATTGATTGCAACAGCTTTCAACCGCAACCACCGCGGCAATTCCGAAGATGGAATTGTTCCCGAAGAATACCGAATTGAATACGTCGTGGATCGAGTGGACACGACTTCGACTGTGTTTCTGGGGCTGACGATGGGCTGTGCGCGTTGCCATAACCACAAGTTCGATCCATTGACCCAGCGCGAGTATTATCAGTTTTCGGCTTTCTTCAACAGCATTCCCGAAGACGGGCGCGCCAGCAATTATGGCAACTCGCCTCCGTGGATTTCGGCGCCGACGGTTGAGCAGCACACCCGGCTGCGGCAGCTTGAACACCAAATTACCTTGACCGAACAACAGTTGGATTTGTCGCTGAAAAATCACGCAGTTGCTGAGCTTCGCTGGGAACAAAAGTTAAAACCATCAGCCAACGCACAATGGTTTCCGGCTGACAATTTGTTGCTTCGTCATTCCATGGACGAAGGTGGGGAATTGGAAAACATCAGCACGCTGGCCAGGATTAATGTTGCCCGCCCAGACGATGAAGAAGGCGAAAAAGCGCCAAAGCAAGAAGCCAAAAAAGAGGAAGTCGGTTACCGAAATGGCAAGCCGCAATTTGTGGCTTCGCCGACAGGCCAGGCGACGGCCTTTGACGGAAAACTTTATTTTGACGCCGGCAAAGTCGCCAACTTTGATTATCGCGATCGCAAACGCGATTACAAAGATAACTTTGCTGTTTCCGCCTGGTTTTACCCTGAAGCCGAACAAAGCGGCGCAATCGTCACACACCTCAACGACACCGCAGGCGAAACCGATTATGGATTACCGAAAAACAAAGGCTGGGGATTGTTTTTCCACAACGGCAAGCTTCACTTCAATGTGGTTAGTGTTTGGGCGGATGATTCGTTCCGGGTTGAAACGGCTGAAAGATTGCCTCTCAGCCAATGGCATCACGTTGTGGCGATGTTCAATGGCTCTGATCCGCTCGACAAAATAAAAATTTACGTCAATGGCCGGGAAGCCAAACTGAACATCATTCACGGACGGTTATTCCGCACTTTCGGCGACGCGAAACGCACGCTGAAATTCGGTGCTGGCGGCGGTCCAGCATTTCGTTTTAAGGGAAAACTGGACGAAATCCGCATTTACAAAGCCTTGCCGGAAGCGGACGAAATTGCGGTGTTGGCTTGCGCTGATCCCTTGGAAAAAATCGCGGCGCTTCCAATGGAAAAACGCAGTCGTTCCCAACAATTAAAAATGCGAGGCGGGTTTCTGAGTTCCGCTGCGCCCAAAGAGACCCGGAAGCTTTGGCAGCAACTTTCTGATCTGAAACGGCAAAAACTGAATCTGGAATCGGAATTTTCCACGCTGATGGTGATGCAGGAAACTGCCGAACCTCGTCCTGCTTTCGTGCTGCGAAGAGGCGCTTATGATCAGCCAATGGAAAAAGTCGAGCGCGTTGTTCCAGCGGTATTGCCTCCGATGGCCGCAGAGTTTCCCAGCAATCGCCTTGGTTTTGCTCAATGGCTGGTCAGCAGAGAAAATCCCTTGACGGCTCGCGTGCAAGTGAACCGCTTTTGGCAAATGCTATTTGGAACCGGTTTGGTCAAAACCGTCGAAGACTTTGGCTCGCAGGGGGAACTGCCCAGTCATCCGGAATTGCTGGACTGGCTGGCAGCAGAGTTCAAAGAGGGAGCGAACGCCTGGAATGTGAAAGCATTGATGAAGTTGGTGGTGATGAGCGCGACATATCGCCAATCGTCAAAAGCATCGCCTGAATCGTTGCAACGCGATCCAGCGAACCGTTTGCTGGGGCGGGGGCCACGGCTCAGGTTGTCGGCTGAAATGATTCGTGATCAGGCGCTGGCGGCTTCAGGATTGCTGGTTGAGCGCCTCGGCGGGCCTTCTGTCAAACCCTATCAGCCAAACGGATTGTGGAAGGACATGACCTTTTCAAACATGACCTTTTACGATCAAGCCAAAGGCGAGGGGCTTTGGCGGCGCAGTCTTTATTCTTATTGGAAGCGCACGATTCTGAATCCGGCAATGCTGACGTTTGATGCTTCGGCGCGGGAGCTTTGCGCAGTTCGCGAACAGCGAACCAACACACCGTTGCAGGCTTTGAATTTAATGAACGATGTGACATACGTCGAAGCCGCAAGAATGATGGCCGAGCGCGTCATGTTGTCGAATTCAGCGACGCGGGAACGGCTGGCGCTTTTGTTCCGTCTGGTGCTTGCACGAACGCCTTCTGAGACCGAACATCATCTTTTGCTGAAAAGCTTCACTTCGCAATTAGGATCATTTCGCGCCAGACCGGAGGAGGTCAAACAGTTGTTGTCTGTTGGTGAACGCCGCAATAATCCTAAGCTGGATACTTCGGAATTGGCAGCCTATGCGACGATGGCGAGCCTGATTCTGAACTTGGACGAAGCCATCACGAAGCAATAAGGAGGAACATGTCTGATTCGCAAATTATTCGCTGCTCAAGCTGCGGGGCGGCCAACCGCGTGTTGCTGGAAAAGCTCTCTTCTGGCGAATTGCCTGTCTGTGGTAAATGCCACGCTACGTTAGTCGCTGGCACGGCTCCGATGAAAATTACTGACGCCAGTTTTGTACGCGAAGTTGAACAATCGCCTTTGCCAGTGTTTCTGGATTTCTGGGCTGGGTGGTGTGGCCCTTGTTTGATGATTGGGCCTTTTGTCGAAGAACTAGCGGGTGAATTGGCTGGCCGCATTCGCGTCGCCAAGTTGAACATTGACGAAAATCCGATGACCGCGCAACGCTTCAATGTGCGCAGCATTCCGACAATGATTGTTTTCAAGGATGGTCGCGAAATTGATCGGGTCACTGGTGCAGTTCCAAAGGAAGTGATGCTTCGCACACTGCAGAAAAATGGATTGATATGAAATCGAAATTTGTTTTTTTGGTGTTGGCGCTGTTTTTGTTGATCGGGGCTGCTTTGCCGCTTGCCGCCGTTAAGCCGCCAAAACCGTTCGGCGCAGTCCCTTCGGAACGCCAGCTTCGTTGGCACGAGCTGGAAATATTTGGATTCATTCATTTCACAACGAACACTTTCACTGACAAAGAATGGGGATATGGTGACGAAGATCCAAAGATTTTCAACCCAACGGATTTCAGCGCCGATCAAATAGTCACTACACTGAAAGCAGGCGGTTTGAAAGGATTGATTTTGACCGCCAAGCATCATGATGGATTTTGTTTGTGGCCGACCAAGACTACCGCTCACAACATATCAAAAAGTCCCTGGCGGAATGGCAAAGGCGACGTGGTTAAAGAATTTGCCGATGCTTGCCGGCGGCATGAGATGAAGTTCGGTGTGTATCTTTCTCCGTGGGATCGCAACAATGCCAATTATGGCAAGCCAGAATACGTGGCGATCTATCGTGAACAGTTACGCGAATTGATGACCAATTATGGTGAACTGTTTGAAGTTTGGCACGACGGCGCAAATGGGGGCGATGGGTTTTATGGCGGCGCGCGTGAGCGCCGCAAGATTGATAAAACCAATTATTACGATTGGCCCGCGACTTGGGATCTGGTGCGCAAACTACAGCCAAATGCGGTCGTTTTTAGCGATGCGGGGCCGGATATTCGATGGGTAGGAAATGAAAAGGGAATTGCGGGCGATCCCTGCTGGACGACGATCAACGGAGAAAAGATGTATCCCGGCCAGGAAGGCATCGAAAAACAATTAAACAGCGGCGACCGCAACGGCTCTGTTTGGCGTCCCGCAGAATGTGATGTTTCGATTCGTCCCGGCTGGTTTTGGCACGAAAACCAGAATGACAAAGTCAAGCAGCCGCAGCAATTGAAAGATTTGTATTTTGCTTCGGTCGGTCGTGGGGCCTCATTTTTGCTGAACGTGCCGCCCGATCGTCGTGGACGCATTCACGAAAATGACACGAAATCATTGCAGCAATTTGGTGACTGGCTGCGGCAAACTTTTGCCGTCAATCTGGCTAAAGGGGCGAAAGCCAAAGCGAGCAACGTGCGCGGCAGTGATAAAAAGTTTGCTCCCGAAAAGGTGCTGGACACAGATCGCTTCAGTTATTGGGGAACTGATGATCAGGTGACTGCGGGTCAGCTTGAACTTGAACTGAGCGCAGAGAAGACATTTAATGTTGTTCGAGTGCGCGAAAACATCCGATTAGGTCATCGCGTTGATGAATTGGCAGTAGATGTTTGGATTGATGGGCATTGGTCGGAATTCGGAAAGGCTGCTGGAATCGGCGCACAACGATTACTGCGTGGCCAGAATGTGACGACACGCAAAGTGCGATTACGTATCGTCAAAGCCTCCGCGAGTCTAAGTATCAGTGAGGTCAGCCTCTTTCTTCAGCAATGACAAACTGGCAGAAAGCTTTAGGTTATTCCTTATTCCCATAAATTTTCGCTTGATTGAACAAGGGACTTGTGAGTAGAATGCTTTCGGCTTCTCGCTCCTTATCGTTGACCGCACCGATTTTATGAGATGTTATCGGCAACTCGCTCGGTCTTATTTGGCATCAACGATTCGACCCCCCAATACATTTACCAATGTTGATGAGCTTGTCGGGGGAGAAGTTCTGCAGAGTAAGAAATCAATCTTTACCTTACTATTGTAGAGCTTGTCCTTGAATCGGTCGTACACGGGAAAAAGTGGTATCGGTGAAGAAGCTGTTACAAAACAACCATCACTTCACGAATCCACGGTTGTTCCCAACTGATTCAATTTCGCGCTTCCCCTTGAGTTTGACTCTACGCAACCTAAGCGTTTCAACCCATAACCGGACAGGACAGGAGAAAATATGATTAAAGAGTTTATCAAGGATGAACAAGGTCAGGATATCGTCGAATACTCATTGCTTTTGGTTTTGATTGGTGCGGCAGCGGTCTTCGTTTTGACGACCATGGGCCAAAGCATCAGCCAAATTTTTAGCAAGATTAATACCAAACTCTCATCTGCGAACGCTAGTATTTCGTAAGAGAGCTAAGGCACATAAGGCTGACTGTGATCGCCACATCGTCCTCTGCGTTGATATTTAAAAGGGACAAGAATAGAAAAGACCGCTGAGCTATTAATATAGTTCGAATCAGGCTTGGCTAAAAAGATCCCGACCCTAACCGCATCTCACCGAGTGGCACGCCATCAGAATTAAAGTCAGGTTGTTGAGGTCATAGTTGTAAATTGGCCATGGCGGCTTTTCTTTAAGCCTATTTCGCTAATTAGCGTGAAGCGCCCCTGCATCACGCTGTTTGTAAATTCCACATACTAGATCAGTTACATCACCCTGTTGGCGCAATGCCGTTTAGGTTTTTATCGTCATGGGTGTAGCCTATATGCGGTTGAGAGGGCATCGCTTGAATTACGGTGCCAGCTAGCCCTCTCAGTTACCGCTTAGGCAATGACTGATACCAAATTCACAGTGTGTTTGACTTCACTGGCAATTAAGCTAATTAAGAATAAACGGGCTTGATTATGAGCTGGTTTGAAATGGTTTTAACCATTAGCTTGACTGTCCTTGTCACCGCTGTTGCGATCTTTGATTTACGTGAACGACGCATACCGAATCTGATTGTCATGCCTGCATCGCTAATTGGCCTGGTCATTCATGGGTTTCAGTCAGGCTGGGGAGGCCTTTTATTTGGACTAAAAGGCTTGGGGGCTGGGTTCATCATTTTGCTCATTCCCTATCTGGTGAAAGGAATGAAGGCTGGTGATGTCAAGTTTCTGATGGCGATAGGCTCCTTTGTCGGTGCTGTCGCCGTGGTACGAGTCTTATTGATAACGTTGCTGTGCTACCCAATCCTTGCGGCGATTGTTGTGATTCGAGAAAAGAAGCTCGCTGTTACTTGGCATCGGTTTCGGCGCATTCTATATAATTTTTTTGGTTTTTTTATGCCGAGCTTTCGGCTTTCTGCAATGCGCCTTGAACATTCCGATGACACAAGTATTGCTTCAGCAACAACGCCCTTTGGTGTTGCCCTTGCAATCGGGACACTGATTGCAATTTACACCGGATTTCTGAAATCCATTCTTTGACTCTGCAAGCACCCCACGTCGAATGGGAATGCGCCAACTCATATCAAAAAAATTTGCACATAAAATTCTCCCTCAGTCCTTTGACAAAGTCATCTTGCATTATTTTATCATTCGTTTCTTACTCACCCCAGATAACTCCTAAACAATGCGTTAATAGATGCTTTCGCCGAATCAACAGAGTTTCGTCACGAGGTTAGCAATGAAACATCTTCAAAAACTTCCTTTTCAAATACGCCGCAGAGAGCAAAGGAAAGAACATGGACAAGCCTTCATTGAATTTGCTCTGATGATTTTGATTCTTTTCGTCATGTTGATCGGGGTTTCCGTTATGGCACAAGGGTTCAATTTACAAATGGCTCTGTATGGGGCTGCGTATGAGGGAGCGCGCATTTGGGCTAAAAACCCTGTAGGGGGCGGAGGACTTCACTGTACCCCACCTGCTTGTGACCCAAATAGTGGCGCAGCTAACAACTTCGAGAAATATGTTGCTCCTGCCGTTCGTCAATATATGACCAATCAGGGATTTGATGGCAGTGCGCAGGCTGGAAAGCTTTTCTTTTTCGCCAAAGATAATGCGGCATCACAAAAAGCCATAAAAGAAGCCAGCCTAAACAAGTTTGAAGTGCGGGTTACTCTTCTTTACTCGCTTGACCTCCCCTTTACTACTCCTGAAAACACACCTTTCGACCTTAACTTTAAAGAAATTCAGGTTTTCGCCGGTTGCTCAATGAAACGGGGCGGTTAGGCTGAATCGTCAAGCGGCGTTGGGAATTGAGAATGGACGTTACATTTATGGAAAACACGTCACGCAATCATCAATGGGCAAAGTGGGCAGAACGCGGCCAGTCAATGGTTGAGTTGGCTTTGATTCTCCCGCTCTTCCTGGCATTTGTCCTCTCAATTATTGAGATTGGGCGGGCTTGGGCTGTCAAACAATCTCTTACATTGGCTGCGCGCGAAGGATCGCGAGTGCTGGCTATGCCTTATGGTGCAGGGCTGACATTTTCTAGTGAAAGCCAGAAGCAGGACTCTGCAGTCAAAACGACAACGTCTTATTTAAACAATTCAGGAGTAGTCGTTGAAGCAGATACTAAAATTGTTCCGATACGATTGCTGCCAGGCGCAGATAATATTTTTGACACGGCTGACGATAAAATTGAGGAAAACTATTCTGGCGGAACCCGCGGCGATCGCATCGGGATTCAAATTCGCCACAGGTTTGACACTGCCCTTCCCATCATCCTGACTATGTTCAATTCAAACACTTCGGGGCAAAAAGATGTAATGATGGGTGTCACATGTTATCTTGAACACGAATAGCAGTATAAAGTTCCAATTACCCTCATTTAGATTGTGCCCATTATCATTTCTGAGTAGTACAAGAGAAGGTTTGGTTTCAGGATTTCGCTTAAGGAGTCATTAAGATGAATAGACGTTTTTTGATTGCCCTCGCAGGCGCAATCGTTTTTGGTTTGCTGGCAATTTTTCTGGCGCAGAAATATGTCACTCAGCGAGTTCAACAGAAAATTGCCGAAGAAGAAACCAATGTGGTGGTTGCTGCTGCCGACATTCCACTTGGCACAGAAATAAACGCGCAACAGGTTTCGCTTGCCAGATTCAAGCGAAATTTGATTCCCGAAGGAGCGATGCTCAAACGGGAAGAGGTCATCGGTCGCGTCACGACGGCAGATATTTCAGGAAAGATGGTAATACTGGGGAAACAATTGGCTGGCATTGGCGCACTGCCGGGATTGTCGGGAACCATTACGGAAGGGATGCGCTCGGTTTCAGTCCGCGTTGACGAAGCAAGCGGTGTGGCCGGTTTTGTTTCACCCGGAGCGTATGTTGACGTGATTGCCATCATGTCTCCGCAATTGGAAGGCGCGAAGCCTGTCTCGAAAGTGATTTTACAGAAAGTTCGAGTGTTGGCCAGTGGCCAGAAAAATGAAACCAACAAGGATGGTAAGCCGGCGCTGGTCAATACTGTGACGATGGAGCTGACTCCGGCACAGGCGGAAAAAGTGAAGCTTGCCGAAGCTGAAGGCAAATTACAGCTTTCGATTCGCAACTCTACGGATCAGGATTTGCCGAAGACGCCTGGGGCAACCAAGCGTGACGTATTAGATGATCTTGCGCTTGAGCAACGCTCACTGATTGGAACGCGTCAAGGAGCTGGCAGTTCGGCGCGACCGATGCCGACAGTTCAACCTTGGACAATTAATCTCAACAATCCAAATCAACAACAGCAACCGCAAGGCCCTCCTGTGAAAAAGGTCAATCTGGAGAAGACGATTGAGCTGATTGAAGGCACAAAGCGGTCCAGAATCGAGATGGTGCCCTAAAGTAAATTACCCGTCCCCCACAGGCTGAAATCGGCAAAATGCCGATGTGGATTGGAAAGTTTTTGACAGCCGATATTTCAGGAGACGACATGACAAATCTGTTTCAACAATTCAAAGTTCAACCCGTTCTCAGGCTGGCGGTTGCTGCCATGGCGCTTGTGGTTTTGGGCGTCTTCGTGAATGCGCACGCGCAGGAGAGGATGATTCAGGCTTCATTCACGAATAACGGCCAGCCGGTCAAAATTGATGTGCAGGTAGGGCAGTCGCGCGTGATTGAATTTGATGCCGATTACGAGCGAATCGCCATCTCAGATGAAAAGATCGCACAGGTGATTCCAATCAATTTCCGCCAGGCAATTGTCAATGGCCTCACCTTCGGCCAGGTTAATTTAGTAGCTTGGGCAAAGAAGAAGGAAGGCGATCCTGAGCGCTTGGTTGCGTTCGACATTTATGTGCTGACCAACCTTTCGCTGATTGATAACCAGATCAAGGTTTTGTTCCCAAAGGAAAACATTCAGCTCAGCCAAGTCAATAGTTCCGTAGTTCTTTCCGGAAGCGTGACCAAGCCAGAATTGGCCGATCAGGTGCAAAAGATTATTGAAGCTGCTGGATTGAAGGTGACGAATTTGCTCAAGGCTCCGGTGCTGGATGCAGCCCAGGTGCAATTGCAGATTCGCGTTGCGGAAGTGAATCGGCAGGTTTTACGCGAAGTTGCAACGGCTTACGGCATCGCCAACGACGTGCTTCCAGCCTATATCAGTTCTGGAGGTCCCGGTACATTAAATTCGGCGACGCTGGGATATGGAGCAAATCCAGC
The DNA here is from genome assembly GCA_964570175.1 of uncultured Heliomicrobium sp. Taxonomy (GTDB): domain Bacteria; phylum Acidobacteriota; class Blastocatellia; order RBC074; family RBC074; genus RBC074. Next base: position 20 of record CAZMXG010000029.1, on the reverse strand, counting down.
GACGGCTCTGGCTTTTGGTG
>CAZMXG010000028.1:0-55499 GCA_964570175.1 uncultured Heliomicrobium sp. | reverse complement strand
TTTTCTTTCAGCTCGGTTTCAGTCGCCGCACCGACTTTGATCACCGCAACGCCGCCGACCAGCTTGGCCAGACGTTCTTGCAGTTTTTCACGGTCGTAATCGCTGGTGGTTTCTTCGACCTGACGACGGATGGTGGCAACGCGACCGGAAATGTCTGAGCCCTTGCCAGAACCTTCAACGATGGTTGTGTTGTCTTTATCCACCGTGACTTTCTTGGCGCGTCCCAGATCTTCCAGCTTGACGTTTTCCAGCTTGATTCCCAAGTCTTCGCTGATGACTTTGCCGCCGGTCAGGATGGCAATATCTTCCAGCATGGCTTTGCGGCGGTCGCCGAAGCCAGGAGCCTTGACGGCGCAAACATTCAACGTTCCGCGCAGCTTGTTGACGACCAACGTCGCCAGCGCTTCACCTTCAATGTCTTCAGCGATGATCAGCAACGGTTTGCCCATCTTTGCCACTTGTTCCAACAGCGGCAGCAGGTCTTTCATGGAACTGATCTTCTTTTCGTTCAGAAGGATCATTGCGTTTTCCAGCGTTGCTTCCATGCGTTCCGGATCGGTGACGAAGTACGGCGACAGGTAGCCGCGGTCAAACTGCATACCTTCAACGACTTCCAGCAGAGTTTCCAGCGAACGGGATTCTTCAACGGTGATGACGCCGTCTTTGCCGACCTTCTTCATTGCTTCAGCAATAATGCCGCCAATTGTTGCGTCGCCATTTGCGGAAATCGTGCCGACCTGGGCAATTGAATCTTCGCTGACTTTTTTGGCCATGTTGCTGATCGCTTCGACGGCAACTTCGACAGCCTTTTCGATGCCGCGCTTCAGAGCCATTGGGTTGGCGCCAGCAGCAACGGTTTTAACGCCTTCTTTGAAAATCGCCCGAGCCAGAACGGTCGCGGTCGTTGTGCCGTCACCGGCCACGTCCGAAGTCTTCGACGCGACTTCGCGAACCATTTGCGCGCCCATGTTTTCCAGCGCGTCTTTCAGTTCGATTTCCTTGGCGACGGTCACACCGTCCTTGGTGATGGTCGGTGAACCGAATTTCTTGTCAATGACTACGTTGCGGCCTTTCGGGCCAAGTGTGATTGCGACTGCATCGGCGAGTTGATTGACGCCACGCAGAATTGCCTGACGGGAATTTTCGCCGTGAATAACTTGTTTTGCCATAAGTTGTTCCTCCTATTAAATCTCCGATAAATGGTGCTTATTTGGCGCCTTTGCCTTTTGCTGCGCCCTCGATCACGCCCAGGACATCGTCCTCGCGCAAAATCAGGTATTCTTCGCCATCCAGTTTGATTTCGGTGCCCGCGTATTTGCCAAACAGAACTTTATCACCAGCTTTGATGTCAATCGCGATACGGGTTCCGTTGTCCAGCAACTTACCGTTGCCGACAGCGATGACTTCGCCTTCTTGTGGCTTTTCTTTCGCAGTATCGGGGATGTAAAGACCTCCACGCATCTGCTCCTGATCTTCCACGCGGCGCACGATGATGCGGTCGTTGAGCGGACGAATTGATGTTGCCATTGGAAAAACTCCTTTCAGATTGGTTAAATATTTGAGTCTTAGGTTAAATTTCAGGCTTTCCCGTTTCGAAGTTGCTAAAACTTGAGTGTTGTGCGCTCAGATAATGTGCGCTAAATGCCTTAGGTTTAGTAGCACTCTCCGAAAGCGAGTGCAGAGTATATGAAGGCAACTGGTAACTGTCAATTACCAGATTGCATCCAGGCAAATCTTTATCAGGTCTGTGAAGGAAATGTGAAGGTGTTTGAAAAGCGATTGGCGAAAGTAGTTAGAATTTGCGCTTAGGGTTGGGTTGATGAAGAACGAACAGAAGCTTTGCGTTTGCGGGGCGTCAGAACTGCCGGATCCGTGGTCAGGCGGGTTTTGGGACGCCGCAAAATGATGGTTTCAGTGGGGGAAACCATTTCGTATCCGATACCGCGCCAAACGATACGTTTGGTCCAGGCTGAAGCAAGCACGTTGTAAAGATAAAGAACAGAAACAATTGGTCCTAGCAAAACATACGCCCACCAGGTTTTTTGCAGGCTTTTCTGCCAACTTTTTTGCAAGACATTCTGTCGGTCTTTATGCGTGCCAGGGTGATTTGCCGTCATCAACTGAGTGGCGACAACGGCCCGAATCCAACCCGTCGTCGCCCCGAGCAGGAACACTCCTGTCAGCAAGGCGGCCAGTATAAAACTGAGTTTGCCAAAGAAAGATGCTGCCACCAACCAGGCCAACCCGCCCCAAAAAGTCAGGTTATATAAGATGTGTGAAATCGCCGCCATTTGCCAAACACGAGGTGAGTAAACGCGTGTAATGCGCATTTGCCGCGTGCTGAATTCCAGCAAATTGGCCAGATTCGCATCCGTATACGAAGCCACCAAGCATTGCGGGACAAACTTTATGCGTTGACCGGCCTGATGAATAACTGCACTCAGCGCATAATCATCGCTGAGTGCGCCTTGCCAGATTTGTTTGATCTGCAGCCGGTCGAAGTTTTCTCGGCGAATTGCGGTTGAACCACCCCAGGCGAATGAGGAGCGCTCCCCAAGCAAGGACAAAGCGCTGGCATTCCAAACCGATAATAGACGCGAAGCCAAGCCCGAACCGGCAATGTTTGCAGGCAAATACCAGCGAAAACCAGTTGTGGCTCCGATTCGTTTATCGCCCAGCGGGGCAACAAGTTCTGACAGCCAGTGTCGGCTTGTGCGTGCGTCGGAATCCGCAAAAACCAACACTTCCGCGCGCCGGTCAATCGAATTGAGCATGTCAATTGCGGCCAATAGATTGTGAACCTTTTGGCCGCAAGCCTTGGCTTCATTGGCAACAATCAGCCAGGCAGGTCTGCGGCTATAGTTTTTGATCAGGCGAGACAGCACTCCATAAGCCGGATCACGTTCATTTTCAGTAACAAAGATGATTTCGAAGTCACGGTATTCCTGAGCAAAAAGCGAACGTATGTTTTCTTCAAAATCGTGCTCTAAACCTTTGCACGGCATAATGACGACGGCTTTGGGTTGATAGCGGGTCAAGCGAGGGCGGTTGTAGCGCAGTGCATAACGGGCAAACCGCAATGCGGCGGCAAACGACAACAGACTTTGCAGAAAAAGAATAATGCCTAGAACGATAAAAACCGTTTCCATAACCGAACCGCCAAGCTAGTAAATTGTTGAAATCGAATCGCAAACGGGGGGATTCGAGAGGGAGGCCATTCTGCTTCAAACAGTAGGAAATTGCCAAACGAATTTCTTACGGCGCGCCAGGGAATTTGTAAAACTTCTACGTATGACTGCCGCCAGCCAACTTCTGCTTTTGCAATTCGGCCATTTTGCTTTCGATCATTTCCACAATGCTGGCCGGTTTTTCATTTCCCAGCGCCAGCCGCTTGGCTTCCAGAATCAAACCGGCAAAATTGGTGGCATGGTCGCGGAATCGGGCATCGCGCGAAATCAAATCTTCTACGATTCTTCGCTCTCGTTCGCTGCGCGAAACGTTTTCGCTTAACCCAGCGGCGACTGCATATTCGACGGGAATTGTCTGGTTGCGAACCATTGCCAGCAAAGGTTTGAATTCCTTCTTGATCTCATCCCGAATGCGGTTCAGTTCCAGCAGTGAATTTTTGAAGCCCAATTGCCCACGCAACGCCAATTCAATGACGGGAGGCAAGGAATCGGATTCGTTCGCATCGTAAGGCGTCAGTTCCTGCCTGAGCTGCACGAACAAGGCTTCGTGAAATTCTTCCGGTGTCGCTTTGCCGTCAACGTCAAAGCCGAATCGTATAACCGGTCGCTGATGGTAATCCTGAACCAGTTTGGCTGTATGGTGTTTGCCTTCGACTTCGACCAAATACGCCCCACGCTGGTTGGCGTATTCGTCCACGCTGCAAGCTTCCAGCGAGCCCGGGTTGTAAGCCCAGTCGTCAATTTCGAAGTTTTTGTGCGTATGCCCAAGTGCCAGGTAGTCAACGTAAGTTTTCAATTCATTCAACTTGGCGACAGGCAGTGGCGGGCTGGGATGATTAACGTGGCCTTCAATATCAGTATGCAACATCATGACATTGAACTGATCAGGGGCGTGATGGTCGCGCAACAGATCAACCAGCGAAGTCAGCGACTGCGTGACAGTTGAGCCATACCAGATTGAGCCAAAAATTCTGACATCGCCAATGTCTATGAAAGAACCGCGTCCCAAGCTCTCGTTCCAGGCCTCCATTCGCGCTGAACCGTCTTCATAAACCGGTTCCAGCAGCTTGATGTAACCCCAGCGCGACAGACTGCGTAGCCAGCTAAAGCTTGTCCCGACCTCATGCGAATCGTGATTGCCTTCGATGACAACTACGGGGATTCCGGCGTCTCGCAATCGAGTCAAACAAAACATCGCCTGATTCATTGCCTGCGGTTCCACTTTGCGCGCGTCAAAAAAATCCCCGGCAATCAGGACAAAAGCCACCTGCTCCGCCAGAGCATACCGCTCGATGCAATCCCGCCAGGCGTGAAAAAAATCCTGTGCTCGTTCTTCCGATTTGTAGCGGCGAATGCCCAGATGAATGTCGGCGATGTGCAAAAATTTGATCATAAGTCAGGAAGCGCCGACATGCTGTCGGCTGATCTTTATTGGATTTCCGGTTTGCTCAGGATGATGGTTTCGCGAAAGGTCGAATACGTCGGGCGACCGTTCAGCTTCGCCGGATTGAAGCGATATTGCCGAAACGCCTCGATCGCTTTTGGGTTCAGCGCAGAGTCCGGAGAATCCAGCACGCGCACATTTGAAACCGTTCCTTCTGGCGTAACGATGCATTGCAGCGTGATTGACCCTGTAAGCTTGGCGCTGGCTGGAAATTTCAACGGCGCTCGATTGAGGATCGTAGGAATAATAAAAGTATCGCTTTCGCCAAGCTCAATTTTGGAGCCGTATTGATCTGTGGGCCGCGAAATGTCTGAAGGTTTGTTTTGCAAACTCCGAGCGGTTTGCACTGTCGGCGTGATCGTTACCAACAAAGCGCGCTTTTCCGGAACCGATTCGACGCCGTTTGGCCCTTTGAATTCCTTGACGCCAAATCCGCCGCGCTCGCCGCGCAGCAGGACGGTTTCGTAACTTCCGGCGGTCACGCTCTTGGCTTCCAGCAGAGTCTGCTCGCCGTATTTGGCGACAAAGTCAAAAGTCACTTCGCTTTTGGAAATGATGCGCGGCGTGATGACGAAAACGAACTGGTTTTCATTCATCGGCTGCGAATCCGTGAACGGTTCACCTTCGCGCAAACCAATGGTGCGAACGTGGCGAACCTTCAAGTCTTCAGCGCCGAAGTTCCGCTGAATGTATTCGATTTCCTCTTCAGGGGAGTTGGCCGTGACTTTCAGCGTGTTGACCTGGGAAAATTGTTTTGAGCGCGCATCGTCAAACTGGTAAATGGCAACGGTTACGCCTACGCCGTAATCGTTTTGTTTAAGCAGTTGTGCGTTTGCTGAAACAGACACCAAACAGCAACCAGCGGACAGCAGAAACAGCGTCAGCAATGCCGAGCAGAATTTTTCAGTTTTGATTTTCATCGGTTTCCTTCTCTTCCAACATCAATTGATAGGCTTCGCGTTTTGTCAGGCCGCGAGATTTAGCGGCTTGCCTGATCGCGTCGTTGCGGCTCAACCCGTCCGACACCAACCGTTCAACCTGCTCGCTGACTGAGCCTGTTTCAACCGTCGGCAAATTATCATTTCCGCTTCCGGCGATGACAAGCGTCATTTCTCCGCGCGGTTGATGGGCGTCAAAATGCGCGACAAGCTCTGATAATTTTCCGCGAATAAATTGTTCGTGCAGCTTGGTCAGTTCGCGCGCCAGCGAAGCGTGCCGATCGCCCAAAACTTCCAGCGTGTCGGCCAGCGTTTCTCGGATTCGATGCGGGGCCTCATAGAAAACCAGCGTCGCGCGTTCCGCTTTCAACTCTTCCAGTTTCGTGCGGCGAGCCATCTTTTTGACCGGCAAAAAACCTGCAAACAAAAACGAATCCGTCGGCAAGCCTGAAGCTACTAGTCCAGCGACCAGCGCCACGGCTCCGGGAATCGGCACGACTGCGATGCCGTGTTCGATTGCCGCCAAAACAATCCGGTACGCCGGATCGGAAATTCCAGGCGTTCCAGCATCCGTCACAATCGCAATGGATTCTCCACTAGCAAGTCGTTGAACGAGTTCCTGTGCCCGCGCTTGCTCGTTGTGTTCGTGATAGCTGATCGTTGGTTTGCTGATTCCGAAATGATCCAGCAGTCGCCGTGTGTGCCGTGTATCTTCGCAGGCGATCAGGTCAACAGACTTCAGTACGCTAAGGGCCCGAAGCGTGATGTCTTCCAGGTTGCCGATTGGAGTTGAAACTAGAAAGAGAGCCATTCGGTTTGGATTCTTGAATGCCGCTAAGCTTTGACGCAAGCCCCTGGCTTAGCGGCTTCTCAGCAAAACTGTCCCTGACCTGACAAAATTAAAAAATTTCCTGTGCAAGAAAACTATCAAACAACCCTCTTACGTATGCTCACATCGAAGGCGGCGCAATGAGGTTGATGATTGAAAAACAGAAAAAGCCTTTTGAAGCTTTTCAATAGCATAGAGGAGGAGATGTATGAAAAAGTTATTTGGAGCAGTTGTTTTGACTTTGATGTTTGCGGTGATGCCGGTTGCGGCGAAAACTGCTGACGACGCTGGCCAGTATGACAAGACGATCAAAAAGATTCGCAAAGAACTGGTCACGCTTCCGTTTTACAGTGTGTTTGACAATCTGAGTTTCAAGCTCGAAGACGGCACGGTAACACTTTATGGTCAAGTCTCGCGCCCGACGCTGAAAAGCGACGCGAAGCGAGTGGTGGCGAAAGTCGCGGGGGTTGAAGAAGTGGTGAATAAGATCGAAGTGCTGCCGTTGTCGAACTTCGACGATCGGATTCGGCTGGCGACTTTCCGGGCAATTTATCGCCAGCCGGGTCTTGATCGGTTAGCGTTGCAAGCTGTCGCGCCGATTCACATTATCGTCAGAAACGGCAATGTGACATTGGAAGGCGTTGTGCCAACCAAGAGCGATTCGGCTCGCGCTTACATCGCAGCCAACGGAGTTTCGGGGGTCTTTTCCGTGACCAACAATCTCCGCGTTGAACGGGATTAGTTTTTCTCCTGTGTTTTGTGTGTAGTGGTTCCTACTTCGTAGTTCCTTCCGAGGGGTGAGGTTAAAAGGGCTGACGAGCAATCGTCAGCCCAATTTTTTGAGCGCCATCTGAAGCGCCGCTTTGTTCAACGCCGCTTACTTTGCTTTTCCACGTTGGTACGCCGCTGCAACCTGCGCCACCCGCTCGCCCAACTTCCGAGCTTCGTTCAATTCTTTTTCCGTCACAGGAGCTTTGCCATCTCCAGTCGTAGCCGCCGCGCCCAGCGCTTGGCCTTCGCTAACGACGATCATTCGATTGCCGAGCATTGCGGCAACAATCGTCATCAAGGCGATTTCCTTTCCGCTCGAAGTTTCGCCGCCCGTCACAAACGCTCCCCCGACTTTGTCGCGCATCTGAAAGGCCGGAGGCAACACGCCACAATCCGTCGAAAAACGGTCAAAGAAACTTTTTACCTCACCAGCCATGTTCGACCAGTACACCGGCGAACCGACGATCAGTGCATGCGTCGCCAGCAGCTCCGCGCATTTCACATCGCCAACCGGTTTGATCGTAATTTCAGTCCGCGGATTTTTCTTCGCGCCTTCAGCTACAGCTTTAGCCATCGCTTCCGTGTGGCCTCCGCGCGAATGGTAAACAATCAGGATTTTGATTTTCTCTACCTGCTGATTTGCCTGGGCTGGCGCGAACTGAACGCATAACATCAGTAGGACAATCATCAGCAAGTTCAATCTATGTTGGTTTTTCATTTCGACTGAACTCCTTTCAATTCCCACCGTTCGCCAAAAAATCCAGCCGCCGCGATTTTTCCCGGAGCATAAGCCGAAGGCGGCGTGCTCAAATCCACAATCGCCCAGTCCGGCAGCTTCGGAGTTTGTTGCGCGTTGGTCAAGTAATGGGCTTCGCGGAAAGTGTGGCTGCTATTGATGACCACGTAACGTTTGGGGTTTAGCGGGTTCGGGAAGATCAAAACAGGAACGTGGCTGTTGGCCGCAAAGGTCTGTTCGCCGACATTAACGGTTTGCACGTTCCAGCCGATGGGCAACCGGTCAATGAGTTTCGCCAAAACGGAGTTGCTGGCCGGATCGCCCCATAAAATCAAGTTGCTGTTGGCGATGTCGGCGTCGCTAACTTGCAGATCGTTTTTTACCGGAGCTTCGCCGCGAAACATGCCGCGCCACTGTTTGATGGCTCGATCCAGTTCGGCTGCGCTCCAAGCGGCGACTTTGTCATTCAGAGCTTTTCCGGTTGGACGCACAAACACAAAACTGCTCATAAACGCGTCGTCAATCGGCCCTTGCAAACCGTGAACTTTTCTCAAACCGTCATCAACTTTTTCAACTAACGTCCATTTTCCATCGAGTTTGCGGAAGCGCGAAGTCCACGAACGATCGGACATGACTGGCGAAGCCACGACTTCCTGTTTGTCCAAAATCACCGTTGGTCGCCGGGAATTGTCCAGCGGACATTCGCCGGGCTGCATTTCCAACGTTAGCGCGGAAACATTCTGCGTCGTGATTTGGATTGGTGCGTTATTGCGAATTTCGGCTTCGACGCGCGCACGTTCCCAGTGCTGTTCCAATCCGTCCACTGTGACCCAGGCCATGCGGTTGTATCGCAACGTCCAAGTCGTAAATTTGACGCGGCGAGGAACCGCATTGCGTCCGGCAGCGGCAATCGAATCAATGCGGCGGCTGATTTCTTTGATCGCGTCGGGGTGATATTTGTGCTCGGTTTGTGGGCCGATGATGTGCGTGAGTTCGATGCCTTCGGCTTTCAGTTCTCGCGCCATGACCTGGGCGGCCTGGATCTGTTTATCAATTTCTCCGCTGTAAGCGACGGTGGGGCAGTTGAACAGATTCGCAGCGTAATCGGTGGCGTTATATAGATGCCACAGCTTTTGTTCGTACCACGGCACTTCTTTCAAATCGGCTTTGACGTATTCAGGCGTTTCGGCAAAGCCTGCGCCTGGCGCAGCCGACGCCCACAATCCTGCGTGATGCGTGGCGATGTGCCAAGTGGCGGCTCCGCCCATCGAAAAACCGCGCACGCTGATACGGTTTTCATCAATCGGATAATGCTTGCGGACGGCGGCCAGAGCTTCGAACAAATCCACTTCTCCAGCGAATTTGTTGGCATTGCAATAGCGCCCGTACGGATGCAGCACAATCGTGTTTGGCGGAGTAAATTGCCCAGCGTTCTTTTGCCGGTCGGCGATGAAATTCAGTTCGGTCAGATTTTCACCTCGCCCGTGAAACCAAACGTCCAACCGGAATTGATGTGAAGAATTTGATTGGTAACTCTCCGGCACAACCAAGCCGTACGGCTGAACCGAGCCGTCAATTTCCGAAACGTAGCCGCGCACAACCAATCCGGTTTGCGTCGTCCACGGAGCTTTTCCTTCGCGCAAAGTTTGGGCGCGTTCCATACCTTGTTTCAGGTATTTCTTGGCCGTGGCAATTTCTTCGGGTTTGTAGAATTCGTTGTATTGCAGCGCATATCGCGCCGCATTGTGGAAGATTTGCACGTCTGGCAGCAATTCCAGCAGGGCCATTTTCTTCTTCAAAGTTTCGCGCAAGTCTTCGATTTCCTTGCCCAGCGAGGCAATTCCGGCTTCGAGTTCTGCGCGGTCAGCGGCGGAAACCTCAATACCCGGCGGTGGAATCTGTCGAACTGTTCCTGCCGGTTGTTGAGCGGTTATGGTCGGAAAAACAACGAAACAAACCAAGCCAAGGAATGCAGCCCAAAGAGCGGGCAATCTCTTTTGCATAACGAATCTCTCCGGTTTTCAGTTGATGCGAGAAAGGAAGTTTTACAACGAGTCGAGTGTAGCGCAAACGGCAAAGTTGCGCTAAAAAGCGTTCATGAACTTTTCATTCACTCTCCCTGAAAATCGTGAATTCGATGTAGTCGGATTCGGGCTGAACGCCGTGGATCATCTGGTGACGATTCCGCGCTTTCCTTCGTTCAATACTAAAGTTCGTCTTGCCGATCACCAGCAAATGTCCGGCGGACAGGTTTCTTCGGCGATGGTCGGCGTTCAGCGGCTGGGGTTAAAAGCAAGCTACGTTGGCAAAGTCGGCTACGACAACGAAGGCCGCATGCTGATCGAATCGCTCCAAAAAGAAGGCGTGGATTGCACGGGCGTCAAAATCGCAGTCGGCGCTAAAACGCAAGGCGCGGTCATTATCATCGAACAGTTTTCCGGCGAACGAACGATCCTGTGGTATCACGACGACGGCACGCGCATTCCTCCCGAAGAGCTGAAGCGCGAACAAATCACTCGCGGGCGAGTTCTGCACCTGGACGGCTTCGACACTCCGGCGGCAATTCAGGCAGCCAAATGGGCGCACGAAGCCGGAATGGTGACAACGATTGATTTGGACACGGCGTATCCGGGCATTGACGAATTGTTGCCGCTGGTGGATTGCCTGATCACTTCACAAGGCTTGGCCAACGAACTGGCCGGAACCATGGATGAACGAGCCGCGCTGAAAACGTTGAACCAAAAATATGGCTGTTATCTGGTTTCGATGACGCAAGGTTCGCGTGGAGCCTTGGCGTTTGTCGAAGGCCAGTTTGTTGCTTCATCGGCGTTTCGCCCGCCCGTCATCAAAGATACCACCGGAGCCGGAGACGCTTTTCGCGCCGGGTTCATTTACGGCTTGTGCAAAGGCTTGAGCATCGAAGAAACCATGCGAACCGCCAATGCCGTCGCTGCGCTGCAATGCCGCGAAATGGGCGCGCGCGACGGGTTGCCGACCGAAGCTGAGTTGCAACAATTCCTGGCAAGCTGATACAGTCCGGCTTACTTCAATCATCTCGGCAAGGAATCATCATTTATGTTACGCGCTGGTATCGTTGGGTTGCCAAACGTAGGCAAATCAACCCTGTTCAATGCTCTGACTTCGGCCAAAGCCGAAGCTGCCAACTTTCCCTTCTGCACAATTGACCCAAACATTGGCATTGTTGAAGTTCCAGACCCGCGTTTGGATAAGCTGGCGGAGATCGTCAAGCCGCAGAAAACCATTCCCGCCGCCGTCGAATTCGTGGACATCGCCGGGTTGGTCAAAGGCGCTTCACAGGGCGAAGGGCTGGGCAACAAGTTTCTGGCCAACATCCGCGAAACCGATGCCATCGTTCACGTCATCCGCTGTTTTGAAGACGAAGACGTAATTCACGTCGCAGGCAAAGTTGATCCGGTCAGCGACCGCGAAACCATCAATCTGGAATTGGCGCTGGCAGATCTGGCGACGGTGGAAAAAAGCCTGGATCGCGCCCGCAAGGCTGCCAAAAGCGGTGGCGCGGAAGCCAAAGCCGAAGTCGCTACGCTTGAAAAAGTGCTGGAAATTTTAAGCGCGGGCAAAACCATCAACTCTGCGAAGCTTGATAAAGACCAGTTGGCGTCGTTGAAATCGTACAGCTTGTTGACGGCGAAACCAGTGCTTTACGCTGCGAATGTGGTTGATGCGGAACTGTCCGGCGAAGAAGGCAAGCATGTCAAAGCTTTGCGCGAAATCATTGAAAAAGAAGGCGAGCCTGCCGAAGTCGTGACGTTTTCCGCCAAGATTGAAGCTGAGCTTTCCGAGTTGTCGAAAGAAGAGCGCACAGAGTTTCTGGCTTCACTGGGAATCGAATCGGCTGGACTGGATCGGCTAATTCGCGCGGCGTATCACCTGCTGGGACTGCAAACGTATTTCACCGCCGGAGAGAAAGAAGTCCGCGCCTGGACGATTCATCAGGGCGATACTGCGCCGAAAGCCGCCGGAGTCATCCACACCGATTTCGAGCGCGGTTTTATCCGAGCAGAAACAATTGCGTATGATGATTACATTGCCTGTGGGGGAGAAAAAGTGGCGAAAGAAAAGGGCTTGCTGCGGTCGGAAGGGAAAGAGTACGTCGTCAAAGACGGTGATGTAATGCACTTCAGATTTAACGTCTAAAAGGGATGAGCAAGCTCAGCCAGCTTGCTCATTTTTTCCACCTTCCGGTTTGCCACAGTCAACAGGCGGGATTTCGCCGCCTAACAATTGCGCCGCACTCCGTGGTTACCCTCGCCCTCCACTCATAATCCCACCTCTTCCGGTTATTCATCTGATCTGAAAAATCCTGCCCAACCAGCCGGTAATTTGCGGTCCGATGTAGCAAAAAAATATTTTACTTCTCGATGAGGGAGTTTGCTGGTCAATGACGGTCGTATAGATGAGAGACCAGAATGCCAGGCAGTCCGCGACATCACTGGCCGATACTAGCTGTAAAAAATACAACAATTCAATACAAGGTACGTTAAGGAAGAACGTATGAAGCCCAAGCCTGTCTGGTTGTATGCCGGCCTTGGCCCGGGAAGCCATGGTGAAATCCGTCGTCTGAATCACTGGTTCTGCTTCAGCATCATCGCTTCACCCAAAAAGAGCAGTCGAACAGTGGGAGATCCATTTTCAATCAACAGGCAGCTTCAGTGAACGGAGCCGCCATTCAGCATAGGTGTTTGCAAATACGAAAGGAGAATTACGATGGCAGATTGGTCAATCAAAATTGTTTCGACAAAGAATGGCGTAGGGTTCCAGCCAGACTTGCAAGGCGCCAAGGTCGGTGATCCTTTGCAAGCTCAACAGGATGATCTTGTGAGCTGGAACAACACAACCAACGACACGCATCAGCCGTGGCCAACGGATTCAAATTACCAGCCGCTTTTTTCTGAAAACCAGGCAAATGCGAATCCGGATTTATATTTGTCGGACCCGATTCCTGCAGGCGAGTCGTCGAGTCCGGGTTACGACGTTGCGCGGCCCGACGGGGACCAGGGACCTCAGAACTGGACAGTTTACTATTTCTGCAAGCTGCACCCGACAGCCAAGTCTGAGCGCGGCACGATCAAAGGGACTATTCCGCCATCAAGCTGAGCCGCAATCGAAAGTGGTTGGCTCGGAAATCTACAAGGCCATTTTTTAACCCCAGATTGGAGAAATGAAGTAAGGAGAATCGCGATGAGTATGCATGAACTGAAGGTCCAAAATTACAAAGAAGGTAGACTGGCAAGGCGGAATGAGAAAGCAGGTTTCTGGCCAACGCTTCCGTGCCATTCAGGCGGGCAATGGCTGTCCCCTGTCCTGGCTGTGATTGTGATGGTCGTGTTGCACGCTTCGATGGCCTATGCGCAAACGCCCGCACCCACTCCCGTCAACCCGTGTCCCACTCAACTGACGCCCGGACAGAATTTGTTCAAAGTGCCTGAGATCGTTTCATCGAGAGGCAAGCTGCGCGGAACGCTCATGTTAAGCGACGAGCAGCAATGGATGACGATCAGGGTTCCCGCTTCAGCGCCAAGCGATCAAAGCAGGTCGCAATGTGTGCCGCAATATGTCCGCATGTTTCGGGAATTGGGCGCAGTGTCGGCCACCGCTTCTTCTCCGGGAGGCGTGCAGTGGACGTATGCTTTGCCGCGACCCGGCCCAACGCTTCGAGCGCGGGTTGGCGACCTGGTCCAGCTCACTTTCGTCAACCAGATCAACGCAAGCAATTTCCCCGATTCTGACCGGGGAGAGACCGGCAAAAACGGAGGCTGTGACGGAAGTAGCGCAGGGTATCCGGGCAATCCGGGAGATAAATACCCGGATTGTTTTCACGGATCAAGCACCGGCAACATTCACTTTCACGGGACACACACCAATCCGAATACAACCGCCGACAACGTCTTTATCGAAGTCCGGCCTTCCTTGCGGATTAACAACAAACCCGTCGTCACTCCGGCAAGCGTCGCAAAATCATTCGGTGACTTTTTCACCAAATGCGAAGCGGAACTGGCCTCGAACCCATTGAAAGAATGGCCAAAGAAATGGAACGACCTTCCCAAAGCGTGGCGGGATGAGCAGTTGGCGCTTCTCAAACGATACGACGACGATATGGAGAAAAAGTACGGCTCAGGTGTAAAAAAACTGCTGCCGGTGGTTCTGAAACAAATAGAGGAAGGCGCCTGGCCGCAGTATTACATCGGCGCATACCCGTATTGTTTCCGCCTGCCGAATTACACGGAAAAGACCTGGCCGCCATCAAATACGCATGCCGCACATATGGGAGCGGGAACAGGAGAGCAGCCCGATTCCATGCGCCCGTTGATGATGGGCCAGGCGCCGGGGACGCATTGGTATCACGCGCACAAGCACGGTTCGACCGCGATCAACGTTGCCAATGGCATGACGGGTGCCTTCATCATCGAAGGCCAATACGACGACGATCTGAATGCATGGTACGGCGCGAATTGGACGCGCACCCAGCCGTTGCTTGTAATTAATCAGTTGGGCGTCTCTCCCAACTTAATGCGCAAGTTTGGGAGTACGGGCCCTGGCCCTGGCCAGCAAGATAAAGGGCCGGACTTTTCCGTCAATGGGCAGATGAAGCCAGTGCAATCCATGCGGCCCGGCGAAGTGCAAATGTGGCGCATCGTCAACAGCTCCGGACGGGCAGGAGCGTACTTTACCGCTCCTCCTGACGGGTTCGAGTGGCGGCAGTTGGCGCAAGACGGCGTTCAATTCATTGATGCGAATTATCAGCAAGCCTTGAACCAGCCTTTCTTGCTGGCTTCTGGCAATCGTGCGGACCTGCTTGTCAAAGCTCCCGCCAAATGCCCGAATGGTCAGGCGGAATGCACGTTTCCGGTCATCGTCAAAAACGAGGTTGATCCCTCAGACTTGGCCAAGGCGAACCCGCTTACTTTGCTGTCTGTGAAAGTGAGCGGCCAACCTCTTGATCCGACTTCGAAGGGGGCGAATTTCATTCCCACGGCTCCGATTTTCCCGCCGTTTCTGGCAGACATTGCGGACAATGAGATTAAGGCCACCAGAACGATGGTATTCGGTTCGACCAACCCTGGGCCCGGCAACAGCCACACCATAGACGGCAAGAAATTTGACGGGGAAGTTGGCGCGGTCGTGCTGCTGAATCAGGCCGAAGAATGGAAGGTGGTGAATTACACCGGGGCAGGTCAGGGGGCACCGATCGCACATCCTTTCCATATTCACATCAATCCCTTTCAGCTTGTAGAGGTGTTCGATCCGAACATCAGCGTGACTGCAACGAAAGGGGCTGCAAAAGGCACGCAAATTCCCAAGTACGTTTTTGACGGCAGCACGCTGCAGGATGACACGGTGCAATGTTCGCTAAATCCCGCAGATCCGACCACCTGGAAGGATTGCCATCCTTTCCCGAAAAAGAACCTTGTCTGGTGGGATGTTTTCCCGATTCCATCAGGACGCGTGGTAAAGACGTCGGCCAACCAGTCGGTCAGTGTGCCCGGGTACTTCAGGATGCGCAGCCGCTTTGTGGATTATGCCGGTTTCTACGTCCTGCATTGCCACATCCTGGCGCATGAAGATCGCGGGATGATGACGATTGTCGAGGTGGCTCCCGTGCGAACGCCTTACTCGCATCACTGATCATTCTGACTCAGCGGGCACAATCTTGCGCAAGCGAAAGCGCAAACACAATAAATTGTGGGACAGGGTGGTAATAACCTTGTCCCACCGGAGCCAGACATGAAGCCAGGCCAGTCGCGAACAAGATGGATGGTTATAAGTTCCGTCGCGCTTGCTCTTGCGCCCAAATGTCCTTTTTGTCTGTTGGCATTGTTCGGCGCATTCGGCAGCGCCGCTGCAATCGCGCCGTTTTATGAAACCTGGCTGCTTCCGCTCACAACCGTTTGGTTAATTCTTACAGTTGGCGTTCTGGCAGTGCCGCGCAACGGCCAAAGACGTTACGGCCCAGTGCTGCTGGGGCTCTGCGGAAGCTTGGCTGTTTTCAGCGGCAAATTCATCTGGAACGATCCGCGGATGGTTTATGCCGGCATTGCCGCGTTGCTGGGAGCCGCGCTTTGGCGCGCATGGAGTCGCCAGTCCGGGCCGAACGAACCTTGCGCGCGGTGCGAAAGATCGCCGTTGCCGCGGAATGCTGAATCGCAAATGAAGCCGATCATTCCATTTCCAACCCACGATGGCCGTTAAAGCAAAGGAAACGATTATGGCGGACACCACGCAAACAACTCGGTATGAACAGGTCAAACAAATCCTTGACAGCGCCGCCGGACAGAACCCGGCAGATTACGACGGTCGGGGCCGCTTTTGGCAGTTGCCTTTATCGCAGTTCCTGACGGTGGAAATTTACGGCGTCAGGATGATCGCGCCGCCGGAATCCGCCGTTCATTCATGCTGCCATCACGGTGGGGAAGCCGACGAAGCGCCCGCTTCGCGCCGCAGCGCGCGGTCTGGATTGATCAAAGGGTTGCGCGGCCAAGCGCCTTTCGATGGATCGCAATTTCCGCCCCTGTTGTGGGGAGGGCAGGCAATTGCCGACACCGACATCAATTTCATCGCCGATTGGATTGACGATGGCTGCCCGGAATCCGATCGCCAGACTTCCTTCGGACTTCAGGGAACACCGACCGAACCTGTGCTGGTGAAGATTTCAGCGGGCAATGTTGAGCCTGCGGTGCGGCGCTTTGAAGTGTACGAAGGCTCACCCAACGAATATGCCCACAGGTATGGCGAGATCAAACAGCGCATGAACATTGATTGCATGGCCGATGTGGAGGTCGAGAAATTTCGCTGGGCGTTTCGCGAACTGTACAGGCTGAACAAGTGGCCGGAAGACCGGCGAAGCTACAACAACATGGCCTTGATTCACCAAAACCATTGCCAGCATGGATGGGAGCGATTCTTGCCGTGGCATCGCGTTTATTTGTACGAGTTCGAGCAGGCGCTTCAGGATGTTTGCCCGGGCATCACCATCCCTTATTGGGATTGGACGATGGCGCATTACCGCCCGGACAAACCCGACAGCGGAAGCATTATCCCGCCGGCGTACAAGGCATATCTGACCAGGGAATCAATCACGTATCTGGTCAAGCAGGCCAAACCGAGTTTGCCGGAGGAAGTCGGTGAAACGCTGCTTCGCGAAATGGTCCAGCCGGGATTGCGCTACACTTCCGGAACGAAATTCTTTGCGGCGGTCGCCGAAATGGCCGGGCCGGAATATGCGCAAGGTGATTATCGTGAACGATTTATTGACGCGCTGCTGGCCGCCAATGCGTTGTGGTATCCGCTGCGGTATCCGGCGGAGTATTTCGATCCGACCACCAAACAGCCGCTGCCAATCAACCGTTCGATTTTTCATTATCATTACCCCACGCCGGAAGACATGGCGCAAATCATGGCGCTGCGGACGTTTCGCGATTTTGGCGGCGGCAGCTATTACGACGATTCATTCGGTTTTCTCGATCAAAACCCGCACAATACCATGCACATCTGGACGGGCGGCCAGAACCCGAATCAGCAAGCTGCCTCTGCGTCTTCGCCCGGTGAAGTCGCCAGCGATCGCAATCGTGGCGTGCAAGTCGCAGGCAGGCGATTTCATTCCAGAAGCGATCTTTACACACAGCCCGCTGTCGGCGATATGTTAAGCAACCTGACAGCTTCTTACGATCCGGTCTTTTGGCCTATCCATACCAATATTGATCGAACCTGGCACGAATGGCAGCAATTGAATCCGCATTCGCTGCCCAAGGAACTTGATGCCGTGCTGACGCCGTGGAGCTACACCATCGCCGACACGCTGGACATGGCGCGGTTCGGGTACGAATACATCAAGTGCGCCTTCCTGGTGCCTGTGGGGCTGGAAACGCCTGTGGGACGTTTTGTCTCTCAGCCGATCAACGTGCCCGATCCGGTGCGCGCATCGTTTCAACAGGCAGAGGTGCGGTTGCACCGCGTTCCGCAATTGCCGCGTTCGTGTTTCATCCGTGTGTTTCTGAATCTGCCGGACGCAGATGCTTCGACGCCGATCGAAGATTCGCACTATGCCGGTTATCTGGCTGTCTTCGGCCACGGTTCGTGCATTGGCGGGCCGGGCCATTGTGAACTGCCGCCCACTCGGTCGCGTCAATACGATCAGCGGCCGCGCCATCACAACACGCCGCGAAACCATCGCGTCAATGTTACTCGGACGGCCAAGCGGTTGATCGAAGCAGGCGCTTCGTCCCTGCAAATCACGCTGGTTGTGATTGGGGCCGATTACCGCGAAGAACATGACTTGCTGCGGCTGGACAGCGTGTCGCTGGATTTTCTCGATTAAGTCTGAAAGGTCGTTTCTGACGCCCTGAAATAATGAAGAAAGCCTAGGGCAGATTCTTAATCAGCCTGATTGGAAACAGGGACAGGTTGAGAACCTGGCCCACAAATTGGCCAAGGAGTGAAGAGAACATTATGCCAACCACCTATCGCATCCATCCCGGCATCGGCATCGCCCGGCTCGGCAATAGTCCTCAGGCCTTTTGCATCTCGCCGGAAAAACCAACCGCATTGCCCATTGACTGCGACGAACGCGGCAATCCACGCCTGTCGCCCGATGGCATGGCCGAACAAACTGTCACCACCTTCAAGGACGCCGAAGGACGGATCAAGCGCCAGGCGGCTCGCTTCCAGATTTGGGCGTACGACGACGAACATCCCGAAGGTCGCCCACTCAAACTGGGCGACCATATCGAAGGCGGCGGCAACGCCGGGACATTGATCAACATTCAGTGGCGCGTTTATCTGGCGAACAAGAAAGCCTCCTGGTACGAATTCGAGCAGCTTCAGGGCGAGCATGGATACGCGCCGAATCATCCGTTGCGCAATGCCGCCATCACGGATGAAAACGCGCGGCAGCGTCTGATTATTGACCCCGGCCCGCGAACGGTTGATCACGCCGAACAGCGTACCGCTCGTTTCAGCCGCGAAGGCTTTGACGTGTACGCGCCGACGTTTCCGCCGCCGCTTCAGCCAAATTCCATAGACACGCTAGGCGACCTGCTCACCGATGACACTGGGCGTTTGCTGGTGCTGGGAGGTCATGGGAATTCCGGTTCGTACCGCTTCGACGAATTCGGGCAACCGCGTATTGACGATTACGCAAACAACGACGGCTGGTTTGACGATACTTCCGATGGTCCGGTCATGGCGCGGCTGGTGATGTTCTCTCCGCTCGTTCAACGGGTTCGCTATATTGATGTCGAGTATCCGGCCTGGGTCATTGTTGGGTATCCACGATATGCGCCGGAAATCCTGGATATGGTGACGATGGATGATGTGGTTGAGGATATGGCTATACGGCAGTTTGCCGCGCGCACGGATCTGTATGGCACGGCGGGGACGTTTGAAAATCCGCCGCAGATTCCCGCAACCGATAAAGGGGCATTGATCCATTGGCGCGCCGGGCGATTGCGCTGGAACCCTGATCATAAACCCTGGTTTTATCGCGACATCTGGCGGATTCTCTACCGCCCGGACGAATACAGCTACGTTTGCGATGTTCTGGGGCAATCCAATTACCCGCACAATCAATCAACGCGCGGATCTTTCGATCCCGAAAAGCTGGGCCTGCCGCCGGTAATTGACTGGGAAGACGTCAAGAAATGCGAGCAGCAATGCGTGAAGGATCACCAATCGGGCAAACTCTTTCTGGATACATTGAGAGCGGCGCTGCTGCCGCTTGAGAAAAGCGCGCGACGTCCGCAGGTTGGCGCGGCTGCTCACCATCCGGCGGCGCTGGAACAAGTGCTGGGTGGAGCGAGCGCAAAAGGGCTGCAGGACAGGTTGAAGGACTTTACTCGCAAGATACTGGGAAAGGCCTCCGGCCTTGGGATTGACGATTACCTGTCGCATTGGCGTGCCGCTTCGGACGCGACGTCAAATGCTCCGGCAAAAGAAACCCTGGAACGCGACGTGAATCAGGCTGTTGACGAAATTCTTGCTGGCACGTCGCCGCCGGACGAATTCCGGCATCGCTTTCGCCATCTGGTGCAGGATCATCTGCGGCAACACATGTCCGGCAAACTCCTGGATGAATGCCGCCGCCAGTGCATCAAAAACAATACTTACGATCCATACGGCCCGCTGCGGCGCTATCTGTTCGATTTGCTGCGCGCGCCCGGTGAGGAAAATCAATTCGTCATCGGCGGCAGACCGTCCAGCCGTGTTCATGACCTGCCGCGAATGCCGCTGCTATGCGGAGATAACCCAATCACCAACACCTTGTCGTCGAAATTTCTTCGCCTGACCGATTACCAATTTTATCTCTTGCGGCAATGGGCGCTTGGATTTTTCTTCAACGAAAAATTGGAAGGCTGGGGCGATCCTGACCCGTGGCAACCCTATGCCGATTGGGTGAACCGCACGGCGCACGATTTGGATCGCGGCGTGTTGACCAATATCCTTGGCGGATCGTTTTGCCCAGGCGCGGAAGTGGGCTGGGTGATGCGTAATCCTTCTATCTGGCGCGAACCGTACCGGATCAATGCCGACCCGGCGTTTTATAACTTTGGGCAAACTCCGGCACAAGCCAGCGCTGCCGGATCCGTGCCGGATGGCGATTTCGCCTTTTATGCCGGAGACGATCTCAGCTTGAACAACAACTTCGAAACCGGCCTTCAACCTGGCGACTTGACGAAATACATGTCTGTTCCCTGGCAAGCCGATTTCAATGAATGCTCTACCCAACCTGTGGACATCACGTATGAAAATTGGAACGCGATCTATCCGGAAAGCGACAATGACAAGTTGATGGACCGCGAGCAAAAGGTTTGGGAAACGTTGTGGTGGCCCGCCCATCGCCCGCTTCAATCCTGGGAATTGCTTTCCGTCAGCAGCGAAGGGCCGAATATCGGCTGGCGGGATTGGAGCCCCGGAATACCGCAAACCAATGCTGGAGATTTGAAGATGGTCACGGAATGGTGGCGGCTGGGCTTTATTCGCCGCAACCCTTTCCTGGCACCCGGCGACATCAAACCGACGACGCTTCCGCCGGATCAGAAATACATCAGCATCGAACGCACTAAACATGACAAGAACGACTAAGGAGGAAAAATAATGAACGACAATCCATTCGTTGGAACCTGGACCTATCGCAGCCTGCTGAATGATCCCAACATCAACACGGCTTTCAATGATCTTGAATTCGGGCGCGGCACTTTGGTCATCACTGCGCCGTCCTCCGATACGCTGGGAGGTACAATTGGCGGCACCGGCTGGTCACTCGACTTGCACGGTTCAATCGGTTACGGCTCGCCCGGGCAGGTTCGCTTTCAGGGGCGCGGTCTCGTGAGCGGCGAAGAGTGGGTTTACGATTACATCGGCTGGTTGGTGCCGGTTTGGCCCAACAGCAATGACAACCTTCAGCGCGCGGCAATTGTCGGTTCGGTTGTGCGCACTGTTCCACATTCGGGTGGCCAGCCCGGAACCATTTCTCCGGCAGGGGTTGTCGCGTCCTTTTACGCGGTGCGCGTGTAATAGCGTGCAGCGCGCGTGATTCGGATGAAGCCTTCATTGTTTGATGCAGCCATCATCGGCGGCGGACCCGGCGGTTCGGCGACCGCGCTTTCGCTGCGCACTCATGCACCGACGTTAAGTGTGGCTTTGGTCGAAGCCTCGCACTACGAAACGCCTCGCATTGGGGAAGCCCTGCCGCCCCCGGCGCGGTCTCTGCTTGAACATCTGGGCGTATGGAAGGCTTTTCAAGCGCAAGGGCATCGCGAAGTGTACGGGACAACAGCCGTTTGGGGAGGGAGAAAGCCTCTCGACAATGACTTCATATATATGCCTGCAAACACTGGATGGCATCTGGACCGTGCCGCTTTTGACGCCATGCTCGCAGGTCAGGCGGAACGGCAAGGTGTTTCGCTGATTCTTGATGCCAAGCTTCTGGACGCGCGGCACATTGGTCAGGAATGGCAATTAGGACTTTCATCCGGGAGCCTGCTCCGCGCTCGATTTCTGGTTGATGCAACAGGAGGCGCCGTGAAGTTTGCTCGTCCCTGCGGCGCTCGTTTCGTCAGCGCCGATCGGCTTGTCGGAATCTTCCGGTACTTCAAAGGCGATGAAGATGATTCGCGCACTTTGGTTGAAGCTTTCAAGGATGGATGGTGGTACACGGCGGGTCTTCCCGGCGGGCAGCGTATCATTGCTTGCCTGACTGACGCCGACATCGCTTGCCGTTTGAAACTTGGCCAAACGGAACAATGGAGCCAGCATCTTTCGAAAATGCAAACAATCGGAGCCATTGCCCGAAAGGGAACCCCAAGCAGCCCAATTGTCATTCGCTCCGCCGGTTCGCGCCGCCTTGATCCCGCAGCCGGATCGCATTGGCTGGCAGTCGGCGACTCGGCTTCACGGTTTGACCCGCTTTCTTCCCAGGGAATTGCCAAAGCCCTCCGCTCGGGAATTTTTGCATCGTATGCCATCGGCGACTGGCTCACCCGAGGCGACGATTCCGGCCTGGCACGATATTGCCGTTATGTTGTCGGGGAATTTACCGGATATGCTGATATTTGCAGGAAATATTACTTGCAGGAAAAACGCTGGCCATCCAGTGAATTTTGGCGGCGCAGGCATGATTCCGGAAATTAACCCTCTGCCATATGCTCCGTTGCCAATCGTGTGTGGTTAAGGGGAAAAGCCCGTTGTCAGGATTTTTCCAGCACAGAAACTGGCGCGCGAGCAGGCAAGCCATGGCTTTTGAAGCGGTGTTTTACAGCCTCAGCATTCCGGTTTTTCCTTTGTACTTGGCATCTTTCAAAACGACATTGTCAATCAGGCGCGTTTTGCCGAAGTAGGCAGCGACGGAAACTAATGCTTTCTGGCCTTCCAGATCGTCCATCGGCTCCAGGTTTTCCGTATCGGTGACGGCCAGGTATTCAATCCTGGCAAGAGGTTCTTTTTCGATTTCTTTCCGAACAACTTTCAGAATTTTGCCTGCCCGGCGTTCTCCATCGGCATACATTTCTTCAGCCAAATGCAGCGCTTTATACAGCATAGGGGCAGCATTGCGTTCTTCCGCTGAAAGCAGTTTGTTGCGTGAAGAGCAGGCCAGACCGTCCGCTTCGCGAGCAATGGCTGTCACAACGACTTCGACTGGCAAATGAAGTTCGCGCACCATTTTTTTGAGCATGACGGTTTGTTGCGCGTCCCGCTGCCCCAAAAACAAATACTGCGGATGAATAATGTTCAGCAGAATGCTGAACGCAGTGGTGATCCCGCGAAAATGCCCCGGACGCGATAGCCCTTCCAGCTTGTTGCTCAGTCCTTCGACTTCGACATAGCTGGAAAAATTCGGCGGATACAGTTCTTCGGCACTGGGGGCGAAAATATAATCCACGTCAATTGGCGAAAGCTGGTCGGCGTCCCGAGCTAGGTCGCGCGGGTATTGGTCAAATTCTTTGCCGGATTCAAACTGCGCGGGATTGACGAAAATCGAAACGACCACGGCGTCAGACATGCGCCGCGCATCGCGAACCATGCTCAGATGGCCTTCGTGCAAAGCGCCCATGGTGGGCACAAATCCGATTGATCGCTCTTCTGCCCATAACTTCCGGGAAATCAGGCGCATACGCGCGGCTTTGGTGATAATTTCCATAAACTACTGCTCACAAAAAACCGAAGCGCCAATCCTGGATTGGCGCTTCGGTTAAAGAAACTGCTATTTGATTGTTGTGCGTTTGCGTAAAAACTTGGTCGTAACACTGAAGCTTACACTCCGCTTCAATCTCACCGTCCTCAAACTCATGCATGGCAACTGACTTCATTGGGCAATTCGCTCACTTGTTCAAAAGCTGAATGGCAATTATATGCCTCGAATTGCGCTTTGCAATCAGTAGCCAGGAGATTTATTGC
Organism: uncultured Heliomicrobium sp.; assembly: GCA_964570175.1. Taxonomy (GTDB): domain Bacteria; phylum Acidobacteriota; class Blastocatellia; order RBC074; family RBC074; genus RBC074. The sequence continues at coordinate 31,666 of CAZMXG010000028.1, read as the reverse complement.
TGCGAGTCCGTGATCCGTTCCTCCAGCAAGTCAATTGCCCGCAGCACAAGCTGCGTGTCGCGTCTTATCAGCAAGCCCAGCACAATCAGCCCGATTAACAGCAGCAGATAAAACCCTCCGCTGGCCATAAAAATTAGTACGTGCAATTTGTTGGAAAAATCCATCACCAGCAAAAACACGATGAAAAACGCCGTGTCCAAGATAAGAAAGGCGATGATGCCGAGCTTCAGATTACGCTCGCTTTTTTCAACGCGATCAAGAGCCTTGCCGCGAATTTCATTGAGACGATTTTCTGCCATTGATGACTCCTATGGTTAAGGTTGCGCTGGCGAACAAACGCTCAGTTGGCATTGGCGGTTGATTTGCGCGTCAACAGGTAAAACAGCGGTCCGAACGAACCAAGCGCCAGTGTGGCGACAATCCATGGCCAGACATTACGGCCGGTTGCTTTGGCATCGCGCCACATCCAGATCATGACCAACGTCAAGGCGATGACTAAATCCGTCAATACCTGGGCACCGCCAAAGGTCTGAAAGTGTAGCGCGAAAATGCCAAAGTATCCGTGATGCCAAAGCGCGGGGACGGTGAGCGCTCCAAACAAAATAATTGTGATGAGTAACAGAGTTCGTTGCATAAGGGGACCTTTCAAAATTTGTGGTTCAGCCACGGCGCAGCTTGAACCAGATGAATATGAAAATGGCAATGGCTTCACACATGGCAAAGAAGATCACTGCCACCCGAATAGATCGTTGTGTTGAATTCGGCATTACCGTTTATTGATTCGCCATCAGTTTCCGCAAACTGCCCAGCCCGTAAGCCAGCCGCGATTTGACCGTGCCAAGTGCCAAGCCCAGCACATCAGCGATTTCATCAAGCTGCATTTCGTGCAGGTAATGCAACACGATGACGGCCCGGCTGGCAGGCGAAACCTGTTCAACCAGTTGCGAAATTTGCTCCGGCGACGGGTAGTCGTTTGTTGGCACTGGCATTTCTTCCAGTGCTGCTTCGTCAACGCTCGAATCCGTCCAGCGGCGCTCGCGCTTCAAATGCTTGAACGCTTCGCGCGTGGCAATTCGATAAGCCCAGGGCCGAAACACTTCTGGCTCACGCAGCCAGGGTAGTTTGCGGTAAATGAGGATGAAAACTTCTTGCAGGATGTCTTCGGCCAGTGCGCGCGAACTGACCAGGCTGACGATGTACCGGTACAGCGGTTCCTGAACGCATTGAAACAATTCATCCAGCGCTTCGCGGTCGCCAGCTTGTGCGCGCAAAACCAAAAAGGTTTCCTGTTTGGCCAGCTTGGAAAGCTCCATCTCCCTCCTTCACTGACAAAGAGGAGCGATACGGCAGGAAAGTTCGGTTCGAGAAAAAGAAAATTTCAGTATTCTTTGACTTTCGATGGTGAGAGCAAAAAGCCGAGCGCCAGGAGTGAAAGCAGTGCGCCTTCGACCATCAAAATTTTGGGTAACGGGTAATGATCGGCCAAAAAACCCGTGGCCAGGGCCCCCAGCGGAGCGCCTCCCCGGAACGAAAGCATGTAAATGCTCATCACTCGTCCACGCATTTCGTCTGAAACGATCAATTGCACCAACGAGGCAATCATCGAAAAGACGAACATCATGAAAATGCTGGCGAGGAAGATCAGGGAGTACGCAATCCAAGCTGATTTTGCGAGTGTGAACGTCAGGATCGTAGCGCCAAACGCGATCTGCATATACAGCGCCAGTCGGCCACGACGCTTCACATTGCTTAACCCGGCAACAATCAAGGCGCCAAGAACAGAGCCAGTGCCAGAAATGGCAATCAGTTGGGCGTTGCCGCCCTGACCGGCGTGAAAAACATCCCTGGCCAGAATTGCGGAAAAGACCATTGCCTGCATTCCCAGCGCCGTTGCGCCAAAAGAAAGCACCGTCAACGATCGTAATGCTTCTTGATGCCAGACGAATTTCAATCCTTCCAGCATTTCGATGCGCATCCCGTCGCCCTTGCCTTGCGGGATATACGCCACCTTCAGCGTCATGAGCGAAAAGATCACTGCTAGAAACGATAACCCATTAAACCCAAATCCGACTGACGCTGCCAGCAATTGATCCGACAAAAGCAGAAACGGAATGGTGCTGATGGCTGGCCCGATGACTCTGGCCAGATGAAACTGTATGGAATTGAGCGCAATAGCATTCGGCAAATCTTTCTTTTCTACCAAGGTGGGAACAAGCGCTTGATACGCCGGTCCCCCAAATGCCTGTGCGCAGCCAGCAATGAAAGCCAGTGCGATGGCGCTCCAAACCAGCGTCATTGGTGGCGTTTTCAAATAGGTCAGCAAAGCCAACGTCAGTGCGCAGGCCAATTGCGTCCATTGCGAAGCCAGCAGAATTCGGCGACGGTCAATACGGTCGGCCAGTACGCCAGCAAAAAGCGTGAAGATAAGTATGGGCGCTGTGGCGGCAAAGGAAAGAATTCCCGTATAGCTGGGTTTGTTGGTGAGCTGATAGATAATCCAGGTGAGCGCAGCTTCTTGTAGATGAGTTCCCGCACTTGACGTGAACGCTCCAAACCACATCAGGCGAAACTGCCTGTAACTAAAAGCGCGAAATACTCGCGCCAGGGTGGTTTGTTTCTGTTCCGGTTCTACGATTGCCGTTTTGGTTGCCGTGGCGGGAGTACTCATTGAATGATGAAAGCGGAATGATGAATGGTGAAGGCGGAAAATGAATAGGAGTCAGTCACTTCTGACGCCGGTTTCATCATTCCGCCTTCATCATTCAATTAGTTGGTGATGTCGTGAGTTTGGCTTTGTCCGCGAATGGGCAGGTAAACCTCGTACCATTCTTTCTGAGCCGGAGTGTCCACGTAAGCCTTGAGCGCGGCTTCGTCTTTGAACTCCATAACCATCACGGCGTCTGTTCCCTGAACCTTGAGCGGTTTCAACCAGACATTTTTGATTCCGGCATACTTGGAAGCCATGGTTTTGACGCCATCAATAGCTTTCTGTTTCTGGGCGTCCGTGGTTCCTTCTTTCCATTTGACTGTGACAATGTGCAGCACACTTTTCGGTTCGCCAAATTTATTCTGGCCGATGACCACACCGACGGCAATAACCACCATCAAAGCGCAGCCCAAGAGCACACGACGAGTAATCGAATTCATAACTGATGTTCTCCTAAAAAATGGACTTTTTGGTTTGTGAAGCAGATTCGCGGCCAATGCCGCCTTGAAAATCGCGGCCATACTACTATGCAGATATATGCCGCTCAAGATGAGACTCTGCATCAAACGCAGGGACAAATACTGTAGCCTGAGTCACATTCATCCTTTTCCGGCTTGCATTTCACGCGGCTGAAAAAAGCCGTTTCCAAACAATGAAAACTGAAAACTGGAAAATGACAAATGAAAACCTGCCTGCGATTAAGCCTTACAGAAAATTTGTCTTGTCGGTTACTTCTTTTTGCCGGTAAAGGTGCCTTCGCCCATTCCGGCCAGGCTGAGTTTGCCTTTCATGGTCTTCCCGTCGGTCGTGCCAGTGTAGCTAACTGTGCCTTCCAATTGGCCGCTGACTTTGAAGGAAAATTCGATCTTGTCGCCTTTGACTGTGCCGGTCAGAGTAGATTCGCCAAGCAATCCTTTATAGGTGCCGGTCAGTTTTTCGCCGTCCTGCTTGAATGTAAAAGCAGGGTTGCCAGCGCCTTGTTCGGTCTGGACTTCAACGTCCCAGGCACCTGTAACATCAACTTTAGCGCTGGAAGCGGAAGATGCCGCCGCCCCAGCCGGAGCCGAGCTGCCGCCAGCGCGCTTGGCGCTCCAGCTGTCTTCGGCCATTCCGCCAAAGCTGACTGTTCCGGCGATGTTGTCGCCATCAACTTTGCCAGTCAGGGTCAACACCAAATCGTTTTCGTTGTATTTGACTGTGTAAGAAAACTGAATGTCTTTGCCTTTGATAGTTCCGGTCAAGGGCAATGAACCGGTATCGCGTCCGACTTCGCCGGTCAATTTTTCGCCGTCAACTTTGAATTTGACTTTGAAGTTGCGGGTTCCGCCGGGCGTGTTCATCGCGGCGTCCCATTCCCCGGCGACGGGCGCGTTTTGGGCCAGTGCCGATAAAGCAAAAATTGAGATCAGCGCGAAAACAGAAAGAATGCTAAGGAGCTTTTTCATGGACAAATTCCTTTCGTCAGTTGTGTTGTGGAAGCAGATTTTTGGAGATCAATTGCGAACAGACCTAATACGCACGAAGCCTACACTTCGGTTTTTGACCCGTCAAACAGTGAGGTAGAATGCGTCGCACTTCAATCAACCCAGCAACTTTTACAAGGAGCATTTATGCCAGCAAGAGAGATCAATAGCTTGGAGGAATTGCGTTCTCTGGTCGGCCAGGAAGTCGGCGTCGGCGATTGGCTGGAAGTCACGCAGGAACGCATCAACCAGTTTGCCGAAGCGACGGGCGATCACCAGTGGATTCACATTGATGTCGAACGCGCGAAAAAAGAATCGCCTTACGGCACCACCATCGCGCACGGCTTTCTGACCATGTCGTTGATGGTCGAACTGATGGCCAAAACCGTTCAGGTCAAAATGCCTGTCAAAATGGGCATCAATTATGGCTTGAACAAAGTCCGTTTTGTTTCCGCTGTCCCTGCCGGAGCGAAGATTCGATCGCGCGTCGTGCTGCAAAATCTGGAAGATTTTTCCGGCGGCCAACAACTGACCTGGGGCATCACCATCGAACGCGAAGGCGGCGACAAACCGGCTTGCGTGGCGGAATGGCTGACGCGGTATTACATTTAAATTCTTATGCGATTTCCCATCCCACTTTCCTCTGCGAATTACCTGCGAGTCTTTCAAGCCGACATTGACGTGACGGCGGAAAACGAAATCTTCGTGCGCGGCGTGATGAGCGATCATCGCTTTGCGTTTGAACATACCTGGAAAGTTCGCACGCCCCATTACGAAGTCATCGAAGCCGAGGCCCGGCAAATTGCCGGTGACAAAGCCGACTTTAACCCGGAACTGTGCAACCGCTATTCGGACATTGCCGGTGTCAAAGTCGGGCGCGGCTTTTCGAAACGAATTGTTTCGGCGCTCGGCGATTTGCCCGGCGCGAACGAACATTTGCTGATGGCAATTGATATGGCGCGCGTCGCGCAGCAGGTGTATCAGTATACGCCAGAATTTGAAGCCCAGTTTCCGTACGCCGAAAGCGGCACAACCGAAGCCGCCTACATCGCCTGGCAAAAAGATCTTGAATACATGAACCTTGGCAATTCCTGTTACGCCTACCGCGACGAAACCGAAGCCTTGTTTGCGGAACGAGAAGTCTTATGCGGGTTTGATTCCGCGCTGACGCAGCCCAAACCTGGCGACAAACGCGTTTTCTGGCGCACCAAAAGCCTTTCCGTCAATCTGACCACCCACGGCTACGAATGCGAAAGCTTCATGCAAGACCGCATTCACGACATCAAAATCAATTTCGACCTGTCCTATCAGGGCGTCATTTCAAACGCCCAAAGTCGCGGCTTGCGCGTGCCGTATCACGGAATTTGCGAAGACCCGCATCAGCGAACGCCGGGCTTGAACGGCTTGCAAGTAACCGCAGAATTTATCCGCCAATTCGCTGACCAAGTCGGCGGCGCTTCGGGTTGTACGCACTTATTCGACCTTTCGATTGATTGTCTGCGGCTGTTCCGGTTTGACGATTGAAACAAAGATGGTCAATGAAGGAAGACATCCGCTAAAATGCGCACGCTCTGAAAAGCAGAGCTATTGCCGAAGCCGTTGCTGTCAAAACAGCGGAAAGGAAGTTCGTTTATGTATGCAGTTGAATTTCAAACCAAAGTAGAAAATGGGCATATCGAAATCCCTGCGGAGTTTAGAGAACAAGTATCGGGTTGTGTGCGTGTCATCGTTCTGGGCGAAGATCAACGAGAGCAAACTGATGTGCTGGCGCAGTTGTTGGCCAATCCCATCAAGCTGGATCAGTTTACGCCGCTAAAACGGGAAGAAATCTATGAGCGCCAATGAGCCGCCTTCGCCACGCTGTTTTGTTGACAGCAACATCTGGCTGTATGCCTTGATCGTCAGCCAGGATCAGGCTAAATCCGCACGCGCCCAACAAGTGATTCACCAACAAAGCCTTTGCCTGAGCACACAGGTCATCAATGAAGTCTGTCTCAACCTCATCAAGAAAGCGGGAATGGTGGAAGCCGACATTCAGAATCTGATCGAATCTTTTCACAGCCGATACATCGTGGCCACCATCAACCGGGATGTGATGCTGAAAGCTTCAGCGCTGCGGTCGCGGCATCAGTTTTCGTTTTGGGACAGTCAGATTGTCGCCGCCGCGTTGTCGGTTGGCGCTGAAGTGCTCTATTCCGAAGATATGGATACCGCGCTGGTTGTCGAGAACAAGTTGAAGATCGTCAACCCATTATTGCCCTGAAACTGCCACCCATCCCGCTTGCCCAATTGGGGGGAACGCCCATTCAGTCCACAAAAAGCAGGAGGAAGCCCGAAGCCATGCCGAAAAAGACCATCCGCAACACCAAACCATCCGCTGATGCACCCAAGCTCGATCCAATGGCAGAAGCGGAACGGCGAATTGCCGAGCGCGCTGATGCATTACTGATGACCCATAATCATTCCATTTACTTGGCGATACCGCTTACTACTACTGACTAGAGGTTTGATTTGCCACAATCCAGTGAATAGAATCCGCCCGCCGAACACAATGTTGCAAGAAAGGTTTTGCGCGCCGAGGCAATCGCCTTAAGTCGCTGCAAACCGGTCACACCTTATAAAACACCCAAAAATCCGGAGGACGAAGATGACGAGGTTCATGAAACTACTGGCTGCGGTTCTGTTGCTCATTTGCGGCCTGAGCCTGCCAGCGCAAGCGCAGCAGCAAGGCCGACCGCAAAGCCCTGCACCCGAAGGCAGGCAAGCCGAAACCCGCGCCGCCGCCGACACGCCGCGCGAAGAATGGTCGGTTACTGACCACACAATTCAAATCGGCGGACAAACGATTCCTTACAAAGCCAGCGCCGGGACTACATTACTTAGAAATGATGCGGGCGAGCCGACAGGGCTGCTCTATTCAGTCGCCTACACGCGCAGCGATGTGAAAGATCCCAGCACGCGTCCGGTTTCGTTTCTGTACAACGGCGGACCTGGGTCGGCCACGATGTGGTTGCACATGGGCGCTTTCGGTCCGCGCCGCGTCTGGACAGTGAATGGAGAATTCACGCCCCCTCCGCCTTACAAATTGGTGGACAACACCGAAAGTCTGCTGGACAAGACCGATCTGGTGTTTATTGACGCGATGGGCACTGGCTACAGCCGCGCCGCTGGCAAAGGAACGGAACGCGATTTTTATGGCGTGGACGAAGACGCGGCAGCGTTTGGCCAGTTCATCAACACGTACATCAGCCGCAATGATCGCTGGAATTCACCAAAATTCCTGATCGGCGAAAGTTATGGAACGTTTCGTTCGGCGGTGCTGGGGAATCTGCTCCAGAGCCGATACAACATGCATTTGAATGGTATCTCGTTGATTTCCTCAGTGCTGGACTTGGCCACCATTACCTTTGCGGCTGGCGATGACCGGCCTTACATCTTTTACCTGCCGAGCTACGCCGCCGTCGCGTGGTATCACAAAGCGCTCAAAACTCGTCCGGCCAATCAAACGGAATTCATCGAAGAAGCGCGCAAGTACGCGCAGACCGAATATGCTGATGCGCTTTTCAAGGGCAGCGCTTTGAGTGCGGCGCAAAAGGCTGCGGTGGCGAAAAAGCTTTCTTACTTCACGGGATTGAGCGAAGACTATTTGCTGAAAGCCAATCTGCGGCCCACGCTTGGCCAATTCAATGTTGAATTGTTGCGCAGCCGAGGGCTGACCAGCGGACGCATTGATGCGCGCTTCACTGGTTACACGGGCAATCTGCTGGCTGAAACGGCGCAAGGCGATCCGGAAGGCCCTGCCGTCGGCGGCGCGTACACGGCGCTGATCAATATGTACAACCACGATGAACTGAAATTCGGTAAAGACAAGCGATACAACAATCGCAGTGGCGGCGGCGGTTGGAATTGGACGCGTGGCGCTGGTGGCCCCGGCAGAGGCGGCGGCGGATTTCCCAGTGCGCCGAATTCACAGAGTGACCTGACCCAGGCAATGCTCACCAATCCCAAATTGCTGGTGCAGGTGGAAAACGGTTACTACGACATGGCGACGCCGTTTTTTGCGACCGAATTCACGATGACGCATCTGGGCTTGCCGGCAGAGTTGCAAAAGAACATCAAACTGAATTACTACAATTCGGGGCACATGATGTATTTGCGAGATGAAGACCGTGTCCTGCTTCACAAAAACATTTCAGAGTTTATTGACCGCGCGACAGGTTTGGCAGACAAACCATAAACAAGTCGTGAGTTCTGGGAAACCAGGAAAACTTGCGGGGAGAGCTGGCGGTAAGTCGCCTTCTCTCCCCGCAAGTTTATTGTTTGACCAGACTCTTTCCTGAACCGGTGAAGCAGATCAGAACGAAACCACAGCGAGCGTGTCCACGCGCAACACGGATTCCTGCTGAAAAGTTTGTTTGTAGGCGGCGCGAATTGCTTCGATTTTGCGGTTGGCGTCGCGCAGATTTGCCGGGTAAAACAAGATGATCTGCATGGAGCGTTCTTTGATGATCGTGCCGGTCGAATCCAGGTACTGGCCTCGGCTGGGCATGACGGTCAACCCGCTGGGAAAACGCGGCGTGATTTCTGCACTGACGAACTGCTGAAACTGTTTTTCGCTGATGGTTGAACCGTCGGGTTTTGAACAGCCAAAGAACAGTTCCGTTCGCCGCCAGGTTTCGGTCGCAAGTTTTTGCTGCTGGCTGGCGATGGGTTTAACGCTGCTTTTGGGCGTTCTGGGTTTGGCCTCAAAGGTTGGCGAAAGCAGTGAAACAAAAAGCAAGGCTGGCATCAGAAAACGGTTCGATAGGGTTTTGTTCAATCGGTATATCTCCTATAAAAATCAACGTTACAGTCTTTCTAAATCGTGGCGAATTTTAGGCAGGCGTCATCTTGTGTTCATGAGGGATTGGTGATGCTATGGTGATGCGTTTGTGACAAGCGTTCTGAAAGGACTAAACCACTGACCATGAAGCGAATTAATTTTGAGCTGACGGAAGCTGAGCGGTTGCAATTGGATGAAGAAGGAATTCTGGTGCTGGAAAACTTTTCCTCGCCGGAACTGGTTTCGGCGCTCAGAACCCGTATTGCCGAGCTGTTTGCCGAACTGGGCGACCAGGCCGGAGCGGAGTTCAAACAGGAACCGGACACCGACCGGCTGGCGAATCTGGTCAATTACGGCGAAATTTTTGAGCGCGCGATTACCCAGCCGAAACTACTGGCTTGTGTCCAGCATGTGCTTGGCAGCGAATTCAAACTGGGCAGTTTGAATGCTCGTTCGGCGCGGCCAAATACAAGCTGGGTGCAACCGCTGCATTGCGACACCGGAGCCTTGCCGGATGGAGCAGGCAACAAAGTCTGCAACATCGTTTGGATGCTGGATGATTTCACGCTCGAAAATGGCCCGACGCGCTATGTTCCCGGAACGCACAAGGCAGGAAAGTTGCCGCAGGACGCCTTGCTCGATGCTTCCGCGCCGCATCCGCAGGAAAAATTTTTGACGGGCAAAGCCGGAACGCTGGCCGTGATGAACGCTCACCTATGGCATGGCGGCACCGCAAACAGAACTAACAAACCGAGATTGGCGCTGCATAGTTTTTATTGCCGACGCGACCAGCCTCAACAGCAATACCAAAAACAATTGTTGAGCCAACAGGTTCAAAAACGACTCGATGAAGATTTGCGCTGGCTGCTTGCGCTGGACGATCCGCTGAATGATACACTCAGTTCGCAATTCAGCGGTCGCAGTGGTTTTATGAAATGAAGCGAGTCAGCACTGACTTGGCAACCAACTTTCCGAAGAAATTATGCCGACATCCACAGACACAGCGCCGATTCGTTCCGGCGAAGATTTGAACTGGGCTGCGCTGGAAGCTTATCTGCATGAACATTTGCCTTCGCGGCTGGACGGCGAACCATTCGATCCGAATGCCAAATTTGAAGTCGAACAATTTCCCGGCGGGCATTCCAACCTGACGTATTGTGTGAGATTCGGCGGCCTGGAATTTGTGATGCGGCGGCCGCCGTTTGGTCCTGTGGCTCCGACAGCGCACGACATGCCGCGCGAATATCGGTTGCTGGCGGCGATTCATCCGCATTTCAAGCTTGCGCCAAAACCGTACCTGCTGTGCGAAGACACGGAAATCATCGGCGCGCCGTTTTACCTGATGGAACGGCGGCGGGGAATCGTAGTCCGGCAAACGGTTCCGCCGGAAATCGGCGAAGACCTGACGCTTCGCCACAAAATCAGCGAAAGCCTGGTGGATACGCTGGCCGATTTGCATGCCGTGGATATTCAGGCGACGGACCTGATCAAAATCGGCAAACCGGCTGGCTTCGTCAAACGGCAAGTCGAAGGTTGGGCTGGTCGCTGGGAGCGTTCCAAAACCTCCGAGCTGCCGGAAATGACCGAAGCCGCGCGTTGGTTGATTGAACGTCTGCCGCCCGATCCTGAACGACCGACGCTGGTTCACAATGATTACAAACTGGACAATTTGATGCTGGATGCGGCTGACCCGACGCGGCTGGTGGCGATTCTGGATTGGGAAATGTGCACCGTGGGCGATCCGCTGATTGATCTGGGATTGTTGCTTTGTTACTGGCCACAAGCCGATGACGAAGAATTGTTTGCCGATAGTTTGCGCAGTGTGACGATGTTGCCCGGCTGGATGACGCGCGCCGAAATCGTGGATCGGTACGCCGCACGTTCGGGCCGCGATTTGTCAAACATTGGGTACTACCACATCTTCGCGGTTTTCAAACTGGCCGTCGTTATTCAACAGATTTATTACCGCTATCATGTTGGCCAAACGCAGGACACGCGCTTTGCCGATTTTTACAAACGAGTCGCCGCGCTGGCTGCGATGGCGCACAAAATGATTCAAACTCAAGGCTGATTGTTCGGCAATGGAAACGCAAGAAGAGAGTTTGAAGGCGGCAAAACTGCTGCGCGCGGTGATCGCCAAATCCTTTGTCGAAGTGATTTTGGTTTGTGTGGTGGCATCGCTGGCGGCATTTTCAACGTTCAGCCCGCAACTTCGCGGGGCCATTGATGTCGCGGATCAAACGCGCATCGCCGGTTGGGTGCATGATCCGTGGCTGCCGGACAGATCGCTGGAAGTTCAGCTTTTCATTGACGGAAAATTTGTCGCCAATCAAATGGCTGACCAGCACCGGGAAGATTTGGTGACTGCAGGCGTGACGACTCGGCCAAATCACGGCTTTAGCTTCGAACTTCAGGGATTTAATGTGACCAGCGGCAAGCATTCAGCCCAAGTGTACGCCGTCCGCGAAGCCGCTGGTGCCAGCAAAATCCTGATCCCAATTGTTGCCTCGCCGGTTACTTTTCCTTGATCCCGAAAACGTGATGCTGCCCGCGAACGATCAACATTCGGTCAGTAATCGCCGGAGTCGCCATCATCACTTCGCCAATCGGATTTCTTGCCAGTAATTCAAACTTCTCTCCGGCTTTGATGACAAACACATCGCCGTCTTCGCTGGCAAAGTAAATCCTGCCGTCCGCCGCCACGGGCGAAGCGTTGAACGCGTTGCCGCGTCCCAGCCGTCCGCGAAATCCGGCTTCACCGGTTTTGGCATTGAACTGCGTCAGAATGCCGGAATCGGTAACGGTGTACAGATAATCACCATAAACAATCGGCGTCACTACATGAGGTTTGATCGCTGTGCTTTCCCAGGCCAGGCCGTCTTTGGAACTGACTTCGCCTTTGGCTCCGGCGCGAACGGCATAAAAGCTCAGCTTGTCGTGCGCGCTTCCGCCGCCCAGATAAAACATTCCATTCGCAACCACAGGCGTAGGGATTTTCACGTCCACACCAGTAGGCAATCGCCACAATTCTTTGCCGGTCAGCGGATCGTAACCGCGATAAAACTTTGTTCCGCTGGTGACGAGCTCCGCGCGGGTTCCGCTTTCACTAATTGTCGGCGTCGCCCACGATGTGTCTTCTTCACGCGGCACATTCCAAATCTGTTTGCCGTCTTTCAGGTTGAACGCCGCCAGAAACGATTGGCTCTGCGTGTCGCATTGCACAATCACCAGATTTTTATAGAGCACCGGCGAACTGCCGAATCCCCAGATCAGACCTTTGGTAGGAGTCCAGCCGCCATCCAGCACTCCCAGGTCTTTTTGCCACAGCAGCTTTCCGTTCAGGTCGAGACAGAACAACCCTTCCGACCCAAAGAACGCCACCAAATATTTGCCGTCAGTTGCCGGTGTCGAATTGGCATGACTGGCTTTCACGTGGCGGCTGACTTTGGGTGCGCCTTCGTGAACGGTTTTTTCCCACAGAATGCTGCCGGAGTTTTTGTCCAGACAGTACACGCGCCAACTGTGTTTCGTATTGTCTTTGGCTGCGGCCGCTGTGTCGGTCAGGCCGTGCTCAAACGGCGTGTTTTGATTGCTGCTGATTGCTGTCGTGACAAAAACGCGATTGCCCCAGACCACGGGACTGGAATGCGCCAAGCCAGGAATTGCCGTTTTCCATGCGATGTTGACGGACTTTTCCGCGTCCCAGGTTGTCGGCGGATTCATGCCATCGGCTACGCCTGAAGCTTGCGCACCACGAAACGACGGCCAGTTTTGAGCAAACATTGACCCAGCCAGCAGAATGCAGACGGCTAGCGAAAGCAGAGACTTCATAGCTTCCTCCACAGAACCGATTCCAACGCAAAGACGCCAACTTGCAGCGACTCAAATCGCGCTATTGCGAAACCCTCTTCGCGTTGATCTGGTTCCCTGTCTATTTTTTCTTGTTCTTTTCGATGTAGCCTTTGGCGAATTCGATCAAGGGCGCTTGATTGCGAAGCCCGATTTTGTTGGCTTCTTCCAGCGCCTTGTCGAATTCCCACCCATCGCGCAGCACACGCCGGATCATCCAGAACGCGCCGACACGAATGGCAGCGGCGCAGTGGATAAAGACCGGGCCGTTTTTCAATTGTTCGTCGGTAAGTTTCAGGAAATCGTCTGCGTCTTCAGGCTGAGGTTCGCGGAACACAATTGGAATGTTGAAGTAGCTCAAGCCCAGTTCTTTCGCTTTGGCTTCTTCCTTCGCGCCATTGTGCTCGCTGTGAGGACGCAAATTGATGATGACTTTGACGCCGCCTTCTTTCAGCTTTGCCAGTTGTTCCATCGTCGGCTGTCCGCCTGTCCAAACATTGCCGGTCAGCTTCAAAAAGCTTGGAATGGCCGTCACTTCGCTCATCGCCGGAGTCTTTTCGACCAGCGCCATATTACAGACCGGACAGGTTCCCGGTTCGGTATGAACTTCGCCATCGTGGCTGCAACCGCAAGGCGGACAGACGTATTGTTTCTTGTCCTGACCGACGGCCGCAGTTGTTAATGCCAGCAGGCTAAACGAACTGGAAATGACAAACTCTCTTCTTTTCATCATTCAAAATCCTCGATGTGGTGAAATCAGTTAGCAGGAGAATCACGGTTCAAACGGCCATCACTTTAATCTTCAGCCCGGAGATTTGTATTGAACGAATCAAAGGTAGGTTGAACAGGAAAGGAACGTCGAACGTATCCAACAGCGCAATGGCCCAACAAACAACCAATACCGACCGCAGTGCGCACCTGAATCCGGGGCAGTTTTATGGCCATTCGGCTGTCAAACAACAGGTTTCCGGGCTGATTCTTTCCGACCTGGTTCACAGCGAAGGCAAGCTTTTGCCCGCGCATTCGCACGAATTGGGATTTTTCAGCTTGTTGCTGGACGGCGGTTATCGTGAGTTTTATAGAACCCGAACGATCCATTACGACCCAATGACCATCACCTGGCATCCGCCGGGAATTTCTCATCGCGACGAAATCGGCCAAAAAGGCGGCAAGTTTTTCACCGTCGAAGTCCAAAACTCATGGCTGGATAGGTTGCGGGAATTTGCCACTGTGCCGGAATCGCTGTACGACGCAAATGGCGGAGAACTGGTTTGGCTGGCCATGCGGCTGTATCGGGAACATCGGGAAGCCCAACTGGCTTCGCCTCTGGTAATCGAAGGCGTGATGCTGGAAATGCTGGCTATTGCGATGCGGCAACAAATGCCCAGCGAAAAACGTCCGCCGGTTTGGCTGAGCCGCGTTGTCGAACTCTTGCACGCCGACTTTCAGCAGAACATCACAACCAGCGATTTGGCCGCCGAAGCCGGGGTGCATCCGGTGCATCTGGCGGCAGTCTTTCGCCAGTTTCACCACCAAACCATCGGCGAATACCAACAACAACTGCGCGTCCAATTTGCAGCCCGCCAGTTGGGAAACCTGGAATTGCCGCTGATTGAAATTGCCCAGGCCGCAGGTTTTTCCGATCAAAGCCACCTGACGCGCATTTTCAAACGCTTTAGCGGAACTACACCGGGTGCTTTTCGTGCCCTTTTGGCAGCAGGAGATGTCAACGTCCGTCATTGAAACTCAGCCATCGGCGCAAGCAAACCGCCATCGTTTAACAACCGAAGTAAGATGCGGTTAGGAAATAATTGCGCAAAGGCTATGGCTGCAACTATACTCCGCCATGCCATATAACAAAGCCGTATCAATCAAACCAAGCAACAAACTGGAAGCCGAAAATGATGTTGCCTTGCTCTTGGGAAAACTAAAATCGTGTCAGCCAGTAGGGCCAAAGCCCTCTTAACTTAATGTAGAGCTCGGTTCGTTATGAACTCGAGCTTCTCGATATTCTCAGTCACAAACTTACTCAGAAAGGAGACTTTTGGAGTGGGTTTGCTATCGCCTTAGGAGTCAACAAGATGAAAAAAATTATCGCTGTTTTATTGATCGTCAGTCTGTTTGCCGTTAACGGGTACCCATACGCAGCACATGGACATCAACTGGTCGGGGCAATCGCAGACAAGCGATTGGCAAAAAACAAAGCAGTGGCTGCCAAGGTTAAGTTGCTTCTGGATGGCTTGACTCTGGAACAAGCCGCGACGCTGCCAGACGCGATCAAGAGTTGGGATAAATGCAAAAAGGAACCTTGCGTCCCAGTCACGAATAAGAAACGCATCAACGCCGAACTTCGTGCCTTTGTGAAGGCTAATCCATCCAATGGCAAACCATCTCATCACGAATTTCACTACACCGATGTTCCAGTGGTTGGGAACGAAAAGTATGCTGATGGGCAAGTGGGGCGGTCCCAGTTTGATGTCGTCCAAATGGTTCCCTTCTGCATTCGCGTTCTGAAAGGCGAAGTGCCCGAAACGAACGACCGCGCAATCACCAAATCTGTTGCCGTGATCCTGCTTGCGCATTATCTGGGAGACATTCACCAACCGCTCCATGTTGGCGCAGAGTATTTCGACGCAAGCGGCAGTCCGTTTGAGCCGACAACCACCAACATAGGATTTGCAGATCAGGGCGGGAATAAGCTGACATTGTTCACATTGATGGCAGGCAAGGAAAAGTCGGCTGGAAAGTTCCATTCATATTGGGACGGCCAAACTGTGGAAAACGCGTTTGGCAGCACTGCGAACTCGAAGGTGGCTCAAAAATTGGCCTCGACAGCCCCTGCAGATTGGGAGCTGGCGGGCGACGCGACGACCTGGGCAACGCAGTTGGCAAACGAAATCATGCCGCTCGCCCGCGAAGCGCATACGCGGCTCGATTTCATAAACATCAAGTCAAAGGCCGGCGAGGCGGACATCATTAGCGGACGAGCCGAGGAGAAGAAGCAGGTTGGTGGAACGTTTTATGCCATTTGGGCCGCGGCGACCGTGAAAGACGAAATTCACAAAGCTGGCTGGCGTTTGGCGGCGCTGCTGGAAGAATTGCTGAAATAGATCGGCAACTTCTAAGAAATAGCGCAAGAGTTTCCCTGTTAGCGACCCGACAAGGATTTTAGGAATAAGTGCCAGATCAAGGCGCAGCAGCCTTTCTTCGATCACAGCAGGGATTCTGTCAGAAAACAATTGCCCTGCCCTCAGACGCAAAACTATACTTCACAGCGTCATACTAAAGCTGTATCAATCAACGCAAGCAATAAGTTCAGCGCTTGTCAGTCTGAGCGTTCAGCAGCGAGAGAAGCATGAAAATCTTGGTGACAGGCAGCAGCGGACATTTGGGCGAAGCCTTAGTTCGCACGTTGAAAACCACGCACCACGAAGTCGTCGGCGTTGATCTTCTTCCTTCTGATTTCACAAACAAAGTCGGCTCCGTCGTTAACCGGGATTTCGTCAAAGCATGTATGAACGGCGTCGAAGCCATTTTCCACACCGCGACTCTGCACAAACCGCACGTTGCCACGCACAGCCGACAGGACTTCATTGATACCAACATCACCGGCACGCTGAACTTGCTGGAAGAAGCTGCATCGGCCAGCCTGAAATCTTTTATCTTCACCAGCACAACCAGCGCCTTTGGCAGCGCATTGACGCCGCCCGCTGGCGCTTCTGCGGCCTGGGTGACCGAAGACGTTCGGCCTATCCCTCGAAACATTTACGGCGTAACCAAAGTCGCGGCGGAAGACTTATGCCAACTGTTTCATCGGAACCAGCAGCTTCCGTGTTTGATCTTGCGAACCTCGCGCTTTTTCCCGGAAGAAGATGACAACCGCGAAACCCGACTGTCCTACGAAGATGGCAACGTCAAAGCCAACGAATTTCTCTACCGGCGCGTGGATGTTGAAGACGTCGTCACCGCGCACCTGCTCGCGCTGGAAAAAGCGCCCACTATCGGCTTCGGTCGCTACATCATCAGCGCGACCACGCCCTTTACGCGGGACGATCTGGCGGACTTGCGCGCAAACGCCCCCGAAATCGTGAAACGAATGTTTCCGGATTACGAGGAAGAATACGCCCGCCGAGGCTGGAAGATGTTCCCCAGCATCGAACGCGTCTACGTCAACGAACGGGCCAGACAAGAACTGTGCTGGCATCCGCGCTATGATTTTCGATCTGTGCTCGATCGCTTGAAAGCAGGCGAAGACCCGCGCAGCCGGCTGGCATACGCCGTGGGAGCAAAGGGCTACCACGCCCAAAAGTTTTCAGAAGGACCGTATCCCGTCAGTTAAATGAGGCCTGTGCAAATTAAACTTGAATGGAATCAATAGTTTCACGCAAAGCCGCAAAGTCGCCAAGGAGGAAAAGAAGAAGGCGTCACACTCGAACTACCAGCAAGCGGCTTTTTGCCTTTTTTACTTTGCGTCTTCGCGGCTTTGCGTGAGATTCCAATTTGCACAGTCTTCAGTTAAATAGGGAAGCGAGCCAACGAATGTTTCGATTGGCAAGAATGATAGGAGTAAGAATGCAATGGCAACGTTAACCGAAAACATGAAGCAGGTCATCCGTGAACAACGGCTTGGTTATGTCGCGACAGTTTGTCCAGATGGAACTCCCAACGTATCGCCGAAAGGGACGCTGAGTGTATGGGACGATGGGCACCTGGTTTTTGCCGACATTCGCTCTCCCAGAACGATTGCGAATCTGAAACAGAATCCTTCCATCGAAATCAACGTTGTTGATTGGTTTATTCGCAAAGGATACCGCTTTAAGGGAATTGCCACGGTCATCGAATCCGGTTCGTTCTTTGACGAATCCGTTTCATTTTACGAGCAACAAGGAATGCCTGACGCGCCACGCCGAATCCAAACCATCGTCATGGTCGAAGTTCAACAAGCGCTGCCGCTGGTTTCGCCCGCATACGACCGTGACGTCACAGAAGATCAGGTGCGAGCCCATTGGGAAGATCACTACCAACAAATACGACCGAAGCAATGAGCGAGCCAGGGCGGGCAGCACTATTAAGAAAGCGGCCTAAAACTAAATCTAATCAAACAAGGTTGAGACACGGTTTTTGACAGGATTTTCAGGATGTTTCAGGGTTGACGTAAATAGCATAGCTGTCTGGCTAATCATTATCTTGAATAATCCTGTTCATCCTGTCTAAAAGTTTTACGCTCCGACATTGCTGAAAGAATCCTGAATCGAGACCACAACTATGACACATCCATTTGCCTGGCTCTCTTCATCGTACCGGTGGCCGCTGTTTGCCGCCCTGTTGGTTGGAACTATTCTGTTTGCCATCAAACTGACCAGCCAGGGAAAACCGCTCCGCACCTCTGCCGCGCCCGAAGGAATTCTGTCCTATGAATTTGCCTGGACGAAACCGGAAGCCGATTCTATTTTGATCTCGTGGGGAAGGATCAAAGATACGGCGCGACAGCAATTGCTATGGGATTTCGGCTTTCTGGTGTTTTATCCGCTGGCGCTCGCACTTGCCTGCGCGATGCTGTCTGGTTCCAGCTTCAACAAGATGGCCGCAGTCGGAGTCTTCATTTCCTGGGCGGTGCTGCTGGCCGGGCCGCTGGATGCAATCGAAAACCTGGCGCTGCTTCGCATGCTCGCCACCAGTGGTAGCGACTTCCTGGCTCGGCTGGCAGGATTCTGCGCCGGAGTAAAATTCGCGCTGGTTTATTCTTCATTAGGCTATTTGGTCTTGCAGGGATTGGCGACCTTGCTGGGCAAGATGCGTGCCGCTTAACACGCAATGGAAGTTGGTAGGCTGAAAGCCAAAACCCTAAGGAAACATATGACGAAACGATTGTTCATTGGTGTGGTGCTTGCCGGGGTACTGCCTGTGCTACTCACTCTGCAAACTTCATCGGGGGCCGCCAAATTGCCGGCGCTGAATGCCAAAGGAATCGCCGCGATTGACCAATTGTTGCAGACGGCAATTGAAAGGGGAGAGCTTCCCGGCGTGGTGGCGGTAGTCACGAACAAGGATCAGATTCTGTACCTCAACGCATTCGGCAAACAGGACGTAGCCCAGAAGATTCCGATGGGCAAAGACACCGTGTTTCGGATCGCTTCCATGACGAAACCGGTGACTTCAGTCGCGGTGATGATGCTGGTTGAACAAGGGAAATTGCGGCTGGACGATGCGGCAGGGCAGTACGCGCCTGCGATCAAAGGACGAGAAGTGATTGCCACCTTCAACGAAAAAGACGGTTCGTACACGACGCGGCCCGCAAAACGGGAAATCACGATTCGAGATTTGCTGACAAATACTTCGGGGCTGAGTTATTCGTTTACCAGTCCGACCGTTTTCAGCATCGTTCAGAAAACCGGCAAAAACCAGCGCGACGTGCCGTTGTTGTTTGATCCCGGAACGAAGTGGCAATACTCCCACAGCACGGCGACGCTGGGTGACATTGTGGAAAAGATCAGCGGCCAAACGCTGGAAGAGTTTTTCCAGGCAAACATCTTTCGTCCGCTGAAGATGACGGACACTTCCTTTTTGCTTCCGGCGGAAAAAGCCGGGCGGCTGGTCACCGTTCATCAGCGCGAAGCAAACGGATTGGTCGAAGCGCCGAATCCCGCCAAATACACATCTGTTGTGCGGGGCGATGGCGGCTTGGTTTCGACCGCTTCGGATTACGCTGCTTTCGTGCAGATGTTGTTGAATGAAGGAAGCTGGCACGGCGCACGCTTGCTGAAACCGGAAACGGTGCGACTGATGAGGTCCAACCAAATTGGCTCGGTCGTTGTTGGAGAAATGCCTGCTGTGATTCCAAAACAATCCGCCGCTTTTCCGTTCGGAGCCGGGAAGGACAAGTTCGGTCTGGGTTTCCAAATCACCATGACCGAAGGCAAAGCCGTTCACGAACGAAGCGCGGGCAGTTATACCTGGGCCGGAATCTTCAACACGCACTTTTGGGTAGACCCGAAACGAGAAGTCGGCGTTGTGTTCTTGACGCAAGAACTGCCGTTTTATGACCCCAGGGTGATGGACGTGATGCACCGTTTTGAACGGTTGATGTACGAACACCTTCAATGAGCCGGATATAAACAGACAAGGTTTCAATGTGAACAGGTTTGGCGGCAAATCGCCAAGCCCCCGCTTCCATCTTCGGTTTTGGCCAACGCCTGATGCTTATGGGCAACGAACCTGTGGAAAACCGCGAAAAAGACTCTGCTCCTGTTTGGTGTATGGTCGGCAATATCGTTGACCAGCGGGCTTACGGGCCCGGCGGACATGAGCAACGCGGTGGGACAAAGCACTTCCGTCCTAGAGCGAAAGTTTATTGCTTCCCTCCGCTGTGGGGAGATGGGTACAAAAAGGTCAAAGTCATCGGCCACCATCGCAAATCCAATCGGCTTGTGACGATGGTGATTCTTGCAAGATGGATTGAAAATCGCCGCGCCGAATTGGTGTACAACCCTGCGATTATTCGCCGCTTCCAGGGGCGCTGGGATGGTTCAATGCGGTCGCGCATGCTTGCCGAAGAACTGGCGGGAAGTGATTTTGTTTCCCGCAGAAAGCGCAGCTTCGCTTTGTTTTCCCTGGCGTTGATTCTTGTCACGCTTTTTGGCGGAGCTGTGGGATTTCAGGTGAATGGCACCGGCGGTCTGATTCTAGGGAGCATTGGTGGATTGATCATTGTGTTATTGATTCGGGCGATTCTTCGCAAACAATTCACTGCCAAAAAATAAATCTGAAAGTTCTGTGCTGTGATCTTCGTCAGGCACCAGGAGAATTCCATGAACAGCAAACCCCGTCAGAAACCCTCTAAAGGAATTGTTGGAAAGCGCGAAAGCGGGTTCCTGGGATCTCTGCGTGCAGCGGCCTTAATTGTGGTGGTGACCGGAGCCATCGGTTCGTTCGGCTTTATGCTTCGCGTAGGGAATCGTAACAGTTCTTTTTTTCTGATGCTTCTGTTTGCGATCTGGGTGCTTTCGCCGTTTGTGGCGCTCCTATTGGCGCACAGCGTTTCCCGGAGTTGGGCTGATCTGACCTGTGCGACGCTTTATGGACTGATGCTGGTTCTTTCGCTGGCATCGTTGACGCTTTACGGAGATGTTGCTTTGGGGCCTCCCAGGCCGCAGCCTGCGTTCCGGTTTCTTGTGGTTCCGCTGGCGTCATGGCTGCTGATTGCGATAGCAATGCCGATCGCCGCATTCCTGTCAGGCAGATTGTTTCCCAGAGCGAATCGCTCCTAACACCATTTCCCAAAAGGAATTCACCACATGAAAACACTCGGAATCATCGGCGGCATCGCGCCGGAATCCACCATCGAATACTACAGCTTTATTATCGAAGCGTTCCGCAAACAGGAACCGGATGGGAATTACCCGTCGCTGTTCATCAACAGCGTCAACCTGAAACAGATGATCGAACTGATCACGGCCAATCGGCTGGCAGAAATCGCAGACATTTTGACTGTGGAAATTCAAAAGCTCGCCCGCGCCGGAGCCGATTTCGCGTTGCTGGCTTCGAATACGCCGCACATTGTCTTTGACGAACTGGAGCGGCGCTCGCCGATTCCGCTGCTCAGCATTGTGCAATCCACCTGCGATGCGGCGAAAGCAATGGGTCTGAAGAAAGTCGGTTTGTTTGGCACCCGGTTCACCATGCAGGGAAAATTTTATCCCGACACCTTTGCGCGGCAGGGAATCACGCTCGTCACGCCGGAAGATGAAGACCAGAATTTCATCCACTCGAAGTACATGGGCGAACTGATCAACGGCGTGTTTCTGGACGAAACGCGCCAAGCCTTGCTGGCCATTTTGGAACGCTTCAAGCAATCATCGGGGATCGAAGGGCTGATTCTGGGCGGAACCGAATTGCCCATCATCCTGCGCGAAGCCGCCCAGGACGACTTTCCGTTTTTGGACACCACCAAAATTCACGTGGCCGCTGCAGTCACTCGCATGCTGGCCGACTGAGGCAAATGCTTTGAAGATGGATTTTCGATCTTTCACGCTCCTGATCTGCCTGCTGGTGCCGCTGACCCTTTCAACGCCAGCGCAACGGCTTTTGCCTTCTCCGAAAAGGATCATCAATTACGGCGGAGGCGGTTGGAAAGACGGACAGGTCAATGAGCCCTGCATTTTGGTCAATCCGAAAGATTCCACGAAGTTGATCATGTTTTATTCCGGCATGAAGCTCGGCGGCAGCGGAGGAACGATTGGCAAAGCATGGGCGAAGGTGTCTGATCCGTTCACTTGGCACGAAGACGAAGCGAATCCCATTTTTCGCGCCGATCCAAACATTTCATTTGAAGAATCCGCGATTCGCCTGGATGCGGTGATTTACAACAAAACGACGGACGAATACTGGATTTACTACACCGGCAGCAATTTCAAGACGCAAGCGGATGCAATCGGCCTGGCCACCTGTCCGGTCGGCAAAGATGGGTACAGTCAGATCACACCTGCCAACATCAAACGCTATGAAGGCAATCCGATTCTGTCGCCGAAAGGGGAGGGCAGAGACGATGAAAGTTACGTCTCACAGGGAGCCGTCTTTCGCGAAAAGGGTTTGTGGTATTCGCTCTATTCGTATCGCACGTCAAAAGCGGTCTTGCCGGGAATTCGGCTGGCGACTTCGCCGGACGGCAAACATTGGACGAAACAGCCTGGCGCAGATTTGCTGACGGCTGCGCCCGAATCCCAGTACATTGAATGGCATCAGGTTTACAAAATCGGCAATCGGTATGTGATGTTGTACGAAGGATACAACGCAGGCACTCGCTGGGGCGCTGATGTAGCGATTAGTTCCAGTCTAACTTCAGGCTGGAAGAAAGCGCCGGTTGATTTCTTCGATCAAACGAAGTGGCTGGGTTATTCAGATGAAACGATGTTTCACGTTGCCACACCAGCGATTTATCAAATCAAAGGGAAGTGGTATCTGTATTTTCAGGCGGCACATTCAGGGTATTACATTAAACAACACTGGGCGTTGTGGGCAATGGAGTACAATAACCTGATGGTAAAGAAATATCGTTCTTTCCGGAGTAGTCGAATCTGGTGAGCCAAAAACTTTGAACGGGTGACGAACCATCAATTCTCTTCATGGGCATAGTTGGAACTCTTTTCAAATCACACCTTGAAGCCATCACTATGCGGTAGTAGCATACATTGCAACTTTCGATGACCTTCGCGCGACTACAAAATTGCCGCCGCGCCCACTTGATCGAAATCAATGTAAAAATAACGAACAGAAAAAGAGGATTCAGATGACCCCGCTCGCGCCCGGTAAGACACTTTCTCACTATCGCATTATCGAACAGCTCGGTCAGGGCGGGCAGGCAACGGCTTATAAGGCCGAAGACACTCGGCTTAATCGTCTGGTTGTTCTCAAAACGCTGCTGCCAGAACTTGCCGCCAGTCAGACGGCTCGCCGGCGGTTTGAACGCGAAGCCAAGCTCGCTTCCGTGCTGGACCATCCAAACATCTGCTCCATTTTCGACATTGGCGAAAGCGAAGGCTGGTTTTACATCGTCATGCCGTTCATTCCCGGCCGGACGTTGAAACAAGTGGTTGCCGGACAACCATTGTCGCTTCGCAGCGCGCTTTCCATCGCCATTCAGATTGCCGATGCACTGGTTGCGGCGCATTCGCGCGGCATCATTCATCGCGACATCAAACCGTCAAACATCATCGTCAACGATCAGGGACAGGTGAAAGTCCTGGATTTCGGTTTGGCCAAAATGCTGGGCGGCGACGAAGTGTACGATCCGGACAAATCCATGACCGAACTCGGCGTGCCGTACGGGACGATGGGCTATGGTTCGCCGGAACAGGCCGCCGGAGAGCGCGTGGATCATCGCACGGACGTGTTCAGTCTGGGCGTGCTGCTATACGAAATGGTCACCGGCCATCAGCCGTTCACCGGTCGCAATCGTATAGAAGTATTGCACGCCGTTATCAACGCCGATCCGGACCCGATTTGTGATGACTGCCCAACTGCATCGGATCGTTTGCAAGCGATCATTGACCGTGCGCTGGCCAAAAATCCCAAAGACCGGTTTTCGACGATGAACGAAATGTACGAGGAATTGAAGACGCAGTTACGCGTGATTACCGGCGAATCTGTTTCGTCGTTCGATGTGGCAAATAACGCGATTACGCCGCAGCGGGCCAGAACGTCATGGAAACTGGGCGGCGCACTCGGCAAAGTCTTTGGCGGAGGCATTTTCGGCAAAAAGCGCAACGGCCAAACCACCAACAGCCAGGCGCCAACCCGATCAGCGACACGTCCCACGGCTGAACCGCCTTCATGGTCCAGCCCGGCGGCATCACCGAAAAGCAGTTCCGGTCAGAACAGTTCCAGCCCAAACAGTTTAAGCAACAGCGCCGGGGCGGCTTCGCGTCCTCAAAGCTGGGGAACCGAAAGTAAACGCACCATCGCTGTGCTGCCGTTCAAAAATCTTTCAGGCAATGCCGAAGACAATTTTTATGAAATTTCGCTGGCCGACGGGCTGATTGCCGAACTGGCCCACCTGCGCTCGCTGGTGGTCCGGCCATCGCAATACATTGCGCGGTACGCCGGGCAGAACATAGAACCGCGCCAGATTGGCGAAGAGCTTGCCGTCAGCACCGTGCTGGTCGGCAGCTTTATCAAATCTGCAAACCGATTCCGCGTGACAACGCAATTGCTGACCACAGACAGCGGCGAGATTTTGTGGAGCGACAGGATTGATTTGGCTGCCGATGATTTGCTTAAAATTCAGGACACTATCGCTGAACGCGTCATTACCGGGCTGAAGCTGAAACTGACTGACGAAGAGCAGCAAAAACTTGAAAAGCCATTAACGACGAATACGGAAGCGTATGAGTTTTATCTGCGCGGACGCGATCTGATGTTCAAATACATCTCGCACAGTTTCAACGATCAGGATTTGGACGTCGCGATCAAAATGCTGGAAGAAGCCGTCCGACTGGATCCAAATTTTGCCCGCGCGCATTACACGCTGGGCCGCTGTCTGGTTCATCACGGCCAAGGGTATGGCGGGCAGTTTTACTTTGACAAAGCTGAAGCCTCGCTGACGCGCGCGCTGGAACTAGATCCGAAAATTGCCGGTGCCCGGTTGCAGATGGTGTACGTTTACCTGAATAAAGGCGAGAAGGAAAAAGCCCTGGCGACGCTGGCCGATGCGCGCCGCGAAGCTCCGCACGATCCCACGGTCTTCATTATCGCGGGAATGCTTTATCGCCTGAATGGGCTGTACGACCGTGCGCTGAAACAGTATGACAAACTGCTGGAACTTAGTCCCCGCGACGTGGTCATTGCCAGTTATAACCGTGGCCGGATTTACATGTACCGTCACGAATTCGACCGGGCTATTGCTGAACTGGAAAAGGGGCGTGCTGTCGAACCGGATCATCCGCTGATCAAAACGTTTCTGGCCATTACGTACTTCAATCAGGGTGATGTGGATCGTTGCCAGACATTGGCTGAAGAAGTGTTGCGCCAAAATCCGCATTTCGACCCGTTGCAGATTGTGCTGGCGTGGTGTCTGAGTGCGCGCGGGAAACACGAAGAAGCGCGCGCGCTGATCACCGATCAGGTCAGGGAAACTGCCGCTGCCGATCACGACGTGTCTGTCTGGCTGGCCTCGTTTTATGCGATGGAAAATCAGCGCGATAAGGCGGTTGAATGGATCAAAAAGGCCGTTTCCCTGGGCAATGAAAATTATCCGCTGTTTGCCGACAACAACCGTTTCGACAATTTGCGCTGCGATTTGCGCTTCGTGGATTTGATGAATTCGTTAAAGCAAACGTGGGAGGATCGGAGGTAAAGATGGATGGCGACAGTAGAACAACTTCGAGAGAGGATCAATCTCCGCCTTGACGAAAGCTTTGTCGGCATCAGCGAGCAGGTCGCCGATCTTCCGCCCGAAGATTTGGTGGAACTGTTGAATCAGTTGAAGCTGATCGAAGCCGCGACGGTCATGCTGATGCTGCCTGTGGCGCGGACAATTGAACTGTTCGATCAGCCGACAATGACCCGTCGTGGCGCTGTTCTGGAAAAGCTCGATCCGACGCGCGCCGCCTTGATTCTGGAAGGACTCTCAGCCGACGAACGCACCGACATCATTCAACAAATGGGCTTGACCGAACGCCGCCGCGTTCTGGCAAAGGTCAGCAACGAAGTCAAAACCGAACTGGAACATCTGCTCAGTTACGCAGACCACACTGCCGGTGGAATTATGACCACCGAATTTGTCCGGCTCGATCCGGCCATGAACGTAGGCGATGCGCTACGGCATATTCGTTCCGTTGCGCGCGAAAAAGAATCCATTTACGCCTGTTATGTGCTCGATCCTGAAAGCCAGCAATTGCTTGGCTCGATCAGCTTGCGCGATCTGGTGATGGCGGAAATAGATCTTCCCGTCACCAAAGCCATGCGCCGAAAACCTGTTACCGTTCACGCCGACGACGATCAGGAATCAGTTGCCCAGAAAATCGCCAAATACAATTTGCTGGCTGTGCCGGTGTTGGATGACAACAACTCTGTCGTCGGTTTCGTCACGGTGGACGATGTGATTGACGTCATGATCGAAGAGCAAACCGAAGACATTTTGAAAATGGCCGGCGTCGAAGCGGGCGCGCTCGACAAACCCTATTTCGACAATCCGATCTTGCGCGTGGTCAGAAAGCGTATCGGTTGGTTGCTGTTTCTTTTCGTGGCTGGAACCTTGACCAGCAAAGTGTTGCACAGTTTTGAAAGTGAACTGGCTACTGTTGTTGCGCTGAACTTTTTCGTTCCCTTGCTGATCGGCACGGGCGGCAATGCCGGAGCACAAACCGTGATGACAGTCATTCGCAGCCTGTCGCTGGGCGAAATCGGCGTGAAACACGCCTGGCGAGTCGCGTTGCGCGAATCCACTACAGGTTTGCTGGTTGGGGTATTAATCGGATTTGTCGCGTTCGGACAGGCATACTGGGTAACGCACGATTGGCATTTGGCAGTGACGATTTCGACGACGATTCTGGTGATTTGCGTTTGGTCAACGACAGTGGGTTCCATTGTGCCCATTGCTGCCCACCGATTTGGAGTTGACCCGGCTGTACTTTCTGCTCCGCTAATCACAACGCTTGTGGATGCAACGGGGTTATTGATTTATTTGACCATCGCCAAAATTATCCTTGATCAAATTTGACTTGCAGCGGCGTCGGAATTCACGTAGTAAGACTGCGCTAAAGAGTTGCGGTTGTGAAAAATTCCAATTCAACGATTTTTAGCCAGAGTTTGTAATGCCGTAATAGAAATCATCAGTATTCAAAAAAGGGCGAACCACAACAATCTTCGCTGGTTTCGCCAGTGTCCCCTTTAATCAAAATCTATGGGTGTCAGAACATCTGCCCTGCTTGGGGTGGTGCTGGTTTGTGTATGTACGGCCGTTGGGAGGGGACCGGTTCCAGCCAGCCAAGCCCAGCAAACTGCGGATCAAAAATTCCTGCTAACCCGCTGGACGTCTGAAGAAGGGTTGCCACAGAACTCGGTCATGGCCCTGGCTCAAACCAGGGATGGCTATTTATGGGTGGGCACCTTCGGCGGGTTGGCACGGTTTGACGGCATCAAGTTCACCATCTTTAACTCCGCCAATACTCCTGCGCTGACAAGCAACCGCATTTTGGCGCTATACGAAGACAATACTGGCGTGTTGTGGATCGGCACAGAAGCAGGCGAGATCGTCAGTTTCCGGGACGGCCGATTCACATCCCATGCCAGACCTGATTTTGGCCGGGGCAGATCAATTCGAACTTTTTACAAAGACAGAACCGGAATGATTTGGGCTGGTGGCAATGAGGGACAATTGATTCGTATCAACCCTGCTGTGTCGGCAAAAGCCGAAATCTTTCCCGGAGCGGAGTTGCTGTCAGCCGAAGAAGTAAACTCCATTTGTGAGGATAAAGACGGCAATTTATGGCTAAGCACTGAGAGACGGCTTGCGGGGATTCAAAATGGAAGCCTCAGAACCAGTAAAGGCATCTCGGAAGACCCTGATTTTCGAATCCAGGCGATTTACCCGCATCCGGATGGCGGTTTGTGGGTGCTGGGATCAAATGGATTGAGCAGGTTTTTCAATCATCGCCTGATGATGAGTTATAGGAGGACAGATGTGCCTGCCCTGGTTGGCAGATTGGCCCCGGGAAAAACGGGAAACCTTTGGTTTGGGTACCGGAGCGATCAAATCTCTAGCTATAAAGATGGACTGACTGACAGCGCCAGACTGCAAGAGGTTCCCGGTTATCACATCCATTCCTTGCTGGAAGATCGCGAGGGAAATCTCTGGGTAGGCACAAGTGGTGGCGGATTGATTCGCATACGCAAACGGCGCGTGACCATGCTGACCAAGGCGGATGGATTGTCTGTGCCAGGAATTACCGCCGTCATAGAAGACAGAAAGGGAAATGTCTGGGTGGGAACCGGAAAAGGACTTTGCCGATCAACTCTCAAGGAAATTGCTTCCGCAAATTCCAATAACAAGCTGGCTTGCGCGGGGAAATGGGATGTTGCGGCTTTATATGTGGACAAAGCGGGTGATGTTTGGGTGGGCAAGAATAAAGGAATCGCAAGATTTCGGGATGGCGTGTGGACAGAATACGGGTTGGCAGGGGTTCGACGCGTTAGCTCAATCCTCGAAGACCGAAATAGTCAAATGTGGCTTGGAACTGAAAATGGGCTGGCACAGTTTCGCGATGGCCAGATCGTCAAACTGTATCGGCAAGAAAATGGGTTGGTTCACAACCAGGTGGTTTTCATGATGGAAGATCGGGCGGGAGCGCTTTGGGTCGGCACGACCGACGGCATGAGCCGGTTCAAAGATGGCACCTTTACCAACTTCACTACCCGCGAATCGCTATCCAATGGTTACGTGCGTGAAATCTATGAAGACGAGGACGGGGCGTTGTGGATTGGAACTTATGGCGGCGGCCTGAATCGGTTAAAAGATGGGCATATGTCGGCAATCACCACCAAACATGGCCTGCATGACGATTTTGTTTCGCGTATTTTGGTGGATGGTGACGACCAGTTTTGGATGCTGGGAAACCGTGGCGTTTTCCGCGCCAGCCGGCAACAGTTGAATGATTTTATTGCCGGCCGAAGCAAAACCATTTTCTGCGTTGTTCATGATGCGGTGGATGGGATGACACCCAGTGAAGGCAATGGCGGGAATCAGCCTGCTGGTTGGCAGATGCAGGATGGGCGGTTGTGGTTTCCAACCATTGAAGGCGTGGCCATTCTTGATCCGTCCCTGAACAATATAGAGCCGCCACCGGTAATGATTGAAAAGGCATCTTTAGATGGGGAGCCTAAAAATATCAGTCAGCCGTTGGTCATGAAATCCAGCGAAGAACAACTGGAAATCCATTACACCGGTTTGAGTTTTGGGAAACCTGAACAGGTGCACTTTCGCTACAAACTGATCGGTCTGGATAATGATTGGGTTGACGCAGGAACGCGCCGCGTCGCTTATTACCCGCATCCGCCGTCCGGAAAATATGAATTCAAAGTGGTGGCCATCAGCCCTGACGGTATCTCGAGCGTGGAGCCTGCGGGTTGGGTCATTACTGTCAGCCCGCCATTCTGGTACACATATTGGTTTCTATCCCTGGTTGGACTGAGCTTTATGGCTTTGTCGTGGTTGGTTTATCGAGGGCGCGTCGCCACGCTGAACCGCCGTAATCGGCTGCAGGAAGCCTTTGCGCGCAAGTTGATTGAATCGCAGGAACGAGAGCGGCAGCGTATCGCCGCTGAATTGCATGACGGGTTAAGCCAGAGCCTTGTCATCATTAAAAATCGCGCCTTGAGCAGCCTGAACGTGCCCAGTGATCAGGACCGCGCGCTGGAACAGTTGCGCGAGATTGCAGAAGCCGCCACCCAGGCCATAGACGAGGTTCACGAGGTGATTTACGACCTCAGGCCACGGCAATTGGACAGGCTGGGCTTATCTGGCGCGCTGGAAGACCTGCTGCGAGCAGCCGCAGACGCAAACGAATGGGTGCTTCATGTCGAAATGGATGAAATCAACCGATTGTTGCCTCCCGAATCGGAAAACAGCCTCTTTCGAATTGTGCAGGAATGCGTCAATAACATCAGCAAGCACGCGGCGGCAACGCGTGTTGAGGTGAGTGTTAGAAAGCAATCGGCCTTCCTTGAAGTTCGTATCCAGGACGATGGGCGCGGCTTTCTGGTGGAAACCGATCCGGCCTTGTCAGGGCCAGGCGGTTTCGGCTTGCAAGGGATTGTCCAACGCGCCCGCCTGCTGGGCGGCAAGGCAATCATCCAATCTTCGCCCGGACAAGGGACAGTGATGTTTCTAAAATTCCCAATAAAGGAAGGCGACCATGACGGCTGATATCAAGATTCTGATTGCAGACGATCATCCAATTGTCCGCCAGGGATTGCGAACGATCATCGAAAGCGCGCCTGACCTGACGGTTATTGCCGAGGCTGGCGATGGGAAGGAGGCTTTGCAGATGTTGCTGCAACTGAAGCCCCAGGTCGCGGTGCTGGATATTGATATGCCGCTGATGGATGGGTTCAACGTGGCGTGCGTCCTGCGCGAAAAAGAACCCGATATCGAAATTATTTTTTTGACAGTCCATCGTGAAGGGAGTTTTTTGGACAAGGCTATGAAAGTCGGCGCAAAAGGTTACGTGCTAAAAGACAGCGCCCTTGCAGATATTGTAGCCGGCGTCAGGGCCGTCACTTCTGGACACTCGTACGTCAGCCCGGCGATGACGTCTTATTTGCTGAACCCCCGCGATTCGGCAAAACGGGCCGGGGAATTGACAAACCTGACCCCGACCGAACTTACCGTTCTTCAAATGATTGCTGAATACAAAACGACGAAGGATATTGCCAGCGCTCTTTTCATCAGTCCCCGTACGGTCGAAACCCACCGGGCCAATATTTGCCAGAAACTGAATCTGCGCGGCAGCCACGCGCTGATGAAATACGCTCTCGCGCAAAAGGACGGTCTGTGAATTCCCAATGTTGTGCGTTGAACTGCTGAAAGGTCGGATTTCAGGCTAAGTAGTTCCACGTAGGGGAAAATACCGAGTAATACGGATAGTCGCTTCTTCCATTCTTTCTATAATTTCCGCTTTCAGACAAATGGTAGGCTTTTATGAGTCAATAAAAGTGTTTCCAATAAGTCTGATCTTCATAAGTGCATCCAATCTGATAGTTCAAAGATGACGAATTTCCGGTGATTGTGCGTGGGGCTTAATCACGGGAAAGGTGATCTGGCCGGGTGATAATCTGATGTGGCTCTTTGGTGTGGAACTGGTTGCAAGAATGGCCAGAAGACAGGAATACCGCTGCGTCTTCCTGATTCCTCTGCGCTTGCAGGGGTAAATTTTTTTGCAGAAATTTACAGAATTGAGCCATCTCAGCGCCCGGTCGGATCTCCAAAACCACTCTTCAAACTTTCCTTTGCCAGCGCAACCAGGAAAATGAGTTTGTTATTGCCATTCCCCTTGCAGCACAAAAGCTGCCCAGAAATATGGCGAAGCCCAGCGCCGCTGCTTCATCAGTTCAAGCTGCGCGGAACGCAGTGCCGCCGCTGGCCGTTGGCCGTCTTTCAGCATGTCGCGATAAAACAGCTTCATTAGTTCCGCCGTCGCCAGATCGTTGACTTGCCACAGGCTGGCCACGATGCGCGGAGTCCCCGCATACATAAATCCGCGCGTCAATCCGACCAAACCTTCGCCTTTGATTTGTTTTCCCAGCGCGGTTTGACATGCGCTCAGAACCACC